>CAVUID010000001.1:0-12272 GCA_963741495.1 uncultured Gammaproteobacteria bacterium
AAGAAGGGGTAGACATGAGACCCGCATTTTACCCCTGTCGAGGTATTATTTCACGGCCTTCAGTACCTGACATGCGGAATGTGTGGCTGCAATCAACCCGGCTTCTAACTGCTCGCAGCGGTGAAGATGGTGAGGTTGCGAGCTAATGTTCAAATTGAGGGGCAGCCCGTTTCTGGGCTGTCCCTCTCGAAATATGGGGTTAGGCGGGATCGCATACGTTAGCCGCCGATCTTGGTTGGACCATATGAAGCAAGCTTCTCTGCGAAATGTCCCATTTCCTTGAGCCAAGTTGCAAGGTCTGAGAATAAAAGCTCGCGCTGTGCAATCACCAAGCGGTCAATTGTCTTCACTGTTTGATTAGCCTCGGTGGGATGCACAGTTTCAGGGCCGTCAGGTTTTAGGGCAAACGGGCTTTCCTCTGTAAGCCGCCCATTCATAACGAGCTCTTCTAGGTGATGTATTTCGTTACGAATTGTGCGGAGCTGGTCAGAGATGTCGTCAGCAATGAAGCGTGGTCGTTCTTCATTCAAAACTTGGCGCAGATCTCCAAGTTCTTTGTGCCGACGCAGGCGCGTAAAGCAATTTATTGCTCGATACATGTCAGATAGACAACTCTCGAAATGTGAAATCGAGCGATGCATGGCACCGAGGTTGAGAGATGTATGAGTGCCCCAAAACTCCTTGAGCTTTAGGTGCCCTAGCCGGTATTCCACTAGAGCTGCCTCGACAAGACGGACATACGTTGAAGCTAGAGCATTAACTTGGAACACTGAAGAAACCTTGCCTATGAAAAGAGTCTTTAACCAATACTGCGGAAATCCTTCCGGGTATTCTTTGATCTCAGGAACGTCAATAGAAACATACATGTCATTTCCCGCCTAACGAATGAAAGGGACTTCCACGTCCCGAGGGTGCGGGGAAGTTACCGCGAACGGCATCGAAAGTGCCAAGATGGAATTTCTCGATTTCATCAAAACCGCTAGGAGGAGAATGTCATGGGCATTATCAAAAACCAATAGGGTCAGACTCCATTGGCCCTAGCTCCAGGAAAAAAGGGGACAGGTTTATTTCCCGCCTTCCCACTCTCTTTTTGCTGGCCTACCCGGCCCGCGTGCTTCTATCTTTCGATCGATCAATTCCCGGACATTTTCCAGGTACATACTGAAGTCCGCGTCCTGCGCGAATATCATCTGCCGATTATGCCCTCGCTGCACGATGTGATGAGGGTAATCCGGCAAAACCGCACGCCCGACTCTCGCCCATGATTTTAATTACCACATCATAAACTCTTTGTGCTGCGAATCATGGGGCGGGATAAATAAATCAGTCCCCTTTTCGCGGTTCAGATGACGGATTGTTATTCCGTCTGTGGATGGGTATAATTTCGGTACTTAAACAGGTACTGAAAGGAGTTTGATTATGAATGCCATCCCTGCCCAGGAAATTAAACGGCGCGGCATTGCCGCCGTGGATGATCTGATTGCCAAAGGCGACCTGCATGTGATCAGGAATAACCAGCCCCAGTATGTGGTGCTTTCCGAGGAGCGTTATCAGGACTTGATCGTTGCGGAACAGGAGGCGCACTACGCGCGCGTTCGCGCATCGCTGGAGGATGTGAAGGGCGGCAAGGTCAAGAAATTCAAGACCGCCGCCGAGCTGTTGAAGGCATTGGACGCTGACGAGACGGCATAATGTACGCCATCGTTACGCCGCTGCAATTCCTCCGCCAGGCGCGCAAATTCTTCAAGAAGCACCCCGACCTGCGGCCACGCTTTGCCAGGACGCTCGACGACCTGCAAAAAGACCCATTCCAGCCGCTTCTGGAGTTGCACCCCTTGAGCGGCAAGCTCGCCGGTTGTTATGCCGTCAGCCTGACTTACAGTTACCGGATTACCCTGACCCTGATGGTTACCGAAAAGGAAATCATCCTGCTTGATATTGGCAGCCATGATGAGGTGTACCGATAGACGGGGGCAGAGTGAGGCTCAAATCAATCGAGTCTGACCCCATTGATCCGCATTGATCCGTGACCCCATTGATCTCGTACCAGACCCGATTGATTTATCGGGCCTGGTTCCCATATAAGGTAAAATTCGAGTGTGCGCAGGGCTGAGTTCCGGCAATTGCGTGCGATGACCAGGACAAAATCTGAATGCCCCAACATCGATCACCAGAACTTCTTCTTCCCGCCGGTTCGCTGGAAAAAATGCGCACCGCCTACGCTTTCGGCGCCGATGCCGTGTATGCCGGGCAGCCGCGCTATACCCTGCGTGCGCGCAACAATGAATTCAAGCTGGAGCAGCTGGAAACCGGCATCAGGGAAGCGCATGCGCTGGGCAAGAAATTCTTCGTCGCCAGCAATCTCATGCCGCACAACGCCAAGGTCAAGACCTATCTGGCGGATATGGAGCCGGTCATTGCCATGAATCCGGATGCCCTGATCATGGCCGACCCCGGCCTGATCATGATGGTGCGCGAGAAGTGGCCGGAAGTGCCGGTGCATCTCTCGGTGCAGGCCAATACGGTGAATTACGCGGCGGTGAAATTCTGGAAAAGCATGGGCTTGACGCGGGTGATCCTGTCGCGCGAACTCTCGCTCGACGAGATCGAGGAAATCCGCCAGTTGTGCCCGGATATGGAGCTGGAAGTATTCGTCCACGGCGCGCTGTGCATCGCCTATTCGGGCCGCTGTCTGCTGTCCGGCTATTTCAATCATCGCGACCCCAATCAGGGCACCTGCACCAATTCCTGCCGCTGGGACTATAAGGTGCACGAGGGCGAGGAGGATGCCGCCGGGGTGATCCGCGCCGATTTTTCGGCCCAGATGCAGGAAAGCGCCTTGTCCGATTGCGGCAGCCTGCCGCGCCATCCGCTGGCGGACAAGGTGTATCTGCTGGAAGAGCAGAACCGTCCCGGCGAGCTGATGCCGGTGATGGAAGACGAACACGGCACCTACATCATGAATTCCAAGGACTTGCGCGCGGTGGAGCATGTCGAGCGCCTGACCAGGATGGGCATCGACTCGCTCAAGATCGAGGGGCGCACCAAGTCCATTTACTACGTGGCACGCACCGCGCAGGTGTATCGCCAGGCCATCGACGATGCGATGGCAGGAAGGGCTTTCGACCTGAACCATATGTCCTCGCTGGAAACGCTGGCCAATCGCGGCTATACCGATGGCTTCTACCAGCGCCATCACACTGCGGAGCATCAGAATTACATGCGCGGCTATTCGGAAAGCGCCAAGAGCCAGTATGTGGGCGATATCGTAAGCTTCGATGCAATAAGCCAGATGGCCGAGATCAATGTCAAGAACCGCTTCGTGGTGGGCGACCGGCTGGAGCTGCTGTTGCCCTCCGGCAATCAGATCGTGCAGCTGGAACGCATGGAAAACCTGGATGGCGAGGCTATCGAAGCGGCCCCCGGCAGCGGCTGGACGGTGCGCATTCCCTTGCCGCCGGGAGATTTTTCGCAGGGGCTGGTGGCGCGTTTTGTGTCTTGAATACGTATTTTTAACCCTGATTTCCGGTATACTTTCAGCCGTTTAACAGGCCAAAATTCCCTAAATGCAGCTTTTCGCTTTCGGCATCAATCACCATACCGCGCCGCTCGCCATCCGCGAGCAGGTGGCGTTTCATGCCGAAAACCTGCAACAGGCGCTGCTGAATCTGGTCGATCACCGCCCGGTGAAGGAAGCCGCAATCCTCTCTACCTGCAACCGCACCGAGGTGTATTGCAACACCGAGGAGCCGCAGCAGGCGATTGACTGGATGGCCGATTTCCACCAGCTCAAGACCCACGCCATCGAGCCTTATCTTTACACGCTGCCCAAACAGGATGCGGTGAAGCACGCTTTCCGCGTCGCCAGCGGGCTGGATTCCATGGTGCTGGGCGAGACCCAGATTCTCGGCCAGCTCAAGCAGGCGGTCCGGACCGCCGAGCAGGCCGGCACCATGGGCACCCTGCTGCACAAGCTGTTCCAGCGCACCTTTTCAGTTGCCAAGGAAGTGCGCGGCACGACCGCGATCGGCGCCAATTCGGTCTCCATGGCCGCTGCCGCAGTGCGGCTGGCGCAGCGCATCTTCCCCAGCATCCACGAGCAGAATGTGCTGTTCATCGGCGCGGGGGAAATGATCGAGCTGTGCGCCAACCACTTTGCCGCCCAGCATCCCAAGCACATCCTCGTTGCCAACCGCACCCTGGAACGCGCCAGCACCCTGGCGCAGCGCTTCGGCGGCGGCGCCATCACGCTCAACGACCTGCCCGACCACCTCGCGGCTTACGACATTGTCGTTACCTCCACCGCCAGCCCGCTGCCGATCCTGGGCAAGGGCATGGTGGAGCGCGCCATCAAGGCGCGCAAACACCGCCCCATGTTCATGGTCGATCTCGCCGTGCCGCGCGACATCGAGGAAGAAGTGGCGGAAATGGACGACGTTTTCCTCTACAGCGTGGACGATCTTTCCCAGGTCGTGCAGGAAGGCATGGACAGCCGCCAGGTCGCCGCTGCCGAGGCCGAGGCCATCGTGGAATCGCGTGTGCGCAGCTTTGTGGATTGGATGGAAAACCGCGAAATGGTGCCGACCATCCGCGCTCTGCGCGACCATGCGGACCGGGTGCGCCGTCAGGAACTGGAACACGCCCAGCGCATGCTGGCCCGTGGCGAAGACCCGCGCGAAGTGATGGAACTGATGGCGCGTGCGCTCACCAACAAGTTTCTCCATGACCCCAGCCATGCGCTGAACCACGCCAGCGGCGAAGACCGCACCCTGCTCGAAGCGGCCCTGCGCCGCCTTTATCACTTTCACCATAACTAGCGATGAAACCATCTATCCTGGCCAAACTCGCCTCCCTGAGCGAGCGGCTGGAGGAGCTCAATTTGCTTCTTTCCAGCGCCGACATCACCAGCAACATGGACAACTATCGCAAGCTGACGCGCGAGCATGCGGACATCACGCCGGTGGTGGAGCAGTACCGTGCCTGGCTGCAGTGCGAGCAGGACATGCGCGACGCGCAGGAAATGCTGTCCGATCCGGAGATGAAGGAATTCGCCGCGGCAGAAATCGAGGAAGGCAAGGCCCGGCTGGAACAGATCGAGCTCGATTTGCAGAAGCTGCTGCTGCCCAAGGATCCCAACGACGAGCGCAACGTATTCCTGGAAATCCGTGCCGGCACCGGCGGCGATGAGTCGGCACTGTTTTCCGGCGACCTGTTCCGCATGTACACACGCTACGCCGAGCGTCAGCGCTGGCAGGTGGAAATCGTCTCGGAGAGCCCCGGCGAGATGGGCGGTTACAAGGAAATCATCGCCAAGATCATCGGCCAGGGCGCCTATTCCAAGCTCAAGTTCGAGTCCGGCGGCCACCGCGTGCAGCGTGTCCCGGCAACGGAAACCCAGGGGCGCATCCACACTTCGGCCTGCACCGTCGCCATCATGCCGGAGGCGGACGAGCTGGCCGAGGTCGACCTCAATCCCGCCGACATGCGCATCGACACCTTCCGCGCTTCCGGCGCGGGCGGGCAGCACATCAACAAGACCGATTCGGCGATCCGCATCACCCACCTGCCCACCGGCATCGTGGTGGAATGCCAGGACGGCCGCTCGCAGCACAAGAACAAGGCCCAGGCCATGAGCGTGCTGGCGGCGCGCATCATGGACGGGCAGCTGCGCGAGCGCAACGCCAAGGAAGCCGCCACGCGCAAGTCCCTGGTTGGCAGCGGCGACCGCTCCGAGCGCATCCGCACCTACAACTTCCCGCAGGGCCGCATCACCGACCACCGCATCAACCTGACGCTGTACAAGATCGACCAGATCATGGACGGCGACATGGACGAACTCACCGGCGCGCTGATGGCCGAGCACCAGGCGGAATTGCTGGCCAGCCTGGCCGGAGAAGGCTGACACGACTACCCCCCCCGGCAGGCTTGAGTGTACCCAGAAAGGGGTCTATCATGCCCAATATGGGAATAAATAATTTGTCCGGAAAAGCTCAATCAACCCAAGCCACAGGGATCGCCGATGCACTCTTCACAAAAGTGCAGCAGCGCGTGCTGGGCATACTGTTCGGCAATCCGGGGCGCAGTTTTTACGCCAACGAGATGATTGCGCTCGCTGGCTCCGGCACGGGTGCGGTACAGCGCGAGTTGACGCGTCTGGCAAGCGCTGGTTTGCTCACTGTTTCGCGTATAGGCAATCAGAAACATTATCAGGCCAATCCTGCCGCGCCGGTATTCGAAGAGTTGCGCGGTCTGGTGCTGAAGACTTCTGGCCTTGGCGATGTGCTGCGTGCTGCATTGTCGCCACTGTCGGCACAGATCAGCATGGCATTCGTCTATGGTTCGGTGGCGAAGGGGCAGGACACGGCGCAGAGCGATATCGACCTGATGGTGGTGAGCGACAGCCTGACCTATGCGGAAATCTTTGCCGCTGTGGAAGACGCCTCCGTCCGGCTCGGCCGTCAGGTCAATCCAACGGTGTATTCCCGCCAGGAACTTACCCGGCGGATTGAACAGGACAATGCGTTTATCCAGCGGGTTCTGGCACAATCCAAGCTATGGTTGATCGGGGAGGAAAATGGCCTCGCAGCTTGAGAATTTAAGTGGCCCCGGCAAGCCGCTCTCGACTGAACCGATGGACGCGAAGGAATTCACTGGCCTCAAGCGCTCAGGGCGGGCTCGCCTGAAAGATGCAATCCACCCCGGGCTCTCCCTTGAAGGGCGTTTCGATCTCGCTTACAACGCGGCACATGCCTTGTGTCTGGCTGCGTTGCGCTGGCATGGTTATCGTGCGGGCAACCGGTATGTCGTGTTTCAGGTACTGCCGCATACGCTGGGGCTGGGGCCGGAAATTTGGCGCGTATTGGCCAAGTGTCATGATATTCGTAATCTGGGCGAGTATGAGGGCGATCTGAATGTGGACGAGCGGATCGTCACTGACTTGGTCGCGGCCTGCCAGGCGGTGGCCGCCAAACTCGATACCCTGCCTCTGCGATGAGCATCGCCCTGAATGACATTCTGAGGAAAAATACTGACGCACTGGTCGCTGCGCTTTGCCTCAATCCGCGCGAAGCGCGGCTGGAAGTGCAGATGCTCCTCTGCCACACGCTTGGCGTGCCACGCTCCTGGCTCATCAGCCATGATCGCGATGCGCTGGACGAAGTTGCCGGGAAAAAATATGCTGATTTGCTGGCGCGCCGCCTCGCAGGCGAACCCATCGCTTACATCGTCGGCAAGCGTGAATTTTTCGGGCTGGAATTCAAGACCACGCCCGCCGTGCTGATCCCGCGCCCCGAAACCGAATTACTGGTCGAACTGGCACTCGAGCGCATTCCGCAGCATCAGCCTTTTGAAGTGCTCGATCTCGGCACCGGCAGCGGCGCCATCGCCATCAGTATCGCCAAAAACCGGCCACAGGCGGCTGTCACGGCAGTGGATCAGTCGCAGGCGGCGCTGGCCGTGGCACGAGAGAATGCTGAGAGGCTGGAAGTGCCCAACCTGCGCCTGCTGCACAGCAACTGGTTCAGCACGCTCGATGCGCAAACATTCGATCTCATCGTTTCCAACCCGCCTTATGTGGAAGCAGCAGACCCGCACCTGCAGCAGGGCGATGTGCGCTTCGAACCCTTGTCAGCGCTGGCTTCCGGAACAGATGGCCTGGACGATATCCGCCATATTGCAGCCCTGGCTCCGGCGCATCTCAGACCGGGCGGCTGGCTGCTGCTCGAACATGGCTGGAATCAGGGAGAAAACTGCCGCGAGATCTTGCGGCAGCAGGGGTTTTCAGGGGTTGAAACTGCCCGCGATCTGGCCGGGCTGGAGCGTGTGAGCATGGGGTTGATGGCAATTCTGTAGGGCTGTTCAGATCATCAGAAAAACTCCGTGAAAATAGCCAGCAAGCGGAGAGTGCAAGCAATCATTTCCGCGTCGTCTTGATGCAAAAATTCGCGACATTCGGACTCCGGTAGCACGAAACCCATTCCGAGCAATCTCCGGTATCTGCCTTCCTTATCTATTATTGATCGCGCTGCTTTTCACTGATAGTGTTGACCCTAAGCGGGGCTACAGTTCATATGCATGGGCGAGAAGTATAGAAATTGTCATGGAGATTACGATGATCACAAAAACTATATCTGGGTATATTGCGGGCTTGCTCCTGGCGATTGTTATGGCATTTGCTTTGCCGCCCGCAAACGTCCATGCAGCACAGGCGGATACCCCGGCGGCGGCGCGTTTACAGGGACTTCTGGATAGTTGCCTGGCGCATTTGCAACGCCTGGAGAATGATCCGGAACAAGCCCGCTTGCAACAACGTGCACGCGAGGCACGAGCCGCATGGCATGGCGCTAGAGAGCTGGCTTATGGTCTGGAACGCGAACTGAAACAACTGGAAGCAGAAGAAAGTCGCCTGCGTGCAGAAGGAAAAGACGAACGCCGGTGGTTCGGTGTACTGTCTGGCGGAAGCGATAATGGTGCGGCTTTGCGACTGGACATGGCGATCAGAGCCAGCAAAGAAAAGCGCGCGTTGTTGCGGACTGCCGAAGAAATGGTTGATCAGGCTGGAGTACGTGCAGATGATGCCGAAAAGGCTGAGAGCATGCACCAGGCAAGCAACGCTGTGGCAAAGCGTGACCTCCCCATGATCAAAGCACAGTGCGAAGATCTTAGCGCACGGTTGCAAGTCGCCAGAAGAACTCCTCATCGCAGTACACCGGCCGCCGACGCATGGGGCCTCAATGAGGGAGGAAGCCGGACCATCGCCGTCAATGAGTCCACGCCAAATGGTGCTGAAGAACGCCGCATGGGAGAGCGTCAGGTCATCGATGAGCGGAGCGGAGGCAAACCTGACGCTGATGATCCGAAGCGCAAGCCGCCGCGTGGCCCTCAGCGCGATCCCGGGCGTCCTGACCCGAATCCCAATCGCACCTTGCTGAACGTTGGTGCAGGGCCTTATCACGAATTCGCGGCGCTCTGCCGGATCGGCTGGGCCTCGGCGTTGTCCCGTTACTCGATTGGCCGTGCCGACGACAGCATCATCGACCACCTGCGCTTCGCGGGGGAACACATGGAAATGGCCAATCGCACAACGTTCGATCCCTTGCGTGCCTGGCCAGATTGGCAGTCCCGGAAAAATTACCTCCATAATCAGGCCAGTCAGCTTGACCGTTCGGATGGCCGTTCCAGATCGTCACTTGCCAACGAACTGAAGATGAGCTGGTCAAATCAAGCCAATGAACTGGCCAAGCAACTCATCGCCAGCCGGCTCGAACACCTACCCACCTGCGACAGTCATTATGCGCGGCTTGGTTATCAGTTGTGCTACGGTCAGCAGGCATTGCAGATTGCCGAAGTCGCTGAACGGGATGGCGATCGACCGCTCATGCAGCGCGCACTCAGTGACGGATGGGGTCATTTACAGGGGGCACGCCATGAATTGATGGAATTGCCAAGTGTAAAACTTGCCACGGGAAGTTGCGTGAATCTCTCCCCTGTGACGAGCATCCTGCAAGGAAGCCAGCTGAGGGATCCGCTGGCGACTCTGGTGGGTACGGCTAACAATGGTTTTAATCAGGCCATTACTATTCTTGGTCAGGCGCAGTCGCAGGTCGCATCGCAACCCCTCTCCCAGGAGGGTTTAGAGGGCCAATGGTGCTATTCGATGTTTTTGGATCAGAAGGATCTTGATCACCCCGAGAATCTTTGCCGCATCGAGTTTGAGCAGCAAAACAACCAGTTCGTTGGGCGTCTCGTTCCAGGCTCCTGTGGGCCAGGCCGGGTAGGGAATCTACTGATCAGACAACCTCCCCGTGAGGGTGATACGGTGCTAAAAGTACGCGCCACCTCTGCCAACAGGTATGAGGGTCAGGGGCTTATCTGGGACGGCTGGGCCAGTGCCAGCGTAGAAGTTCAGGGGGGACGTGCCCGCTTGATCCGCTGGGACAATACATCAAGAGATCATCGGCATTTGTTCCGCTGTAATGAGTCGCAGAAAGGCGCTCAGAGTGGCTCCAGTAATGTGGTTGTCGCTGCCGAGACCAGCCCGGATCCTCGTCGGGTGGGACAGCGTTACACTTTTTCCCTCGTACTCGATAATCGCAGCCCGAATCCCATCCATGTTTCAAGCGTAGGTGCTGAAACCACCATCAATGGCCGTCAGGCGGGCTCCGGGAAAAATTATTTCAGTCCGCAAAGCCATAGTGGCCAGGGG
This sequence comes from uncultured Gammaproteobacteria bacterium, assembly GCA_963741495.1. GTDB lineage: Bacteria > Pseudomonadota > Gammaproteobacteria > Burkholderiales > Sulfuricellaceae > Sulfurimicrobium. The sequence goes on from CAVUID010000001.1 coordinate 10,205, forward strand.
TGGCTGACCTCTGTGGCACCTCCCGGCAGGAAAACCGTCATCTATCACGGCATGGGAACTGCAGACGCCAATGGATTGGGGTTGTGGAAGACAACGCTGACTTTTCATACGGATCGGGGTGATTTCACTGTTCACACTTCATCCCGGGTAATCCGCTAAATCGCCACCTGGGGGGCATCCGAATGTCAGTCATGATGAAAAAATTATGGAAAAGCGTGCTGGTTTTCAGCCTTGCGGTTGGCTTGGCGTTTTTTTATTCCTCCAGCGCTGTGGCTGCGCCCCGTGATGAGATCATGCGGGGTGTGGCTGCGATGGATGCTGGCCGTTTGACAGAAGCGGAGCAGTACTTCCGTAACGCAGTTAAAGAAGCCCCCTTGCTCTGGGAAGCGCATTACCAGCTCGGCATGCTCCTCAGAAAACAAGAGCGTTTGCCGGAAGCGGCAGAATCTTTCCAGAAGGCTGAATCATTGTGGGTGATACCAGAAACGGTGGGTTGGCTCACGGATACCCTGTACAGGCTGGGGCGCTTTGCGGAGTGCCGGAAAGCTGCTGAACGGTGGGTAAAAATGCAGCCATCATCGCTTGTTGCCCTGGATAATCTCGGACTCTGCGCATATGGAGAGGGCGACTATGTTGCCGCTGTGGATGCATTCCGTCGCGGAATCGTTCTGGAAGAGGTGCCTGAACGCCAGTTTCAGTTGGCCCGTTCAGCCTATGGACTGGGCGACTATGCCTTCGCCAGGGAGGCCGCACGCAAGGGTCTGGAGCGGATGCCGCAAGCCCGGCGTGGAGAAGTCTTGCTGGGTCAAATTGAGCTTGCATTGGGCAATATTGCCGAGGCGAAGCGCATCTTTGGCGACAAGCCCATGCTGGGGGTGACCTATGCACGCGCAGAAGGAGGCTATCGCGTCGTGGAAGTCCTACGTAACGGGCCTGCGGAGCGTGCAGGTGTGCACGTAAATGACTTCGTTACCCATTTTAATGGCCAGCCACTGGGCCAGAACGGTCAGGAGCTGGTATCCCTTGTCCAGTCACAGACTCTGGGTGCGCAAGCGGTTCTGACTCTCAAGAGAAATGGGCAGGAGATTACACGTCAGGCCACTCTCGCTCTTGATGCACCCGGGAAGACGAGGGAAAGGCAATTGCCTGGCAACGTGGGAGATGGTGCAGTGGCTGGAAATGCCCTGTACTTGCATGATGTTCGTGTCGAACCCTCACAGGTGGAAAAAGGGGCCTCTTTCCTTGTGGTCATAGAAATCACGGTAAATACGGCTTCAGGCGAACAGTCTGTGCCAGTCAAGCTCGACTTCGGTATCGTACAAGGCAGTAAAACGCTTAGCCGAACTGAATGGTCAGTGCAGGTGCCGCCCGGCCAGCGTACGAAAGTGATCAAGGAGATTCCGCGCGCAGCCGGTGAGCCTGGCGCTTATGCCATTCAGGTGAAGGCGCTGGGCGCAGGTGAAAGTGCTGAAGGATCAGGCCGGTTCCAGATCGGCCCTGCGCACTGAAAATGACGCCCCGGCCCGGAATTGTTCAAGAAGTGCGATATCCAGGCTTAATTGCCTGTACGAAAATCTGAGCAAAATCCATTATGCACGTTCTCGCAATTGGGTGTTTTACAGGGGCGTTTCTCGTGGCTGCGTTTGCGGTCATTTACCAGAGACGTGACATCGTGCCTGGACATGGCGGCACGATGGGGGGCGAGATGACGGCCGGGCTGATGTGGGTAATCGCTTCATTCCTCAGCGCTATTGGGTCATATACATTTATTCCCTGGTATTTTTCAATCCTTGTCTTCTTTGCCGTGTTTGCATTTTCATTCCTGATCAGAATGGCTGTTGCGCGTATTCCCAAAAAGCCCACTTGAGTGATGTGTTTCTTTTTAAGTTGGTTGAGAGAGACGCTTGCTTCGGCAAACACTAAAACAGGTTAAAAATACCAAGAAATAAATGACTTAATCGGCAGGCGCAGCAAGCATCCTGTTTATTTCCGATTTGATTTTACTGCCCAATGAACTACCCGAATCAGAGCCTTCCTGTTTCGGGCAGCAATTGCGTCAGACGCGCTT
>CAVUID010000002.1:0-31202 GCA_963741495.1 uncultured Gammaproteobacteria bacterium
TGCGCCATTTCGATCAGCAGGTTACGTACAGCGTCGTCGAATGCGTTTGCCTCCCTGCGGTACAGGTTGAAGCTGCCGACGACTTCACCCTTACGCAGCAGCGGCAACGAGGCCGAAGCCCCCCAGCCTGAGCGCTCGCCACGCTCACGCCACGGCGCAGTGCAAGGATCACGGGAAAAATCCTGGCACCAGAATCGGCTGGTTTTCACGCATGGCGGTACTGGTCGACCCCTGCCCGGACGGAGCGGCTGGATCCAGCGAAATCTCGATACCGTCCAGATAGCCCATCTCGTCACCATAGCTGGCAACCGGCCTGACCTGCTGACTCGATTCATCCAGCATGCCGATCCACGCCATTTTGATGCCGCCAAACTGCACCATGTCGCGACAGATCTGCGAGAAAAGCGCTTGCTCGCTGGTGCAGCGCACAATCGCCTGGTTGCACTGACTCAAGGCGGCATAGATCTGAGTCAAATGCCTGATTTTTAATGCATCCGACTTGCGCTCGCGATCGAGGTCACTCAGTTTGATCTGCGTTTCCGACAGCCAGCCCAGCACGCTGTTCTCCATACCCGTGGCAACCGGGATGGAAGCAGAAAAATCTCCACCGCCAATTCTGGCTATCTGTTTCTGGACATCATCAACGCCTCCGCCCAGCGTAGCGCGCAAAACCCGATAATTCCGCCACAGCGCCAACATCAAGCCCAGTCCCAGGGTAATAAGCAGAAGCCGCAAGTTTGCGGCATTGCTCTCGGCGGCATGGACGGCAGCAAACGTGCGCTTGTCCAGCAACTGGTAAAAATCATGGATAGGCAGCATGATGCCGGCCCTGGCCTGCACATACTTGTCGTCATGCAGCATCAAGCTTGCACGGGCTCGAGTAGCTTGAGACTCTGCCAGCTTCATGGCTTCAAAATCCGTCATGGCCAGCGCATCCGAATGAGCCTTGGCTTCCGCCAGTTTGTCGAGTTCCTGCTGGGTGAAGCCGGCCTGTCGCATCAGTGTCAGCAATTCAATCGCCGCTCTGCTAGCAGAGCGCAGCGGCTTGCCCTCTGCCAGCACAAGATCCCAGTAGATATCATGATATTTTTCTGGCCGTGCTTTCTTTCCATCACGGATATCCAGAATATCCTGGTAATACTTTTTGTAGAGGGGGTTGCCAGTGATCACATAGGCTCGGGCCATCCGCGTCAGATCGTCCGAAGACTGGCGCAATTGATCGGCCAGCAAATAGGATTGATGCCGCATTTCATGGGCGTGGTCGATCTGCTTTTCCGACCAGGCGTAAACAGCAAACACGACCGTAAGAAGGGCGAACAGGATCAATGTCAGCCAGAGACTGCCAGAGAATTGGGGAATCCTGTTTCTTGAGGTCATCTTGGACAAAGAATGATTTCACCATGTGTCGCTGATGCTGATAAAAATCATTCTCGCGCAATACCCGTGATAACTGCAAGCGCCACGCAGCTCAACACGGTCATTAAAGCCCGCAATATTCCTCAGTGAATCCGCTCGCTTTGTTACAGCCCCCCCCATTAAACCGGCGAATTCATTCGCCATTTAGATATCGGAAAATTAACAAATTGCAGGTCAGGTTTTAAACCGACATGTCGGGCTGAAGCCCGACCTCCCAGATGGAATTTCGGGGACTAAAGGAGGTGGCGCATGCTAATGAAAAAAACTATTTAAACCGCTCCACAACCGCCGGAATCAACCGGGCGCGTATCTCGTCCCGCACCCTGACGAAGCTGTCCAGCGGCTCGCCGTGGGGGTCGTGAAAAGGCATGTGGATGGCAGGAATCGGCCGGGGGAAAATCGGGCAGCTTTCCTTGGCGTTGTCGCACACCGTCACCACCAGATCAATGGATTCGTTCATCACTGCATCCACATCCTTGGGGTAAAGCCCGTCGGTATTCATGCCGCCCAGTTTCAGCGCCTCGATGGCGCCGTCAGCGACTTTTGGCTGGGGACGCGTACCGGCGGACAGTGCGCGCACGTCAGGGCCAAGATCGTGGTTGATCAGAACTTCGGCCATCTGGCTGCGGCAGGAATTGCCGGTGCACAAAATCAATACGGTCTTGGCCATTAGGGTGTATTAACTCCAATTTCGCGACTGCGACGGGGGCGATTTGGGATGCCGCCCGCGAAGCAAGACGCGCCGTTGTGCCGCCCACAACAAGCGGCTTGTGACAAAGGGAGGCGCCCAAATCGCCCCCGTCCAGAAGGGTTGCAAGGAGAAGGCCATGCCTGCGTCGTTGCAGCGCTTGCGAATGGAACAACCATTCGCTGCACACCGCGCCTGCCATCCATCGCCTTCTCCTTGCAACACAGGCGTGAAATTGGAGTTAACACGCCCTAACTATTCCTTGCCGCAGCAGCCGCAGCAAGGCTCGGCCGTGCTCAGCCAGCTTTCGACCAGGCCTTTGGTCGGCACGCCGCCGCTATGCACCACGATGCCATCAAGCACCACGCCAGGGGTGGACATCACGCCGAAGCCCAGGATCGCGGCCATGTCTTCAACCTTCTCCATCTGAATTGCAACGCCCTTGGCTTTGGCCGTTTCCTCGATCAGTTTCATGGTCGTGTCGCAGTTGGCGCAGCCTGAGCCCAGCACCTTGAATTGTTTCATCATGTTATTTTCCATTTGCAGTGCCGCATAAGCGGCATCCCGGATCAGGGCTTCCGGTATAGCCTCGTAAACCGTGCCGTTTACTTCCACGGCGCGGCAGCTTACTTCTTCTCCCACCAGCTCGCAACACGACTGGCAGTGGGTTTCTGTTACCTGTGCGCCCAGGCAGTCCTCCACGGACCTGCCATTGAACAGAATGAGATTGGATTGTGCCAGCGCTTCCGGACCCAGCGGCGTTTCGCGGAATGTCACCGCCACGCCCTTCCGGCCCAGCTCGGCGGACAAGTCCTGCAATACCCGGCGCAGCGTTTCGCCGGTGCTATCGCAGCGCTCGCAGGTGTTGCCCGCCTGCACCAGGTGGCGCCATTCGATTTCCAGTTTGCTAGCCGGTTTCAGCAGCATGACTTCCCGCCCGGGGTCGGCGTGCAGCAGGCGCCCTGCGCGATGCCGATGGCGGACAGGCTGGCATTGGCAACTTCCTTGCGGCAGGCCTCGTCGAAGCTGGCATCCAGCGATTGCGCCGCCTCGTCGCGGATGTGGCGCGCAATTTCGATTACGGCATCTATCTGTTCCTGCGCCACGCCGTATTGCTTCAGCTTGTCCACTTGGCACAGGCCCTGTTTGGGGTGGTTGGCCGCGATATTGGCCGCCAGGGACACCAGCGCCACGATGGAAGGATGCAGATCCGATACTCATAAAACACCTCTCAATTGGTTGAACAACATGCCGACGATGACGAAAGCAGATACTCAGATAGCCTGCGAACAGCGCCAGCAACGGCACTTTGACCACTTTCTTCAGGATGATCATTTCCGGCAGCGACAGCGCGGCGACCGCCATCATGAAGGCCAGCACCGTGCCGATGGGCACACCCTTGTGCAGCAGTACCTCGGCGATGGGAATGATGCCGACCGCGTCGGAATACAGCGGCACGCCGATCAGCACCGCGCCGATCACCGACAGCAGGCCGCCATCCCCGGCCACTGTTGGCCACCAGTTCGGCCGGCACGTAGCCGTGCAGGAAGGAACCCACGCCCACGCCGATGAGGATGAATTTCCAGATGCGACCGACGATGTCCCGGACCTGCCCCAGCGCATATTCATGGCGAGCACGCAGGGACTTGTCCTCTTCCACCTCTGCCGCCTGCCCCATGTGGATTTTCCACACGTAGTCCTCGACCCAGCGTTCCGGCTTGAAGCGCTCCAGCACGAAGCCGCCGATCAGCGCCACGGTCAGTCCGGTCAGCACATACAGCACGGTGAATTTCCAGCCGATCACGGACGCCAGCACCACCACCGCCACCTCGTTGATCATCGGGCTGGCGATCAGGAAGGACAGCGTCACGCCGAGCGGAATCCCCGCCTCGACAAAGCCGATGAACAACGGAATCGACGAGCAGGAACAGAACGGCGTAACCGCCCCCAGCCCAACTGCCATGAAGCGGCTTTGCAGGTTGCCGCGGTTGCGGATGAATTCGCGCACTTTCTCCGGCTTGAGCAGCGCGCGCAGCAGGCCCATGAGGTAGATCACCAGCGTCAGCAGCACCAGTATCTTGGTCACATCCATCACGAAGAAATGCGCGGCATCGCCGAACGGCGTGCCTTTCAGGCCGGCGAGGTCGTAGATCAGCCAGGTGGCGAGCGCGTCAAACATGCTTGCCTCCACAACAACCTCTGCCCTCTTGCTGTACGGGCGGACAGGGCACGCTGCCATAGGAGCAGAACACGCAGCAGTCGCCTGCCTTGGGCTTCAGCAACGCGCCGCAGCCCTTGCATTCATAGAACCACTGGCAGGCATCGGTCGGCATGGTCTCCGTTTCCACATGGCCGCAGTTCGGGCAGGTCAGAACCGACTCAGGAATCATGCTTGCACCCCTCTTTCGTACCAGACTTTCGAACTGTTCACGATGCGCACTACCAGCAGCATCACCGGCACCTCGATCAGCACGCCCACCACCGTCGCCAGCGCCGCACCCGATTCGAAGCCGAACAGGCTGATCGCCGCCGCCACCGCCAGCTCGAAGAAATTGCTGGCGCCAATCAGCGCCGACGGCCCGGCCACGCTGTGGGCCACGCCAAGTTGACGGTTGAGCAGGTAGGCCAGGCCCGAATTGAAAAACACCTGGATCAGGATCGGCACCGCCAGTATTGCGATGACCAGCGGCTGTTTGATGATGGCCTCGCCCTGAAAGGCGAACAGCAGCACCAGTGTGGCAAGCAGGGCCGACAGGCCGAAGGGATGCAGGGTCTTCAGGGTGCGATCGAAAATAGCCTGCCCCTTGCGCATCAGGCTATGCCGCCACCACTGGGCGATCACGACCGGGATGACGATGTACATCAGCACCGAGAGGAACAGCGTGTCCCACGGCACGGTAATCGCGGACAAACCCAGCAGCAATGCCACCAGCGGCGCAAAGGCGAAAATCATGATGACATCGTTGAGGGCCACCTGCGACAGGGTGAACAAGGGATCGCCCTTGGTCAGATGGCTCCACACGAACACCATCGCAGTGCAGGGCGCAGCAGCCAGCAGGATCAGGCCGGCCACATAGCTGTCGAGCTGTTCCGCCGGCAGATAGGGCGCGAACAGGTGGCGAATGAAAATCCAGCCCAATAGCGCCATGGAAAAAGGCTTGACTGCCCAGTTGACGAACAGCGTCACGCCGATGCCCCGCGCATGGGCGCGCACCTGATGCAGCGCGCTGAAGTCGATCTTCAGCAGCATGGGAATGATCATCACCCAGATCAGCAGGCCCACCGGCAGGTTGACCTGAGCGACTTCCAGGCTGCCAAGAAAATGGAACGGCGCAGGGAAAAGCTGGCCGAGAACGATGCCCACCGCGATGCAGAGAAACACCCATACCGTCAGCCAGCGCTCGAAAAAACCCATTTCAGCACCGGCAGCCATTTTGGCCGTGACTTCGCATTGCGCGCTCACGATTTACTCTCCCTTCTCGCGCAGGCGGCCGATGTCGTCGAGCTGGCGCTTGAGGGACAGTTTGTCGAGCTTTTCGACCGGCAGGCTGATGAACAGCGAGATGCGACGGCTGAGCTGGGTGAAAGCCGTGACAAAAGCCTTGCGCTTGTCCGCGTCGCTGCCCGTTGCCGCAGCAGGATCGTCGATGCCCCAGTGGGCAGTCATGGGCTGGCCGGGCCAGACGGGACAGACTTCGCCGGCGGCGTTGTCGCACACGGTAAATACGAAATCGAATTGCGGCGCGCCGGTTGTGGAGAATTCGTCCCAGGACTTGCTGCGCAGATTCTCGACCGGCAATTTGCTCTTCTTCAACAGTTCGAGGGCAAACGGATTGACCGTCCCCGCTGGATGGCTGCCCGCACTGCAGGCATGGAACTGCCCCTTGCCAAGATGGTTAAGCAGCGCCTCGCCCAGAATCGAGCGCGCTGAATTGCCGGTACACAGGAACAGCACGTTGAATGTTTTTTTGTTCATGACTACACACCCTCAAATAACCGGATCATCATGCTGCCAAGTCCTTGTTGCCTTTGCATGACAACCCGCGCTTCGCCTTGTTACAGCGCGAACGCTTCATCGTAAGGCTGCTCACCTTCAGACACCGGTAGCGTCAGATTGTTACCCCAGTCGCCCCAGCCACCGTTGTAGATGCGCACATCCTGGTAACCCAAAGTCTTGAGCTGAAGCCAGGCGAGACTGGAACGGAAGCCGTCGTGGCAATAGGCGTAAACGGTTTTGTCCTTGGGAATGGATTTGTACAGCGCCGCTATGTCATCCAGCGATTTCCAGGTCTGGCTCTGGCCATCCGCGCCGTCCAGGCTGACGACATTGATGGAGCCGGGTATATGACCGCCACGAACGGAATGCTGTACTACCTTGCCGCTGTACATATCGGAAGGACGGGCGTCGAGCAGGACGAAGGCGGGATCGCGGCGAGCCACCACATTGCTGTAAACGTCCGTCCATTCCACCACCACGCCGGGCTTGGCGGGCTTGAGCTTGATGCTACCCGGCTTGCGCCTGGATTCTTCCTTCACCATGTCGTTGAAGGCACTCCACTCCACGGTGCCGCCGTTGAGGATTTTTACCCGCTTCATGTCGTAGCCGTAGAGATCGAGCAGGAAATAAACGCGCGAGGTCATCGCGGTGACGGAATCGTCGTACAGCACGATGCTTGAGTCGTTGTTCACGCCCCAGGAGCGCAAGGTGTGTTCGAAGGCTTCACGGGAAGGGAAGCGCATGGAAGGTATGGCATGGTTGTCGCCGAGATCCTTGAAGCGCTGTACTTGCACCGCGCCGGGAATGTGGCCCACGGTGAAATAGCGGTGCGGATGGTAGCGAATTTCCAGCACCACCAGCTTGGGGTCTTTCAGGTTTTTGGCGAGCCAGTCGGCATCGACCATGAAGTCCGGTTTGTCGCCTGCACTTGCGGCAAAGGCCCATAGCGACAACAAGGCTACCAACCAGAAGCGGATCATTACATTGTTATAATATTTATTCGCTATCACGTATATTCCCCAAGTCAGATATATAAAGTAAAAATCAGGCCGCGCAGCGAGCCGGGCGGTTTGTCGCTTTTGCCAGACGCTCGGCATCTTCGCAATAACAGATGCCATTTTCCACGCCTTCCACCAGCAGACCCAGCATGCGATACGCCCATGCGGGGATGTGGGGATCAAGGCGGTAGAACACCCAGGTTCCTTCACGCCGCTGCGCCAGCACTCCAGCTTCACGCAGCACCGCCAGATGGCGCGACACTTTTGGCTGGGGTACATCCAGTGCCTGGAACAGTTCGCACACGCACAATTCCTCGTGTTTCAGGATCAGCACCAGAATGCGGCGACGGGTTTCGTCGGAAAGAGATTCGAAATAGGATTGTTCGTTCATGGCGTGCCACTATATTCGCTATGGCGTATATAGTCAACAAACTGGCAGCGCCATTTTTCAGGATCGTCAACTCATATGAAATGCCTGACGTGGTAAAATCCGCTAAAAATCAACAAGCAAAGCAAGCCGCTGGTTCCCGATGTAGCTCATCCCTGCCCTGCCAAGACGTTCCGGCACGAACCCCGCAACACCGCTTTTAACCCCCCACTCGCCAGTTGCGAGTGAATGTTTCCATTGGATATCGCATGACCCCGAACAGCTGCCCCGATTTCACCTTTTCCCGCGTCAAACTCTGCACCCTCAGCGGCCTGACCGTGGCCCTGGCTCTGGTGCCCGAGGCCATCGCCTTCGCCTTCGTGGCGCAGGTCCACCCGCTCACCGGCCTCTACGCCGCCTTCATCATGGGCCTGATCACCGCCGCATTCGGTGGCCGGCCCGGCATGATTTCCGGCGCCACCGGTGCATTGGCGGTGGTCATGGTGGCGCTGGTGGTGCAGCATGGCGTGGAATATCTGTTTGCCACCGTGGTGCTGATGGGGCTGCTGCAGATCGCTTTCGGCCTGCTGAAGCTGGGCAAGTTCATCCGCATGGTGCCGTTCCCGGTCATGCTGGGCTTCGTCAACGGACTGGCCATCGTGATCTTTCTGGCGCAGATGGGGCATTTCAAGATGCCGGGGCCGGATGGCGTAGCCGGTCTGGATGACAGGCATGAAGCTCTACACCATGCTGGGCCTGATCGCGCTGACCATGGCCATCATCTACCTGCTGCCGCGCCTGACCAAAGTCATTCCCTCTGCACTGGCCGGCATCGCTACGGTTTCATTCCTGGTCATCTTTTTCGGGATCGACACCAAGACCGTGGGCGACATGGCTTCCATCGAGGGCGGGTTGCCGCAGTTCCACTTGCCGCAGGTGCCGTTGAACTGGGAAACACTGCAAATCATCTTCCCCTACAGCCTGATTCTCGCCGCCATCGGCCTGATCGAATCCCTGCTGACCCTGAACCTGATCGACGAAATGACCGACACCCGCGGCATGCCCAACCGGGAATGCGTGGCGCAGGGTCGGCCAATGTCGTCACCGGCTTCTTCGGCGGCATGGGCGGCTGCGCCATGATCGGGCAGAGCATGATCAACGTGAACAACGGCGCGACCCAGCGCCTGTCCGGCATTGCCGCTGCGCTGTTTCTGCTGTCGTTCATCCTGTTCGCTTCGCAGTGGATCGAGATGATCCCGCTTGGCCGCTCTGATCGGCCTGATGTTCGTGGTCTCGCAAAAAACCTTCGCATGGGGCAGCCTCAATGCGATGCGCAAGGTGCCGCGCAGCGACGCGATGGTCGTGGTTGCAGTCACCGTGATCACGGTACTCACCGATCTGGCCATCGCCGTGGTGACCGGCGTGATCATCTCCGCGCTGGTGTTCGCCTGGCAGCATGCCAAGCACATCAAGGTACACACTTATCTCGACAGCAAGGGCTGGAAAGTCTACGAACTGGAAGGCACGCTGTTCTTCGCCTCAACGGCGGAATTCCAGACCCTGTTTACACCGAAAGAAGATCCGGATGAAGTGGTGGTGGAATTCCGCCGCGCCCGCGTCATGGACCATTCCGCAGTCGAAGCCATCGACAGCCTTGCCACGCGCTACCAGCAGGCCGGCAAGCGCCTGCACCTGCGGCATCTCAGCCCGGACTGCCTGGAAGTGCTGGAAAAAGCCAAGGACATGGTGGAAATCAACGTGGGCGAAGACCCGCACTACCACCTTGCCGATGACAAACTGGAGGCTGAGGCTTCGCCTTCCTGCAACACCTTCGGCACCGGGCCGATCAGGTGCAAGTCACGTTGCGGGAAGGGAATGACGATACCTGCCGCCTTGAACAGGCGCCAGATGCGCAGGTTCACTTCGGAGCGCACGCCCACCAGCCCCTGCTGCGGATCATTGATCCAGACGCGTAATTCCAGCTCGATTCCGTTATCGCCGAAGGCCAGCAACCTGGCTGCGGGGGCGGGATCCATCATCACCCGCGGGGTATCCCGCCCCGCTTCTTCCAGCAAGGCCATGGCCTGTTCCGGGTCATCGTTATAGCTGATGGATACGGGCACTTTGAGGCGCACATTGCGGTCGGTGTAGCTCCAGTTGATCACCTCGTTGGTGATCAGGGTCTCGTTGGGGATGAGCCGCTCTACCCCGTCCCGATCGCGCACCACGATGTAGCGGGCGCGCAGTTCCTGCACCCAGCCGAATTTTTCGCCGATGGTGATAACATCGCCGGGCCGGATGGATCGGTCGAAGAGAACGATAAATCCACTGATGAAGTTGCTGGCGATGCGCTGCAGGCCGAAGCCCAGGCCCACGCCCAGCGCGCCGCCAAACACCGCCAGCGCGGTCAGGTCGATGCCTGCCGCCTCCAGCGCCAGCAGGGAGGCCAGTGTCAGCAGGCCGAACTTGCTCAGCTTGACCAGCGCCACCTGCATGCCCGCGTTCACATATTCCGCCCGGTTCAGGCGGTTCTCGATCAGGCGGGCAAGCCACAGCGCCAGCACCCAGGTCAGCGCAATGGCCAGGACCAGCTTGACCGACCCCAGCAGGGAAACGCGCATGGTGCCGATCTGCAGGGCAAGCGCATCCATGGCATCGAGAACCGGGCGCAGCCAGCCCAGCAGGTGCAGCGCGACGACAAGCCAGGCCGAGGAGGAGATCAGCCCTTCCCAGGCTTTCACCGCCGGGCCGTGACGGAAGGTCTTGCGTATCAAATAAACCGAAATGCGAATGGTGGCCAGGGAAGCCAGCAGAGGCACGGCCAGGTTGAGCAGCTTGACCGGGTAATCCATGCTATCGAGCAGCGCCCTTCCCGCCAGCACGCCAAAAAGCATGCTGATCGGAAAGAGCAGGCGCTGAATGCTGCTCAGGGTCAACCGCCGGATAGCATTTTCCTCCTGGCCTTCCGGGCGTTGCCCCAGGCTTTGGCTCAGGGTGCGGTGCACCAGCAGGGCGCCGCCTGCGGCTAGCGCCAGCACGCCGAGCTGCCACCAGAAGTCGGGCGAACGGGGCTGGGATAACCAGTTTTCCAGCAAGGTACTAATATCAACGGGAAGGGAAAATGGCATCTCGGGATTTCTCTGTATGTACACCCCGGAACATACCGGAAAAAGTTGCTGCGGGAAACCTGGACTACAAGGCGCTCCCCACTGCAACCTGACAGACCTGCAACTGGCGCGCCAGTTCGCGATTTTCATGGCTCAGTTCGTAAATACGGAAAGCATCCCTGATATTTTCGCTAAGCTCGTGATCATCCCACGGTTTGGTGAGGAACTTGTACACCGCACCCTTGTTGACCGCGTCAATGACCGAATTGAGTTCGGCATAGCCGGACAGCACGATGCGCATGGTATCCGGATAAATCTCCCTGACCCGGCGCAAAAATTCCGTACCGGTCATTTCCGGCATGCGCTGGTCGCACAGCACCACGCCGGGATGATGGGTAGCGATCAGGTCAAAGGCCTCACGCGGGCTGGTTGTGCTCAGGATGCGGTAACCCTGGCGGCGCAGCAACCGGGTCAATGCAGCCAGAATATTGGGTTCATCATCGAGCAGCAACAGGACCCGCTCGGGCTGATTGGTCTGTCTCGGCGGAATACATCGCCCGTCGCGCAGCAATGCGGCAAATTCATTTTCAGGCAGAGGGCGACTGAAGTAATAGCCCTGGATTTCCTCGCAGCCAACTCCGCGCAGAAAGCCCAGTTGCCCCTCCGTCTCGACGCCCTCGGCGATGACTGACAGTCCCAGGCTGTGGGCCATGCCTACCACTGCGCGGACGATCGCCGCGTCGCCTTGGCTGGACGTAATATGGGTGACAAAGGAGCGATCAACCTTGATGCGCGCAACGGGCAGGCGCTGCAGGTAGCTGAGGGACGAATAACCCGTCCCGAAGTCATCCAGCGCGTGGGTCACGCCCAGCGCATTGAGTTCGCGCAGGGTGTGAATGACTGCATCGGTATCGTGCAGCACGATACCCTCGGTGACCTCCAGCTCCAGCAATTTTGGATCGAGTCCGGTTGAATCGAGCACCCGCCGCACCACGGCTTCGATGTCCCCATGGCGAAACTGCCGCGCAGAAAGATTGACCGCAATCCGGATGGGCGGCAAACCCTCGGCTTGCCACTGTCGGCAGCGCCGGCACGCCTCGAGCAGCACCCATTCGCCGACCTCGACAATCAGCCCGTTTTCCTCGAGCAACGGAATAAAATCCAGTGGCGACACCAGCCCTTGTTCCGGATGCTGCCAGCGCAGCAGTGCCTCGGCGCCAATGACCCGTCCACTGGCTAGATCCACCTGGGGCTGGTAATGCAGCTTGAATTCGCCATTTTCCAGCGCACGGTGCAAGGCGGCATCAAGACTGAGGCGGAGGCGCGAGCTGCCGTTCATGTCAGCCTGAAAAAACCGGCACAGACTACCGGCATCATGATCAACGGCGGCAGCGGCCTGCATGGCGAACCGGAGCAAGTCCGGCGCTTTGCCATCGCGGGGAAACACGGAAATACCGACGAAAGGGTCAAGAAACACCTCCTGGCCATCCGCGAGCGCCCCTTCGGCCAGGACATGAGCCATTTTCCAGGCGAGTTCTTCCACCACATCAAGCCCGTCCGGATCCTGCAATGCGACCGCAAACTTCGATTCCGTGACTCGGGCAACCGGCAAGTCAGAAAGCACTGATTCCAACCGGGTGGCCATGGTGCGAATGATTTTCTGGCCCGCGCCATTGCCGAGCAACTGCAGAATGCCGTGATAGCGCCGCAGGTTAACGACCAGTACGGCCACCGTCCTGCCTTCGGCGTCCTGGCAAATCTCGGCCAGGCGTTCCTCGAACAATGTCCGGCCAGGCATGCCAGTCTGGGAATCATAGAAAGCCAGGTAACGCATCCGGGTTTCCGTGGTAACGCGCTTCTCCTCTCGGCGAATGACATCGAGCGCGAAGGACAGATCGTCCGCCACTTCCACCAGCAAACTGATCTCGGCTTCACGGAAAAATCCGGGCAGGATCGACATCACGCAGAAGGTTCCGACAATGGCGCCCTCAAGCTTAAGCGGGAAAACACCACCGGAATGGATGCCCCAGCGTTCAGCCACGCCACGACAGGAGGCCATGCGGGGGTCATTGGATATTTCATTGAAAACAAAAGGCTGTTCGCCGCTCCGGACAAAGTCTATCGGCATGAAGCCGGACAGTTCACCGGCAAAGTCTCTGAGCTCGGCAATGGATGATGCCCCGGCAGCCGCCATCGGCTCTGCCCGCCCGCTGCCGGGCTCGATCAGCACCACCCAGGAAAGATCAAAACCACCACATTCGACGGCAATGCGACAGGCCGCCTCGTAGAGCGCCTGTGCCTCCTCGATCCGGATGATGGTACGGTTAATCTGGCTCAGCATGGAATAGAGCCGGTTCATGCGCGCCAGCTCGAGCTGCGCCATGCCGGTATCATTTACGGACTCAAGTTTTATCATGCGCATCCCCCAGCAGCCTGTCGATGCAGGCCTGCATGGCCCAGCGGTCAATCGGCTTGGTGATCACCTCCGACACGCCAGCGGCGGCCAGTCGCGCGCGTGAAGCGTCGTCATCGAGCGCCGTTACCATAACGATCGGGATGCCGCACGTGGCAGGACCGGCCTTGAGCCGCCTTACCACCTCGAAACCATCCATGCCTGGCATCATCAGATCAAGCAGGATCAGGTCGGGTGGATCGACGGCAATCGACTCCAGCGCAGCCTGCCCCGAGTCGGCGCTGTTCACTTCATAGCCACCAGCCTGCAGCAGCGTTTCAAGCAGCCTGCGGTTGCGCGGATCGTCATCCGTGACAAGAATTTTCTTATTGTTGCTCATGGCCAGATTTCCTTTCTGTTGCCATATCTGACAAATATTTCTCTATTTCGGCAAGAAAATGCCTGTACTGGATCGGCTTGGCGATATAACCGTCACAGCCGGCAGCGATCATCCTTTCCTCGTCGCCTTTCATGGCGAATGCGGTCAGGGCGATGACCTTGATATGACAGGTCGTTTCATCCTCCTTCAGCAGGCGGGTGGCGGTCAGGCCATCCATGCCGGGCAACTGGATATCCATCAGGATCAGGTCCGGTCGGTGTTCGCGCGCCAGCGCGATGCCGTCACTTGCATTGCCCGTCTGCAGGACGCGGTAGCCGGCCTTGTCCAGCAGCATGCTGATCAGTTTCATGTTGACGGCGGTATCCTCGACCACCAGCACCAGATGAGTCATGACGACGCACTCCATCCCCCCATCAGGGCGCGCCGCACTTCGCTGGCAAAACGGCCGTGATTAAAGCTGCCCTTCTCCAGAATGGTGGCAACATTCGCATTGAGCAGGGCTCGATCTTCCTCGGTCAGCGTCTTGGCAGTCACCATCACGATGGGGATGGAAGCGGTGCCCGGGTCGCTCTTGAGTACCTCGACCACGTCGAAACCGTTGACCTCGGGCATCATCAAGTCCAGCACCAACAAGTCTGGGCGCTCGCGCTGGGCCATGGCGATACCTTCACTGCCGCCATGAGCGCGCAATACCGTGTAGCCCGGCTCGGCCAGGTAGGCTGACAGCAATTCCACCGCCTTCGGGTCGTCATCAACCACCAGCACCCTGAGGAAGTGATTCATCCCTCTTGCTCCCAAACCAGTCAAGGCGCCAAGCAGATCATCGCGGCTGACCGGCTTCTGCAGCACGGCGCTGGCGCCAAGCGAGAAACCTTTTTGCGAATCGGCAACGATGGACACGATAACAACGGGAATCTGTGCCGCTGGGGATCCGGATTGTTTGACCTGTGCCAGCAGATCCCAACCGTCCATGTCCGGCAGCAGGATATCGAGAATAATGACCGTCGGCAGGCGTTCCGCCAGCCGTTCGAACACTTCGCTCCCCCGAACAGCACGAACGATCTCGAAACCTTCCGGTTCCAGTTGCAGGCGGATCAGCTCGGCGGCACGGTCATTGTCCTCGATCACCAGGGCGACAGGGTGGGCATGGCTGGCTTGTACCTGGCCCGCTTTCGCGCCACTGATCGCTGCGCTGCTTTCGCGCCACGGCAGCCAGATGACGAAATGGCTACCCTGCCCCGGCTTGCTGGACAAGGCCAGGGTGCCGCCGTGCAACTGGGTTAGCTTGAGCACCAGCACCAGGCCCAGCCCGGTGCCTTCCGATTCCCGCGACAGCGAGGAGTCGAGCTGCGAAAAAGCATGGAACAATCGCGGCGCATCTTCCGCCGCAATACCGATACCCGAATCCTCCACCGCAATTTCCAGAAATTCCGTGAAATCGCTTGGCGGCAGCGGCATTCTCAGGCTGGTCTGGCCTTCTGCATTCCAGTTTTCGATATCCGAACGACTGGCCTTGCGGGCCCGCAGCGTAATCCGGCCACCCTCGGGCGTGAATTTCACGCCATTCGACAGCAGGTTGTAGACAATCTGCTTGGTCTTGCGCGCGTCCACCAGCGCCGATCCCAGTGTATCTGGCACATCGAGTTGCAGTTCAATACGGTGGGCCGCCGCCTTTTCCCTGACGATGGAAAGACTGTTGGAAAGTGCACTACTGATCTCCATCGGCTCCAGGTCGAGCGCCATCTTGCCGGCCTCGATCTTGGACAGGTCGAGAATGTCGTTGATCAGCGACAGCAGATGCTGTCCGCTGGTGAAAATATCGGTGATGTATTCCTGCTGCTCGGCGGTCATCTCACCCATCAGCCCGTCCTTGAGCACTTCGGAAAAACCGATGATGGCGTTGAGCGGGGTGCGCAGTTCGTGCGACATGTTGGCGAGAAATTCGCTCTTGATCCGGGTCGCCTGCTCGGCGGATTCCTTGGCCATGCGCAGCGCCTCTTCCGCGCGCTTACGGTCAGTGATGTCATTCATGGTCGAGCGGCTTGACAGAAAGTGACCATCCTCATCGCGGATCGCCGTGGCATTGATCAGCACGGGCAGAATCGTGCCGTCTCGGCGCTTCATCTCGAATTCAAGATCGCGCGCCAGGCCTTGTACCTTCATGTTCTCAAAGCGCTCCTGAAATGTTTCCAGGCTGGCGGGACTCAACATATCAAAAAACCCCAGTTTGCCCACCACTTCGTCACGCTCATAACCCAGCCAGGCCAGCTCGGTGTCGTTAATGCGGATATAGTAGCCATCTGCATCCAGCGAGTGGTAGCCGCACGGTGCCTTGTTGTAGAGATCCTCGATCTCGTCCGCTTCCGCGCTACGCGCCTGGTCGCGCAGACGGCTGATGCCGTATGCCAGATCGTCCGCCGCTTCCTTCAGCAGCTTGATTTCACCGCTGTCAAAAGCATCCGTCTCGGCGGCATAAATGCTGATCATGCCAAAAACACCCTGCGTGCCGAAGAGCGGCAGGGCGACACACGAACCGAAGTCGCGCTGTTTTGCCGTTTCGCGCCAGCGTGCAAACTCGGGCGCTGTAGCAATATTGTTCACCACCACCAACCGCGCCTCGGCAATAGCGGTGCCACATGCGCCACGCTGTGCCGTGTCCCCTCCCCAGGTGAGGCCAAGCTGTTTAATAAAATCCTGCTCTGCGCCAGCTTTTGCGACGGGCTCGATACTTTTTTCCGCATCGTGATGCGCAAACCCCACCCAGGCCATACGGTAACCACCCTTGTTTACAATCATGCGACACATGGCATCAAGCAGGGCCTGTTCGTCAGTGGCCCGCAGCATGGCGCGGTTGCCGGCGCTCAGCACGGTCAGCGCCCGGTTGACGTGTGACAGCGCCCGTTCAGATGCCAGCAGACGCGCCTCGCGATCCTGCAGGCGCGCTGCTGTCTCATCGAAGGTCTGAGCCAGCCGTCCAATTTCGTCACCGGCAGGCGGCAGGCCGCTGCGCGCGCCAAGATCGCCCTCGCCCAGGCGCTGCGCCGCATCAGTCAGGGCTCGCATGCGACGTAACAACAGCCAGTTGCCACCGAACCAGGCAAAGATCAGAAGCAGTCCGGTCAAAATTAGCAACACCGCCATATCGCGTCGCGAACGTGCCTCGATCGGCGCATAGACTTCATCTCTGGACACCCCGACGCGGACGTAGACACACTCGTTGCCAACCCAGCGCAGGGGCTCGATCGAGTTCAGGCGCACCACGCCATCCTGACCGCGAAACTCCGCAAAACCCTTGCAACTGCCGGAAAGCGTTTCCATCAGCTTGCTCTTTTCTGGTGCAGACTTGCCTGTCCACTCGTGCTGGGGATCGGGATACCGCGCCAGAAGGGTGCCATTGGCATCCACCACTGCCACTACACTTCCCGCTGGCAGCGATATGTCTTCAAGCATTTTCTGCAGCCAATGAAGATCGAGAGTGGCGTATAGCACCTTTTGCAATTGGCCATTTTCTCCATTGACAGGATAAGCCATGCCGACGCTCCATATCTTAGTCAGGCGTCCAAAGTAAGCATCTCCGACCACGAAATTCCGCGTGGCGACCGCACCCTGGAACCAGGTTCTGTCAGCAAGGTTGATCGCTTTATCGAAAGGCGAGGCACTGCACAGGAGATTGCCATTGGCATCGGTCATCCCGATGTTGGCATATTGGGGATACTGTTTATGCAAGAGCGCCAGAGTCGAGCCGCAACGGGGCAGCATGGCGGGGTCGCGGATGATAATCAGTTCTGAGAGCAAAGCCAGAAACTGGCGCGTATCGCTGATTAGGCGCTTTTCTTCAGCGGCAATCCGGGAAGCCAGTTCATGCGTCTGACGCCGTGCATCCACCTCGGCAGCGGCCCGGCTCTCTATCGCTGAATAAGTAATCAGGCCGAAAGCCGGCAGTGCCGAGAGAAGCACCAGCAGAAGCAGGCGGCCGCGCAGACTGAACGAAAACTTCATCAGCAAGCCGGCCAGAAGGGCTGGCCACCTGAAAATATTGATTTCACCAAAGCAGCAAAGATATGCACACTCCTCGGGGTCACGATGCAGAGGCCATAAGGAATATGACCGTCTGGGTCGCATGCATGACTGAACCGTGAACCAGAAAAAACATGATGCCCGGCCATGAAAATCGACTTGGGGCATCACGCAAGGCTGTTGAGAGGCACTTTACTTAGCAATACATGGTCATGCCATCGGGGATTCCCCTATATTTATTGGCAATTCGACCATTCGTATGGTGTGGTTTTTCTCCTCGCGTGAAATGTCTGCTGTTTCTGGGATCAGTGCCAGCCGGGATGATCAAAATAAACGCCGTAATTCTCCAGCGCATGGGAAATTTTTTCCGCACCCTGACGGGCCTTGCCCATGTCCTGCCCCGCAAGGGCATCCGCGCCGGCAATGATGTCGGCCAGCACGAGATGGAACACGGCATCGGCATCGCTATCCATTTTGCAGTTTTGCACCATGAAAGCGACCTGCTCATTCACCTTTTTCGACAGGGTATGCGCCTGCTCCACTGAGAATGCCCCGCTGTTCAATGCTGCATTCTTCTCGTGCATGGCATGCCGGATGCCGTCCATTCCCTGGCGCAGATGCGCATCAGTCGGCCACTTTGCGCCCTGTTTGAGTTCAAGCTTCCCTGTCGGCGCCGCATCGTGGGAATGCTCGTGATCGTGTGCGCCCACCAAACCCGGGATGCTGCTCATGAACAGCACCAGTAACATTCTGATCAGACCTTGCCTGCAAAACATAATTAATCCCCCTATAAAGTCAAAAAATAAGGATTATCCATATTTCCCGTAAACTGTTCCAATGCAAAAATTCAGAAATGCCCAATGAATCCTGATCGGCGCAATATTTTACGCGCCCTGTCCGCAACAGCCCTGCTGCCCCTGCTGAATGCCTGCGGATCACAGCAATCCAAACCCCTGGTTATCGCCAGCCATGTCTGGCCCGGCTACGAACTGATGTTTTTGGCCCGGCGCGAGGGATGGCTCCCGACTGAATCGCTGAATCTGCTGGAAACGGCTTCGGCAACTGGCTCTCTGGCTGCGCTGGCTGAAGGCCGGGCCGGTGGCGCAGCATTGACGCTGGATGAGGTGCTGCGCGCCCGTGCCGACGGCATTCGCCTGAGCATCATCCTGGTGTTCGATATTTCTGCCGGCGCGGACGTTGTCCTTGCCCGCCACGGAATTCACACTCTGGCCGACTTGGCGGGCAAACGCATCGGCGTGGAAAAAACCGCCCTTGGCGCGCTGGTGCTGCACAAATTGCTGGCCGCCGCCGGCTTGCCCGCATCGGCCGTCTCGGTGGTTCAGGTGAGTTCGGATAGCCATATGGAAGCCTGGCGAAGCGGGCAAATCGACGCCCTCATCACTTACGAACCCACCGCCACCCGGCTGAGGACTGAAGACGCAAAGATCATCTACGACAGCCGGGACATGCCCGACACCATTTTCGACGTCCTCGCCGTCAGGCCGGAATCTGCCACGCGGTACCAGAAAGCACTGGATAACCTGGTGGCCGGACATTTTCGTGCACTTCAGCATTTTCGCAGCAACCCGCAGGATGCGGCTTTTCGTTTGGCCGGGCGCATGCACCTGGAAGCACGTGAAGTGCTGGACGCCTACCGTGGCTTGCAATTACCCGACATCCGCACCAACCGCAGTCTTATGGATGTCAATAATGGGCGCCTGCTGTCAGCGGCCCGTGAGCTGTCGCAGATCATGACCGGCGCCGGACTGCTGCCGCAGGAAGACAATCTTGCCAATCTCGTGCGCACTGATTTCCTGCCGGAAGAGGACTGAAGATGCCGACCCACCTGCTCAGATACACCGCCCTGTCGCTGCTGCTCATGATGCTGAGCATGGGGCGCAACGCCCTGGCCGATCATGTGCTGACACTCGGTATTCTGGCGCTGCGGCCCATTGCCGAGACCCAGGCGCGCTGGCAACCGCTGGCCGATTATCTGAGCGAAACCCTGCCTGGGCACCAGGTTCAGATACAGGCACTCGACTACGCTGATCTGGAACAGGCCCTGAGGCAGCACAAGCTTGACTTCATCCTGACCCACCCCACCCATTATCGCCTGATCATGGAACGCAATACGCTTTCCGGCGCCCTGGCAACCCTGACCGAAACGGCCCATGGAAAACCCGTGGAAGCCATCGGCGGCGTCATTTTCAGCCGCGCCGAACGCAATGACCTCAACACGCTTCAAGACCTGAAGAATCGCACCATTGCAAGCTGCTCCCAAACCTGCATGGAAGGCTACCAGATGCAGGTCGAAATGTTCATTGATGCCGGCCTGCCGCCTCCTGATGACACGCAGCTGCTTTTTATCGGCTTGCCGCATGATGGGGTGGTGGAAGCCGTTCTTTCCGGCGAGGCCGATGCTGGTTTTGCACGCGCCGGCGTGATCGAAGCCATGGCCGAGGAAGGCCGGCTGGACATAAGCCGGATCAGGATCATCCATCGCCAGGATTTGCCCGGATTTCCCTACGCAGTTTCGACCCGTCTCTATCCGCAGTGGCCGATGGCGGCCCTGCCACAGGTGGATGAAACCAGCGCCCGGCGAGTGGCCGCTGCACTGCTGCGGATCGAGAAAGACACCCCGCTTGCCCGGGCACTCAACATCCATGGCTTCACCGTCCCGGCCAGCTATGCGGCAGTAGATGATCTGGCGCGCAAACTGCATTTACCCCCTTACGACACACCGCTCGAGATCACGCTGGCTGATGTCTGGAAGCACTACCGTATCCCCATCCTGCTGGTTGCGCTGGCTACTGTCATCATTCTTTCCCTGACTGTGGTCCTGTGGCTGTCCCGCCGCCGCTTGGCTGCGGCAAGGCAAATCAGCCAGGAACAAGCCATTGCCTTGAAACGATCCAATTCCCAGCTTCGCACCCTGATCGAAACCATTCCGGACCTGGTCTGGCTCAAGGATCCTGCCGGCGTTTTTCTGGCCTGCAACCCGCGCTTCGAGCGCCTGTTCAATGCGCCGGAAGCGCAAATCATCGGCAAAACCGACCACGATTTCGTACCGGGCGAGCAGGCCGACTTTTTTCGCCAGAAAGACCAGGCTGTAATCGCTACCGGCAAACCGGGCATCAACGAGGAGTGGGTCACTTTTGCCGATGATGGGCACCGCGCCCTGCTCGAAACCATCAAGACACCCATGCGCGACCAGGATGGACATCTTATCGGTGTGCTGGGCATCGCCCGCGACATCACCGAGCGCCGTGCCGATGAAGAGAAATTGCGTTTCCTGGCCCGCGTGGTGGACAGCGCAGCCGAGGCCTTCATGGTCACGGACACGCAGGGCAATATCGTGGCGGTCAATTCGGCATTCACAACGATTACCGGGTACGGTGAGGCGGAAGTGCTGGGCAAAACACCGGCCATATTCAAATCCGGCCGTCAGGACCGCGCCTTCTACCAGCAGATGTGGTCAAGCATTAAGGCTACCGGCTACTGGGAAGGAGAAATCTGGGACCGGCGCAAGGACGGCATGATCTATCCCAAGTGGCTCACCATCACCACGGTCAGGGATGCAATAAATCAGCCTACTCATTACGTTGCTGCCTTCACGGACATCACCGAGCGCAAGGCGGCGGATGAACGCATCCATCATCTCGCCTTCTACGACCCCCTCACCGGCCTGCCCAATCGCCGCCTGCTCATGGACCGGGCCGAACATGCACTGGCTTCCAGCAGCCGCACCAGGGAATACGGCGCACTGATTTTCATCGATCTGGACAACTTCAAAACCCTCAACGACACCCAGGGGCATGCCGTGGGCGACCAGCTTCTCATCGAAGTGGGCAAGCGCCTCGGCACAAACGTGCGTGAAGTGGATACCGTCTCGCGCCTGGGTGGCGACGAATTTGTTCTGCTGCTGGAAGACCTCGGCCATGAGGAGGAAAGCGCTGCCGCTCTGGCCGAGTCCATTGCGGATAAAATTCGCGCCCATCTCGGCCAGCCTTTCCAGCTTGAGGGTCTGTCCCAGGAATGCCACACCACATCGAGCATCGGTCTCACCCTGTTTCACGATCAGGAAAACTCGCTCAACACCCTTTTCAAGCAAGCTGATCTGGCGCTCTACCAGGCCAAAGATGCTGGGCGTAACACGCTGCGCTTCTTCAATCCTGCCATGCAGGCGAATCTCGAAGCCCGCACTGCCATGGAGCGAGCCCTGCGCAGGGGACTGGAACAAGGCGAATTCCACCTCTACTACCAGCCCCTGGTCAACCCGGCGGGTGAATGCCTCGGGGCGGAAGCCCTGTTGCGCTGGCTGCCGCCCGGCGGAGAATCCGTTTCTCCCGTCCAGTTCATTCCGCTGGCGGAAGATACCGGGCTCATTCTCCCTCTCGGAAGCTGGGTGCTGCAAACGGCCTGCGCCCAGCTCAAAACCTGGGAAGGACATGCGGCGACAAGCAAACTGAGCCTGTCCGTCAACATCAGCGCCCGTCAGTTCCTGCAACCCGACTTCGTATCGGAGGTGGCACAAGTCCTGGCCGAAAGCGGCGCAAATCCGGCACGCCTGAAGCTGGAACTCACTGAAAGCGTGGTGCTGCAGAATGTGGACGAGGCCATCGAGCGGATGAACAGCATCATGGCACTGGGCATTCGCCTCTCGCTCGATGACTTTGGCACCGGTTATTCCTCGCTCTCCTACCTCAAGAGGCTTCCGGTGGAAGAGGTCAAGATCGACCGCTCATTTGTCAGGGATATCATGCAGGATCCGGACGATGCCGCCATCGTCCGTGCCGTTCTGGCTTTGAGCCAGTCGCTCAATCTTTCCGTGGTCGCCGAGGGTGTGGAAACCGACCAGCAGCTGGCCTTTCTTACCCAGTATGGCTGCAAGATATTCCAGGGCTACCTGTTCAGCCGTCCCGTCCCGGAAGATGAATTCAAGCGGTATCTGGGCATATCCGCAGCGTGATGTTTCTGTGGCAATTCATTAAACCCACAAAAAGCAGCTAACCACGGAGAACACGGAGAACACGGAGTAAAAACAATAGATTGCATGAAGTTTTGGCATTCACACGTTGGGAGAGGCCATAAATGACCGCAAACTGCCTTTCTCCGTGTTCTCCGTGGTTATCGAACTGAGGTTTTCAGAAAGCTGGCCCTGAGATAGTCCCTGGATCAGCGCCAGCGCGCTTTCGCCTGATCGTCGCTTTCGCGCGCATCCACCCAGCGCGCGCCGGATGGCGTTTGCTCGCGCTTCCAGAAAGGCGCCTCGGTCTTGAGGTAATCCATGATGAACTCGCAGGCGGCGAAAGCCTCGCCGCGGTGCGCGCCGGTCACGGCCACCATGACGATCTGGTCGGTAGGCTTGAGATCGCCGACACGGTGGATGACCAGGGCGTCGAAGATGTTCCAGCGCGTTTTGGCCTGTTCGACGATACGCTCCAGCGCCTTTTCCGTCATGCCCGGATAATGTTCCAGACTCATGCCGGCTACTGCGTCGCCCTCGTTGATATCGCGTACCAGCCCGAGAAAGCTGGCGATGGCGCCGATTTTGGGGTTGCCCTCACGCAGCGCGAGCAGTTCCGCGCCCAGGTCGAAATCTTCCTGCTGCACCCGGATGGTCATTTCGTCAGCCCCCGGTGACTGGCGGAAAAATGGCGATTTCGTCGCCGTCCTTGATCGTGGCGGCGCCATCCGCCATATCCTGGTTCACCGCGACGCGGAATGACCGCCCTTCCGCCAGCTCGCTCTCCCATTCGCCGCCGCGCGTACGCAACATGGCGGTCAGGCTTGAGACATTCCGCACGTCCGCGGGCAGGTCGAGCTGTTCAGTAGATACGCCCAGCGCTTCGCGCAGGCGGGCAAAGTAAAGTAGTGTAATCATGTTTAACCTGGAAACCTCAGTTGGACGTGGTGGAGTGCATGGTTTGTGGGGTGCAGGGCAAGGCGCAACGACGCGGAATGGTCGTTCCATTCCAAGGCGTTGCAACGCCACCATGCGCCGCAAAAACCGTGCAATCCACCATTTAGCGGCATCACCAAACGGGTGGGCCCATAATTCAAGAAGAAATTAATTACATTCATAGCGTTATGCACTCAATAAAGCGGCCAACTAAGGTTTCTAGGTTTAACCCAGCAATTCGCTAAAGGGTGTGAACTTCACCAGATCGCCGCGTACCACGGTCGTGCCCTCGCGGATTTCCGCCAGCCCCTCGCCCCATACCGCCGAAGTCAGCACGCCCGAGCCCTGGTTGGGATAAATGGCGACACCCGGCGCACCGTCCGCCTGCGGTTCCAGGCGGGCACGGACGAATTCGCGCCGGCCGCCCGGCTTGCCCCAATTGAAGGTCGCGGGCAACTGGTAGCTCTGCGGCCTGATCTTTTCCACTCCCTGGCAACGCAGAATATAGGGACGCACAAACAGGCAGAAGGTCGCAAAGGCCGAAACCGGATTACCCGGCAGGCCGATGAACGGAGTGTCGTTCACTGTGCCGTAAGCAACCGGTTTGCCCGGCTTCATTGCCACTTTCCACATATCGAGCTTGCCCAGGCTTTCCACTGCCGCCTTGACGTGATCCTCCTCTCCGACCGACACGCCGCCGCTGGTCACGATCAGGTCGGCCTCGTGCCAGGCCTGTTTCAGCACGTCCACCGTGGCCGCAAGATTGTCCGGCACGATGCCGTAATCCGCCACGCGGCAGCCCAAGCCTTCGAGCAGGCCAAGCAGGGTGTAACGGTTGGAGTTATAGATTTCGCCCTCTTCCAGCGGTTCGCCCGGCATGACGATCTCGTCGCCGGTAAAAAACAGCGCCACGCGCAGCTTGCGATAGACCGGCACATCGGCCAGCCCGATCGAAGCGATCAGCCCCATTTCCTGCGGGCGTATCCGGATTCCAGCAGACAACACCTCGCTGCCGGCAGCAATATCCTCACCGGCACGACGGATGTTCTCTCCCGGTCGGGGCATGGCACGGACGATCACCTCATCCCCCTCCAGCGTGCAATCTTCCTGCATCACCACGGCATCCGCATCCGGCGGCACCGGCGCACCGGTAAAGATACGCGCCGCCGTACCATGATCCAGCGCATGGCCCACGCTGCCTGCGGGAATGCGCTGGGAAACCCGGAGGCGGGTTTCGCCGACAGGGTTCAGGCTGGCACAGGCCATGGCATAGCCGTCCATGGCGCTGTTGTCGAGCGGCGGCACGGTCACACTGGAAACCAGCGGCTCGGCCAGTACCCGGCCCAGCGCATGGGTGGTGTGAATACGCTCCACTTCGGCGATGGGGCGGGCATGACTCAACAGCAACTCGAGCGCCTCGTCGGCACTCAGCATTTTCTTGGTTTCACTCATGGTTCAGTTCCAGATGGCGCAAAATAAAACCGGCTATCGCAGCCGGATCGTTGAGATCAAGCAAGGGCAAGGAAGCCTCGATCACCTCGTCGCTGGCTATCGCGATGATATGAGGGTCTTGCGGATACAGCAATGACTTGGCATTGGCCGGACGG
Organism: uncultured Gammaproteobacteria bacterium; assembly: GCA_963741495.1. Lineage (GTDB taxonomy): Bacteria > Pseudomonadota > Gammaproteobacteria > Burkholderiales > Sulfuricellaceae > Sulfurimicrobium. The sequence continues at coordinate 24,892 of CAVUID010000002.1, forward strand.
TAAATTTCCAGCTTGGGAATGGCTTCCTGCTTGAAACCCTCGACCAGGGCCAGATCACAGGGAGAAAGTCGCGCCAGATGCTGCGCCAGCGCGGGTTCTGCTTCATCGCGCAGCTCATGCAGCAGTGCCCAGCGGGCAGATGAAGTCAGCAATACCTCGCTGGCACCCGCAGCGCGATGGCGCTGCGAATCCTTGCCGGGCTGGTCGAGATCGACGTCGTGATGGGTCTGCTTGATGGTGGATACCCGGATGCCACGCATAACCAGAAGCGGAATCAATTTTTCCAGCAGGGTAGTTTTTCCGCTGCCCGACCAGCCGGCGAGACCAAATACTTTCATCGTAAAAACCTCGATTTAACCACGGAGTTCACGGAGAAAAAAAACGAATCACACATTATTGCCGCTCACCATGACGGGCAACGGCAGAAATGGTCACAGACTGCTTTTCTCCGTGCGCTCCGTGAACTCCGTGGTTATTCGTTTTTTCCGGATTCAAAACGCCTCCCCCTCCTGCAGATAGCGCCACTGCCCCGGCGGCAAGTCGCCCAGCTTGACCTTGCCGATGCGCACGCGCTTCAGGCCCACCACTTTCAGACCCACCAGATCGCACATGCGGCGGATCTGGCGCTTTTTTCCTTCCTTGAGGATGAAGCGCAGCTGGTCGGCATTCTGCCAGCTCACCCGTGCCAGCTTGAGCGGCTTGCCATCCAGACTGAGTCCGTAATTCAGCATTTTCAGACCGTTTTCATCCAGCTTGCCCTGCACCCGCACCAGATATTCCTTCTCGATGCCGGAATCTTCCCCGATCAGCTGCTTGGCGATACGGCCATCCTGGGTCAGCACCAGCAAGCCCTGGGAGTCAATATCCAGCCGCCCTGCAGGAGCCAGGCCGAATAGCTGCGAGGGGTCGAACTGCTGCGGCGCGGGGTCGTCCTTGAAGCGGCTGTCTTTGGTAATCAGGCTGGCGGCGGCCTTGTAACCTTTTTCCGGCTGGGCGGAAACATAGCCTACCGGCTTGTGCAGCAGGATGGTGACACGGCCAGCCTGCTGGGTCTTGGCGCCATGGCCCAGCGTCACGGTCTGCGTCGGCAGCACCTTGGTGCCCAGCTCCGTCACCTTGAGGCCATCCACGAACACCAGGCCACGCTCGATGTAGGAATCGGCCTCGCGGCGCGAGCACAGCCCGAGCTGCGACATGAGCTTGGAAAGTCTGAGGGGTTCGGTCATATTATTTCTCTGTCACGATGGTGTAACAAAAACTCAATAAATTGTTCGTTTATCAAAACGAAAGTGGCAAAAATGTCAGAGCATCATCAGGCTTATCTGGTCACTGGATTTCAGTACGGCTACAAGCCAGAAGTTCACGTCGTGGCAGTGCTGACCCATTCCCATCAGCGGGCAATCGAACTCTTCCTCAAGCAGCATAGCGGGGCTGAAATCCATTCCTGCACCAGTCTCGACGAGGCGCGCGAAGTGGTGAGAATCCTCGAATCTGCCAGGGAAGGCCGTGAAACAGACGGCGACACGCTTGTCATCAACGACCTTTGACCGGATTGCGTAGCAGCAGCGCAGCCAGGCCCGCAAGGAAAAACACTACAAACCACCCCATCGCCCATGCCGGGATGGATAGTCCGAGCATGGTCCACTCCACCTTGGCGCACTCGCCGGAGCCCTGAAAAATCATGGGCAATGCTTTGGCCAGGGGGAAAGTCTCAAGCATGTAATCCAGGCCCGGCCCGCATTCAGGCACCCTGTCCGGCGGCAGGCTTTGCAGCCACAGATTGCGCCCGGCCACCGCTGCGCCGGCAAGCGAAAACAGCATCATCAGCAGGCCATAAAACCGCCTGCCCATAGCGCCCGGGTTGTGCAGAAAGGCCAGCATTGCCGTCATGCCGATCGCGACGAATGCCACACGCTGCAGGATGCACAGCGGGCAGGGTTCCAGCTTAAGGCCGTGTTGCAGATAGAGGCCGATGCCAAGCAGGCCGAGGCAACTCGCCAGGACAGCCAGAAACATGGTGCGAAAAGGAAGTATCACGCCTTGCCGCCCACCGGTAGCGCTGCGATCGGCGTGAGGTGCCAGATATCCCAGTTGTACTCGTGAATGGTGCGATCACTGGAAAATTTACCGCTGGTCGCGCTGTTGATGATACTCATGCGCGTCCAGCGCTCCTGGTCGAGATAGGCCTTGGCAGCACGTTTCTGCGCCTCGACATAACTCCTGAAGTCCGCCAGGGTCATCCAGTAATCGCCATGCTCGGTGAGCGAACGGAGGATGTCGTCAAAGATGCCCGGCTCGTCAGCATTGAAATGATTGTCCGCAAGCAGTTCGAGAACACGCTGCAAATCTTTGTCAGCTTCAATCAGTGCAAGCGGTTTGTAATCACGGCGACGGGCCTCGACTTCGGCGGCGGTCAGGCCGAACAGGAAGAAATTATCCACCCCGGCTTCTTCGCGAATCTCGATATTGGCGCCATCCAGGGTGCCGATGGTCAGCGAACCATTGATCATGAATTTCATGTTGCCGGTGCCAGAGGCTTCTTTCCCGGCAGTCGAAATCTGCTCCGACAGATCCGTGCCCGGCGAAACAATCTCCATCGCCGTCACGCGATAATCCGGCAAATAAGCCACCTTGAGCAAACCATCGCAAGCCGGATCGGCATTGATCACCTGAGCCACCTTGCAAGCCAGCGTAATAATGGACTTGGCCATCGCATAGCCCGGCGCCGCCTTGCCGCCGATCAACACGCAGCGCGGCGTCCAGTTCGCCGCATCACCGCGCTTGATGCGATCGTAAAGATGGATCACATGCAGGATATTCAGCAACTGCCGCTTGTACTCGTGAATCCGCTTGACCTGCACGTCAAACATGGCATCGACATCGAAACTCACGCCACAGTCGGCCTGCACCAGCGCAGCGAGGCGCACCTTGTTGGCCAGTTTAACTTCGCGCCAGCGGGCACGGAAAGCAGGGTCGTCAGAAAACGGAATCAGTTTGCGCAACTGCTGCAGATCGGTTGCCCAAGCATCGCCGATGGTGTCTGTGATCAACTGGCTCAAAGTCGGATTGCTCGACGCCAGCCAGCGGCGTTGCGTCACGCCGTTGGTCTTGTTATTGAACTTGGCCGGCCAGAGTTCGTAGAAATCGCGGAACAGATCCTGTTGCAGCAACTCGGAGTGAAGCGCAGCCACGCCATTGACCGAGAAACCCGCCACTACCGCCAGATAGGCCATGCGTACCTGGGCATCATGGCCTTCTTCAATGATGGACATGCGGGCCAGGCGTTCGCTGTCACCCGGCCAGCGCTGGGAAACTTCCTCAAGGAAACGGCGGTTGATTTCATTGATAATGTCCAGCAGGCGCGGCAGCAACGAATGGAACAGGCGTACCGACCATTTTTCCAGTGCCTCGGGCAACAGGGTGTGATTGGTGTAGGCCATGGTGCGGGAAGTGACGCCCCAGGCATCTTCCCAATTCATGCCATATTCATCCATCAGAAGGCGCATCAATTCCGCCACGGCGCAAGTGGGATGCGTATCGTTGAGCTGGAAACAGTTCTTCTCTGAAAAGCGGCTGAAATCCTCGCCGTTGTCGCGCACCCAGCGATGCAGCACATCCTGCAGGCTGGCCGAAGCCAGAAAGTATTGCTGACGCAGGCGCAATTCCTTGCCATTTTCGCTTGAATCGTTGGGATAGAGCACCATGGTAATGTGCTCGGCAGCATTCTTCGCTGCCACGGCTTCGGGATAGCTGCCGGCATTGAATTCGCCCAGATCGAATTCGTCCGTGGCGGCCGATTTCCACAAGCGCAGGGTATTCACGGTGCCATTCTGGTAACCCGGCACCGGAACATCATAAGGCACGGCCAGCACGTCATGCGTATCAAGCCAGCGCACGCGCAACACGCCGTCCTGGTCATGGTAATAATCACAGTACCCACCAAAATGAATACGCTGGGTGAACTCGGGACGTTCCAGCTCCCAAGGATTTCCGTTGCGCAACCAGTGATCCGGCTCTTCCACCTGATAACCGCCCTCGATATGCTGGCGGAACATGCCGTATTCATAGCGAATGCCATAACCCATCACCGGCAGTTGCAGGGTGGCGCAGCTATCCAGAAAGCAGGCAGCAAGTCGTCCCAGACCGCCATTGCCAAGGCCGGCATCGTGTTCCTCGTCCGCCACTTCCTCCATCAGCAGGCCCAGTTGATTGAGCGCTTTTATTGATTCATCAGCAATCCCGAGGTTAAGCATGGCATTGGACAAGGCCCGCCCCATCAGAAATTCCATGGAGAGGTAATAGGTGCGCTTGCAACCGCTCGCCTCATAGGCGTCATCGGTCGCCTTCCAGCGCTCGACCAGGCGGTCGCGCAGCGTCAGGGCAAGCGCGGTATAAAAGCAGTGTGGCGGCGTACCATGCTGGTCACGTCCCAGCGTGTGATTAAAATACTGCCGGAAATCCAGGGCCAGGCTCCCTGCATCCATACCCAACGGCGGCAAATCGATTAAAAGAGGGTAAGGCGTACTGGTCAGGTCAGTCTGTGAGGATTGGGTCATGGGAATCTCATTTTTAATACCGGATTGAAGATGGCTTTAAATACCCGTAGCACCAGCGCCAACTCAGCATGATGAGCAGAAAGTCAGCCATCCAATAAACTGAATTTTAACTTAGATTGGCTAGTGATAGCGAATCCGAAAACGCTTCGACTTTCAGTTAAATGTGATACACGGTTGTCATTTGGACAAAGTCTAAATATAATACGGCATCGAACTTCAACTATTCCCGCACGGAATCCGTAGCTGCCATCCAGATAATCGTTGGCAGCTTCTCTCTTCATAGACAACCAGAAAGGAAACATCATGGCAGTTCTCGTTGGCAAGGCCGCTCCCGATTTCACCGCTGCAGCGGTAATGGGCAATAACAGCATCGAAGAAGGTTTCAACCTCAAGACTCACATCAAGGACAAGTACGCGGTCATTTTCTTCTACCCGCTCGACTTCACCTTCGTGTGCCCGTCCGAACTGATCGCTTTCGATCATCGCCTGAAGGAATTCAAGGATCGCAACGTGGAAGTGATTGGCGTCTCCATCGACTCCCACTTCAGCCACCTAGCGTGGAAAAACACCGCGGTCAACAACGGTGGCATCGGCCAGGTGCAATACCCCCTGGTTGCTGACATCAAGCATGAAATCTGCAAAGCCTATGACGTCGAAGCCGATGCTGGCGTCGCCTACCGCGGCTCTTTCCTGATTGACAAGAGCGGCGTGGTTCGCCACCAGATCGTCAACGACCTGCCACTGGGCCGCGACATTGACGAGATGATCCGCATGGTTGACGCTCTGCAGTTCACCGAGCAGCATGGTGAAGTCTGCCCGGCTGGCTGGAACAAGGGCAAAGCCGGCATGAAAGCCGATACCAAAGGTGTGGCTGATTACCTGGCAAAGCACTCCGGCGAACTGTAACACTCGTTTCGCCCCATGAAAAAGCCGCCAGGGAGTGCATCCCCGGGCGGCTTTTTCGCTTTACAAAAGGCTGTTTTCATAACCCGCAAGGAGAATAAGCATGAAAATCACCCGGAAAAAACTGATCGAGGAACTGAACAAGGATCTTGAATGGGAATACGCGGCTGCGGTCCAGTATGTGCAGCATGCAGCCGCCATTAGCGGACCACAGTACGATTCGATCCAGAAAGAGCTGATCATTCACTCCCAGGAAGAAATGCAGCATGCCGTAATGCTGTCCGAACAGATCGACTTCCTTGGCGGCGTCCCCACCATAGACGTCGAAAAACGCGAAATTTCTTCCATTCCACGTGAAATGCTCAAGCAGGACCTGTGGGGTGAAGATCATGCCATCAAGCGCTACAAGGAACGGATCGCCCAGGCTGAAGCACTCCAGGAGTACGGCCTGCGCCGCATACTGGAAGACATTCTGATCCAGGAAGAAGAGCACAAGCGCGACATCGCGAACGCCCTTGCCAACAAATGATCAGCTTCCGGGCGTTCACACAGAACATCCGGATTTCTTCTTCCGCCCTTTGATATTGCCGCCAGTACCCTCATTAGCGTCAAGTGATACACTTTAAATTGTTTCTTGACCTGAATCAAGGATAGCCAGCATGTTCTGATAGATCCCGTTTCGACCTGGCCATTGCCAGATTTGACGCCGCCAACGCCGAAGACCCCAACAAGGAAATGGTTGACGGCAAGGAACATCCCAAGGAACTGCTTTACGCCCAGCGCATGAGCGACATGCTCAAACGTTTCTCCCCGGATGCACCCGAACATATTCAGCTCGCCGTGCGCGCCCAG
>CAVUID010000003.1:0-26165 GCA_963741495.1 uncultured Gammaproteobacteria bacterium
ATGAAAGACGAAATCGACAACAACACGCCGGACCTTTTCCCTCATCAGGATGTGACGGAAATAATCACTCACTCTGAACTGCCGCCGCCCGAGCCGCCACAACCGCCTGTGGATGTGCTGGCCGAAGATCCGCAGGACGATCTGGCCGACTACGCCAAGGCAGCCTATCTCGCCTATGCCATGGCGGTGTCCAAATCGCGCGCCATCCCCGATGTGCGCGACGGGCAGAAGCCGGTGCAGCGGCGCATTCTCTACGCCATGCGCGAAATGGGCAATCGAGCCGGACAAGCCGCACAAGAAGTCGGCGCGTATCGTCGGCGACGTGATCGGTAAATACCATCCGCACGGCGACAGCGCGGTGTACGAGGCGGCGGTGCGCATGGCGCAGGATTTCTCGCTGCGCTATCCGCTGATCGACGGGCAGGGCAACTTCGGCAGCCTGGACGGCGATTCGGCGGCGGCGATGCGCTACACCGAAGTGCGCCTGACGCCGATTGCCCAGCTGCTGCTGGCGGAACTGGATCAGGGCACGGTGGATTTCCGCCAGAATTACTGACGGATCATTTCAGGAGCCGGTGGTGCTGCCGGCGCGCCTGCCGTTCCTGCTCCTGAATGGTGCTTCCGGGATCGGCGTGGGCATCGCTACCGAGGTGCCGTCGCACAACCTGCGCGAGGTCTGCGAAGCGGCAGCCTGCATGGTGGAGTCTTCCGATTTCAGCGAAGCGCAGTTGTTGGACATGGTGCCGGGGCCGGACTTTCCCGGCGGCGGCCAGATTCTTTCCAGCCCGCACGAAATCCGCAATGCCTATAGCACCGGGCGCGGCACCATTGCGGTGCGCGGCTCGCTACGTGTTCGAGGAAATGGCGCGCGGCCAGTGGCAGCTGGTGATCACCGAACTGCCGCCGGGCGCGTCTGCCGCCAAGGTGCTGTCCGAGATCGAGGCGCTCACCAATCCAGTTCCTAAGCTGGGAAAAAAATCCCTCGACCAGTCGCAGACCCAGACCAAGACCCTGCTGCTTTCCCTGCTCGAGTCGGCGCGCGACGAATCCGACAAGGAGCAGTCGGTGCGCATCGTGTTCGGGCCCAAGAGCTCGCGCATCGACCGCGATGAATTCGCTCGCACCCTGATGGCCTACACCAGCCTGGAAACCACGGTTTCGTTCAACCTGGTGCAGGTCGGACTGGACGGCAACCCGATGCAGAAGTCGCTGTTCACCATCATGAAGGAATGGTGCCAGTTCCGCGTCAAGACAGTCGAAAAGCGCCTCGGTCATCGCCTCGGCAAGGTCAATGATCGCATCCATATCCTGGAAGGCCGGCACATCGTTTTCCTCAATATCGACGAGGTAATCCGCATCATCCGCCAGTCCGACGAACCCAAGGCCGCGCTGATCGAGCGTTTCGCGCTGTCCGATCGGCAGGCCGAGGATATTCTCGAGATCCGCCTGCGCCAGCTGTCACGGCTGGAAGGCATCAAGATCGAGCAGGAAATTGCCGAGCTCGGGAAGGAACAGGCCAAGCTGGAATCTTTACTCGCCAGCCCGGCGCGCATGAAATCCCTGGTGGCGCGCGAGATTCGTGAGGATGCCAAGAAATTCGGCGATGAGCGCCGTACCCTGATCGAGCCCTCGCGCCGCGCCTCGCTCTCCGAAGCCGCCGTGCTGGACGAGCCGGTGACCATCATTCTTTCCGAGAAGGGCTGGCTGCGTCAGCGCCAGGGGCATGGGGTCGATCTGGCTGCACTGTCCTTCAAGGAAGGCGACCGATTGTTCGCTGCGCTCGAATGCCGCTCGCCCGATGCGCTGCTGCTGCTCGGCTCCGATGGCCGCGCCTATACGCAAAGTGCCGCGCAGATCCCCGGCGGCAAGGGCGATGGCGTGCCTGCCGCATCCCTGATGGGTTTGCAGGCGGGAACGCGCATCGTCGCCATGCTCACCGGCCAGCCCGAGGAGCAGGTGCTGCTGGCGAATTCCGGCGGTTATGGCTTCGTGACCACCATCGGCGACATGCTCTCGCGCCAGAAGGGCGGCAAGCTGATCATGACGCTGGAGCCGGGAGAGCAGGTGCTGCCTCCGGCGCGTATCGCGCCCAAAGGTCAGCGTTACGTGGCCTGCGTGTCGGGCAGCGATCGCTTGCTGGTGTACGCGCTGGACGAGGTCCGGACCATGCCCAAGGGGCGCGGCGTGATCCTGATGGGGCTGGAGGAAAAAGACAGTCTCAAGCTCACCGCGGTGTTCGTGGATTCGCTTACCACCAGGGGCGTGCGGCGCGGCAGGGCAATCGAGGAAATGCCGCGTTTCGAGGTGGGACGCCGCGCCCGCAAGGGCACGCAGCTCAATCTGAAGGTTGAGGCGCTGTTGACCTCGACGGAAAAAACGGACTAAGGGAGAGCAGGCTGGTTCGCCGGCCTGAAACTTCGGCTCATGGGCCAGGAAATCACCCTCACGCAATTTTCGGAAGCTGACTTTCAGCAGTTTCGTGACAGGCTGTCTGCCGAAACCGCCAGCCTGCGCCGGTTTGCAGCGACGGGCGGCTTTTCGGATACGCGCTTTATCGCCGGTTTCGAACTGGAGGCCTGGCTGCTGGATCATGCCGGCTTTCCCAATCCGGTCAATGAAGCCTTTCTGCACAAGCTGAACGACCCCATGGTGGTGCCGGAACTTTCGCGCTTCAACGTGGAACTGAATGCGCCGCCGGTCGAAATAAGGGCTGGCGTGCTGGCCGCCATGGAAGAATCGCTCAGGACAACCTGGGAACGCTGCCAGAGCGTGGCCCACGGCATGGATACGGTGCTGGCGATGATCGGCACTTTGCCGACCATCCGCGACGCGGACCTCTGTCTTGCCAATATCTCGGCCATGAAACGCTACGATGCGCTCAATGCGCAGATACTGCAGCAGCGCGATGGCGCGCCGATCCGCATCGATATCCAGGGCCAGGATCATCTCCAGACCCATCGTCCGGATGTGATGCTGGAAGCGGCAACCACTTCATTCCAGCTGCACTTGCAGGTGCCGTTCGATCAGGCGGCGCGTTATTACAACGCCTCGCTGATTACTTGTGCACCCTTGCTGGCAGCCAGCACCAATTCGCCTTTGCTGTTCGGCCATCGCCTGTGGCAGGAAACCCGCGTGCCGCTGTTCGAGCAGGCGGTCGAACTGGGCGGCTATGCGGGACTGGCCGAGCAAACTATCAGGCGGGTGACGTTTGGCCGGGGCTATGTGTCGGAAAGCCTGCTGGAACTGTTCGAGGAAAATTTCGAGCATTATCCGGCGCTGCTGCCAGTGCATCTGGATGAAGCGCCGGATGACTTTCCGCATTTGCGCCTGCATAACGGCGCAATCTGGCGCTGGGTAAGGCCGCTGATCGGCTTCGATGCGGCCGGGCTTGCCCACGTACGGCTGGAGCAGCGGGTATTGCCCAGCGGGCCGTCGCTGCTGGATATGGTGGCCAATGCCGCATTTTATTATGGACTGGTGCATGCGCTGGCCCGGTCTGGCGAAACGCTTTCGCGCGATCTGCCTTTTGCCGCTACGCGCAGCAATTTTTATGCGGCTGCGCGACAGGGGCTGGAAGCCGAACTGATGTGGCTGGATGGCCGCTCCTATGCGGCGCACGCGCTCATTCTTGAAATCTGCCTGCCGCTGGCGCGCCAGGGCTTGCAGGCATTTGGCTTGCCCGACAGCGAAATCGAGCATTATCTCGGCGTGGTGGAAGCCCGCACGCAATCGGGGCAGACCGGGGCGCAATGGCAGCTGCAACAACTGGAGGCAACAAACGGAGATGTACACCGCATGATGAGCGATTACCTGGAAAACCAGCGCTCCGGCTCGCCCGTGCATGAATGGTGCGCCGGATGCTGACCCAGTACGAATCCCTCCCGCAAGGCCTGCTCGACCTGCCTGCCTCGCGGCTGGGCGAGGTGCTGCCTGGCCCGGCGCTGATTCACCTGCCGGGGAGGCATACGCTGCCGCTGTTCGTCTCGGTGCTGTTGCACGGCAACGAAGATACGGGCTGGCTTGCAGCACAGGAAATACTCCGGAAATATGCGGCGGCCGAGTTGCCGAGAGCCTTGTCGCTATTCATCGGCAATGTCGCGGCGGCACGTTCGGGGGTGCGCCGGCTCGATGATCAGCCGGATTACAACCGGGTCTGGCCGGGCTGCGAGGAAGCGCACCCAGCCGAACGAGCGATGATGCAGGAGGTGGTCGATGCGATGCGTGCACGCGGCGTTTTCGCCAGCATCGACATCCACAACAATACCGGGCTGAATCCGCATTACGCCTGCGTGAACCGGCTGGATCAGGCGTTCCTGCATCTGGCCGCGCTGTTTTCCCGCATCGTGGTGTATTTCATCCGCCCGCGCGGCGTGCAGTCGGCTGCTTTTGCCGAACTGTGCCCGGCGGTCACGCTGGAGTGCGGTAAGCCCGGCACGCCCGGTAGCGTCGAGCATGCCGTTTTGTTCCTGGAAGCCTGCCTGCATTTGTCTGAATTTCCGGCACATCCGGTTGCGCCGCACGATATCGACCTGTTTCATACGGTGGCCACGGTCAAGGTGCCGGAGCAGGCCAGCTTCGGCTTCGCTGCGCCGGATGCGGACATCGACTTTGTATCCGAACTGGATCATTTCAATTTCCGCGAACTGGCGCGCGGCGAACGCCTCGGGCGAGTGCGGGAAGGCAGTCCGGTCCGCTTGCAGGTGCGGGATGAAAACGACATTGACATTGGCATGCGCCTGTTCGATTATTGTCAGGGCGAGATCACGCTCAGACAGCCCCTGATGCCGGCGATGCTAACGCGCGACGAGCGGGTAATAAGGCAGGATTGCCTGTGTTATCTGATGGAGCGGATCGGGGTGCCCTGATCAATTTGCAGTGATTGAATTCGCTGATCGCTGGGCTGGCTTTCGTGTCAGCCCAAATTCTTTTTATGCTTGTATCCTTTCTCGAAATGAGGCGTATGATCATATATAAGAACTTGCTAATGTATTTGGGAGACGATCATGAGCAATGAAGATAAACCGGGCCTGGGTGAACAGGCCTACGAGAAAGCGGTCAAGTACGAACTGGATTATGGCTGTTGCCCGCAATGCGTCCTGGCCACGGTGCAGGAGACGGTGGGTATTGTCGATGACAGTACCATCAAGGCCAGTCATGGCCTTTCCGGCGGGGGCGGCTTGATGGCGCAGGGAGCGTGCGGCGCGCTGACGGGTGGCCTGATGGCGCTCAGCGCGAAATATGGCCGGGATCGCGACAAGCTCGACAAAGGCCGCTGCATCAACAATTTCAAGAAAACCAAGGAACTGGTCGAACGTTTCCAGCAGGAGTTCGGGGGTATTACCTGCGAGGATTTGCAGAAACAGTTCACCGGCCGCACCTACGATATGTGGAATGCGGCGGAATATCAGGCGTTCAGCGATGCACGCGGCAAGCAGTGCGCCCACGCCACCGGAACGGTCACCAAATGGGTGGTCGAGATGATGAAGTGACGCTGCTCTCTGGCGGCTGAATCAAATGCCTGTAACAAATCAGCCGCAAAATGCACAATTTAAGACCATGCAGTAACTGCACGGGGGTTCCGGTTTTATTCCAGTGATGTCCGGATTTTTATAACAACAATTACCCATACTGGAAATGTCATGTCTTCTGAAACACAGTCTGTACTTTATATCCGCCTGCCGTGCTGGAAAATCTACCCGGGCGGCGTGATCTATGTCGCGGATTACATCCACAAGCAGCGTCCCGGCATCCGGCAGCATCTGCTCGATCTGGCCCTGGTTGCACCCGCCGACCGCAAACGCGTACTGAAGGAACACCTCGATTCGCTGCGGCCGGATATCGTGGCTTTTTCCTGGCGCAACATGCAGTCCTTCGGCCCGCACCCGGAAGACGATGCGCTCGACGTGGTGATGAATTTCGATTATTCGACCAACTGGAAGCGCAAGCTGAAAGCGGCCAAAAGCGCTTTTTCCATCATCTATGATTACACCGCCAGCCGCCTGAATAATTTCGGCTACATGAAACTGGTGCGCAAGATGCTGCCTGCAACGCGCATCGTGGTGGGTGGCACGGCAGTCTCGATTTTTGGCAAATACGTAGCCGAGAAATGCCCCACCGACACGGTGATCGTGATCGGCGAAGGGGAGGACGCCATGCTCTCCATTGTCGATGGCTTCAGTCAACCTGCCGGGGAAGTTTATTACAAGGACTATACCGGGCACATTGAACACCGCCCGCGTGCCGAAACCTTCGACCTGCGCCAGCTGACGGCGGTGGACTTTCCTTATGTCGAATCGATATTTCCCGATTTCCACAGCTATATCAACGACGACATCGGCGTGCACACCAAGCGCGGCTGTCCGTTCCAGTGCCATTTCTGCCTCTACAACAAGATCGAGGGCGCGCATCAGCGTTACCGCGATCCGGTCGAGATCGTCAAGGAGATCGAGGCGCTGAACTTGAACTATGGCGTCAAGCGAGTCTGGTTTACCGACGCGCAATTCTGTTCGACCAAAAAAAGCACGGAACATGTCGGCCTGATTCTGGACGAACTGCTGCCGAAAAAGCTGGACATCACCTGGACGGGTTACCTGCGCCTCAATCACCTGACCCCGGAACTGGCGCAGAAAATGCTCGCTAGCGGCCTGAGCAGCGTCGATCTGTCCTTCACCGGGTCACAGGAAATCATCGACAAGCTGACCCTGGGCTATTCGCTGGAACAGCAGATGGACGCTTTCCGCATGTTCAGGACCAGTGCTTTCACCGACCAGAAAATCAAGCTCTACATGCCGCTCAACGCGCCGGGAGAAACCGTCCACACCCTGCGCATGACCATCGAAAAAATCAAGGAACTGTACGAGATGTTCGGCCGCGACAACGTGCTGCCGTTCATCTTCTTCATCGGCATCCAGCCCAATACGCCGGTGGAGCGGCTGCTGATCAAACAGGGTTATCTGAAGCCGGACTACAATCCGCTTTCGCTCAATCCCTTTGTGATCAAGAAGCTACTCTACAATCCGGAGCCGCTGGGCCGCCTGATTGGCCGCGCGTATCTCGAAGCGGTCGATACGCTCGACTCCAGCAGCGAATATATCGGTCGTCTGACCATGGAAATCATCGAGCGTGAACTGAGCCGCATGCCTATTGGGCGCAAAAACCGTCCCCTGGTCGCGCCCAGCTTGCCCGTGCTGAATGCGCGCAAGTGAGCGGCTCAGCAACGGGCAGGGCAGCGCCTGTGCTTCGCCCGGAGTATCGGTAGGCTGAATGCCGGGCGCGCTTAATCGCCCCGCCAGCGCGCCATCCAGATCTCGGCAGGTTCAGGTCTGCCATAGAGGTAGCCCTGATGAATCACGTTTGCACGTGCGTTCAGAAAGGCTGCCTGCTCTTCGGTTTCCACGCCTTCCGCCACTACCTTCAGGTGCATGAGCTGGGCTACTGCAAGGATGGTTTCCACCAGCGCGGCATCGTTCGGGTCGCTTGGCGCGTCCTGGACGAAACTTTTGTCAATCTTGAGTTCGTGGATGGGCAGACGCTTGATGTAGGCGAGGGAGGAGTAGCCGGTGCCGAAATCGTCCAGCGAGAAGTGGATGCCCAGGGCGGTGAGCTCGTTCATTTTTGCCACCACGTCGTTGATGTTGTCGATCATCAACCCTTCTGTCACCTCCAGAGTGAGGTGGGTCGGGTCGGCACCAGTGGCGGACAGCAGATCTCGCAGCCAGGGCACGAACCCCTTCTGACGGAAGTGGCGCGGACTCAGGTTGACCGACAGGCGTATCGGGTGGCCGGCCATGTCTTCTCGCGCCATCAGGCGGCAGGATTCGGACAGTACCCAGGTGCCCAGATCGACGATAAGGTCTGTTTCTTCGGCCAGCGGAATGAAAACGCCGGGCGGCACCAGGCCACGCTCGGGATGTTGCCAGCGCAGCAGCGCTTCTGCACCGACCAGATGCCCTTGTGCATCGACCTGCGGCTGAAAATATAGCCGCAACTCGCCGGCGGGAATGGCGCGGCGTAGCTCGCGCTCGACACGGAAACGCTGTTCCGCCGATTCCCCCATGTCGGTTTCGAAGAAAGCAATCTGGTTGCCGCCTCTCACTTTGGCGCGGTGCAGAGCTGTATCGGCGCGGCGCAGGACATTTTCGGGCCTCTCGTCCGGCGTCTCCGGAAACAGGGTAATGCCGATGCCGGTAGTCACGGTGATTTCTTCGTCGCCGATGGTGAAGGGCTGGAGCAAGGCCGTGCAAATTTTGTCAGCCACCGACAGGGCGTGGCGGCTTGCATGCTCGGGTTGGACGTTCAGGTTGGGCAGCAGTAGTGCGAATTCGTCGGAGGCCAGTCTCGCCAGGGTATCTCCTTCGCGCAATAAATCTCTCAGGCGCTCGCCCAGTGACTTGAGCAGGGCATCTCCCAGGGCATGGCCACGGGCCTCGTTGATGTTCTTGAAGCGGTCAATGTTGAGCAGAAGCAGTGCATCCTGGCGCTGCAAGCGGCGGCCCGTTGTGATCATCTGCGTCAGGCGGTCCATCAGCAATGCGCGGTTGGGCAGCCCGGTGAGCGCGTCAAAGTTGGCCAGGCGATGGATTTCTGCCTCGGCCTGCTTCATTTCGGTAATATCCTGTTTGACTGCCAGATAGTGGGTGATTTGCCCGTCTGCGGCACGCACCGGGGAAATGACGGCAGACTCGATGTATTCGCTGCCATTCTTGCGCTGATTGATGAACTCTCCCTGCCATGGCAGGCCCTGTGCCAGGGTGAACCACAGGGATTGAAAGGTCTCCGGCGGCGTTTTGCCCGACTGCAGCATGCGCGGATTTGCACCCAGTGCCTCTTCGCGGGAATAGCCGGTATTGCGTGTGAAGGCCTCATTGACGTATTCGATGCTGGCATCGAGGTCGGTAATGAGGATGCTCTCCGGGCTTTGTTCCACGGCCTGGGTCAGCTTTCCGAGCGCCTGATCGCGCGCCTGAACCCCTTCCGCCATGAGGTTGAAGGTGCGCGCAAGGCCTGCAATTTCATCCTGTCCATTCTCGACAACGCGCGCATCGTATTCACCCGCCGCAATCTGTTGTGCCCCCTGCTGCAAACGGGACAGGCGGCGCGTTACCAGCCGGTCCAGAATCAGGCCCAGTGCCAGGAAGAGGATGGTGTAGCCGAACAGGCTCTGCATCAATCGCGCACCCCAGAGCTTCATGTGGCGGGCGTCGATGGTGGCCGTCGGAATCCGGATGCTCGCCACGCCGCGCAGGTCGCCGACTTTATAGTTGTAGGCGGCGTCATATTTTTCACGGATGCTGGGCGGTGCCGCAGCGCGCTCGCCGTGACATTTCAGGCAGAAGGGCTCGATCCGGATCGGGGCGGTGTATTGCAGGTAGGCGGTCCCTTTATCGGTGACGATCTCGCGCATCCGCTCGGTTGCCTTGGGGGTGGCGCGAAACCAGTCCATATCCTCCAGCTCGAAGCGGTCAGCCTGATTGGTGGGGTTGCGCGGTATATCGCTTACATTGTTGAAAATGACCCCGTTTTTATTCCAGTTGGCAAAGTCCCTGGAAATGCGGGAGAAGGAGTGTGCGGGCAGAAAGCCGATGGTCTTGTCGTTCACCGGAAGGCCGCTGCTGATGAATTGCTGCTGATAGACACGGCGTGTCGCCATCATGAAGCCATACACGGTTCGGGCGTCGTATTCGGCTTCTGCCAGCAGCGTGACACCCAGCCTTTTATAGCCGAGCGTGAGATCGACTGCCATGACCACGCTCATGAGCGCGCCAAGCAGCAACCAGATTTTGGTTTTGAGCTTCATGGAAACACATCCATTCGGCAGAGAATGTTCATGGAGAATGATTATCGATTAAAAAATTGCCCATGTAAAAGCGAAATTTCCGGCAATCAGGATTTTTTTGTTCATTGACTCGCAAGGGAGGCCAGCTCCAGCGGGATTGTCCGGGCGGTACTTTCATGCCAATATGCCGCCATGTTTTCCGGACAGATCGCTCCCAGCTATTACCGCTACGCCTTGATGTTTCCTGGTGCTGGTTATTCTGGCCTGGTCCGGCTGGCATCCGAAAGACCAGTTCACCTGGTTTCTCGAAGTGGCGCCGGTGCTGATCGGCCTGCCGCTGCTGATTCTGACTTTTCGTTCTTTCCCCCTGACTTTACTGGCTTATGCATTGCTGGCGCTGCATGCCGTGATCCTGATGGTGGGCGGGCATTACACCTACGCCGAGATGCCGCTGTTCAGCTGGCTGCGCGATACCTTCGAGCTTGCCCGCAATCATTACGACCGCGTTGGGCATGTCGCCCAGGGCTTCATTCCTGCCATCGTGGTACGTGAAATCCTGCTGCGCCGTTCTCCGCTGCAGCCTGGAAAATGGCTGTTTTTCATGGTTTCATCTGTGTGCCTGGCAATCAGTGCCTGCTACGAGTTCCTCGAGTGGTGGGTGGCGCTGGCGTCCGGCGACGAAGCGGTGGCCTTCCTCGCCACCCAGGGCGATGTGTGGGATACCCAGTGGGACATGTTCCTTGCGTTGTGTGGCGCCATCGTCTCGCAGTTGATGTTTGCGCACATGCATGACCGGCAGCTGGCCGGATTGGAACAAAAATGCTGAACGCCATCTGGATCGGTTTTTTCCTTGCAGCATTCCTGATCGGGCTGGGCAAGTGGCTGGTGTTCGGCCAGGCCGATGTCTTTCCGCTGATGATGAGGGCGACTTTTGACTCGGCAAAGACGGGTTTCGAGATCGCGCTGGGGCTGACCGGGGTGATGACGCTGTGGCTGGGAGTGATGAAAATCGGCGAAAAAGCCGGTTTCCTGGAATGGCTGACGCGTCTGCTGGCGCCTCTGTTCCGCCGCCTCATGCCGGATGTGCCGCCCAATCACCCGGCGCTCGGCGTCCATCACCATGAACATGGCGGCCAACATGCTGGGGCTGGATAATGCCGCCACGCCGATGGGCCTCAAGGCCATGCGCGAACTGCAGACCCTCAACCCCACGCCCGATACAGCCAGCAATGCGCAGATCCTGTTCCTGGTGCTCAATGCTTCTTCCGTCACCCTGCTGCCGGTGACTATTTTCACCTACCGTGCCCAGCTCGGCGCGGCCGATCCCACCGATGTGTTCATTCCCATCCTGCTGGCGACTTACTGTTCCACTGTGGTGGGGCTGCTTTCTGTCGCATTGATTCAGAAAATCAATCTGTTCGACCGCGTGCTGCTGGCCTACTTCGGTGTCATCACGGCGGCCATTGCCGGGCTGGTGGGATACTTTGCGCAGCTTGACGCGGCCACGATGCAGGCGCAATCGGCTCTGCTCAGCAATTTTCTGCTGTTCTCGCTGCTGGTCGCTTTCCTGGCCGGGGCCGTGGTAAAGAAAGTGAACGCTTACGAGGCCTTTATCGAAGGCGCGAAAGAGGGTTTCCACATTGCGGTCGGCATCATTCCCTATCTGGTGGCGATGCTGGTGGCGATTGGCGTATTCCGTGCCAGCGGCGGGCTGGAGGCAATCATGGAAGGCGTGCGCTGGGTGGTCCGGGGGCTGGGTGGAGATACCCGTTTCGTCGACAGCCTGCCCACGGCGTTGATGAAGCCGCTCTCCGGCAGCGGTTCGCGCGCCATGATGATCGAAACCATGCACACCCACGGCGCCGACTCCTTCGCTGGCCGACTGGCATCGATTATTCAGGGCAGTACCGAGACCACATTCTATGTGCTGGCAGTGTACTTCGGTGCGGTCGGCATCCAGCGTGTGCGCCATGCGGTGAGTTGCGGGCTGCTGGCGGATCTGGGCGGATTCGTGGCGGCGGTGGGTGTGGCGTATTTCTTTTTTGCCTGATTGGGCAGGGCTGGCCCGGTGAAGGGCCGTGCGGGTCATTCATGCCCGCCTCGGCCCCTGCTGTTGCCTTAGCCCAGGTGGAAGCGCCCGACGGATTTTTGCAGCTGCCCAGCCAGATTCTGCATCTGGTGGAATTCCGCCGCAGCTTCCGAGATGGCGGAATTGTTGTCCATGGCGGTTTGCGCGATTTTCTCCATGCGCAGGGAAATTTCCTCGCTGGTGGATTTTTCGGCTTCCATGGCTTGTGCGATATGCTGGATCATGATCAGGACGGTGTTCACGCTACGGTCGATGTGAACCAGGGATTCACCTGACTGGTTGGCCAGCGAAACGCTTTCGCCAACCTGTTTTTCCCCCGATTTCATGGCGGTCACTGCCTGTTTGGTGCCATTCTGAATGGCCGCAATAATGGCTGAAATTTCTGTCGTGGCTCCCGAAGTGCGTTCCGCCAGCTTTCTGACTTCGTCCGCGACCACAGCGAAGCCGCGGCCTTGTTCTCCGGCACGCGCCGCCTCGATGGCAGCGTTGAGTGCCAGGAGGTTGGTTTGTTCGGCAATGTCACGAATCACTTGAAGGATTGTGCCGATTTCTTCCGATTGCTGTCCCAGCACCTCGATGGTTTTGGCAGAGTCGGCAATGGTTCTGGCCACTGCATTAATCCCCGCCACGGAATTGCCAACGATGCGCTGGCCCTCATTCGAAACCTGGTTGGCTTCCACGGCTGCCGCGACGGCTTCTTCTGCCTTGGCGGCAACGTCCTTGACGATTTCGTTCAGCTGGCTGATGGATCGTGCCGCGATGGCGGCCTGGTCTGTCTGGATCTGGGATGATGAACTGACCCGGTCCGTCATGCCGGTAACGGCGATACACGCCTTGTTGACGTGATCGGCAGAATTATGTGTCTGGCTGATCAGGGCGGACAGTTCTTCCGCCATCTTGTTGAATGACTGGGCAACGATTCCCAGTTCGTCTTCATTGGCCAGGTGGACGCGGGTCGCAAGTTCGCCGTCGGCCAGCCGGCTGGTGGCTTGCTGCAACTGGTTGACGTTTCTGCCGATGGAGCGAGCAATGAACACGCCGAAGAAGCCGATCAGCAGCACGCCGATGGCAATGGCGCCAATCGTGGCGATCAGCACGGTTTTGGATAGCTGGCTGACGTTGTCGTAAGTCTTCTTGGCTTGTGCTGCCTGGTATTCGATCAGGGCATCGATTGCCTCTGACGCCTTGGCATAGGCGGGAATCAGCGCCTCCTGGCGCAGTTTGTCGGCCTGGTCGTAATGCTGGGCCTGGAGGAGGTCTATCATCGGCAACACCCCGGTTTTGCCGAAATTCAGTCGTGCAGCGATGAAGGCGTCGTAGAGCTGTTTCTCTTCTGCCCGCATTTGCTTGTCGCTATATCCATTGATCAGGTTGTCGGTTTTGAAAATATGGGAGGTCACCTTGTCGGTGTGGGCCATGACTTCAAAAGCATCGCTTTCCAGCCTGGCGCCGACCAGTTCCATGCGGATCTGCATCTGTTGATTGCGGATTTCGTTAAGCTGATTGATTGCCAGCAGGTGTTCTTCGTAGACCTGCTGCAAGGCATTTTTCGAATGATAAAGCGCTGACAATTCCCCGATGCCCACCCCTGCCAATACCACGCAGGTAAACGCCACAAGCAGATACAGCTTGGTGCTGATTTTTGTTTTTTTCATAAAAACCATGTGATCCCCTCTGTCCAATATGGTGAAAGCTACGGCCTCTGGTTATCGTTCTCAATGGGCCGTGAATACGCAACAGCATATTCGAAAAAAGCGAGGGAATGAAGGTTTTGTTCAATCCGTGAGCTCTATATCTGGCGTGGTTGGTCGTTGCGTGTGCTGCCGGGGTGTCTTGGCTTTATGGCGCAGGCAAGGTTCAAAACAATTTGGTTTGCGGTTGTTTCTCGTCCTTTTCCATGAATTCATTAAACTCTTCGCGTGAGAGCGCCGGGCTGCACAGGAACCCCTGAAACTCGTCACATCCGGCGGAAACCAGAAAATGGCGTTGCATTTCGGTTTCGACTCCCTCGGCAATGACGCGCAATTTGAGCGCCTGGGCCATGTTGATCACGGCTTTCACAATGGCGGTGTCGCTATCATTGGCGGGCAGTTCCGAGATGAAGGAGCGGTCGATTTTCAGTTTGTGTATTGGGAAACGCTTGAGATAGCTGAGGCTGGAATAGCCTGTGCCAAAGTCGTCGATCGATAGCTGCACACCCAGTTCGGCAAGCGCGTCGAGACGCTCCAGGGCCTCATCCACGTCGCGTAGCAGGATGGATTCGGTCAGTTCCAGTTCCAGCATGGCAGGTGGCAGGGAAAAGGCGCGCAGAACTTCGGCCACGCCCTCGACGAAGTTTGCCTGCTGGAACTGCAATGCCGACACATTCACTGCCATCGTCAAAGCCCAGCCTTGCGCCTGCCATTGGGCGCACTGACGAACGGCCTCCGTGAGAACCCAGTTGCCAATGGACACGATAACGCCGGTTTCTTCAGCCACCGGAATGAAGCGTGCAGGAGGGATGTTGCCCAGTTCCTGGTCATGCCAGCGGATCAGTGCCTCCACGCCGAAGATATTCCCGCTGGCGAGATCCACCTGGGGCTGGAAGTGCAGGCGGAATTCGTTGTTTTCCAGGGCCAGGCGCATGGCATGATCCAGTTTCATGCGCGACAGCAGGCCGATGTTCATTTGCCGCTGGTAAAAGCGGAAGCCCGAGCGTCCACGCTCCTTGACGTGGTGCATGGCGCTGTCGGCATTCTTGATCAAATCATCCATGGTGACACCGTCATCCGGGTAAAGCGCGATGCCGATGCTGCAGGTCACGGTGAAAGACATGTCGTCCAGGGTGAAAGGCCGGGCCAGGGCGTCAAGAATGCGCCGGGCGGTGATTTCAGTCCCGCGCACATCTACCTGATTGAGCAGCAGGACAAATTCGTCTCCACCCAGGCGCGCGGCTGTATCGACATGGCGCAGGCAACCCTTGATCCGTTCCGAAACTTCGATCAGCACGCGATCGCCGAACAGGTGGCCAAGGGAATCGTTGATATGCTTGAAATGGTCAAGGTCGAGGAACAGCACTGCACAGGAGTAGCCATTGCGCTCGGAAAGGGTGAGTGCATGATCGATTCGTTCGGCCAGCAGCAAACGGTTTGGCAGCCCGGTGAGCGCGTCGTTGTAGGCTAGCTCCTCGATTTTTTTGCGTGCCGCATGGGTTTCGCTCAGATCCTTGAAAAAACCGATGTAATGCAAGGGTGCGCCCTGCTCGTCCAGTACGGGCACCATCGAAGCCAGGCACAAATAGGGTTTGCCATTCTTGCGCAGATTCCACACCTCACCTTCCCAGTGCCCTGCGCGCACGAGTTGTTCCATGAACTGGTCGACGAAGGCGACTTCGCTGAGGTCGGAAAAAAATGCGCGTGAAGGCTGATCCAGCAGTTCTGCCTGGGCATAGCCGGTCAGGCGTTCGCAGCTGGGATTGACAGCAATGACCCGGTGCGCTGCATCCGTGACAAAAATCGCATCCAGGCTGGAATCAAATACTGTTGACGCAAGCTGCAGGCGTGCTTCGTCAGCCAGCCGCCGGGTGATGTCACGAAAAGAAAAAACCCGTCCGATGGGCCTGCCACGTGCAAATTGCGGCAGGGTAACGCGTTCCAGTACTTGTCCGGTACGCAGCATCAGCACGTCGCTTGCCTCCAGCAACGGGGAACGTGTGATGGCGCCAAGGCGTTCTGCATAGCGCTCGGTATCCAGCACGCACTGGTGCATCCAGGTATAGACGGCGGCATCGTTACGATGGGTGAGCAATTCCTGCGGCAAATTCCACATTTCGGCGAAATGCTGGTTATAGCCCCGGATATTGCCTTCCAGGTCGGCTACCAGAATCCCGTCCGCAGTGGATTCAAGCGTGGCTCGCAGCTCGGCGATGAGCTTCTCCAGCTCGTTTTCCACCTTTCGCTGCGCGCTCTGGTCGCGTGCCGCCAAGACAAAGACCGAGGCATCCTGGCTGACCTTGATGAGGGAGACACGACGTTCAACCTGAACCGTTGTGCCATCACGGCGACGCAGCAACGTTTCGGAAAAAATCTGGTCGGTTAGACCGGCTGCCACGTCCTCCCAGAAAAACATGTCTTCTGGCGTGGCGGACAGGTCGATCACCGGCTGGCCGATGAATGTTCCTGGCTCTGCGCCGAGCAGGGCTTCTGCGGCGCGGTTCACCGCCACGATGCGCAACTCGATCGGATCCACAACCCACACTGCTTCGAGCATGCCCTCGATGAGGGGCTGCCAGTTACTGTTTTTCATGACTTTTCAGCGGGCGGGGTGATTTCTCGTGCCCGTTCGAAGAAGTAGCACATGCGTTTGCGGGGAGACAGATAGTCAAAAGCATTTTTTGGCAATTGCAGCGGTTTGAGGCTGCGGCGTATGCCGAGGTTTGGTTCGTCTTCCAGGTCAATGACCAGGGCTTCTTCTCTGGGGATATTCGCGTCATGAATGACGATGCGGGGCCTGAGAGGGCGGCAGGAGTTGACAGAAACCACCAGGGCAAAGCGCTCGTCGGAGAGTTGCACTACCGACCCTGGCGGATAAACCCCCATCATGCGTACGAACAGCGACAGGGTGGCGGCGTGGAACTGGGATTTTCGCTGGGCAAAGATCAGTGCCAGCGCTTCATGGGGCGTGATCGCCAGCGCCGGGTTGCCCGGATTGCAAAGATTGTCATACATATTGACGAGAGCCACGATGCGGCTGGGCGGCGACATGTGTGCGTCGGTGATACGCTGCGGGTAGCCCTTGCCATCCGCGAGTTCATGATGCTGGCCGATCACCAGCAACGCACCTTTGGAGAGGCCCATTTTCTCCCCCAGTGTGACGCCGTGGGCGACGTGTTCCTGATAGATTTCACGTTCCAGGGCAGTAAATTGCTCATCGCTCCAGCGCAGCCGGCCGGGCAGTTCTATCTTTCCCAGATCGTGCAGTAGCGCGCCCATGCCCACGTCCAGCAAATCCTGCTCGCCAAGCCCGCTGGCTTTGCCAAGCAGGAGTGAAATGACAGTCACGTTGATCGAGTGGAGCGAGGTTTTTTCCCCCGCATTTTCTGACAGAAGGCGGATACAGGCTTCATGCTCTCCCATGATTTCGCCCAGAAAACCCCTGATCAGGCTTTCCGACTGCTCACGCGATACGGCGGGTCGGGAATGCACTATTTCGATTACCTGCCTGTAGCTGCGACTGGCTTCTGAGAACTGGCGTTCGCAAGCTTGCAGGCTGGCCCACTGGCTCGAAAGAAGGTCGCGGCGCAGGCGCCTGGCGGCCATTTCAGGAGATTCTTCCTCGGCTTCCGGCTGCTGTTCAGGCGTGCTTGCCGTGTCGTGTTGCTGCAGTGCTTCCGGGTCGCTCTTGTCAGGAGAAAAACGCACCCGCTCCAGACCCAGGGATCGAACAGTATCAATCTGTTCCTGCGAGCGAAGCGTGAAGCTGTTCATGGGGAAGGGGTGGTCCATCCAGCCAAGGTCGAGGTGGATGTGCATCCCGATGCGCAGCTGGGAAATGTCGATGAAAAGAGGCTGGCTGTCGCCCATGTTGTTCTGGTGAGTGATTTCTGGATTTATTTATATCACGGACTGATAGAGCCGTTTGTTAATTTTCTCTGTATTCCTTACGGCTGATGAGTGTGAGGGGGTTTCTTTGCCCTGCGCAGCCATTTTTCCATGCCGATGGCACTATAAATTATCATACTTACCGCAAGAATGCGCCCCCACGACCAGATGTCGATAGGTGCCGTACGGAACCATTCGTTCATCACCGGCAGGTAGGTGAATAGCAGTTGCAGAAAAGCCATCAGCGCGACGCCGCCCACCAGCCAGTGATTGGAAAAAACCCCGAGCTTGAACATGGATTCGGTCATGGAGCGGCAGTTGAAAAGATAAAACAGTTCGCCGCAGACGAAGACATTGGCAGCGACCGTGCGCGCATATTCAAGCGACGCGCCGTGTTCGAGTTCCCATATGAACAGCCCGAAGGCGCCGGCCAGCAGCAGGGTGCTGACGATGGCGATGCGCCCCATCAGGGCCGGAGTGAGCAGGGGAGTCGAGGGGGTGCGCGGGGTACGGTGCATGATGCCCTTCTCGATTGGTTCGAAAGACAGCATCAGACCGAGAAGCACGGCTGTCGTCATGTTGATCCACAGGATCTGCACCGGCAGGATGGGCAGGGCCACTCCTGCGATGATGGCGGCGGTGATCACCAGGCCTTCGCCAAAATTGGTGGGCAGGGTCCAGACGATGAATTTGGTGAGGTTGTCGAACACCCCGCGACCTTCCTCCACCGCCGCCTCGATGGAGGCGAAATTGTCGTCGGTGAGCACCATGTCGGCGGCTTCCCTGGCGACCTCGGTGCCGGTGATGCCCATGGCTACACCGATATCCGCCTGTTTCAGTGCCGGAGCATCGTTGACGCCATCGCCGGTCATGGCGACGACCTCGCCATTGGCCTGCAATGCCCTGACCAGACGCAATTTCTGCTCCGGTTCGACACGTGCAAAGACGTGCGTGTAACGCACTGCCTGCGCCAGATCGGCATCGTCCAGTTGCGCAAGTTCGCGCCCGTTCAGGATGCCTGTCTGACCTTCCTGCAACAGTCCGGTGTGCAGCAAACCGATCTGGCGGGCCACGGCGGCAGCGGTGACGGCATGATCCCCGGTAATCATTTTTACCGCGATGCCGGCGCGGTGGCAGGCCTTGACTGCACGCACCGCCTCAGGGCGCGGCGGATCCATCATGCCCTGCAGGCCAAGGAATATCATGTCCGCCGCCAGGTCGTCGTGGTGTAGCGCTGTCTGTCCACTGGCTGCGGGTTTGCTGGCCAGCGCCAGCACCCGCAGGCCTTGTTCGGCCATGTGGATGGCCGCCTGCGATATTCCTTCATGATCCAGCGAAATGGGCTGACCATCCGGCCCGGACATGCTGGTGCAGCGATCCAGCACCTTTTCCACCGCGCCCTTGAGGTAGATGATCTCCCCGTGCAGGGTAGCCATGTACTGATGACGCGACTCGAAAGGTACGGTGTCGAGGCGGGGATAAAGCTCATGATTGCTTTCAGGTTCAAGCCCGGCCTTCATCGCTGCGACGATCAGCGCGCCTTCGGTCGGGTCGCCGCTGACATGCCAGGCGCCTTCCTTGTGTTCCAGACTGGCCTCGTTGCATAGCAGGCCAGCCAGCAGGCATTCCCGGGCCGCAGACGTGAGAGGGGGAGTGACCTCGCCATGCGGGGCATATCCAACGCCACTTACGGTGAAATCCTGGTTGCCTGCGAAAATCTGCTGCACCGTCATCTGGTTCTGGGTCAGGGTGCCGGTTTTGTCGGAACAGATGACCGTGGTACTGCCCAGCGTTTCCACCGCCGGGAGCTTGCGGATAATGGCGCGGCGCCTGGCCATGCGCGATACGCCGATGGCCAGCGTGATGGTCACTGCGGCTGGAAGACCTTCCGGAATCGCGCCCACCGACAGGGCGACCGCAGCCATGAACATGTCGAACGCGCTTTCGCCGCGCACCAGACCGATCACGAAGGTGAAAGCCGCCAGTCCCAGGATGGCGTAAAGGAGGATTTTGCTGAACCATTCGATCTTGCGCGTGAGCGGGGTGGAAAAAACATCCGCTTCTTCCATCAGGCGCGAAATGCGCCCGGTTTCGGTGGCGTCGCTGATCGCCACCACCATGCCCACCCCGTGGCCGCTGGTGACGAGTGCGCCGGCATAGGCCATGTTGGCGCGGTCGGCCAGGAGCGTATCCAGCGTCAATGGCGAAGCGTGCTTGGCGACCGGGAGTGATTCGCCGGTGAGGGAGGATTCGTTGATGCCCAGTTCGCGGCAGTGCAACAGGCGCAGGTCGGCAGGCACCTTGTCCCCTTCCGCCAGCAGGACCACATCGCCCGGCACCAGTTGTTCCGAAGCCATGCTGGTTTTCTTGCCGCCGCGCAGGACGCGTGCGCTGGTGGCCACGATTTTTGCCAGCGCGGCAATGGCGCTCTCGGCCTTGCTTTCCTGAATGAAACCGATGCCGGCATTGACCAGCACCACGCCCAGAATCACGCTTGCATCCACCCATTCCTGTAGCGCAGCGGTGATAGCGGACGAGACCAGCAGCAGATAGATCAGCGGCTGGTGAAACTGCAGCAGCAGGCGCAACAGCGGGCCGCGCCCTTTCTTTTGAGTCAGGCAGTTGAGGCCGAAACGCGCCTGGCGGCGCAGCACCTCTTCCGGCTCCAGCCCCCGTTCAGGGTCGCTTTCCAGCAAGGAGGCGACTTCGATAGTTGGGAGATGGTGCCAGGGTTTGTTCGGGATGGGTTCCATCTGGTTCCTTTTGCGAAATGGTTCCGGATATGAAACATATAACACTTTGTCCTCGAAGTGGCGCAAGTGTTCACGAAATAGGCACTAATCCCTGTTTTTACTATCGTAAGCTGCTGTGTTGTAAAATACCCGACCTGCGATGCTGCAAAGCTACAATGACAGGCTTTGCAGATGAATCTTCAACATGGGGCGGCTTGCCGTTTTTGCCCCGTTTTGCCGCGCTTTGCGGCACGGAAAAAGTGATAAAAGTGTCGAAATTACCCACGGATGCCCAGTTACGCGCTCGAGTAAAGCTCTTCGGAAATCTTCTCGGCAATGTGATAAAAACCCAGGAAGACGGACACGTGCTGGCCGCGGTAGAGGCTTTGCGCAAGGGCTTTATCCGTTTGCGCAAGCGTGATGACCCGAACCTTCGTTTGCAACTCGAGAAACTTGTCGGGGCGCTGGATGTTGACACGCTGACGCACGTGGTGCGCGCGTTCAGCACTTATTTCAGCCTCGTCAATCTGGCCGAGGAGTCCTACCAGCACCACATCCGCCGAGCTCAGGTGCACAGCGGGGGGGCACTGTGGAAAGGTTCGTTCGATGCCACGCTGCGCGAGTTCCACGCACAGGGGATTACGTCCGCGCAATTGCAGACCCTGCTCGACAAGGCAGCTTATATTCCGGTGCTTACCGCTCACCCGACGGAATCCAAGCGCCGAACCATCATGGAGCATTTGCGCCACATTTTTCTGACCGGCGAGCAGCTGGATGATCCGCGCACCGGCAAGGAACAGCGCAAGGAACTGACCCGCCTGCTGGAGCGGCAGATCCAGACCTTGTGGAAAACCGACGAGGTGCGCACCAACAAGCCCCAGGTTCGCGACGAAATCAAGAATGGGCTGTTTTATTTCCGCGAAAGCCTGTTCAAGGCCGTACCTGAAACCTACCGCTACCTGGAAAAAGCTGTCGAGCGTGTGTATGGGCCGGAACTGGCCGAAGGCGAGCAGATCCGGGTGCCGAATATCCTGCGTTTCGGTTCCTGGATCGGCGGCGACCGCGACGGCAATCCGTTCGTCACGCCAGAAACGACCATCCTCGCCTTGCGCTTGCACAAGCGTGAAATATTGCGCCTTTACCTGAACGAGGTGAGCAATCTCAGCCATGTCCTGACTCACTCTAAACGCCTCTGCGCCATCAGCGAGTCGATGAGCGAGAGCCTGCTTCAGGACGAGCAGCGCTTCCCTGCGGTATTCGGTGATTTTCCCCAGCGCTTCGGGCAGGAGCCCTATCGCCGCAAGCTTTACGTCATGCTGCACCGCTTGCGTCATAGCCTGAGCTTCATTGAAGCCGAACTGGAAGGCCAGAGCGGCAGCCCGTTTGCCGACGCTTACCAGTCGGAGCAGGAATTTCTGTCCGACCTCTACCTGATTCGCGATTCGCTGATTGGCCATGGCGATACCGGTACGGCCCACGGCGAGCTGCAGGACCTGATTCGTCAGGCTGAAACTTTCGGTTTTTACCTGGTGCATCTCGATATCCGCCAGGAATCCACGCGTCATACCGAGGCCGTTGCCGAGCTGTTTGCGCAGTTCCCGGGCCTGCCGGATTACAACGCACTGAGCGAAGCCGGGCGTCTTGAAGCGCTCGGGGCGGCGATCAGCCGTGCGCAGGAATTCGCGATCGACAAGAGCAAGCTCAGCGAGTCCACTCGCGAGACTTTCGAAGTGCTTGAGGTGATGGCCCGCATGCGCCATGAAATCAGCCCCAGGGCATTTGGCGCCTATGTCATTTCGATGACCCATGCCGCCAGCCATGTCATGGAAGTCATGTTTCTCGCCAGCCTTGCAGGCCTGGCTGGCCGCGATGGCAAGGAATGGTTCTGCAACATCAGCATCTCGCCGCTGTTCGAAACCATCATCGATCTGGAGCATATCGAGCCGGTGATGACCGCGCTGCTGGATAACCCGGTCTATGCCGCACTGGTCAGGTGCTCAGGCAACATGCAGGAAGTCATGCTGGGTTATTCAGACTCGGCCAAGGATGGCGGCATTCTGGCTTCGGTGTGGTCCCTGTACGATGCGCAGACCCGGATCACCGCGCTGGCGCAGTTGCGCGGCATTGAATGCCGTCTGTTTCACGGGCGCGGCGGCACGGTCGGGCGCGGCGGCGGCCCGACCCATGAGGCGATCCTGTCGCAGCCGGAAGGCACGGTGCGCGGCCAGATCAAGCTCACCGAACAGGGCGAGGTGCTGTCGTTCAAATACAGCAACACCGAAACCGCCTCCTATGAGCTGTCCATGGGCATGACCGGCCTGCTCAAGGCCAGTACCAGCCTGGTGCAGGAACCGTCCAAGGCGCGTCAGGATTTCCTCGGCATCATGGACAAGCTGGCCGAAGACGGCGAAGCGACCTTTCGCGGGTTGACCGACCATACGCCCGGTTTCATCGATTATTTCTACGAAGCCACCCCGCTCACGGAGATCGGCCTGATGAACATCGGTTCTCGGCCTTCTCATCGCAAGAAAGGCGATCGTTCCAAGAGTTCGGTGCGCGCCATTGCCTGGGTGTTCGGCTGGGGGCAGTCGCGCCACACCATGCCAGCCTGGTTCGGCATCGGCACTGCGCTGGAAAACTGGCGCGGCAACGATCCGGAGCGGCTTGCCAAGTTGCAGCGCATGTATGCGGAGTGGCCTTTCTTTCGCGCCCTGCTCAGCAACACGCAGATGGCCTTGTTCAAGGCGGATATGAACATCGCCGCGCGCTATGCCGAACTGGCAGAACGCAAGGAAGAGGCGCTCGCCATTTACCAGACCATCCGCGACGAGTACAACCGCACGGTCATCCAGGTGCTGAACATTGCCGGAGCCCGGATGCTGATCGAGGAGAATCCGACGCTGGCCCTGTCCCTGGCGCGTCGCAGCCCCTATCTGGACCCGCTCAATCACATCCAGGTGATGCTGCTGAAACGTACCAGAGACGAGTCGCTGCCGCAGGAACAGCGCGATCAGTGGATCAATCCGCTGCTGCGCTCGATCAATGCGATTGCTGGCGGTATGCGCAATACGGGGTGATTGCGAGCATTTGATCTGCTTTTTTTGATCATATGTCTTATATAAGACATATGGACGCCGGTTCGTCTTTCTGATATAAATCAGAGCCTATGAAGAAAGAACCGGCCACCCCTAGTTTTCTCCCGCTTTACGAGCAGATCAAGCTCCTGATCACGCGCGGCCTGTCTGAAGGAGAATGGCGTCCGGGCGAGGCGATTCCCAGCGAGATGGAACTGGCGCGGCGCTTCCAGGTAAGCCAGGGCACGGTGCGCAAGGCAATCGATGAACTGGTGATGGACAACATGCTGGTACGGCGCCAGGGCAAGGGGACTTTTGTCGCCACCCTGACCGATGAAGGCACCAACTACCGTTTCCTCAATCTGCTGACGCTGGATGGCGAGAAGGAATATCCCAGCAGCGAATTCATCGGATTCGAGCGCGGCAAGGCGGATGCCCAGGTGGCGAAGCGCCTCGATATCCGTCCCGGCAGCGCACTGGTGATCCTGCGTCGGGTGCTGGATTTCTCCGGCAAGCCCGTGGTGTATGACGATATCCGTCTGCCAGCCGCCCAGCTCAAGGGCATCACCAGCGCGATGATCGAAGACCACGTCAATGCCCACAAGGGGACGCTGTATTCTCTGTATGAAACCCGCTACCAGATTCGCATCATTTCCGCCCAGGAACGCATCCGGGCGACGGTGGCCGACGAAGTCAGCGCGCCGTTGCTGAACGTGGCGATTGGGCACGCCCCTGCTGTGTATCGAGCGGGTGGCTTTCAGCTATCACAAGCAGCCGGTGGAATGGCGCAAGAGCTATATCAGCACCGAAAATTACTATTATTTCGACGAATTGAATTGATGGTGGCAGCAAACCCTGCGCCTTGGCTTGGTGGGCGCGCCAACAGCATGGCATCCAGCAGGGAGAGAGTGGCCCGCAGGGACTTGAGCGAGGTAGCCCGGATATTACATCTCATGTGTCGGGTCCGGTCAGGCGACGGACATAGAAGGTATCGCTGGCATAAGCCACAGGCTTCAGGTCGCCGGCTTCAACCAATGCTTCAACCAGCGTCATGTCTCCCCCCGATTCGTTCACCAAGGCGCGCAGGGCGGACTCACGCAGAGGGTGAACGGCGGTGATGGCCAGGATGTCGCGACGCAGATCGCCACTGAAGGCAAAGGTATCACCCTCGTAAGCGGTCAGGAGTTCCACTTCGAGACCGAGTTCGCAGAAGATCTGATAGGCACGGTTCACCCTCTCCTCGCTCGGCCCATGCACGCCCGAGACGGCGGGCGGACGGTGGGGAATGGCCAGGTAGGTGCGGGCGATGCCGGCATTTCGGAGGTACTCCCCCAGCCTGTCGATGCCGCTGGGCTGTCGTTGATACCTGCCAGAAGCATGGTTTCGCTCACCAGTGTCCCCGCAAAACTCCTCGCAAAGGACCGGATGCCGTCCAGGATGTCGGCGAGCTTCAAAGCCCGGTGCGGCTGGTTTATGTGTCGCCAGGTGGCGTCATCGACGCTATCCACCTTGACGCTGACCCAGTCGGCCCGGCCGAGTGCATCACGCACCTCTGGCCGCCAGATCAGCGAGGCATTGCTGATCACCGCGATGGGCAGGTTGAGCGGACGGAGCGCGTCAATGGCCTCTCCCAGGCGAGCATCCAGGGTCGGTTCACCGTCCGGCACGAAAGTGAGGTAATCCACCGCTTCACCCTGAGCGCGCACCGCCTCAAGGCGCTGGCTGACCTGCATGAAAAATCATATCCGGCGGGTAAAAGGCGCGGGCAGGCATTTCCTGGGCGGTCGTGGGGCCCACCTGGCAGTAGACGCACGAGTAGCTGCAATGCTTGGGCGGGATGTTGTTGATCCCCAGGCTGCGACCGAGACGGCGAGAGGGGACGGGGCCGAAGGTGATTTCCATGGTTTGTCAGTGTTCGAAGATGCGCTGCCCGAACCATGCATTCTTGTGGATGCCGATTACTCCATCCTGTCAGAACACCCATAATTGCCTAATTTATTATTTTTCGTCATTGTTGCCGTGCCGGGGTAAAAGTCAGATCCAGCAACGTCGAGGTGGATTTGAGATGAAGGTAATATAGTCCTTCAGCGGCGATTGGCAGAGTATGCTCAAAAACCTGGTCCGTGCGTTGCTGCTCTTCAAGCAGCACGTCAAGTTTCTCGCCACAGATGCTCATACTTGCTTCTGACTGACCGTCAAAGCGCAAGTTCAGGTGATACGTCCCTGGACGTATTCTGCCCAAGGGGATGAAGTAGCTCTTTCCATCAGGGCCTCTCCACTGGTGCAAGACCTCCGCGTTCCACGTGCCATCAGCGGGAGCGGTATCGGGCAATGGGTAATGAGCGCACTCTTCCTTGGTATATTTGAGTATGGCGAAAAGCTCTTCCACTTCCAGAGGTGAAGAAGAGGGGATGTAGCGCCGCACATGACCCTGGGCAGCCGCAACACCGGAAGAAAAGCTTAAGCGGCCGCTACACTGGCCTTCATGACAGTGGGCACACACGGTGTTGAATTTCACCACTGTTGCTCTTATGTCCGCCATGCAGTTTTGAGAGTAAATCAAGGCTGTGACGGCAACGCCTATAGGTGTCAAAAAATATACAAGCAGCTTGAGGGGCGACATGTTTCCTCCCTTTAACGAAACTTGCGACGCGAGTCTGCGCTTCTTGCCGGCAGAATCGCCATTTTGTCCCGGAACAATCTTATGTCTTATATAAGACATGTGGACTTTGATCGGGATAGTGAGATAAACTTCGGCATCCGCATGCCTGCCGGTTGCCGCTGTTCAATGTAACACTGTATTCACTGCATGAGACACGTTACCATATTTGGATCACTGCCGCCCATGCGCGATCGCTGCCTGGGAGCATTATTGTTTTGATGAAATTGAATTAGGATCAGCATGGATAATTTAAA
>CAVUID010000004.1:0-32598 GCA_963741495.1 uncultured Gammaproteobacteria bacterium
TGAAGAAAGTAATGTACTCAGCTCTTGTGGTTGCTTTATTGATCCTTGTCGCCAACTGCGGCGCGGTCGGGAACAGATTCGGACTCAATCCAAAACCTTGTGTGAGGGGATTTTTTGCGAGGTGAACACCCCCGACAGGCCGCCCCCTGGATATGCCGACGTGGTCATCAAGGCCTCCCTCAAAACCCCCTTGCCGGGGGGAATATCGCCTGGAGTCCGGGAGTTCTCCCCATGGCTGGGCCTTTCTACCATTTCACGGTGAATGTTGATGGCCAGGCGGTCACCTGGAAAGTCCCCGGCCAACGGGAGAACCTCTTGGTGGTGCAAGGCCAGCATTCGCCGGATGAGGGTGACGGCATGAGGTATGCGCTGGCGAAGAAAATCTGGCTGCGGCCTGGAACACATAGAGTATTTCTTGGCGTGCGGGAATGAAATACTGCCAAAACGGTGATAGTCGACTTGCGGGAGGGCAGCGTCTATACTTTGGAATTCAGACCCATTTATTCAAGATATAAACACGGCCACCCGACTTTCCGATTGGGATTTCTGGGGTTTAGAGCGGTGTTTGATAATATCTGAAGCTACTGAAAAGTCTTTGAAAAATAATCAAGTCAGGGAATTCTGCGGGAGGACAGAGACGACTGTCCTACCGCCTCGCTTTTTCCAGTGGGGCAGGCTGCCGCGCCGTTTTTCCCCCTCACCGCAATTTTACCCAGGCCTTGACCGCAGGAGACGGAATGCATGAGATGGGCCCCACAGGAGGCGGGGCATGAGGGCGGCGTAAATTTTTTCCTGGACCGTCCATCCCGGGTGCGGTTGGCGATCAGTTCCCGGATGGGTCCTCTCCCGGCGGCGGAGGAAAGCGGCGAATTCGTGATGGAGGCGCTGGCATTCCGCCGGCTCGTGGGGGAGGCGCACCAGGCCGTGCATGCCGGACCCGGCCAGCAGGATGATGAGGGGGTCTTGCTCGGGAATTTTGGTGCCGATATTGGCGACGGGCTTCTTACCTTTCATGAAGACCACACCCAGGTCGTACAAGAGGGGATTAACTGGAAGGAAAACATCATTCATCGCCAAGCTCAGAGCCGAGCAAAAGACTGGTATCGGACATTTCGTGTCCGGGTCTGTCGTGTTGAGCGCGAGTATGGTTTCTGACTTGCTGCCCAACTCATCCCTCAACGGGACGCGCCAAAATCGGAGCGCCCCTCAATTTGAACGCTGGGCTTTTCTACATGATTGAATACCGCCACAATTTCTCTCTTGAGGCCGCGGATGTGGCTGCGGTTTTTGATGCATCCGGTATTCGCCGCCCTACCAAAGATTTGGCGCGGATCAAACGCATGTTTGATAATGCCAACCTGATTCTCTCCGCTTGGCATGAAGGCAAACTCGTCGGGGTGTGTCGCGCACTAACTGACTTCAGTTATTGTTGCTACTTGTCCGATCTTGCAGTGATTAAGTCCCATCAAAATCATGGCATCGGTCGCGAGTTAATTGCCAGAGTTCGCTCTGTTATTGGGGATGAGGTGGCACTTGTCCTATTATCGGCTCCCGAAGCAATGGAGTATTACCCCAAGGTTGGCTTCGAGGATATTGAAAATGGGTTCATCATCAAACGTGGCCAGTGACTCCAATTCACGCTTGGTAGCAAGAGGTAGTCAATGGAAATATTAGCTTGGGCTTTTCTCGGCGGCATTGTCGGTGCCATGCTCATGGATGTCACCGAAACTTATGCGGCCAAGGCAGGCATTACCAGCGGCGTAAAAACCACCAGTACAAGTTCATGATGTACTCCTTATTCAGGCCTGAATCATTCAGAGGCAGACAGTATGGATGAGGGCTGGATCGACTATTTCAGTGAGTATGCCTGTCTCTCTGTCATACCAATCTACTCACGGCCCACGCTTCAGTCAACATGCCGCCTTGCGAAGCCAGGCCTTCGTTTGGATCATGTGGCAGCAGAGGATGATTAGGCCGGGCTGGATTCGGAATCTGCTGGTGCTCCCCTGGCTATGGTTAACTCAGTTCGCTTCGCAAGCGGCTATTGACTTGCGATGAATTACAACTAAGCAGGCAAGGCGTATCCGCCTTCGGGTTTTTACTTCCCCTTCAACCCTGCCAGATCGTCGATGATCTCCTGCGAATGGCGCGAGGTATCCACTTTCTGGTAAGTCTTGGCCAGTTTTCCCTGGGGATCGATTAGGAAGGTGTAGCGTTTGGCGAACTTGAACAGGCCCAGATTCTGTAGCGCCCCGTATTGCGTGGCGACCTTGCCGTCCTTGTCGGACAGCAGGGGGAAGGGCAGGTGGTATTTCTTTGCGAAATCCGCGTGCGAGGCCGTGTCGTCCACGCTCACTCCGATCACCTGAGCGCCCAGCGCGGTGAGCTTGTGCAGGTCGTCGCGAAACAGGCAGGCTTCCTGGGTGCAGCCGGGCGTGTCGTCCTTGGGATAGAAGTACAGCACCACCCAGCGCCCCCGATAGGACTCCAGGCTGTGCATCTTTCCGTTCTGGTCCGGCAGTTCGAAACCGGGAGCTGGCTGGCCTGACTGCGGCACGTCGTTTGCCTGGCTGAGTCGTGCCCAGAGCAGTGCGCCAACCAGCAACAGCAAGGCGAGCAATGCAAGTTTCATGAGGAAATCTCCGTCGGCTATGGTTCTATCTTAGCCCGAATCGCTGCACGGTGAGCAAAAGGCGGCCGGGTGATGCTCTGGCACCAAGGTTCCCTTGGCACGGATGTTCCGCTATTCTGACTTGCTTCAGTTGTGCTGCTTCATCCGCGATTAGCCATCATATAATTTGCATGGAGGGTGTGACATGAAAAAACTGACGATTTCTCTCGCCGTATTCGGCGTCCTGTTTTCTTTCGGCTCCCATCTCGCGCATGCTGCGCCGGACTGGAGCAATATTCCCAAGCGGGACATCCAGGTATTCCACCCCGGCGTGGTGACGCACGAATGGGTCATGAAAAAGTCCGAACATAGCGGCCGGACCGGCCTCGTCAAGGGCGAGAGCTGCATCGGTTGCCACGAGGGCAAGAACGGGCTGGACATCGATCTGAAGAAGCTGGCCGGCAAGGAGTTATGAGCCGGTGGGCGCGCCGAAAACCATGATCTTCCCGGTTTCCGTTCAGGCAGCCTTCGATGATGACAATCTATATATGAGGCTAAACTTCAAGGCGCCGGCCGATGCTGCGCCCGGTGCCTCCAGGGAAGACGTGTCGCCAATGCACGAAGTGAAGGTGGCGGTCATGTTCGCCAGCCCGCAGGTCGAGCACGCGGCACAGCATGGCTGCTGGCTGACGTGTCATAGCGACGTCCGCTCGATGCCGGGCGCCGACCCGAAAAAGAAGAAATACCTTGAGCATGGAGAACTCGCGGGCGGCGTTTTCTACGACTATATCCAGTGGAAGAGCGGCGAAGCCGGCAAGGGTGTCACGCAGGTCGATGGTTACGTGGCCGCCGAGCGGGTGAACAAGGGCGGCAAGGCGCTGGTCAAGGCCGAGGGCGAAAACAAGGATGGCACCTATACCGTCACCTTTACGCGCAAGCTGGCCGGTAACAACAGCGATGGCGATCTTTCGTTCGCTCCTGGGCAGACCATTCCGTTCGGCGTGGCGATCCACACCGACAAGACGGTGTGGCGCTTCCACCATGTTTCCATGGGCTACACGCTGGGGCTGCGCGCGCCGGGCGACGTCAAGGCGATCAAGCAGTAGGGGGCCGCAATCTCAATTATCACTCAAAGGGCAAGTCTCCGGCATGGCGCTTTGAGAGGTTTCATATGTGCCATCTCTTCAAGGCCGAATTGCCTTTGCCCGGGAATCACGGGCAGATTGACACCCGCGTCATGGGTGTTGCCATTTTCCTGTCATGTTGTCCGGACATACTGCTTGCGCAGCATTGAGACTAGTCCGGTATTTTATTGATAGGGCGGATGGAATGGGTTTTGATCTGGTTAGTGTTCTGCTGAATCTTGCGGGTTTACTGCTGGGTCTGGAGTTTTTGTACAGCAGGCTTTCGGCGAGCAGGGGCGTCAATGTGAGTTGTGAGTTACATGATCAGCGCGGTATGTGAATATCGCGCATTTTCTGTGCTTTGAAAGTCCGCCAGTCGCAGGCAATAATGCCCATACATCTTTTGTACGGGACAAAACCATGCGATTCCTGCTCCCTGTTTTTGCTTCTCGCCACTTCCGCCCAGGCGGGTGATACGGTTCGCCGGACAAAGAGCTCCAGCCGATCAAGGCCAGCGCGCATTGTCTACTACGTGCAAGGCCTTGCGGGGGCGGCTTCTTCCGCCAATCAGGGCTTCATGTCCAATGCGGGCTTTGTCGTCACCCCGGCAGGCGTCGTGGTATTCGATTCACTCGGCACTCCAGTGCTGGCCGAAGGGCTGATCAGGGCCATCCGCAAAGTCACCAGCCAGCCCATCAAACGCGTGATCGTGAGCCATTACCATGCCGACCATATTTACGGCCTGCAGGCCTTCAAGGCTATCGGGGCGGAAATCTGGGCGCACCAGGGTGGGAAGGAATATCTCGCCTCCGAAGAGGCCCCGTTGCGCATGAAGCAGCGCCGCGAAGATTTGTTTCCCTGGGTGGACGAGAAGACCCGCCTCTTGTCCGCGGATCGCTGGCTCAGTGGTGATGAAAACTTCGAGCTGGGCGGCCTGCATTTCAGCCTGCATCATGTCGGCCCAGCCCACTCCAGCGAGGACATGGCGATGCTGGTGAAGGAAGATGGCGTTCTTTTTACCGGCGATCTGATTTTCAAGGGGCGGGTGCCTTATGTCGGCGATGCGGATAGCGCAGCGTGGCTCAAGGCGCTTGACCGCCTCGCCACTCTCAAGCCTTCATACCTGATCCCCGGTCATGGCGCTGCTGCTCCGGATGCGGCGGCTACCCTGCAATTTACCCGGCAGTATCTGCAATACCTGCGCCAGACCATGGGCCGGGCGGTGGAAAATTTCGTGCCGTTTGAAGAAGCTTATGCCGGCACTTCATGGAAGAAATACGAGAAAATGCCCGCCTTCCACGAAGCTAACCGTTCCAATGCCTACAACACCTACCTGCTGATGGAAAAAGAATCTATCGAACGGCCGAAATAGCGAGCCTGAGCGGAGTACCTCAAATACAACCGCCGCAACTGCCGCAGCGCCAGTCATGTGGGTTGACTGCCTGGTAAAACCAGCGCATGTGCTCTTCATCCACGGGAATGTCGTGGGCGGCAAGAAAACCGGCCAGCCATTCGGCGTGTTCCAGAATCCAGTCGTCTTCCGGCAGGCCTTCAGCCAGGTCTTCGTCGTCGGGAAAGATATAGCTGAATATGCCGAAGCTGCCCATGTCATTCTCGCGCTGATCGGGGTCGAGTTCGATCAGTCGCCCAAGGTAGCGGATTTCCCATTGGCCAAGGCACAGGTTGTTTCCGGTGATGGTCCAGCGGGCGGTGAATGGGTTGGTCATGGCGCACATTATACCCAAGTCGGTTGGGCGGTTTGAGGGGGCCGTTTTTCCCGGAAGCGCCGCGCTTCAGGCTCGCTTGGATTTTATGGGAGGCAATATTTTTGCAACACACGAAACCTAACTTGAAACGCACGTTCAAGATGCGTATCCGGAACCGGCCTAAAACCCGCTTCAAGCTTGAAAAAGTTTATCTGGCTGGTTTAAACAGAAAGTGCTCAATCAGTTCGGGCAACATGCAGCGTAACCATCCGTGTCGTGGAATCGGTTAATCCGGATTTTTTTTGTTGTTCTGTCCTGCATCGCTTTCGAGTTCCTGCGCAAGTTGTGCACGGAATTCATTCAACCTGTCATGAAAATCTTCCGCCTCGCCATAATCCAGAAAGGCTGCATAGCGTCGATGGGTACTGAGCATTTTGCGCGCATGCTTGATCGGACAGAAATACTGCTCGGTGCGGGCTGTGATCTCGCGTGCGTAGGCCAGCACCCCGCTGGCGTAGGAGCAATAGAGGCAGTGAAGTTTCTCGAAAATATTGAGATAGGC
This sequence comes from uncultured Gammaproteobacteria bacterium, assembly GCA_963741495.1. GTDB lineage: Bacteria > Pseudomonadota > Gammaproteobacteria > Burkholderiales > Sulfuricellaceae > Sulfurimicrobium. The sequence goes on from CAVUID010000004.1 coordinate 6,004, forward strand.
CAGGTGCTGGTGGTCGAACACGATGTATTCGGAGCGCCGGACCTTGGGAATGCCGTAAACCGGAAAACAACTTAGCTGGTAGAACGAGACGCACAGATCGGTCAATGCCAGTGGCACGACCATGCCGTAGATGATGGGGGCGGTGAGGAAGTTCTGCGGCGGAATGGAGATGAACCAGCGAAATACGCCGCGCTTCAGCTTGAGATGCGCATCCTTGATGGCATGCTCGAACTCGATGCGCTTCCCCTCGATCTGGTAGCGTAAACGCCCTTCCTGTTCATGAAGCGTTGCGCGCAATTCATCTTCGAGGGCGGTGATCTGGTTGAGGATACGTCGGATTTTATCGTTCATGGCGTATTCTAACAGCCAGTTATTCAGTAATTAATTGTTTGTTTGAAATATGTATTTTTCCGCCATCAGGCATTTATTTGCTGATGTCAACCGTAATAATGCGGGTATACAATATTCGGTGTTGGTGTTTTCAGTTGAGGCGAATTGGGTCCAGCCGGTTTCTGGCATGATGGTTGATGCTGCACTCCGGCCGGGAATGTCATAGGCAGGAATGCTATTGATGGAGTGAAAAACATGTACAAGCGAATTCTGGTTGCAGTTGACGGAAGCCATACTTCAAATCTGGCCCTGGACGAGGCCATCAGGATTGCCAGGGAATCACAGGGGGTGTTGCGCCTTGTGCATGTTTTCAACCCCGTGGTGTTCAACCCGGACGGGGAGTTTTACGCCTACCCGGAGTTGCTGGATGCGATGCGCCATGGGGCTGAAGCCGTGGTGAATGGCGCGGTTGCCCAATCACAGCAGGCAGGCGTAGCTTGTGAAGGAAAGGTGCTTGAAATCGATGTCAGCGGGCACAGAATCCCGGAAATGATCTCTGAGGAGGCCAGGACCTGGCTGGCAGACATCATCGTGATCGGAACCCACGGGCGCCAGGGCATTCACCGCCTGTTGATGGGCAGCGTGGCCGAAGGCGTGGTGCGCACCGCGACTACCCCGGTATTGTTGATACGCGGAGAGTAAGTATCCACTGTATTCGACGCCCGGAAAACGCTGCCAGACGGCGTCGCTACTTGCCGAAATCGGTGTTTTGGTTGATAATCGCCCCTCTCTATCAGCCGGGATGGCGGAACTGGTAGACGCACGGGACTCAAAATCCCGCGCTAGCAATAGCGTGCCGGTTCGATTCCGGCTCCCGGCACCAAATAAAAAGGGCAGCTTGTTTACAGGCTGCCCTTTTCTATTCTCAGACCGGTTTTTATCAGGCAGCCTGAACCGGAATTTCCCTGCGCCTGTCGACGATGCGATTGTGCGCGTCTACGTACACCAGCTCGGGTTGAAATTTCTGCAATTCCAGTTCGTTGTACACGGCATAGGTGGCGATGATGATCATGTCGCCGGGGTTGGCCTTGTGCGCGGCGGCACCGTTGATCGAGATCACGCCGGAATCGCGCTGGGCGCGAATGGCGTAGGTGGTGAAGCGCTCGCCATTGGTGATGTTGTAGATCTCGATCTGCTGGTATTCGCGAATGTCGGCGGCTTCAAGCAGGGTTTCGTCGATTGCGCAGGAACCCTCATAGTGAAGCTCGGAGTGAGTGACCGTGACGCGATGCAGTTTCGATTTGAGCATGGTTCGTTGCATGAAGCTCCCCCTCAAAACAGGGACAAAAGGGCGTGTATTATAATCCGCAATTGCCCGTAACTCAAAATCAAAAGCCTCCGCCGCAATTTTAACTGTTTCTGGAACCTTATGTTTTTTCACTGTCGCAATCTGCTTTGTGCCGCGTTCTATATGACCTTGCTGCTTGCGAGCAGTTCATATGCCAGCGAATTCATGCTGACTTTCGATGATGGACCTCTGCCCGGCGCGACTGACAAGGTTCTGCAAGCATTATCCGGAATTCGTGGCGATGATGGCCAGCCAGTCAGGGCGGGATTTTTTCTGCTGGGGGATGTGCCGGAATCCGCGCTGGCACGCCGCAAATATTTTTCGCCCTATGAGATGTGGGGTGAGAAAGGAAGTATTGCGGCGCATCCTGAGCTGGTGAACAAAATTCTCGCTGGCGGGCATCTGGTTGGCAACCACAGCACACGCCACGCCTGGTTCCGCTGGCCATGGCTCAGCGATAAGGAAGCCGTGCTGGAAGAGATCGCCGCGTGGGAAAAACTCGCTGCAAACCTGCTTGACCCCGCCGCGCCGCGCCTGTTCCGTCCGCCTTACCTGGTGGATACGCCCGCCGTGCGGCAGGCGGCGGCTGAGGCGGGCTATCAGGTGGTGATGGGCGTTTCCTCAGGCGACGCTGCGCCACTGGCCACGCCCTATGCCATCGTGGAGCGAGTGTCAGGAATCCTGAACAAGTGGGATTCGGCTGTACCCTGCGTGCTGGTGTTCCATGACACGCGCCCGGCCACGCAGCAGAGTCTGGCGGAAATCGTCGGCGCATTGCAGGCACGGGGCTTCCGCCTGGTGCATTTCGATCCGGCGCGGCTGGCAGTCCGCTCAAATGGGGATGCGCATCTGGATCGCTTGCCGGGTTCCTGAGGTACGGCCTTTAGCGGTAGGTCTGGCCGCCATGCCTGATCCAGCCGTCGGCATGTCGCCCGGCCGGGTCGTGGTGCGTCCAGTGAATCACGCCGCCTTTGGCATTCCATTCGTATTCGCCATAGAACGTGACCTGATCGCCTTCCCTGAGCGCGTCGATTCTGGGTGCAAGATCGATGTTGTGCGCCACCAGCAGGGTTTGGCCTGAACCCAGCCGGATGAGGAAGCGCTGATGCCTGCTGCCATCGAGGTCGTCCGGCAGAATCCGGCTGACCGTGCCTTGCCCCTCGATCTGGAGGTTGCTTCGATGATTCTCGAAAGCGCTGGCCAGTGTCTGATCGCTGCCTGGGCGAGTAGCCGCTTCGGATGCAAACGCCGCCAAGCTGCTGTCTGGTAAAGATGGAGGCTGTTCGGAGAAGTGCTGCCAGCTAGCGATGCCGAACCCGGCGAGCACAAGCAGGATGGCGAATGTACGTGTTTTTCCCTGATAAGGCATGTGATTTATCTCTGTTACTCGACGATCAGTGCTTTGCCGCTCAGGCTGCGATACAGGCCGCTGATAAACATTCCGCGCGTAAACAGCTTCCACGCCACCATGCGCGTGATGCGCACGATGTCCAGCACCGGACGGAAGTGGCTGGGGCGGGCGTTGTCGCGGTAGATGGCGGCGATGGGCGTGGCGACGCTCCTGATGCCGCGCCTGCCCGCCTTCGATCAGGATTTCGCTCTCGAACACGAAGGAGTGGCGCGGCTCGTGCTGCAGCGTGACCTGCAGCAGCAGTTCGGCCGGATAGTAGCGGAAGCCGGACTGCGAATCGGCGATGGGGTAGCCCGCAGCCCAGGCAATCCAGAAATTGGCGAAGCGGTTGGCCAGGTAGCGGCGCCGGGGGATGTTGGCTTTCTCGTGCAGGCGCGATCCGATCACGATGTGGGCCGGGAATTTTTCCGCCACCGCCAGCAGGCGCGGGATGTCGCGCGGGTCGTGCTGGCCGTCGCCGTCCAGCGTCATCACTCCTGCACGCCAAGTTGCAGCGCCGCCTGCATGCCGCGCCACAGGCTGGCGGCCTTGCCGAGATTGGCGGGGTTCTGCAGCAGGGTGATTGGCAGGCCTTCGAGCTGCTGCGCCGTGCCGTCCTGTGAACCGTCGTCCACCACGATCACCTGCGGGCATTGCTGCAAGGCTTGTTGCACGACTTCGCGGATGGTGCGGGCCTCGTTGTAGGCGGGAATTACGACGGCAATGTTCACGCCATGGCTCCGTTGATGGAAATAACCTGCCCGGAAATATAGGCGGACTTGTCCGAAGCAAGAAAGCTCACCAGCGCGGCGACTTCTTCCGGTTTTCCTGCGCGTTTCATCGGCACCAGGCTATTGATGGTTTCCGCCGGAAAGGCATCCTTGATCATCGGACTTTCAATGATGCCGGGCGCCACGGCATTGACGGTGACGCCGCGCGAGGCGACTTCCTGCGCCAGCGACTTGGTGGCGCCGATCAGCCCGGCCTTGGCGGCGGCGTAGTTGGCCTGGCCGCGGTTGCCCATCACTCCGGCAATCGAGGACATGTTGACGATGCGCCCCCAGCGGGTGCGCAGCATGGGCAGCAGCAGGGGCTGCGTGACGTTGAAGAAGCCGTTGAGCGAAACGTCGATCACGCTGTGCCACTGTTCCTGGCTCATGCCGGCGAGGATGCCGTCGTGGTGAATGCCGGCGTTGTTGACCAGCACCTGAATGGCGCCTTCCTGCAGCAGTTTTTCCAGCGCCGCACTAGTCGTCGTGGCGTCGGTGACGTCGAAGCACACCGCCTCGGCGCTGCCGCCCGCAGTGCGAATCTCGGCAGCCAGCACCTCTGCGGCATCCAGCCGTGAATTGGCATGAACGATGACATGCAGGCCATCTGCCGCCAGCGCCCGGCAGATCGCCGCGCCGATGGCGCCGCTGCCGCCCGTGACCAGCGCGCGTTTCATGCTTCTTCTCCAGTTTGCAAAAATACCGCTGCGCGGCCTGTCATCAGCTCTTTTCCAGCAGCCGAAACACGCAGTTCGTAGAGCGAGTTGTTGGCATCGGCCATCTGCATGATGGCGCGAACCTCCAGCGGCTCGGCGAGGTCATCCAGATAATCAGCGAACAATTTCACGTCGCGCACGCTGCCGAGAAAGCCGGCTCTCGGCTTGCCCTGACTTTTCCTTGCCGTCAGGCCGCCATGCACGGCCATGGCCTGGGCCGCGTATTCGATGGCGCACAGGGCCGGCAGGCGGCCTTCGTGGCGCAGCGGGTTGGCCGGATCGCGATGGTTGACCGCCAGACACAGGATCTGGTCTTCATCCCATTCCACCACTTCATGCAGCAGGCACATGGCGCTGCTGTGCGGTACCAGCTGGCATAGTTCGTCTTTGGTGATGTTCCTGAGAACCCCCCTCGCTCCCCCCTTGTCAGGGGGGATGGCGGCTCCTCCCCGATCTGCCCCTCCCCTGATAAGGGGAGGCTGGGAGGGGTTCGGTGTTTCCTCGGGCTGGTCTGCTTTATTCACGATTCAACTCGATGACCAGATTGTTGTCGCCCCAGCCCAGAACAATGCGCTGCGCCTGGCCCTGTAGCCACGGCCTGCAGCAGCGGCAGCGCGCGGGCAGCGGGATTGCCGCAGCGCAGGCTTTCAAGCTCAGGGTTGCGACATGACCGTGCCGCCGTTCTGTTCCAGGCTTCCAGGCTGATCCGCAGGCGGGCCAGCGCATTGTCGGGCTGGGTCGTCAGCAGCAGCGCCACGGCAAAGGGGGCCGCAGTGGGGCGAACCTCGTGCAGCGGCGTGGGCAGGGGGAGATCGAAGGCGACCAGCAGCACCGGAATATTTTCGGCCGCAGCCTGGACAGCGGCTTCCAGCAGGCCGGCGGCAAATGAATCATCGTAGGCGGCAATGCTGTTGGCCGGGGTGCGCGCGCCGGTGGCAATGTTCCAGTAGCCCGCGGCGGCGTTGTGCACCGAGTTGTGGAAGCGCGTCGGAGAGACTTCGTGTTCAGGCTGGGCGAGCGATTCCAGGATATGGTGCAGGTTCTCGCCGTCGCCATCCGAGGAGGCGAATACCACCGCGGCCTGGGTGGCGGATATGCCGGCATGAGTGATGGCTTCCTGTCCGGCCTGCAGGGCGAAACGGGTGGCCTGGCTGCTGCGCCGCCGTTCGGCTGGCGGCAGCAGGGTGGCCACCGGTTTGGGCTGCTCATCGCTGATGGGCATTTCGCCGCGCAGCACGGCGGAGCCAGAGGCCCAGTCGAGCATGCCGGGGGCGCACAGGCCGATGCCCGCAAGGTAGATATCGATCATGGCTGCACCCCGAAAATCAGGCTGCAGTTGTTGCCGCCGAAGCCGAAGGAATTGCTCATCACACGGCGCAGTTTACGGCTGCTGTGTTGCAGCTGGATGGCGCTGCCCAGTTCGGGGTCGATGCGCTGCGTGTTGCAGGTGCCGGGAATGAGGCCATGCTCCAGGCACAGGCAGGCGATGGCGGCTTCCACCGCGCCGGCAGCGCCCAGGGTATGGCCGGTCGCGCCCTTGGTCGAGCTGCAGGGCGTGCCGGTGCCGAACACGCGCAGCATGCCCTTGTCTTCCGCGCTGTCGTTGCTGCGGCTGGAAGTGCCGTGCATATTGATGTAGTCCACTTCGCTGCGGCGCCAGCCCGGCACGGCTCAGCGCCTGCTCCATGGCCAGCGCCGCGCCCAGGCCTTCGGGGTGCGGCGTGGACATGTGGTAGGCGTCGCTGCTTTCGCCGTAGCCCAGCAGGGCGAGCGCGAGCGGGTTCCTTTTCCAGCAGGAAGAATCCGGCCCCTTCGCCGATGGAAATGCCGTTGCGCTCCGGGTCGCAGGGACGGCAGGGCTGCGGCGAGACCAGTTGCAGCGCGTTGAAGCCGTACAGCGTCATGCTGCACAGCGAATCCACGCCGCCCACCACCGCGGCATCGCAGAGGCCGGACTGGATCAGGCGGCTGGCGCTGGCGAAGACCTTGGCGCTGGAGGAGCAGGCGGTGGAAATGACAAAGGCCGGGCCGCCGAGATCCAGGTAGCGGCGCACGAATTCGGCTGCGGAATGCATGCTTTGCGTTGCGGCATAATGGAAGTCGCCGGGCAGACGCGCCGTTGTCCGGATCGCGGCGGCGGTAGGCACGCTCGGTTTCGAGAATGCCGGAAGTGCTGGTGCCCAGGATCACCGCGATGCGCCTGGCGCCATGCTTTTCTCGCGCAACAGCCACGGCGGCGGCAAAGCCGTCCAGTTCCAGGCACAGTTGCGCCAGGCGGTTGTTGCGGCAGTCGAATTCGGCCAGCGCTCTGGTGGCAGGGCAATTTCTTCAACGCCCGCCACGCGGCCGATGAAAGTGTCCAGCGGGGCGTCGGCGAAATCATTGGCGCGAGGCCGCTGCGCTCTTCCTGCAGGGCCGAGAGCGTCGCCGCCTTGCCGTGGCCGAGGGCGCTGGCCAGGGTGTAATGAGTGATGAACAGGGGGTCATGCTCAGAAGCCGGAAACCAGAAAATCGAGCGCCGCGATGATTTCGGCATGCTGCCCGGACAGATCAGTTACCGGAGCGCCGATTTCCTTTGCGGAGATGGCGGCGAGTTGCTGGGTGAGGGCGATGACGTCATGCCCCTCGATCTGGAAGCAGGGCGTCAGAGCTTTCATGGGGCTGCCGGAATAGTGGGAAAGCAGCCGCAGGGGAACGACCACGCGGGTGGCAAGCTCGCTCAGCAGATCGCTCTGCACATCCAGAAGATAGGGGGTTGCGGCCTTGCTTGCGGTATTGAGGTTACGGTATACATGGAACTGGGCCATCAAAAACTCCGCAGACCATCGCTGAACACCCCATTCAGCTCGATGTCGGCGTTGTATTGCGCAATGGCCTCGCGATTGTCCTGTAGCCATTGCTCTGCGCGCTTTTTTCTGACTTCGGCATCTAGGGCATGTTCGAGTACTTGCGAAAGGTTGATGTCCAGTTCCCTGGCCTGACGCAGCAGGTCGCTGTTCAAACTCAGGTTGGTCGGGCGCTTGGGCGCGCCGGAATCATAGGCTGTTTGCATGGGGGTTTACCTCCTGCAGTGATGCGTATATTGTATGCGCATCAAGTGTATTTGCACAGGCTGGAGAGTGTCAACAATGGCGAATCCCTTTCACCCGGCCTTGGCCCACATGGCGGCGAACAATAAGGACAAAACCGCGCCCAGCGCCACCGTGATGCCGATCGCCTGCAGTACCGGAGTGGCGGAGAAGGCCAGCACCCCGAAGGCGCTCACGGTGCTGGCGGCGCATACCAGCACGCCAAACAGGGTGCGGCGGCGTTCGGCTTCGTCCAGCGCGGGGCGGTTGAAGAACAGGCCGTAATTGAGCCCGATGCCCAGCACCAGCAGCAGGGAAACGACATGGAACAGCGACAGCCTGATGTCCATCCCGGCCAGCAGCGCTGCCGTGGCGAGCATGGCGGCGGCAACCGGCAGCAGCACGGCGAATACGGCGCGGATATTGCGCAGCCCGATGCCCAGCACCAGCAGGATGGCCGCCACGCCGAGCAGGGAGTAGCGCAGCGACTGGTCGCGGTATTGCATGATCATGCGGCTGGATTCGCCCTTGATGTCGAGCAGAAAGGCTCACCGCCGAGTCTGGACGCGAATGCCTTGAGCGCCGCTTCGTCGCTCACGTTGCGCAGCGAAATCAGCGCCACCCAGCCATCGCCCTGCCTGACCATCAGGCCTTCGGCCAGGCCGCCCAGCGGCGTACCTTGCCAGTCCGCGGCTTGCAGCGGCGGCAGGTGGCGCGACTGTTCCACCTGTTGCAGGAAAGGCTCGAAGATATCGGCCCTGAAGGGCGTTGCCGCCACGGCACTGGTCGAGATTCCGGCGCAAGGTTTCCGGCTCAGGCAAAGCGGCCTGGCGCGCTGCCTGGGTGCGTTCGCTGGGGATGATGCGCGCAGTCAGGTCGTATCCGGCCGTGATGCCTTGCCGCACCAGTTCCTGCAGTTGCGGCGCAAGCGCCTCGCTGTGTTCCAGCGCGGCCTGCCGGGTGGCGCCGGGAACGGCGATCAGGTAGCGCACGTCGGGCGCGCCCATGGCTTCGCGCAGGCTGCGGTCCAGTTCCAGCGCCGGTGACGGAATCGGGCTGAGGCGGGAAAGTTCGTTCTCCCACAGGTCCTGGCGCTGCGTTGCCAGATACGCGGCAGCGGCGGCGAGAGACCAGCAGCGGCAGCCATTTCAGGCCGGAAAGCATGGATGCCCCGCGCGCCAGCAGAGGCCTGCGTCGTGCCCGGTTGGCAATGGCGAAATGGCCGGGCGCGATTTCCGGCAGCACGTAGCGCGTGACCAGCCCGGCTGCCAGCACCCCGACAAGCGAGAACATGCCCAGTTGCGACAGGCCGCTGAAGCCGGAGAGCAGCATGGTGAGGCTGCCGAACACCGTGGTCAGGACGGCCAGTCTGAGGGTCGGCCAGATGCGTCCGAGGGTGTCGCGCAGGCTTTCTCCGGCGGCTCGCTGGGTGAACAGATAAGTGGGATAGTCCACCGCCTCGCCGATCAGGGTGGCGCCAAAGCCCAGCGTGATGCCATGCACGTTGCCATAGCTCAGGCTGACGGCGGCGATGCCGACCAGTGCGCCGCTCGCCACCGGCAGGATGCCAAGCCCCAAGAGGCGCGGCGAGCCGTAGGCCAGCAGCAGGATGATTGCTACCAGCAGCATGGCCACCAGGCTGAGGCGCCAGGCGTCATTGTGGATGAGGTTGCGCGACTGCACGGCGAAGACGCTGGGCCCGCTCATGAGCAGTCGCAGTTCCGGGCTGGAGCGGCTTTCGTCGAAAGCCTGGCGGATGGCATCGCCCACCTGCTGCTGGGCGTCGATGTCGAAGGCGGGTGCGCGGGTTTCCGCCAGCAGCAGGGCGCGCCGGCCGTCATCGGAGAACCACACGCCGTGCTGCAGACTGGGGCCGCTGCGTGCGCCGCCCCAGTCTTCCAGCAGGTTCAGCATGGCGCCGGTCGGGTCACTGGGGAGCAGCTGCTTCACCATCGCGCCAGCCGGCGAGGCCAGCAGCTGGAGGCTGTCCTGCAGGCCCTGCTCCAGCCCCGCGGCGCTGCCAGTAATCATAGAAATTGAACCAGTTATAGGGTGCAATGCGGCAGTAATGTTCGAGGCGGGAAACATAGTGCTGCAAATGGCCCTGAATGATCTCACGCCGCTGTGCGCGCGGCGCTTCGAGGCTTTCCACCAGCAGTTCGAAATGCACCTCGTAGCTGCGTCCGCCGCGGTACAGGCCGATACCGAGCACGACTGGTGCGTGCATGATGCTGGCGAAGCTGAGCGGGCCATCGGGCAGATGGGCTTCGGCGCCGAAAAAATGGCAGGGCAGGGTCTTGTCTCCCGGTCGGGTGCGGTCGCCGAGGATGCCGACGATGCCGCCGGCATCGATGACTTCCTTGGCGCGCAGCAGGCCATCCGGCGAGCCCATGGAAATGATCGAGTCTGCCAGCGCCGGGTTGAGCGTATTCATGATGGCGTTCATTTTCTGGGCGTTGTCGATGTGCATCAGGATGGCAAAGGGCACCTCGCCGAACTGTACCGCCAGCGAGCGCAGCACCTCGAAACTGCCCAGATGCGCGCCGAGCAGCACGCAGCCGCGCCCCTGCCGGAGCGTTTGCTGGATGGGTTCCAATCCATGCACCTCAATCTCGAAATAGTCCTGGCGGCCGGAGAGGAAATACAGCCGGTCGAGGATGGTCGCAGAAAAGCAGAAATAGTGGCGATACAGGTCCAGCCAGTGCGGTTTGCGTGCCAGGGCGCGGCGCAGGTAGAGGCGCGACGCATTGCGTGCCGGCGCGAGAAGAGCAGGAAATACAGGCTGATGGCACCAGCAGTATGCGCCCCGCCGGACGGCCGAGCCTGAGGGTGATCCAGGTGATCAGGTGCATCAGGAAGGGGTTGCCGCGCTCCTTCTGGTTTAGCCAGCTCTGGCTCACGACTTCATGCAGGAATTCATTCGGGCTGACCGGGCCGTTGGCGCCAGGCCACGGGCTGGCCGTCGTTGCGGGGAGCAAAGGAGCGGGATGGAGGGCATGTTATTTGGCCGGAAAGCCGTGCTGAATCAGGAACAGCATCAGCGCCAGCGGATTGCGGTGGGCATACTGGCGGAAACGCCATTTGCGGAACAGGTATTCGCCGCAAATCAGCGCTCCGGCCAGTGTCGGCGGCAAGGCGGCCAGCAGGCCGGCGCTGACCTGCGGTGCCAGCAGGACGCAAAGCAGTGCGCAACCCAGCATGTAGAGCGACCAGACGGCGGTCAGCCGGCGCGTGTAATGGAGCAACTCGTCAGACAGGCCGTCCGGCTGTTCGCAGCGCGCGATGCGCGTAATCAGGGCTTCTCCATGGGAGAGGCTGCGTCCGAACATGAAGGCCAGCAGCAGGCTGATGAGTACCGACGGAAATGCCGCCAGCAGTCGTGTGCCAGGCAGGTGGTGCCAGTTGAAGGAGTCGGGTGTAGCCCCAGCCCAGCGCGATGATGAACAGCAAGCGCAAAACGAGGCGGATATTCAAGGTAGGCCTATTTGACGCGGCTCTTCTCGATGTGCCGGGTCAGGCTCTGCAGGGACGAGAAAATGGAAGCATTGTCGGGGGCGTCGGATTTAAGCTGGAATCCGTAGGTTTTCGAAATGGCGAGCGAAAGCTCCAGCATGTCGATCGAATCCAGCCCGAGGCCTTCGTGATAAAGCGGCTCAGCCGGGTTGATTTCCTGCGGCGTGATTTCCAGGTTGAGTGCCTGCACGATCAGGGCGGCGACTTCCTGTTCCAAAGGGGATTTACTGTCGGTCATGAGACGAATTCGGCTGGTAAGGTCGGGCGAAATTATAGCCCCTAATGGGGTAATGGTCACGTTACCGGCCTCAGGCGGCGAGGACTTGTGAAATCGGAGTGTCGCGTCGAGCGCACCCGCAAGGTGTCTTTGGGGTTGCTCCGGGCAATATCGTCCACTTGCCAGCCACGGCTGATTATGACGGCATTCAGCTTAAGTTTTCAGGCTTGCAATGCACGGAAATTTGGCTGATTCCTGATTCCGCACAACAGCTCCGGATCGTAAATCTGGACACGGTTGCGACCGTTATGTTTGGCTTGATACAGGGCCTGATCCGCAGCCAGGATCAGCGTGCTGGCTTCACAGTCCAGGCCTGGTATGGCACTCGCTACACCCAGGCTGATGGTGATATGTGGCGCAACCAGTGATTGTTCGTGCTTGATGGACAGGCTTTCGATCCTGGCCCGCATTTTCTCGGCCAGCACGGCCGCGCCAGCCTTGTCGGTATCGACCAGCACCACCACAAATTCCTCGCCGCCATAGCGCGTCACCATGTCGCCCGGCCGCTTGAGGGTGGATTCCAGCGCGGCAGCGACCTGGATCAGGCTCTGATCGCCCATCTGGTGGCCGTAAGTGTCGTTGTAATGCTTGAAGTAGTCGATGTCGAGCATGATCAGCGACAGCGGGGCAGAGGCGCGTACCGCACGCCGTAGTTCCCGGGCCAGATATTCATCCAGTTGCCGCCGGTTGGGAATGCTGGTCAGACTGTCGAGGTGCGAGCAGGCACGCAGTTCTATCGCCTGGTCGCGCAGCAGTCTTTCCCGCGCCACAGAAAGACTGACATCGGTAACCTGGATCAGGCAGTGGCGCGGCATGCCGTCGGGTGTCAGCGGCAGCACCTTGACTGCCTGGCGGATGCGCAGTTGCTGCGGTGTGGGGGATGGACCGGAAAAGAGAGGCAGCGGTGCCTTGTTCAGAGATTGGGACAGCAGTGAGGGATGCCCGCTGTGTAATGCGCCGCGCAAGGCCATGAGCAGACGGCTGCCCTGTAATTCCGGAAACAGTTCGGTCAGGGTGCGCCCCATGACCTTCTGCGGGCTCAGGCCCGAGTGGTGGCTCATCCACTCGTTCCACAGCACGATGCGTTCCTCGTGATCGAGAACAAGCAGGCCATTGCTGGCTGCATCAAATGCTGCTGCGCATAACGCCAACTGAGTAGAGTGTAGTCCGTGCATGAGATCAGCGCGCGATATTGCCCATGAACCGGTTGATGCTGTCCCTCAGACCCTGCACCGAGGAGACGTCGAGCAGAAAAGCCACATAACCATTGATCTGGTGGGTTTCCAGTTTGAAATCGACATGTAGCAGCATCACCAGGTCATCGGCATTCTTGCGCTCCGCCTGAAGGATTTCGCTGCTGGTGCCAAAATGAAAAGCCGGCAGCGAGCTGGAAAATTCGGAACCAAACACATTGGCTAGCGTACCGATCAGGGCATTGAGAATGATGTTGCCGATTTCCGTGAGCGCCTCCTGCTCCATGGCGGTCAGTTCCTCGATCGGCATGTCGTCGCCGATCATCAGGCGCACGATTTCAAGGCTCTTGTTCTCGGGGAACATCAGGATGGCATCGGCCTCGAAGCTGCCCTGGAAGCGCTGGCTCACACCGCAGATACGCTGCCCCGCGTCGTGGGTCAGTTCGAGGGCGGCAGCGGCGCGCGAGGTGAAGCTGATCGAGGGCACGGACAGCTCCACCCGGTCGTTGACCATCTGGCTCATGGCGGAGGCAGCCTGGCCGACTCCGATGTTGAACACCTCGGTCAGCGCGTCGCGCTCCATGTCATCGAGTTCAAGCATGTCAGGGCTGAGCATAGAATGCCAGGGCCTGATCAATGCAGGCAGCGGTAATCGGCTTCGTCACAAAGGCAAGGCCAAGTTGCTGCGCTTTCTGGCGCGAGCTTTCCTGAATGTTGGCGGTGAGCAGAACGATTTTTGTCGCGGGATAGGCCTGGCGGATCTGTTCCGAGGCGGCGACGCCATCCATGCCCGGCATGTTCATGTCCATGGTGACATAATCCGGCATGTTTTCCCGCACCTGATTGATCGCCTCTTCACCGTTTCCAGCCTCGAAAATTTGCCACTCCGGTTGCCGCTCGAGTACCAGTGCGCGGATCATCATGCGCGAGACACGGCTGTCATCGACAATCAATAAGGTTTTTTTGTTCATTCTTTCGTTCGGCTGGGTTCGATTCTGCGGCACCAATCATACACCTGTTTTGCCTGTTATGAGTACTTTCCCTGATGCGGCTGTAGGGGTTTTGAGGAGGCTGTAAGTATTTTAGATCACTCAGGGGGCGCTGCATTCGAGATTGTCAATCAGCCGGGTAGTGCCCAGACGGGCGGCGCCCAGCACCACCAGCGAGGTGTCTCCAGCTTGCGCGGTCTGCAGGGTGTCGGCATGGCGCAGCGAGATGTAATCCACCTGCCAGCCGTGGCTGGCGAGATCGGCTGCGGCGGCGCTTTCCAGCGCGGCAAAGTCGCGTCGGCCTGATGCCACGGCTTCCCTGATTTGCAGCAGGTTGCGGTAGAGGCGGGGGGCCTCGGCGCGTTCTTCTGGCGTCAGGTAGCCGTTGCGCGAGGAGAGGGCGAGGCCGTCTTCGGCACGCATGGTTTCGCCAGCAACGATTTCGATTGGCAGGTCGAATTCGCGCACCATGCCGCGGATGATATGGAGCTGCTGGTAATCCTTCTTGCCGAATACGGCGCAGGCGGGCTGCACGATGTTGAACAGCTTCAGCACGATGGTGGCGACGCCGCGAAAATGGCCGGGGCGGAAGGCGCCGCACAGTTCACTGGCAATGGGCGGCGGTTCGACCTGGAACTGCTGCGGCGTGGGGAACAGTTCCTGCGCGCTCGGGGTGAAGACGATGTCGGCACCGGCTGTCTGAAGTTTGCGGCAGTCAGCTTCCAGGGTGCGCGGGTATTTTTCCAGATCCTCGCCGGCACCAAATTGCAGCGGGTTGACGAAGATGCTCACCACCACGCAACGGCCATGCCGGCGCGCCTGTTCGACCAGGGCGATATGTCCGTCGTGCAGGTTGCCCATGGTGGGCACGAAGGCCACCGGCTGGCGTCCCTGCAGGGTTTCGCGCAGGACGGAAATGGAGGAAATGATTTCCATCGAGTGCTCTAAAAACAGTGTTCCGGCGCAGGGAATGCACCGCTCTTTACCGCGCCTACGAACGCTTCCACAGCAGCCTGGATGCTGCTCGCACCGGGCATGAAATTTTTGGCAAATTTCGGCGTTTTGCCTGGGTAGATGCCGAGGATGTCGTGCAGCACCAGCACCTGGCCGTCGCAATCCGGGCCGGCACCGATGCCGATGGTGGGAATGGCGATCTTGGCGCTGATTTCCTTGCCCACGGTCGAGGGCATGGCTTCCAGCACCAGCAAGCCGGCGCCGGCGTCCTGCAGTGCCCGTGCGTCCTGCAGCAGGTGTTCAGCCGCGGCATCGCCGCGGCCCTGCACGCGGTAGCCGCCGAGCTGGTGCACCGACTGGGGCGTGAGGCCGACATGGCCGCACACCGGAATGCCGCGTGCGGTCAGGAAGGCGACGGTTTCCGCCATGACCTGCCCGCCTTCCAGCTTGACCATGTGGGCGCCTGCCGCCATCAGCTGGGCGGCGCTGCGCAGGGCCTGCTGCGGGCTTTCCTGGTAGCTGCCGAAGGGCAGGTCGGCGACAATGAATGCCTGCCGGGTGCCGGCGGCGACGCAGCGGGTGTGGTAAGCCATGTGTTCCAGCGTCACGGCAAGCGTGGTTTCGCTGCCCTGCAGCGTCATGCCGAGCGAGTCGCCGACCAGCAGGACATCCACGCCCGCCGTTTCGAGCAGGGTCGCAAAACTGGCGTCGTAGCAGGTCAGGACGGCGATCTTTTCGCCTTTATCGGCCATCTGTTGCAGGGTGTGCAGCGTTGTTTTCAATTTTTAAAACCCTTTCTAACCACGGGGGACACGGGGAAAACGTCTTTGGATCTTGAATGTGATCATTCAGTGCTGGTTATTGAGCATATCGTGCAGTTTCAAGATTTTACCCCGTGTACCCCGTGCGCCCCGTGGTTAATTGATCTTCTAGTCCGCCCGGTTGAAAAATTCCCGCCCGCCGCGCATGCCGGCAATTTTTTCCAGCAGCAGGTCGAAATCCTTCGGTTCGCTGGAAAAGTTGAAATTTTCGCTGTTAACGATCAGCAGCGGCGAGGCTTCGTAGTGATGAAAAAACTGGCTGTAGCTTTCTGTCAGCCGGGTCAGGTAGTTTAGCGTAATGGTTTGCTCATAGCCTATTTTGCGCTGCACGATGCGCTCCATCAGGGCTTCCACCGGCGCCTGAAGGTAGATGACCAGGTCGGGCCTGGGTGTCTGTGGCTGAAGGTGGCGATAAATTTCACGGTACAGCCTGAATTCGTCATCGGAGAGGTTGAGCCGGGCGAACAGCGGGTCTTTGTCGAGCAGAAAATCGGTGATCGTGCCTTGCTGAAACAAATCGTTTTGCGCCAGTGCACGCATCTGCTCCGCGCGCTGGAACAGAAAAAACAGCTGGGTGGGCAGGGCATGGCGTTCCGGGTCATGGTAGAACTTGGCGAGGAATGGGTTGGCGTCAGCATCTTCGAGTAACGGGCGGGTATGCGTGCGCTCGGCGAGAAGCCGTGCCAGTGTGGTTTTGCCGGCGCCAATGGGGCCTTCGACAACAATGAAGCGATGCTTCGCAGGCAGCATGTTCTATCCGGCTGCCTGTAACAGTGGAGCGGAATGAACTGGCTTGGCCTGGACTGCCGGCAAGCGCTCCAGCGCTTGATCGGTGCACAGGGCGAGGCATTCCAGAGCGAGGCCGTGTCCAGGAATGATGCAGTCGGGCGCGATTTCGGTCAGCGGCATGAGAACGAAAGCGCGTTCGTGCATGCGCGGGTGCGGCAGGGTCAGGCCATGTTCGTGGTGAATCAGTCCGTCGTAGAGCAGCAGGTCGAGATCGAGCACGCGCGGCGCATTCAGGAATTCACGCACGCGTCCGCGCCGGTGTTCGATGTCCAGCAGCATTTCGAGCAAAATACGTGGCGCAAGGAGGGTTTCGATTTCCGCCACGGCATTGATGAAATCCGGCTGGTCGGAATAGCCCCAGGGTGCGCTGCGATATAGCGAAGATTGGAAGATCAGGCGCGTGCCGGGAAGTGAATCCAGTTCGCCAAAGGCATGGCTGACCTGGGCGGCGGGGTCGTCGAGGTTGCTGCCAAGGGCGATGAAGGCGCGGATAGGCATGATGTTCAGTCTTCCGCCGCGAGGTCGGTTGTGTCGGCCGAACCGGTGGCATTCTTCGGCTTGCGCCGGCGGCGGCGCTTTTTGGGCCCGGTGTCGGGTTGCAGCATTTCGGCGCGCTGCACGTCACTGCCGTGCTGGAAAGTTTCCCACCAGCTGCCCAGTTCCATTTCCAGTTCGCCGCTTTCGCAGCGCAGCAGCAGGAAGTCGTAGCCGGCGCGGAAGCGCGGATGGGCGAGCAGCGCAAACGCCCGTTTGCCCGAGCGCTGTGCAAAGCGCGGCTGCAGTCCCCAGATTTCCTTCATGTTGGTGGTGTAGCGGCGCGGGATGGCGAGCATTTCCACCTGGGTCTGGATCACCTGTTCCATGGCCTGATAGAGCGCCGGGATAGCCCGTTCGCCAGCGGCTTCGAGTTTCTGCGAAATCGCCAGCACTTCATGCCACAGCAGGGCGGCGAACAGGAAGGCCGGGGAAACCGGCTTGTCTTCCTTGATGCGCAAATCGGTCTGGTGCAGCGCCATGGTGACGAAGCGCTCTCCCATGGGTTGTTCCAGGATCACGTCCAGCAGCGGCAGCACGCCGTGGTGCAGGCCTTCGGCGCGCAGTTGCTTGAGACTGCGCTGAGCGTGGCCGGAAAACAGCAGCTTGAGGATTTCGTCGAACAGGCGCGAGGGCGGGACGTCCTCAAGCAGATGTCCCATCTGGGCGATCGGCGCGCGCGAGGCGGGGTCGAGGTGGAATTCCAGCTTGGCGGCGAAACGCGCGGCACGCAGCATGCGTACCGGATCTTCCTGATAGCGGGTGCGCGGGTCGCCAATGACGCGCAGCACGCCGTCCCTGATGTCCTGGTAGCCATCGATGTAGTCCCAGATTTCGCCGCTGGACGGGTCGTAGAACAGGGCGTTGACGGTGAAATCGCGGCGCAGGGCGTCTTCGAACTGGCTGCCGAAAACATTGTCGCGCAGGATGCGACCGCTTTCATTGGTAGCGTGGCGGGCTTTCCTGAAATCCGTCTCGCCATCAGCGGCAGCACCTGCGGCCGGGCCGCGAAAAGTCGATACCTCGATGGTCTCTGGGCCGCACATCACATGCACCAGACGGAAACGGCGGCCGATGATGCGCGAGCGGCGGAACAGATGGTGCACCTGCTCCGGCGTGGCATCGGTGGCAACGTCGTAATCCTTGGGGGTTTTGCCCAGCAGCAGGTCGCGCACCGCACCGCCGACCACGAAAGCGGCATAGCCTGCGTGCTGGAGTTCAGCCGTGACCTTGATGGCACATGAACTGATCTGGTTGCGACGAACGCCGTGCTTTTTTTCGGGAATGATCTTTGGCTGGGCGTTCTGCCCGGCTTTGGGGCGGGCTTTGCTGAAAACTTTGCGGATGAGTTTACGTATCATGAAGATGAGGGGTTTATGCCCTTAATGGGGTAGCAGTCGCGGGATTATACACGCTGACGACGCAATGATTAACGCGAAAGTCGCGGCGAGAGAGAATGGGTGTTAAACCAGATCGGCGCTCAGCCAGTGCTTGTCATCCACATTGACCGGCTTGCTGAAATAGTAGCCCTGACCGTAATTGACGCCCATCTCGACCAGCATGGCGATGGTTTCTTCGTCCTCGATGTGTTCGGCTATGGTATGCGCACCTACCACCTGGGCCAATTCGCGGATCTGTTCGACGATTTTCACGTCTTCCCTGTTTTCTTTCAGTTGCAGCACGAAACTGCCATCAATCTTGATGAATTCCGGGCGTAGCTGGCGCAGGTAGCTGTAGGTGGAATATCCGACACCGAAGTCGTCCAGCGCCACATTGCAGCCATCAGCACGGATTTCGTCGAACATCTGGATGAATTCCTGCGACATCTCGGTGGTCTGGCGCTCGGTGAATTCGATCGTGATGGAGCGCCCCTTGGCAATGGGCGAATGCAGCAGGTCGCGCAATTGCTGGGTGAATTCCGGTGCGTAGAATGAATTCAGGCTGATGTTGACAAACAGGTGCACGTTCTTGGGGATCAGGGTCAAGGCCCGGCCAATGACGAACAGGTCCATGTCGCGGATCAGGCCCAGGTCTTCGGCGATGGGGATGAAATCGTCCGCCGGCACGAAGCTGTCGCCGCGCCGCATGCGTGTCAGCACTTCGTAGGCGAATACCTTGCGGGTCTTGAGGTCGACGATGGGCTGCATGAAGGGCAGGATCATGTCGGCTGCAATGGCATTCCGTACTTCGAAGCCCTGAGAGAAGATATCCATGATGGCTGCGCCGCGTTCTTTCGAGAGCGTGTCGACACGGTTGCGGCCGCTTTTCTTGGCATGGTAGAGCGCCACGTCGGCAGCGCGCACCAGATCCTGTGGCAGTTTGCCGTGCACGGGGGCCACCGCGATGCCGATCGAAGTCTGAATGGTGAGCTGGCCGACAGGAAGGGGAATGATGATGCGGCTGAGGTCGGCGTGGATCATGTGGCCGATCTTGTCGCACCTCCACTTCATTTACATTCTGCAGCAACACCGCGAACTCGTCCCCGGCGATGCGTGCCACCGCTCCACCCTGATGTTCGTTGGCGCGCAGCGCGTTGGCTACGGTGCGCAGCACTTCATCGCCAATCGGGTGACCATAGGTGTCGTTGATGAATTTGAAGCCATCCAGATCCACGACCATGAGCGCCAGGGAATGCCCCTTGTGCAGATTCATGTGCAGCAGATTTTCCAGCAAATCGTCGAAGTGGCGGCGATTGTAGACCCCGGTGAGCGGGTCGGTGATGGTGAGGCGGTAGAGATCCTGTTCATGCTGCCGCTGCAGTTCCTGCAGGTGCAGTGTTTCGGTGATGTCTTCCAGCGTGCTGATCAGGCCGGTGACTGCGCCCGATTCATCGTGCTGAAGCGAGGTGCTCATCTGCATCCATACTGCTCTGCCATCCTGGGCGCGCACTTCGAGCTGCAATTCGGAGAGCGGGATATGTTCCAGCCGGCCGGCTTCGAAATAGGCCTGATGCTTGGGTTGATTCAGATAATCGGCAAAGGGGCGCTGCAGCGTGGTTTCGGTCGCATAGCCGGTGAGCGTTTCCCAGGCTGGGTTAAGAAAGGTAATGAGGCCGTTCTGGTCGACTTCCAGCAGCACTTCCTGCATGTTGTTCACCAGATTACGCAGTTTGAGCTCGTTTTCTGCCAGGCGGGCGCGTGTTTTCTCCAGGTCATGAATCTGCTTGCGCATGGTTTTTGCGCTCGTGATGAAGGCATCAGAGAGGTTTTTGACTTCATCGCTGTCGTTGATCGCCGGGACGAGCATGGTGCTGTCCCATTTGCCCTCGGAAACTTTCCTGGCCAGGGCAGCAAGCGGAGTGAGCGGGGCCATCACCGACTTGACGAGGAGCTGGATCGCGATCAGGTCGACGCCAAGCAGCAGCATGAAGAGGTAGGAAACATCATTGAGCAGGCTGCGGATCTTCTCGTTGAGAGGATCGTTGGACAGTTCGATAGTCATCAGACCCACCGAAGCCTGCCCGGATTTAAGCTCGGTGCTGACTCTGGGGCGCGGTGCGGCCGCCTTGAACCAGCCGGCTACCGGGTGCAGATCGCCGCTTAGCTTGGCTTGCTGGAACAGTACATTGCCAACACCATCCTTGACCGTGATGCCGGCAACGGCGCGATCGCCGAGCATGGTGCCGAGGTAGTCCGGAATACCGGCCCGGTCATGCCGTATGAGGTGCGATACGGCCGGGCCAGTGATGGCGATCATCTTGTGCCCCAGCACCTGGCGATTGGTGATTTCGTTACCTACCTGCTGTATCAGCAGGTAGGCTGCAAACAGGCCCACCACGATCAGTTGCAACAGCGCAATGGCAAACATGATGCGCTTGTGCAGTGTGCGCGGCTGGAAGAATTTCATCGCGCAGCCCGTTTTGAATGCGGGAGAAAGAGCCGGATGTTTTTAGGCATGTTGCAGCTATTCTAAGGTGGGCAGGAAATAATTTCCATCACTTGTTTTGATTTCCTGGAATCCGCACTGGTAAAGGGTTTCCATATTATTTCCGGAGATCATGCGGGTGCTTTCGCCGCTCATGATTCTGCCTTCTTCATGGATCAGCAGCGCGTGGCTGCAAAAGTGGCTGGCCCAGAAGATGTCGTGCAGCACCATGACAACGGTTTTCTGCTGATGGCTGGCGAGTTCGCGAAACAGTTTCATCATCGCAAGCTGGTGCGGCAGGTCGAGGTGTTGCAGCGGTTCGTCGAGAAACAGGATGCCGGGTTCCTGGGCCAGCAGCTGGGCAATGCGCACGCGCTGGCGTTCGCCGCCGGAGAGCGTGGCGAATGATTGTGTCGCCGCCTGGTCCATGCCGGTCAGATTCAGTGCCTGGCGTGCAACCTTGAGGTCTCTGTCGTCCGGTTGCCAGCTTCCCGCATGCGGGAAACGCCCCAGCAGCACGTAGTCCAGCACCGGCCCGGAAAAGGAAGCGCTTTCTTCCTGCAGCAGAACGCCGATGCGCTGCGCCAGAAGCCTGCGCGGGATGCTTGCCAGTGGCCTTCCGTCGAGCCGGATGCTGCCCGAAGCGGGTTTCGAGAGCCCGCACAGGGCCTGGATCAGGGTGGTCTTGCCGCTGCCGTTTTTCCCCAGGATGGCCCAGCACTGGCCGGCCTCCAGAGATAGCGTCAGGTCCTGGCACAGCACTTTGCCTGGAACGCCCAGATTAAGATTTTGCGCCTGCAGCATCAGCGTTTACGCGAGAGCAGGAACAGCAACAGGGGAACGCCGGTCAGCGCGGTCAGCACGCCGACCGGGAGCTGCTGCGGCGCGACAAGGGTGCGTGCCAGCGTGTCGGCCAGGGTGAGAAAGCTGCCTCCCAGCAGGATGGCGCCGGGAATCAGCCAGCGGTGGCTGTCCATGCCCATGAGGCGCAGCAGGTGAGGGATGACCAGGCCGACAAAGCCGATGCTGCCCGCCTCCAGCACCGCTGCCGTGGTAGCCACGGCAGCGATAAGATAAATGGCGGCCTGCACGGGCAGCACCGCGATACCCAGCGATTTCGCCTTGAGATCTCCTATCGCCAGCACATCCAGATGACGGGCCAGCAGGCCGCTGGCAATCCCGGCGACCAGCAATGCGGCCCAGGTCAATCCGGGCGACTGGGCGTAGGACAGGTCGCCCATGAGCCAGTAGAGCATGCCGTGCACGCCTGCACTGGGCGCAATGCTGAGCAACAGGCTGATCAGCGCGCCGAATCCGGCGGACAGGGCGATGCCGGTGAGCAGCAGGTGATGGATGCTCCAGGCGTGGCGGCGGAAACTCAGCGCCGGCACCAAGCAGCAGCGCTATCAGCGCGCCGCCGAGTGCGGAGAATTTGATGGCGGCGGCCAGTCCCAGCAGCATTGCAGACAGTGCGCCTGCCGCAGCACCGCCGGAAATGCCAAGCAGATAGGGGTCGGCAAGCGGGTTGCGCAGCAACACCTGCAACAGCACGCCGGACAGCGCCAGCAGGGCGCCGCAGGCAAAGGCGCTGGCAGCGCGCGGCGCGCGCAGTTGCCAGAGGATTTCCTGCTGCTGATGTCGCTGCCGTGGATAAGTTGCACCAGGGAAAGGTCGGTGCTGCCTGAGAGCAGCGCACCAGGATGCTGATGGGCGCCAGCAGAAGGAGCCCCAGAAACAGCAGGCGCTGATGGTGCATCAGCGCAGACTGATGACCGGCCAGCCGTGTGATTCTGCGTGGGCCTTCAGGGTCGGGTCAGGATCGACCGCGACCGGCTTGCTGACGCGCTGCAGCAGCGGCAGGTCGTTGAGCGAGTCGCTGTAGAACCAGCTTTCGCTCACGTCTTCCCAACGCATGCCCGCGACCAGCCAGCCAGTCGTCGAGGCGGGTGATCTTGCCTTCGCGGAAGGAGGGCGTGCCGTTGACCTTGCCGCTGAATTCGCCCAGCACCTGTTCCGGCTCGGTGGCGATCAGGTGTTCCACCCCGAATTCACGGGCGATGGGCGCGGTGACGAAGCTGTTGGTGGCGGTGACGATGGCGACCAGATCAGCATCGCGCAGATGCTGTTTGACCAGTTCCCGGCCTTTGTCCGTGACGATGGGCAGGATCTTCTGCTGCATGAATTCCAGATGCCAGAGATCCAGCTGGCTGCGCGGGTGGCGCGCCAGCGGCTTGAGCTGGAAATCGAGAAATTCGTGGATATCGAGCGTGCCGGCCT
Organism: uncultured Gammaproteobacteria bacterium; assembly: GCA_963741495.1. Lineage (GTDB taxonomy): Bacteria > Pseudomonadota > Gammaproteobacteria > Burkholderiales > Sulfuricellaceae > Sulfurimicrobium. The sequence goes on from CAVUID010000004.1 coordinate 28,837, forward strand.
TGTACTGGTCGTAGAATGCCTGGTTGCGCGCTTCGTAGACTTCCTGGTCGAGCACCCCCTGTTCGATCAGAAACTGGGCCCATTCGAAATCGCTGTCCCCGGCGAGCAGTGTGTTGTCCAGATCGAAAAGCGCCAAACGCAAGATTTTTACTCCCGTCAAAATATTGAGCCGAAAGTATAGCGTAAAATAAGCCCATGAATTTCCCCGACGGCCTGCTTCCTTCTTCCTGGCAATGGTTTGCGCACCTGTTGTTCGTCGGTGGTGCTGGCCTGGTCCGTAAGGGCGGCACCCTGGCGGCGCCTGCGTGACAATGAACAGCTGCATCTGTTTCTGGGCATGTGCGTGGCACTGATGGTGCTATGGAGCATCAAGACCGGCATCAGGCCGGGACTGAATTTCCATCTGCTCGGCGCCACGGTTTTTACTCTCATGTTCGGTCCCTGGCTGGCCATTGTCGGGATGGGTATTGTGTTGCTGGGGGTGACTTTGTATGGCCTGAGCGGCTGGGCAAGTTTTTCTGTCAACGGCCTGCTGATGGACGTGCTCCCGGTGGCTATCAGTTACTCGATTTACCGCCTGGCGGACAGCAGGCTGCCCAATCATTTCTTCGTCTATATTTTCGTCAATGCCTTTATCGGCGCGGCATTCGCCATGGCCTTGACCGGTCTGGCCGCAACCGGGGTGCTGGCGCTGGCCGGGGGCCTATACGGTCGATTATCTGACCAGCAATTATCTGCCTTATTTCCTGCTCATGGGCTGGTCGGAGGCTCTGCTCAGCGGCATGATGCTCACCCTGCTGGTGGTGTATCGGCCGCAATGGGTGGCGACCTTCGACGATGTGCGCTATTTGCGCAACAAATAGCCGCTTTGCGCTGTTCGTTGTAACATCGCCGCTGAAGCTGACAGACGGGGAACGAGAATGCTGAGACGAATTTTGATTGTGGCTATCCTGGCCATGACGCATGCATGGAGCACAGGCGGCGGAAAGCAAGGGTTTTCCCCCGGTCGTGATTTACGGACCGGACCCCTGCCTGGCCTGCATGGAATGGGCCTATCACCTGATGGAGAACGGTTTTGCCGTGACCTTCAAGGCTACGCGCGACATGGCGGCACTCAAGCGTCGCCTCGGCGTCCCGCAGAAGGTGGAATCCGTGCTGACCGCGAAGATCGGACGCTATTTTGTCGAGGGACATGTCCCGGCTGAGGACATCAAGCAGTTGCTGACAGAAAAGCCCCGTGCCCGCGGTCTTGCCGTACCGGGTTTGCCGCTCGGCGCACCTGGATTCGAAGGGGGCGATCCTACTTGCGAGGCCGGTTGCACGATCGTGGATTCGGCCAGTTCGGAGCGCGAATCCCAGCGCGAACTGTACGATACCCTGCTGGTGGAGGCCAACGGCAAAACCAGCGTCTATGCAAGGCATTGAGTATTAGCTGTCAGCCATCTGCTTTCAGCAGAACAGGTTTGGCTGATAGCTAATCGCTATCCTTGAACGCCAGAAATTCCTCGAACATGGCCTTGGCCCACTGGATGTCCTCTCCCCTCGGATTCGGGTCAAGGTTCTGCCTGACGGTTTGCGCGATGAGGCCATCGCCGCGAAACTTGTAGCGGGACTCGACGCGGGTCATTTCCAGCGGTTCTATCCGGGTAAACACATAGCAGGTGCTGTCCGGGAGCAGTTTCTCGGCGGTTAAGCCCTTGGCGCGGGCGGCGATTTCGCGCGCGGCGATGCGCCCCTGGCGGCTGGCCATCTGGCCGGTCTTGGGATAATGGCCGAAGAGCGGGGAGGCCTTGTCTATCATGTCGCCGATCAGGAAAATCTTTTCGTCTTCCCGCGCATGCAGGTGAACCGGGTGCTGGTCGGCCCAGCCGGTGGGTTTGCCGTCATTTCCTCTGGCGATCAGGCCCGCTTTCCACGCCAGGTCGCCGGCCTGTTGCGGCGCCATGAGAATGGCATCGTCGAAGCGAAAATCGTCGACTTCGGTCTGAATGGTTTTGTTGAACGGATCGACGGATTTCAACCTGGTTTCGGACAGGTAGACGATTTGGTCCGGATATTGTTCGCTGAAAATCCGGCTGAAACTCAGCACGTGCGAATTGGGGTCGAGGACGATGAGTTTGCCCTTGATTTTGCGCGATTTGAGCATTGACCCGATCATGCACGCCCGCTCGTAGGGCGACGGCGGGCAGCGGTAGGGCATGGGCGGCAGGGTCATGACGAGATCGCCGCCCTTGAAGTTGTCGAGTTTTTCCTTGAGCGCCCGCTGTTCGCTGCCGGGGATATAGGCGCAGGGATAGTGCTTCAGGGTGTGGTCGGCCGCGCGCCGGTCATCGCCGTACCAGGCCTCGTAGTCGTAACGGATGCCCACGGCGAGAATCAGCCAGTCGTAATCCAGCGAACCTGATTGTGTGACGACGCGTCGCTTGTCGCGGTCGATGTCGGACACTTCGGTCTGTATGAAAGTGTAGCCGTAGGCGCTGGCGGCGGTCTGGTAATCGTGGGCGAGGTATTTGTCGTCCGCCAGGCCGGTCAGCCACTTGTTGCTCAGGGGCAGGGACCAGAAGCGCCGGATTCTTTTCCAGCAGGACCACTTCCAGTTCGGGCGCCAGGTCGCGCAGGTGGCGGGCGGCGCTCAAGCCTCCCCATCCGCCGCCGACGATGACCACCCGCCTGCCCCTGGCACGAGGCAGGAGTTGTTGCGAAACGCCGATCAGGGGCGTCGCGTGTGCCGAAAGAGAAGCGCACAGGGCGGCGGAAGCGGCAAGAAAATCACGGCGGCTGAAAGGCATTGGGGCTGCTTAATCCATCAATTTCTTGAGGTTGCTGTTTTCAGCCTGGATGCATTTTTCGCCCGCCTTGCAGCCCTTCAACATCCACAGGGAAATGAGCCCGATCACATCGTCGGCGCGGGATTTGCGTGCCATGGCAACCGGCGTGCGCCCGCCCGTCGAAACGGCATTGACGTCAGCGCCTGCCTCCAGCAGCAGTTTCGAATGTTCGAATTTGTTCGAGTAGGCGGCCATGTGCAGCGGCGTGTTCCCGTCCATGTCCTTGGCGTTGACGTCCGCTCCGGCTGCCAGCAGCGCTTTCAGTGCCCCGGTATCGGGGTTGGTCGCCGCCATGTGCAGCGGCGTGCTGCCGAGGCCGGTGCGCGCATCCCGCATGGCGGGGTTTTCCTTGATGATTTGGGTGATTTCCTCGCCTTTGCCCATCCTCGCGACATCGTGGATGATCTGGTCGTTCTGGCCGAGCGCTTCCTGCGCCTGTGTGGCAGGAGCCAGTGCGAAGGCCAGCGCTGCTGCCAGCCATCCTGCCCATGCGTAAATTCCGGATTTCACTTTGATGTTCCCCCGATTAACAGAAAATTGCCGTTCCTGGCCGTACTTCTGACGGCCTTCAGGCGACGCGGGAGAGTATAGCCCAATTTGTTTTTTCCCTGCGTTCCGGGCCATAAATCGCATCCATCAGGTTAACTCTATTACTCGTGCCGCAGGGCGTCGATCGGGTTGAGGCCGGCCGCCCGCCGCGCCGGGAAATAGCCAAATATCACGCCAATGGCCGCTGAAAACAAAAAGGACAGCAGGTTGATGCTTGCATCGAACAGGTAGGGGATGCTCATCAGGTTTGACAGGGCGATGGACGCGCCGGTGGCCAGGGCAATTCCGATCAGCCCGCCCAGACTTGAAAGCATGACGGCTTCGATCAGGAACTGCAGCAACACTTCCCGTTCCAGTGCGCCGATGGCGAGACGAATGCCGATCT
>CAVUID010000005.1:0-10746 GCA_963741495.1 uncultured Gammaproteobacteria bacterium
GCCTGCCCCACGATCATCAGACGCGCGCTGCCCGCCGCGCGCAGAACCGGATTCGCCCCCAGCGGCAGATGCGCCTCGCAAACGCGGCAAGTGCGGATTTGTTGCAGCAATACGTCAATATCCATATATTTCTAGCCTCTGCACAGACAGATCGCAAGAACCAAGCCTATAGCCGTAACCATCATGCCGCTTATCTGACACAAGCGTTTATGGTTTCTCAAAGCATTAACACAATGATAAATTACATGAAACATATCCAAACTCCTTATCATATTTCCTCAAAAATCACCGAATGGATATAGCCGGATGAACAATCTCAGCGGCGAACTGACCGCCAACCTGGTCGACATCGAGATGCGCACCGTCCGCTACGGCAGGCTTGCTTGGCAGAATGGGGTGATCAGCGCGATAGAAGTGCTGGGGGAAGAGCGGCCAGAGGCGTGCTACCTCTCCCCTGGGCTGATCGATGCCCATGTTCACATCGAGAGTTCGATGCTGACCCCTGCCGAATTCGGGCGCCAGGCGGTGTGCCACGGCACAATCGCCACCGTCTCCGATCCGCACGAGATCGCCAATGTGCTCGGCATAGAGGGCGTGCGTTTCATGCTTGAATCGGCTCAGGCATCACCGTGCAAAATATTTTATGGCGCCCCTTCCTGCGTGCCGGCAACACCGTTCGAGACAGCGGGCGCCCGCATCGAACTGGCGGATATCGCGGCGCTGTTTGATGAGCCGCGCGTTGTTGCGCTCTCCGAGATGATGAATTTCCCTGGCGTTCTCAATGGCGACCCGGAAGTTGGCGCGAAGCTCGATCTGGCGCGCGAGCGGGGTTATCCCATCGATGGCCACGCGCCCGGCTTGCTGGGTGAAGCAGCCCGCCGTTATGCCGGGGCGGGCATTTCCACCGATCACGAATGTTTTTCGCTGGAAGAAGCACGTGACAAAATCGCCGCCGGCATGATGGTGCAAATCCGGGAAGGGTCGGCAGCGCGTAATTTCGAGGCTTTGCATTCCCTGATCACGGAAACCCCCGAACAGGTCATGCTTTGCAGCGACGATAAACACCCGGATGATCTAGTCGCCGGGCATATCAATCGCCTCGCTGCACGAGCAGTCGCCAAGGGCCATGACCGTTTCGACGTGCTGCGCTGCGCCTGTCTGAACCCGGTCCGCCACTATCATCTGCCCGTCGGCACCCTGCAACTGGGTGACCCGATGGATGCTGTCCTGTTCGCCAATCTGCATGAATTCCAGCCCATCGCCACCTACGTGAACGGCGCCAAGGTGGCCGAGGATGGCCACTGCCTGGTTGCCGGCAAAGCGGGGCAGGCAATCAACCGTTTCAACGCCCGCCCGATTGACCCCGAAGCGCTTTGTATCGCTGATGAAGGCGCAAGCATGGTGCGTGTTATCGAAGCAGTAGATGGCGAACTGCTGACCCGGCAACGCCACATGCCGCCGCGTAGCGTCAACCACATACTGGAGCCCGACCCGGAGCGCGACATGCTTCTGTTGATGGTGCTCAATCGCTACCAGCCGGATGCCAAACCCGCCCTCGCCTTCATAAGCGGCTTCGGATTTCAGCGCGGCGCGATTGCCTCCTCAGTCGCCCACGACTCCCACAACCTGATTGCCGTTGGCTGCTCGCGTGAGGAAATTGCGCGCGCTGTGAACATTCTGGTTGAGAGCAGCGGCGGTATCGCCGTATGCGATGGGGAATCTGTACAAAGCCTGCCGCTCCCGATCGCAGGCCTGATGAGCCAGGAACCTGCCGCAATGGTGGGCCAGCGTTATGCCGAGCTGGATCATGCGGCCAGGGCGCTCGGCTCTCCGCTGCGCGCGCCCTACATGACGCTCTCGTTCATGGCCCTGCTGGTCATTCCGGCCTTAAAACTGAGCGACAAGGGCCTTTTCGATGGCGACCAATTCGCCTTTGTCCCACTTGCGGTTTAAGCGGGAATCCGTTGATTAGCCCGTCCCACTATTCATCCAAGCCAACGCCACCATGCAAACCCTCACTACGGCCAGCCAGATTGAACAACTGAAACCGGGACAGGCTGTGTTCATCCTTTTTGGAGGAGCTCATTGTGGTGTTTGCCAAATCATCAAACCCAAGATCGAAAGCCTGATGGCACAACAATTCCCTGACATTGCCCTGGCGTATGTCGACTGCGAGCTGAATTCCGACATTTGTGCTCAGAATGGCGTATTCAGCCTTCCAGCCATAAAATTATATATAGAAGGTCAGTTGTGCCTGGAAAAAGCCCGTAGCTTCAGCCTCATGGAATTGGTCACCCAAGTTGAACGTATTTACCGGCTGTGGAAAGTATCATAGGTTACAAGTCGTCGCCGCAGTAATAGACGGCGCGCCCATCCGGCATCATCAGTAAATTGGCGTCCGGCGACCAGGCATTAACCCTCCAGGGCTGCGCTGCGTTTCTTGTCTGCGAATCAACCTTGCCTGCAGCAAAGCCCACGCTTCAGGTCACAGGCAAAGATTTAAGGATGAAAAACCAGGCTCATATCAGCCTTGAATCATGCTAAAAATAAGTTTACAAACCACGGCCTCTCGCCCGTTTAACGGCCAAGAAACCGGGGTTGATCCTGCTTGCTCTTAATTGCCCATATCCGTGAAATCCAGAAGCGCATGCGGCGTATCGGCCACATTCAGGTCAATCATCTCGTAGATGTCCGGATCGACGATATCCTCAGCAGGGTGGTGGGCAAAAGCCGAGAACGAGGTCAGCAAGGAGGCGAGTACTGCAACTTGAAGTGCTTTTTTCATAATCCTATTCCTGTAAAATTTAACAATAATCGAACGAACCAAGCAACCCGCTGTGATCACCCGTCATACTGCGGAGATGCTTTGTTGTCCGTCGATGTGAAGCATGATAGGGAAAAGGGGTTTCCGACTTATATCAACCGGGTAACAAGATGTTACGAAGTGTTTCAATGGCCTGGCATGCGGCGTGAACGCAGGCCGTCACAATTATTCAGCACGGGTGAACAAGATGAAAAACAGCATTGATGCTCATGTCGAGTTCTCTTTCAAGGGCGAGACCTATGCGCCATCTGCAACGATCAACCTTGACGACTTAGTCGAAAGCCATGGATCTCTCCAGGCAACTCATGCGATCCTCGCCGAGAAACATGGCATAGATACCTACTCCTATCTCTACGAAGTCATGCAGCAGGCGGAGATTTTTTTCGATAACGCACAGGGGCTAGCCGCTGATTTCCTGGTTAACGGGGAGTTTGACGAGAAAGCCTTTGCCGCCACATGGCAGGAAAACCAGGTACTCGGCAGGCTGCAGACAATCGCCACGCGTGAAATGGCGATTGATGATCTCCATCAACACCAGGGGCTGACAAATGCCCTATTCCAGGCTTATCAGCTTGGCAAGAGCGAAAGAGAAGCGTAAGCCGCCACAGATGATCATCGTTGCCGGAGAACCGCAGGCAGGCTCATGCTAAAATTGCGCGATTGATCAAGGAGTTTTTCATGAGTCTTTCCACCCTCACCGCCATTTCCCCCCTCGACGGTCGCTATCACGGCAAGATCGAAGGCCTGCGTCCCTATTTCAGCGAATTCGGCCTGATCCGCCACCGCGTGCGGGTGGAAGTGGAATGGCTCAAGGCGCTGAGCCGCGAGGCCGCCATCGCCGAAGTGCCGCCCTTCTCCGCCGCCACCCTGGCCGAGCTGGACAAGCTGGCTTGCGGTTTTCTCGGAAGCCGATGCGCAGGCAGTGAAGGATATCGAGAAAACCACCAACCACGACGTGAAAGCCGTGGAATACTGGCTGCAAGAACAAGCTCGCCCGCAACGCCGAGGTGATGAAGGTAAGCGAATTCATCCACTTCGCCTGCACCTCGGAAGACATCAACAACCTGTCCCACGCCCTGATGCTGAAATCGGCACGCGACAGCGATGATGCTGCCGGGCCTGGAAAAAGTCATCGCCCGCCTGCGCGAACTGGCGCACGGCCTTGCCGCCCAGCCCATGCTGTCGCGCACCCACGGCCAGCCGGCCTCGCCCTCCACGGTCGGCAAGGAACTGGCCAACGTGGTGTACCGCCTGGAGCGCCAGAAGGCGCGCATTGCAAGCGTCGAAATCCTGGGCAAGATCAACGGCGCGGTGGGCAACTACAACGCCCATCTTTCCGCCTACCCGGAAATCGACTGGGAAAAATTCGCCCGGCATTTCGTCGAAGGCCTGGGACTCACCTTCAATCCCTACACCATCCAGATCGAGCCGCACGACTACATGGCCGAGCTGTTCGATGCCTTCGGCCGCGTCAACACCATCCTGATCGACATGGACCGCGACATCTGGGGCTATATCTCGCTCGGTTACTTCAAGCAGAAGGTCAAGGCGGGCGAAGTGGGCTCCTCCACCATGCCGCACAAGGTCAACCCGATTGATTTCGAGAACTCGGAAGGCAACCTCGGACTGGCCAACGCGGTGCTGCGCCACATGTCCGAAAAGCTGCCGATCTCGCGCTGGCAGCGCGACCTCACCGACTCCACCGTGCTGCGCAACATGGGCGTGGGACTAGGCTATGCCCTGCTGGGCTACGAATCCACCCTGCGCGGCCTGGGCAAGCTGGAAGTCAACCCGCAGCGCCTGGACGACGACCTCGACCATAACTGGGAAGTGCTGGCCGAGCCGATCCAGACCGTGATGCGCCGCTACGGCGTGGAAAACCCCTACGAGCAGCTGAAGGAACTCACGCGCGGCAAGAGCGGCATCAACCGCGACTCGCTGCATGCCTTCATCCAGACGCTGGCGATCCCCGAGGGCGAAAAACAGCGCCTGCTGCAGATGACACCGGCCAACTACATCGGCATTGCGGTCGAGCTGGCGAAGCGGATTTAGCGCGCCGAACGGCTGGATTAAATGCCGGAAATACAGGGGCTGATGCCGCCGCTCATGAAACCGCGCAAAATTTTCACTGGGCCAGCCAGGATCGTCTCCTGATCAAGGCGACGATCACCCGTTTTGATCCCATACCAGATTCAGCAATTCAATGTCACGCAGATGGCTGCGTACTGGACAATTCGGACAGCCATGCGTACTGGGGTGATTGTGACAGCCAGCACACTGCTGGACCGTCCCCCTTGCGGCCTCAATCTCGGCTGCAAGTTTCTTTAGATCATTGATTCTGGAATCTATGTCATTGAGTATTCTGTCCAGCTGGGCAGATACCACTTCCTGGCTCTCATCCCCGGTCTGGCTGTTCTCTCGCAGCTTTGCCACGAGGTTAACCGCATCGATGGAATAACCACTTTTGACCAGGTTCAGAATGGCGCGCAGCCGATCAATATGACCTATGGAATAAAGGCGTGTTCCGCCCTCGGTCCGCACCGGCGTTACCAGACCCTCTTCCTCGTAGTAGCGAAGGGTTCGGACGGACGTATCCAGCATGTCCGCCACGTCCCCAATTTTATACAATCCGCTGGTCATGCCGAATTACAAGGCTACGACCTGAGCCTGACAGCCCCTGTCTTTCACGGTTTTCAGTAATGTAGCCGTATTTGTGCTGTCAGCGTTGTACGAGATGACGAGCAGATGAGGTTTATTGAAGCGCGGGGCAATTACACCCTCTATCTCCCTCAGTTCGGCCTCAATGGCCTGTTGCTGAGTTGTATCGAGCATTTCGTCGATGTGAATCATGATGTCAACGGCTTGCATGGCGCTCTCCATATCTAACGTGTAAGTGAGATTTGAATATATAACGTCAACGTTAGATTGTCAAAGCCATAATCTAAACACTTTCCTTCACCCCCAGGCTTACGCGTTCCAGCCCGGCCAGATCGCGGATGGTTTCCACTGCTGAAAACCCCTGCTGGCGCAATATCTCGCGGCAGCCTTCTCCCTGATTGTAGCCATGTTCGAACAACAACCAGCCGCCAGGCTTGAGATGTTGCAGTGCGGCAGCGGCAATGCGGCGGATATCGTCCAGCCCATCTGCCCCGGAAGCCAGCGCTGACAGGGGTTCGAAACGCACATCACCCTGAAGCAGATGCGGGTCGGCAGCTTCTACGTAAGGTGGATTGGAAACGATGAGGTCGAACACTTCATCTTCAAGCGCACTGAACCAGTTGCTGTGCAACAGGCGCAGATTTGGCACCTCCAGCCGTGCGGCGTTCTCGCGCGCCACGGCCAGCGCCGCCAGTGACTGATCCACCGCCGTGACCGTCGCCAACGGCCGGTTCTTGGCGATGCTGATGGCGATGGCACCGCTGCCGGTGCCGAGATCCAGCACCTTGCAGGGCTGGTTTTGCGGAATGCGTGCCAGCGCCAGTTCGACCAGCAGTTCGGTTTCGGGGCGCGGGATCAGTACGGCGGGTGTGGTGATGAATTCCAGCCCGAAGAATTCGCGCCTGCCGACGATGTAGGCGATGGGTTCGCCTGACAGGCGGCGCGCCAGCAGAGGCTGCGTAAGCTTGTGCGGCAGGATCTGCCAGGTCATCGCGGTCATGGCTGATAAGCCAGGAGCGCGGCACGCCAAGCACATGGCAGAGCAGGATTTGGATTTCCAGCCGCGCTTCGCGCAGATCGAGGCCGAGGGCTTGCCGCAGCTTCTGGCTGTCCTGCGCCAGAATCTCGGCCAGCGTCGCCAATCAGCCTTCTCCGGCCAGACTGGCCAGCAGTTCCGCCTGATGCTCGGCCATCAGCGCGCCGGTGAGTTCATCCATGTCGCCGTCCATGATCTGGTCGATCTTGTACAGCGTCAGGTTGATGCGGTGGTCGGTGATGCGCCCCTGCGGGAAGTTGTAGGTGCGGATGCGCTCGGAGCGGTCGCCGCTGCCGATCAGGGATTTGCGCGTGGCGGCTTCCTTGGCGTTGCGCTCGCGCATCTGCCCGTCCATGATGCGCGCCGCCAGCACGCTCATGGCCTGGGCCTTGTTCTTGTGCTGCGAGCGGTCGTCCTGGCATTCCACCACGATGCCGGTGGGCAGGTGGGTGATGCGGATCGCCGAATCGGTCTTGTTGATGTGCTGGCCGCCCGCGCCGGAAGCACGGAAGGTGTCGATCCGCAGGTCGGCGGGGTTGAGGTTGACCTCGGCCAGTTCGTCCGCCTCCGGCATGATGGCGACGGTGCAGGCGGAGGTGTGGATGCGGCCCTGGGTTTCGGTGGCCGGAACGCGCTGCACGCGGTGGCCGCCGGATTCGAACTTGAGCTTGGAATAGGCGCCCTGGCCGATGATCTTGGCGATGATTTCCTTGTAGCCGCCCATCTCGCCCGGGCTTTCCGAGACGATTTCCACCTGCCAGCGCTGGCGCTCGGCATAGCGCGTGTACATGCGGAACAGGTCGCCGGCGAACAGCGCCGATTCGTCGCCGCCGGTGCCGGCGCGGATTTCCAGAAACACATTGCGTTCGTCGTTGGGATCCTTGGGCAGCAGCAGCTTCTGCAGTTCGATTTCGATCTGCTCCAGCCGCGCCTTGCCTTCCTCGATTTCAGCCGCGGCAAACTCCTTCATTTCCGGGTCGGCCAGCATTTCCTCTGCGGTCTCTCATGTCCTGCTCGCACTGCTGCCAGGCGTGATACTGCTCGACCACCGGCGTGATTTCGGCATGCTCGCGCGTCAGCTTGCGGTAGTTGTCCATGTTGCTGGTGATGTCGGCGCTGGAAAGAAGCAAATTGAGCTCTTCCAGCCGCTCGCTCAGGGAGGCGAGCTTGGCCAGGATAGATGGTTTCATGCGCTAATTCTGGTGAATGTGATAAAGGCGGCGCAGGGCCGATTCGAGCAGGGTACGGTCTTCGCCGCTGGCGTGGTTCAGCGCGTGGCTGGGGTTGTGCAGGAACTTGTTGGTCAGCGCCCGCGCCATCAGTTCCATCACTTCTCGCGGGTCTTCGCCCCGGGCCAGCAGGCGCTGGGCGTGCTCCAGTTCCTGGCGGCGCACACGGTCGGCATGGTCGCGCAGGGCGCGGATGGTCGGCACGACTTCGCGGTTTTCCATCCAGTCGCACGAAACTGCGCACGCGGGATTCGACGATGGCTTCGGCCTCGGCGGCCGCGACCTGGCGGCTATCCATGCCCTCCTGCACCACTTGGGCGAGATCGTCCACGCTGTAGAGGAACACGTCGTCCATCTCGCCGACTTCTTCCTCGATGTCGCGCGGCACGGCCAGATCGACCATGAACATGGGGCGGTGCTTGCGCGCCTTGATGGCGCGCTCGACCATGCCCTTGCCCAGGATCGGCAGCGGACTGGCGGTGGAGGTGACGATGATGTCGTAGGCGGCGAGATGGTCGGGCAGTTCGTTCAGGGTGATCGCGCCGCCGCCAAAACGCTGCGCCAGCAGCGTTGGCGCGCTCCAGGGTGCGGTTGGCGACCAGGATGTGCTTGGGGTGCTGGGCGGCAAAATGGTTGGCGCACAGCTCGATCATTTCGCCCGCGCCGATGAACAGCACGTTCTGCTCGCGGATGCTGGGGAAGATGCGCTGCGCCAGACGCACTGCGGCGGCGGCCATGGACACCGAGTTGGCGCCGATGTCGGTCGTGCCGCGCACTTCCTTGGCGACCGAGAAGGTGCGCTGGAACAGCTTGTGCAGCAGCGTGCCCAGGGTGCCGGCCTGCTCGGCGGTGTTGACCGCCTGCTTGAGCTGGCCCAGGATCTGGGTTTCGCCCAGCACCATGGAATCCAGCCCGCTGGCGACGCGGAAAGCGTGCTTGACCGCGTCCTGCCTGGGCAGGGTGTAGAGATAAGGCTCGATGGCGTGGGTCTTGAGCTGGTGAAAATCCGCCATCCACTCGATCGCCTGCTCGCGGACTCGTCGGTGTTGCAATAGATCTCGGTGCGGTTGCAGGTGGAGAGGATGGCCGCTTCCTTGACCGGACGGTGGTCGACCAGATCGTGCAGCGCCTGTTTCAGATTTTCGGCATGAAACGCCACCTGCTCGCGAATGGCGAGCGGTGCGGTGTGGTGGTTGATGCCGAAGGCGAAAAGCTGCATTGAGGGCAATTTGATAAGTTAAATGGCCGGAAATTATACCGGAAATTTGCTCACGCGTCCAGATACAAAACGCGCCACCAGCCCCTGCGAAAAATCGCGCCAGCGGCAGCGGGATGCGCACCGTCCAGCCACTGCCGGGCGCGGTGTCCAGTGGGATCGCCTGCCATGGTTTCCATGCGCTCCAGCTTGAACACCCGGTTGCCTTCCGGGCAGCAGGATTTCCAGCTGGTCGCCGACTTCGAAGCGGTTCTTGACGCTGATTTCCGCCATTTTGCTGGCGGCTGTCAAAACTGACGATGTCGCCGACATACTGGCTTTTGGTGCTTTCCGAGTGGCCGCGCATGTAGTTCTGGTGTTCGGCGGTGTGGTGGCGCTGGTAGAAGCCGTCGGTGTAACCGCGGTTGGCCAGGGTTTCCAGCGCGCCCAGCAGGCTCATGTCGAACGGCCGCCCGCCAGCGCATCGTCGATCGCCTGGCGGTAGATCTGGGCGGTGCGCGCCACGTAGTAGATGGATTTGGTGCGACCTTCGATCTTGAGCGAATCAATGCCGATTTTCGCCAGGCGCTCGACATGCTCCACCGCGCGCAGGTCCTTGGAGTTCATGATGTAGGTGCCGTGCTCGTCTTCCAGCACCGGCATCAGTTCGCCCGGATGGTCTCTGTCGCGAGATCAGGTAGACCTTGTCGGCCAGCGGGTGGCGCGGCAGGCTGCCGCAGTCCGACAGCGCGCTTTCCTGCATCTGCCTTGTCGAAATCGAAGTCGATCTTCTGGATGTCGCCGGTGCCATCTTCGCTCGCGCTTGTCCACCTTGTAGTCCCAGCGGCAGGAGTTGGTGCAGGTGCCCTGGTTGGCGTCGCGGTGGTTGAAGTAGCCGGACAGCAGGCAGCGACCGGAATAGGCGATGCACAGCGCGCCGTGGACGAACACTTCGAGTTCGATGTCCGGGCACTGCTGGCGGATTTCCTCGATCTCGTCCAGCGACAGTTCGCGCGACAGGATCACGCGTGTCAGCCCCAAGCGATTGCCAGAATTTCACCGCCGCGTAGTTGACGGTGTTGGCCTGCACCGACAGATGAACCGGCATCTCCGGCCAGCGTCTCGCGCACCATCATGATCAGGCCGGGATCGGCCATGATCAGTGCGTCCGGCTGCATCGCGATGACCGGTTCCATGTCGGCCATGTAGGTCTTGACCTTGGCGTTGTGCGGCATCAGGTTGCTGGCGACGAACAATTTCTTGCCCAGCGCATGCGCTTCCTGAATGCCGGTTCGCAGCTCTTCCAGCTTGAATTCGTTGTTGCGCGCGCGCAGGGAGTAGCGCGGCTGGCCGGCATACACCGCATCCGCGCCGAAGGCGTAGGCGGTGCGCATTTTTTCCAGCGAACCGGCGGGCAAGAGGAGTTCGGGTTGTTTCATTAGGTGGTAAAATCGTTTAAAGGAAAAATTATACCACCCCCTATGAGCAAGCCCTCTTTCATCCATCTCCGCCTCCATAGCGAATATTCCATTACCGATGGCATAGTGCGCCTGGACGTGGGCAAGGACCATGCCTGTCCGCCGGTCGAGCGCGCCAAGGCCGATGACATGCCGGCCCTGGCGTTGACCGATCTGAACAGCCTGTTCGGCATGGTGAAGTTCTACAAGGCAGCGCGCAGCAGCGGCGTCAAGCCGCATCATCGGTTGCGACGTATGGATCGAGAACGAGGCCAACCGGGACCAGCCGGGCCGCCTGCTGCTGCTGTGCCAGAACAGGCTCGGTTACGGCAACCTGTGCGAACTGC
>CAVUID010000006.1:0-15647 GCA_963741495.1 uncultured Gammaproteobacteria bacterium
AAATCAATACTTAAGCATGCAGGCGGCGCCCGCAACTTGGACGTGTCTATTCGCCCTGCACCACCTGGTTGCGACCACCTTCCTTGGCACGGTATAGCGCCTCATCAGCCTTGCGCACCAGTTCTTCAATATTGGCAACCTTGATATCCGGAAAACCAGCAGCACCAATGCTGATGGTGATGCGTTTTTCGCCCATGCCTTCTATCGGCGTCTCGCTCACCGTCTGGCGAATTTTTTCCGCCACGCTCAAGGCCTTTTCGAGGCCTGTATGCGGCAACAAAATCACGAATTCTTCTCCGCCGTAGCGCCCCACCAGATCTGAGTCGCGCACCGATGCCTGCAATGCTTTCGCCACTGCGATCAGGGCGTTGTCGCCTACCTGGTGCCCGAAGGTGTCATTCACCCGCTTGAAGAAATCCACATCCATGATCAGGATGGATAGTGGCAATTCGTAACGCACCGCCTTGGAATATTCCTCATCCAGTCTTTCGCTCACGAAGCGACGGTTGTATAGACCAGTCAGGCCGTCCGCAATGGAAAGACGTTCCACCTTCTCGTGCGTCAGGGCGTTGTCGAGCGTTATTGCAATCTGGTTGGCCAGGTATTCGATCAGCGGCAGTTCCTCGGCCTGATAGCGCTCAAACGTGCCGAGCAGCATGACCCCCAGCACCTTCTCCTTGTACATCAGCGGAAAGGCGGCCACCTCACTGGGCAATGCGGCCGCGAATCCCAGATCGACCCGGATGTAGCATTTTTCCGGAATATGATCCAGCACCACCGAATGGCGCTCCTGGGCAGCGAATCCGGCGATACCCTCACCCAGCTTCAACGCCGGAAGCGCGCCGACATCGATTCCATAGGTGACAAATGGCACCAGTTCATCCCCCTGCTCATTCGCCAGATAAATCACACCCAGCTTCGATCCGGTCAACTCAAGCACTTTGTCGAGTGCGTTTTTCAGCAATTCCTTTGGGTTCAGGGTGGTAATCAGCAACTTGGCCAGTGAGTTGTACTTCTCGACCCGCATCTGCTGCACGCATATGGCATCCGCCATGCGATTGAAGCCTTTGCCCAGATCATCGAACTCATCCTTGGTCACGATCTCGGTTCGCACTTCCAGCGCGCCCGCGGCAAAATCATCCATCGCGCCGACCAGTGCCCGAATTGGACGGACGGTATCACGATGGGCAAAAAAAGCGATTACCAGCGAAAGAAAGCCGCCCAGCACCATGAAGCCATACACTGTCAGCATGTTGCTGCGGATGAAGGCGTCGACGGCGCCGGTCTTGCTACTCGCCACCAGCGAGCCGATGACGTGTTTCTGTGCATTCAGGATCGGCTCTGCGCTGATAAAGCATCGCTCGTTATTGATGATCGCCTGCCCTCTGAAAGGCTTGCCCTTGAGCAGCGGATCATTCACTTCCGTCGGCAGCAACTGGCCCTCAACCCAGAAATTACCGGGGCGCCGCGATGCCGCCACCACTCTGGATTCCTGCACCAACGCACCAAACAGGCGCGCGCCCTCACCCGAACCATCGTGGATCAGATTGGGCAGCCAGTCATAACCATCGAGCAACACCATACCGATCAGGACGCCGATCACACCGCCATCTTTCATGACCGGCACTGCCACCACGCTGGACATCACCACCCGTTCCAGGCGCAGGTAGCGTTCCGGATTCTCGCGCAGAAAAACATCACGCGACAGCGCCTCGGTCGATACGACTGCATAACCGTTGCTCACCACCTGCGGCAGAAGCGCACTCAATGCCACCTGATCACCGGCACTGCCGTTGCGCCGGGCAATCACATTGCCCTTGGTGTCCACTACCAGCCATGAATCCACAAACGGAAGATTGAATGCATAGTCCTGCAACAGATCTACCAGAGGGGCTTTTTTCTTCTCTGCCAGCGCTTCCTTGACCGCAGGGGAAGAGGCCGAGTAACCCAGAATCACGCTGATCGCGCCAAGGCGGTCGACATGCGCGGCCTGGGCAGTACGCAAGCTTGCAGCCAGTGTGCTGGAGACATTCTGATGCGCCACGCCGGTCAGGATATTTTCCACCAGCATGGTGACGCCGATCAGCGGGATGAAGGCGACAATAAAAAAGGCGATCAGTGTTTTCCAACCGATCGACAGGCGGAAACGCTGCGCACCCCACACGACACGATAAGGGTTTCTTTTTTCAAGCAGGCCGGAACTCGTTTTGTTCATATCAAGCAACCATCAAAAGTCATGCCAAGCCCCTCACAAAACGGATAGTCCGGTCGCAATTATCACCAGAACTCTGATAGAATTGCGCACAATTTTTACTTATACTGACATAAGTACATTCGAAAGCAAAACCAACACCCTGAAGCCGAGAGACAACCACATGCACCTCATTCCACCTGCTGTCCGCTACGCATCAACCAGCCTGATTCTTGTCTGCCTCGTGGCAATCAACGGCTGCAATCAGACCCCGCCCCCACCTGCTGAAAAAACGCCCCCTGCCGCAGACCAGGCAAGTGCCGCACCCGCACCAGCAGGAAACATGATGTCCAACATCCCGGTCAAAGGTGACGAACCACTCCCACCCAGCCACCCGCCATTACCATCGGCCGCTCCGCCCCACCCCACCAATGATGCCGGCAACCCTCCCGATCTTAACCAGCAACTGGCTTCCCAGCACCCCAAACCCGAGGGCAAGAAGAAGCTCGCCGTGGCAGTACCTGACAGCGTAAAAGGAAAGTGGGCCTCGGCCACTATCGCCGTTACTGCCGATGGTGCGGAGAAGGAAATCAAACTGGCCATAGGCAACAAGGTTTCTCTGGGGAAAAACCTGCAACTGCAACTGGTTCATTACCTTCCGGCATATACCAGCGACTTTCAGACTGTGACCAGCTCGTCCAACGAGCAGATCAATCCGGCCATTCAGGTTCAGGCAATCTCAAACGGGCAGGTAGTCAGCGAAGGCTGGATTTTCCAGAATCTTCCCGAATTCAATTCGTTCAGCAGCGAACAGGTCAAGATACGCCTGATCTCTGCTGAACCAGCCAAAAAATAAAGACCCGGCTTGACGCCCAGCACAAGAGGCATACGCATGAACCAGTCCCGATTTCTCCCCCTGCTAGGCGCGTTGCTGGTCAGCAACGGCATCATGCTTGAAACACGGGCAGCCGATGATGCAGAGCAACAACAGCTGGCACTCAGCCATTCTATCCAGCGCCAGATTCTGACCCTGAACGTCAATCAGCAGGACAAATACCTGATCGACTTCCATTTTTCGACGTTTCACGGGATGTACGCCTATCGCGAACTGATACTCTGGGCGCAGGCCGCGCCCCAGCAACAGCGCGACGACCTCATGGCCATGGCTCGCAGCGGCCTGGAAGCCGTGGTGCGAGATTCCGGGATGGGCATTCCGCTGAGTGGCGGGAAATGGGCAGGGCAACCTGTCGGCGTGCTTTTCAGCAAGGGCCTGCCGCGCTACGCAGCCCAACCGGATTTTGCCGAGCCGGCAACACTCAAATGGAATCCTGCCAGCTTCGAGCGACAAATCTCCCCGGAATCTGTCGGCCAGTCTCTGGCAACCAAGTCGCTTTTTGTAATATCGGACCAGTCGGATAATGGAAAGAAAACACGGGAAATATTGTTGGCATCGGCACTGAAAGAATTCCAGTCCATTGTTCCGCTGCTGGAACTGGCTGGCGACAAGGGCGCTAATTACATGCCGGCACTGCTCAAGCTGGAAAATGAGAAATGGGTGCCCGTCAACACCACCAGCCAGCTTTACGGACAAATGTCCCTGATTCATGGGCTTACCCGCCTGCACACCCTCCTCTCGCTTCCCGCGCTGGAAAACGAAACCATTGAAGGCAAGCGCGCAGCGGAATGGCGCAAGGAAGTCAGACGCATGCTGGACAAGGTTTACCAAACCACCATCAAGCTCCATATAGACAGCAAATCCGGCAGCCTCGTCAGTACCAATGGCAACGGAAAAAGCGCAGCGGAACGACTCGGCGCGGACGACGCGGGCTACGCGCTGGAAGTACTGGCGGACATGGCTGCGACATTGCAAAAGAACGATCCGCTACGCACCGATGTGCTTGGACGCCTGAGCGTGCAAGCCGACTACGTGATAGCGCGCATGGAAGGAAAAACGACGGCGCCGAAAACCTTTCTGGTAAAAAACAACCAGACCTTCGCGGGCATGCTGTTACAGCTCGATGATCAGTTTTCTATCGCAAATGGCCTGCTGGCCGCGGAACAGGCCATCGGCAAAGAGATTTACGGCAAAACTGCGCTGGATATCTTCAACACGGCACGCCAATCCCTCTGGTCAGCTCAGGCAGGGATTTTCCGTTCCGCCGCAGGCCAGACGGTCACCGCCTATGATGGGCGCGTGTTCGGGCTGACGCTGGCCACCTGGCGACGCCTCGAAAAACGGCTCCCACCGGACGAAGCCAGAAAACAGGGCAACAGCCTGATCGAAGCGGTACTCAAACAGGGCGGGCTGATGCAGGCTGAAGGCCCGGCCACAGGAGAGCCCAGACAACCGGAATCATTCATTCAGGACGATCTGCCGCAACTGATCAGCAGCGTCATTGCCCTGAAAAAAGAAGAACGCCCGGAAAAAATCACCGCTGCAGTCAAAGCTTTGAGCGATCAGGACAATGACGGCATTCCAGGCGCCCGTTTCGGCGGTGGACGTTTCGGGGCTGCGCCCGTACTCATTACCCAGACCAGCATCAAAACCCCTTTCGACGCACCGCCGGATACAGCAACTCCGCCTGAAACCACCCCACCAAGCCCGCCAAGGAGCACGCCATGAAATCGCCATTGATTATCGCACTGCTGCTTTTATGTAGCGCCCCCGCAGCCCACGCTTTCAGCGGCATGGGCAACCCGGACCGGGGAAAAATGATATTCACCCAGCGTTGCACCATGTGCCACGGCGAAGACGGCCGTGGACGCGAGGGCATGGCCGCCGATCTGGTAGGCGAATGGAACCGGCTCACCAAATCCGATCAGGAACTGAGCCATAACATCCGTTCTGGCGCCCTGCGAACCCCGGGCAAAATCTATTCGGCTGGCCAGTGCCCGCCCCAGATGCTGAATGATCGCGACATGAACGACGTGCTGGCCTATCTGCGCAACTCATTTGGCACACCCCAGCTTGATTTCGGCCGTTAAGCTCAGATAACGAACCAGCCCATCGGCCCTCTAACGGAACCAACATGTCCCGCCTCCCCGTTTATATTGCAGCCCTGCTCTTGCCTCTTACCCCATTGACACCGGCTTTTGCTTCAGAGCCGGCACCCGCCGCACAGGCCACGGCAAAGCTTGCCTTTATCGGCCTCGAAGCACAGGCGCCCGCAGCCTGGACCATGGTTCCGCCTGCAACCGACAAACGGCTGGCGCAATTCAAGATAACAACACCTGGCGAGGGCATGACGGCGGAAGTCATCGTCTATTATTTCGGCAAAGGAGATGGAGGAACGGCGGAGGCCAACATTGAACGCTGGCAGGGCCAATTCGTCGGCACGAAAGAACAGCCCGTCGTTCCAGCTGTCCAGCGCTTCGAGTCCAATGGCATGACCGTCACCACCGCCGAGTTGCATGGCGCTTACGCGCGCGGGATTGGCGTCGGCCCGGTGGGCGTACCAAAACCCGACCAGACTCTGCTCGCCGCCGTGGTGGAAACACCCGAGGGCAACCTCATCATCCAGCTTCACGGCATGGCGGCAAGCGTAAGCGCCCAGAAAGAAGGCTTCCTGGCCTTTGTCCGCTCGATTCGTGGCGAGACCATCTGACACTTACCCAATCATCAACAAAGGCCTCGAAATGTCCAGCACAAATATCAGTTCCGGCGGCGGCATGTATGGAACCCGCCCGCGCAAGCCCTTCACCGCACTGCTACTGTCTATCTGCCCAGGGCTGGGTCAGCATTACGCGGGCTACCTGACACGCGGAATACTGCTTTACATCACACTGATCATTACTTCCTGGCTGGCGGCAATCGCCTTCATGTCGATCCCGAGCAAGCTCAGCATCCTTTTCCTCTGTGTTCCCTTTGTCGGCGCAGGTCTGATCGCTATCGACGCCTATGCCTGCGCACGTCGCCAACCGCGCGACTACCGGTTGCAATGGTTCAATCGCCCCTGGATGTATGGCGTGGTTTTCCTCACCCTGCTATTCACGGTCAACCCGCTGATGGATTTCATGGTGGGCCGCCAGGTCGTGCGAGCCTATTTCATGAACTCTGCCAGCATGTCGCCGACCATCCTTGAAAAGGATATCGTGCTGGTCAACAAACTGACCTTCCCCAAGCGCGGCGAGATTGCGCTAATCAAATTCGGGAGCAGCAAACCAAGCGCCAAACTGACCCAACTCATTGACGACCAGCTCATCAAGCGCATTATCGCCATCCCTGGCGACACACTGGAAATCCGCAACGATGAAGTGTGGATCAACGGCAAGAAGATCGCTGAGCCTTATGCACACTTCAATGGCCTGCTCCGCTTCAACAGCACTCAAGGCTCTAACTTCGGCCCCAAGCTGATTCCAGCCGGATACTACTTTGTCATGGGCGACAACCGTAACGAAGGCATCGACAGCCGCATCCTTGGGTATGTCAGCAAGAATCAGATCGGCGGCACGGTCACCAAGGTATTCTGGTCATGGAACTTTGATGAAGGCGGCATCCGCTGGGATAGAACGGCCAAGAGCCTGAAATAATTTGTGAAAGCAACAGGCGCTAGCCGGGCGGAACCCGACAGCGCCATTTATCCGACAACCCCTACTTGAACAAATACTGTCCATGGATGCTGCGCATGATCAGCAACAGTCCATAAGTGGTGAACAGCATCATGGCGTAGGGCACCAGCGCAACCGCCGCCCAGCGCTTGCCCCGCCAGGCCGGCTTGTGGCGCAAGTGCAGCACGAAGGCGTATGCCACGATGGTAGCAAACGCCCAGCTCTCGATCGGATCCCAGCCCCAGTAGCGGCCCCAGGCCAGGCTGGCCCAGTACGATCCGGCCGCCACCATCGCCGCCCAGAGAAAAAAGGCCCAACCCGCCAGCCTGCCGGCCAGTAGCGGCACATCCGGACTATTGATACGCCCCGTGAGCCAGGCCAGGTGCACGCCTGCCGCCAGCGTACCCGCGCCAATGGCGAAGGAATTGAGCTGGGCATGGATAATCAGCCAGTTGGTGCGTAGCGACGGGTCCATGGGGAAAGCGCCCCGGCTATGGAACAACGCCCATGCCACGCCCAGCCCCGCCACGCTCAACGCCAGCAAGCCCGCCGGGCGCAACTCCGGCAGGCGCCACTGCACGGCAAGGAAGACCAGGGCCACCGCCAGGGCATCCACGGTCAGATCTTCATAGCGGGTAACGATGGGAATCTGCCCGATATCCTGCCAGCGCAGGGACAACAAGCCCAAATGCAACAGGGCGCCCAGCAGGGCCAGCGCGATGGCAAGACGCTGCGTGCGCGCACTGGATGGCCAGAGCAGCAGTGCCGCCCCCAGGTACAGAGCCGCTACGCCGCCCTGAAAAAAAGTGGTGACCATCATCTTCCGCTCTCCCACTCGCGCCACTGCCGCTCAAAGCGCCAGTCGTCGCGCAGGGTCCAGGCTTCGAGCAGCCAGACATCCCCATCGCGGTGCAAGCGCAGGCGGCGCGGAAAAACCAGAAGGTGCAGGGCGAACCCCGACAGGGCCAGGATAAAACCGGCAAAAACCCACTGGACCAATTGACCTGAAGCCAGATACAACCCCACCCAGGGTGCTGTTCCGATGAATTTCAACTGATACACACCCAGATCGGCTACCTCGCCCGGCACCAGAGCGCCTTCGAATACCGGCTTGCCGCGGCGTTCTGCGGCCAGTTTAAAGCTTGGCAAATTCCCGGGGGTTAGAGCCATGCGGAAATTCACCGGAAGATCCTCGAACATCATCACTTCATCACGCTCCAGCGGCTGCCTAGTCCCCCAACTTTCCCGCGTCTGCATGAAATTGATCAGCAGGCGACGGTGCTGCCCGTCAGGCAGGATGCGTTCAAATACCGCCGTCTGCCCCACGTTCTTATCCAGATAAATCTGGTAGGCGCCGAGTCTGGCCGGATGATTCATTGCCAGGGTTTGCTGGTGCAAGGGGCCGCCCGCCTGCTGCAGCGACAGGTGGGCCTGCAATTCTCGATAGCGCCCCCCTTCCATCTCCACCCGAAGTTCATCGAGACGCAGGCGGAAGCCCAGCTCCCCGTCCGGCAGGCGCGTGTCCCGATCCAGCAACAGCTTGCCTTTCGCCTCGCTCAGCACTTCCCCCTCGGCCAGTTCGAAATGAGCGCCCAGGCGCTGGGAAGCATGGGCGGCAGCAACCACGATAATGATCACGATGCCCACATGGAACAGCGGCAGCCCCGCCAGCCCCCAGCGGCCACGAAACTGTCCGTTCTGGCCGGCATCCGGCAGGGATGCCAGGGCAGGCGGCAGCGAAGAAAGAAAATGTGTACGGGCAGGCGCGTCCCCCTTGAACCACACGAGAAGATAAGCCAGATGGGCCACTGTTCCTGCCAGCAGATTCACGACCAGGGCAACGCAGAGCGCGAGAAACCCCGTCGAGGCATATACATCCGCCAGACCGAGACGCTCCAGCCACAAGGAGGCCATGGGCCAGGCCTGGTGCCAGGCATCCAGTTCCTGGGGCGAGAGGCGCGAACTCTGCGGCAGGGTGCCGCCCGCGATGGCGGCCAGAACCAGGCCGCCGATCAGGGCGAGCGCCAGATCGGGTGAGGCCAGCAGCCTGAAAAAACGGCTTCTCAGCAAGAATATTCCGGCTTCATTGCGCTAGCAGGAACCCACGCCGGTCCCAGTGCCATGACACAGGCTTCTTTCCCAATTACCACTCGCCACGGCATCGACATTCCGGGCGGAAGGGAGGCCATACACAGTGCTGCCGTTGATAGGGTATTTGCTGTGGCTGTTATAGGGCGCAGGATCCGGGGTGCCGGTACCGTAAATCAAAAAGGCGCGCCGCTTCCAGCCATGCGGCACGGCTGAATGGCAAGCCTGACAAGGCATCTGGCGCAATTCAAGATGACGGTAATGCAAGTTACGCCTCGGGCCATTCCCGCTGTTTCCTCCTGGCCCGCTAAACCCGGTTTCCTGCCAGGAGCCTGCCGATCCACCTGGGCCACCATAAGTGGTTGATCTATGGCACTTGTAGCACAAGTGATTCTCGGTGCCGTTGATGCCGGTAGAACCGTCATAAGGCGCCCACAACAGCGGCCAGGTATCCGATCCGTGTGGCCCCTTTGGCCCCGTTCCTGTCAGATCGGCATTGGAATGGCATTCGACGCAGGTGAAGGTCGAGGTGGGCGTCATACCGCCAATCAGCGAACTTTTATAATCATAAACAACACCGCTCACCGTCATCAGGAAATCATTCTTACCCGCTGCGGTCACTGGATGGAAGGACGCATTGTTGGGGTTGAATTCCTGCGCCTGGTCGGTATTGACCCCGCCGGCAATGATGCCGTAGGGATCGGGTGGCGGGGTAGCGCCGAAAGCGTAATAGGAATGGCACTTGAGACAGATCTCGTGCTGGTACTGGGTGTCGTTCACAACCGTATATTGGGTGACTTGGCCCCACAATGCCGGCCAGACTGGCTGCACGCCCCACACCCCCTTGAGCAC
This sequence comes from uncultured Gammaproteobacteria bacterium, assembly GCA_963741495.1. Lineage (GTDB taxonomy): Bacteria > Pseudomonadota > Gammaproteobacteria > Burkholderiales > Sulfuricellaceae > Sulfurimicrobium. The sequence continues at coordinate 9,680 of CAVUID010000006.1, forward strand.
GTTGGAAGTGAGGTTGTTGGTGACATTGGGCATGCTGGGAGAGACGCCGGCTGATGCCGCGTGGGGGTTATGGCAATCCGAGCATTCTGCGTGACGGCTGGCCAGCCCGATATCGGCCACATCCTCGCGCACCTTGCCATCTGCCTGGCGCTTGGGATTGTGCTTGCCGGAGATTGTTTTTGACGGGTGAACGTACGCCCGGTTCATTGCGGCATCGATATTCTTGGTGGCGCTGGCAACAGAGCCGTTATGGCAAGTCAGGCATACTGCGGACTCGCCGTCCTGCTTTAGGATTTGCCTTGGCCCGGTGCCGCTGTGAGGCTTGTGACAGCTCTCGCAGCCATTGCTCTTGGGCGTGGAATTGGCGTTGAACGCTAAATCCTGCCCGGCAATGTGGAAGGGATTGGTTCCCGTACCGTTCCACTGAGCGATGGAGTTGCGGTGCGAATTATTGGGGACGGTGCTCCAGTACTGTTTGTTGTGACAGGTAAGACACATGGGTGAACCAAAGCCGGCGCCATCGGTATAGCCTACATGCATGAATTTGGGATAGGCATCACTGTGTGCATCGTGGCAACTGGTGCACTGCATCTGGCCGGTGCTGTCGGGCTTGATCTTGCCTGTTAGCAAGGTGGGCGATACCAGCTCAAGGTTACTGGCAGCCAGGGAGGCGTCGTAAAGGAAGGATATCGGGTGATCGTTGCGCAAGTCGGTGCCCAGATTGGCAGTACCAGTCAGGAAAGCTTCCAGCCCTGAAACCGTACCCGCTTGGTGGCCGAAGGGCAGAACCTGTACCCCGCCCAGCGCCACCGTGCCGTCATGGCAGGACAGGCAGAGTTTCGACGCGCCGCTCGGCTGCCCCGGTGCGGCTGCCACCAGCGTATTGCTGCCATACGGCGTATAAATTGCCGCTGACAAATTGTGATTCCATAGCGGCACAGCGGGATTGGCGTTGTGCGGGGTATGGCAGAATACGCAGAGCTGTGTCTCGCTGGTTGCCTTGAAAGTACCCGTTCCGGAAGCGGAAAGATTGTGCTTGGTGGTGGCAATGCCTGCCACGCCGGATGCGGTCCAGCCGAGCAGCCCCGTAATCAGCAGGATGGCGGTTAACCATGCATAGTTGCGCATTTTCATAGCGGAATACTCCCACTCAAATTACATGACATATTGATTGTAGCTCGGACTTTCTCGCCAGAGCGCGCAGCTTTGCTGCCGCTCGCGGCGAGAAAGCCCGAGCTACAATATAAGGATCTGCGTGCCGTATTAAAATATGGCCTACTTTGCATCGCTGTCTCCGAGATACTGAAAGATCTGCACCCGGCTATTGTACGAATCCGCGACATAAATCCGATCCTGGGTATCGATCAGCAAGCCTGCTGGCAGCCAGAACTTTCCGGCCTCCTGGCCGGAAGTGCCCCAGAACAGCAGCAGCTTCCCGGTTTCGTCAAACACCTGAACATTATCAAAGCCCGCATCGGCAACATATACATGCCCTTCACTGTCCAGCGCCACGCCCTTGGGAGCAGAAAAGTCTCCCGATCCGTCGCCGTTTTTTCCGAAGACGGAAACCACTTTCCCCTCACTGTCGAAAATCTGGATGCGCATATTCATGCCGTCCGTGACGGCCAGTCGCCCCCGGCGATCCAGGGAAGCGAAGGTGGGGAAATTGAATTGCCCGCGCGCCATGCCACGACTGCCGATCACACTGAGCACCTTCCCTGTCGGCAGATCAAGCACCTTGATGTCGTGAGCCGGCGTGTCCACGACATACAAGCGCTGCCGCACGGGGTCAATCGCCAGCGCTGAGGGGCGCTTGAGCCAGTCTGCGGTATCAAGCATGCGGTCAAATTCGCCATCCGAACGAAACACGAATATCTTGTTCAGTTCGCCATCTGCGACATAAACATTGTCTGCGCCATCCACCGCCAGCCCTATGGGCAGGCGCATTGGTTCCCACTCGCTGCCGCGCAAGTACGCGTACTCTCCCTCGCGGCGATCATAAATATGTACCCTTCCCCGCTGGGTATCCGCTACCAGCAATCGATCTTTGCTGTCCAGCGCCACAGCCATGGGGCGATTCACCCGCTCGTCGTCTTCATCACCGCGAATGAAGTCCCATACCTTGCGCCAGAAACCTTTCTTGCGCCCCATATCTTCCGGACTGGCAATCGAGCCGAGGTAACGGATACGCGGCTGGAGAGGCGGCGCCGGCCAGACCAGTTCGGGCGCCGCAGCAGTTTGCTCTTTCGCTTGCGGAGCAGCCGCTGCGGATGGATTTTCTTCCGCCCGCAGCGGCGCAGCCAGCAGCAGCAAAGCAGCGATGACAGCCAGAATCGTTTTAAAGGCTTGTTGCAAATAGTTCTCCACGATCATGCGGATTTGTCGGGCTGAATCCTGGCCGACGACCAGGATCTTCCTTACCACCATGTAGGTCGGGATTCATCCCGACATATCGGGTTAAAACCCGATCTACAACGGCGGATTTTATCCTCACCTGTATAACATATGCTTCTTGCGCGAAGTTTCACCATGATAATATTTGTAGCGGAACAGCGCATCCAGTCCATGGCAATCCGCGCACAGCGAGAAATCGCTGGTATTTCTCAGGAAGCTGTTGCGCGCATCGCCCTCGACATTTCGGCCTTCGCCCTCCTCGGCCTTGAGCGGACTCCACTGATGGGCATTATGACAGGTCGGGCAGGAGATAATGCCCGAGCCGCTTCTCACGCCATCGGGGGTAAATACCGGGAAATTCCCGCCACCTTCGCGCTGGCTGCCCGGATTGGAAATCACATTCACCTTGGCCGGGTGAGTGCCCTTTACCGGCAGTTTCGCTGCCGCCACCTTACCGGCAGCATGACAGGAACGGCACAGGCGCTCCATGGCATCATTGCCTTCTCCCGCCTGGCGCGCCCACAGGCGCTCCTTGACCACCGCGTTATGTACCATGTGGCACTGTCCGCACACACCGGACTGTTGCGCATTCTGGCCACTGACATTGGTTTCCGTTGGCGCTGTGACAGAAAGATCGTGATCGGTCTTTTTTACCTGCTGCTTGTTCTGATGACAGTTGGCGCAAAGCTGGGGCGCGGGCCAGGCGGGCTGACGCAAAAAGCTGTCCGCCGCACCGCCCTCGATATCGGCCTTCGCACCAGCTTTGCTGACGGGGTTTGACGCATCCCACTGGTGCAGGTTATGGCAGGTAGCGCAGGCAACCTTGCCGTTGACCGCATCTTTTTTACCCTCGGCGGTATAAAGCGGCAAAGTGGTCTTGCCGCCGATATTTTTCAGGTCAACACGCAAGGGGTGGCTGTTAACGCCAGTCTGCTTCTTCTCCGCCATGCCTCCGTCACGGTGGCACTCGTTGCACAGCACCTCGACACCGTCCTGGCCCGGACCGGTGGCGCGCGCCCACATCTTTGCGCCATTGCCGTTATGCGGCAGGTGACAGGCACCGCACACGCCGGTTTCGGCGGCTGTCCGCCCCTGAGTATTTTTAGCCTCGGGTGCGGATATGGCGAGATTATGCTTGGACAGGGCAATCGGACCCTTATCGACGTGACAGTTGGCGCACAGTGTGCCTTTGTTGTCGTTCGGCATGCGCAGGAAACTGTTATCGCCAGTCGCCTTTGTCTGACGAGGGTCCCCGGAAGGCGCTTTTTTGCTCAGGGGAGACCAGTTATGCGGATCATGGCAGGTTCCACATACCACGTTGCCGCCCTCAGTCGCCGGTACCCCGCGATGGTCGTAAAGCGGTAGCACCTTGCCCGGCTGGGCGATGCTTTGCGGCGGCGTCGACCACTTCCCGTCTTTCGCCGTGATCCCGATATTGGCGATGGGCACATCCAGCGGATGGCTATTCGCACCGATGGTTTTATCCTTCGCCACACCCTTGGCGTTGTGGCAGCTCAGGCAGGTTGAAGAAACGGGATCCACTCCGGCCAGCGGCTCGCGTGCCCACATGCGTGCGCCCTTGCCGTTGTGGGGCAGGTGACAACTGGCGCAGACACCGGTTTCGGATGGCTTCTGGCCCTTGATGTTGCGCTCTTCCGGCGCCATGATGGCCAGATCATGCTTGGTGTTAACGACACCGATCTTGTTTTTGTGGCAGGTCAGGCACAAGCTGGCCTCGGGGCCATTGGGCTTGCGCAGGAACTTGTTGCTGCCATCACCATCATCACCGGGTTTCGAGGTTTTTTCCGGGTCGCGCGGATCCCACTGGTGCGGATCGTGGCAACTGGCGCAGCTGACCCGCCCCTTGCCGTCGCCCACCGACTTGACGCCTTCTCTGGTGTAGCCCGGCAGTTCCACTGCCTCACCCAGGCTGGCCATGTCGCGGCCTACCGGGTGGGTATGCTGGCCGACCTGTTTGTCCTTGGCCAGTCCGCCTTCGCTGTGGCAGGTCAGACACAGATCAGCGACCGGATCATCGCTGTGTTTCACCGCGCGCGCCCACATTTTTGGCCCCTGCCCGCCATGCGGCAGATGGCAGGCGCTGCACACTCCGGCCCGGCCCACTTCCTGACCGCGCACATTTTTATCCGCACCGTTGACCAGCGTCATGTTGTGTTTGGTTTTTGCTACCAGGCGCTGTTCGACGTGGCAGGACTGGCATAACTGCGATTCAGGATTACGTTCCAGCAGCAGGCTGTCCCCGCCATCAGCAAAATGCGGCTTGTGGCAAGTCTGGCAGATCATGGTGCCGCCCTCGCCCAGTTTCGCACCCTTGTCGAACAGGGATTTATGGATCTTCACCTTGTTCGGAATAATGTTCACCGGATGGGTACCCATTCGCCCTGCCTCTGCGGCATTGCGGGCGTAACGGTCAGAATGGCAGGTGCCGCACAGTTCAGAATTGGGGTTCTTTATAGCCAGCTGTCTCTTCTCAGGCGCCCCATGTACACGGTGGCAACTCTGGCAAATCACGCTGCCGTCAGTTCCGAATTTGGAACCAGCCTCCTTCAGCGCATGAGGGATCTCCTTCAACTTCTGTTGCACTGGATGGTTGCCCTCTTGCGGACCGGTACCTCGCTCCAGATGACAAGCCATGCACATGCTGGAATCAATGTTTCTCATACGCATGAACACCGCGGCAGTCTTATCCCCCCACTCCACGCCATGCGCGCTGTGGCAGGTGCCGCAATATACATTGCCGTCTTCGTTGAGCGGAAAAATCATCTTGCCTTCGAGCGTCGGGATTTCCACCTTTTTTGACGGCTTGACACCGATGGGGTGGAAATTCTGGCGGTTTTGCCAGGCAAACCGGGAGTCCAGCACGAAGCCATCATGGCAGGAAAAACACATGCGATCGGTACTCACCACATCCTGCTTGCCGGTTGCTTCGACTGGCCTGGGATTGTATGGAATCAGCGTTGTTACATCCTTGCGATTGAACTCGGCCAGCCATGCGATGTGGCAGTTAGCGCATTCACGCTGGGGAGAAATATCTCGCGCCGCCTCTGCGCCACGCACCATGGCGAACAGGAGCATAACGAGCAGCGCCAGTTGCAGCGCCAGTCCGCCACCGCAACACTTCATCAGGCGATCGAACATGCTGCTCCCTGCAAGCCAAATGAAGATATCCGGGGCACTCGCATCTCTGCCTCAACCGAGCTTTTCCGCTCGCCAATAGCAACAGTGCACAGACCGATCGCCCTGCGCACTAGTCTCTTTGCTTCCAGCATGGGCCAGCGCTGGCATTTATCGTAACACTCAGGAAAATCCATATAACCATCTGTCACATAAATGCAGCCCTGAGTTCCGGCACTGGCCCTCACCGGGTCACCCAACAACATGGATAACAACTCATGTTATGGCGTCGTGGCTTCCTTGGGCGGCGTCTCGGGCGTATCGAAGGAATTGCGCCACCATGAGCGCGGATCGCGTTTCATTTCCTCGGCGGACGGCCCCTGAGCTTTGTCTTTCGAGCCAAAGAGCACGCCCTGACGCGCTTTGTTGGCATCATCGA
>CAVUID010000007.1:0-363899 GCA_963741495.1 uncultured Gammaproteobacteria bacterium
AACATTGTCACCACCGTCGTGGCTTGATCAGAATTTTAAGTTCGAAGTCATTTCAGCCGCAAAAAATTATTTTGAAGGTTATGACAGAAATCAGGACAACTTTGGCTACTGCAGGATTTTTGGGATGGCGAGATATCCGGCGTTTTTTCGCCCGGATAGTCGCTGGAGCTGGGGACAACATATAGAAAATCCCGTGCCGGGGTATATTTGAAGGCGCAGGAAGTCGTATGGCAATAGAAAATTTGAACCACTTTTTTGCCAGATTGATTTTCAACATTTTGATTGTTAATGCAAAATAAAAATGACGGAGAGAGGGAAGCAAAGATTTTTAATAAAAAAATCTAAATTCAATAACTTACAACATTTCACTTTCCGAGATGTAACACCACTGAGTAACACCAGCAACGCCAACAGCTTCTCACATTTGAAAATCAAATTCAATAGCTAATTGGCCCTGCACCAAGAACCCAAACGGTACCAACTTCGGTGCGCGCTATCTGCTATTTATAGCTTTTGGCTATCAGTTCGCCCGTAAATTCGGTAAGTATTCCTCAACCAACTGCTCAACGAGATCGGCCTGTAACCTGTCTCGATCCACCTTCATCTCATCCCGGCTCGACTGCTTTGCCATCCACCGCTTGAATTTGGCAAAAACAACCGGCGAAACTGTGTTCATCCTGGCCATGTAACCTGAAGGCGAAACGATCATGGCGGAGAAAGGCTTGGCATCGAGCAAAAAACCAGCCTTTTTCGCTTGAACCACGATGAAATCGCCTTCATCCTCGGTGAGAAGCAATGGGTGTGGATCGCCTTCGGATGCTTCCCGACGAAGAATATCGACCTCAAAACCCCTGCTGTTGACTGCGGTGTAGCGCTGGTCGTCGCGGATCTCGAAGGTTTTATCAACTTTTTGGAGTATGCCCAGCATAGATGAGCCCAGACGCTCCATTTTCGTGAAGAAATGAATGCGTTTGCGTGTATCCCAGAGCAGATCCACGTCGCGCGTCGCCAGCGCCTCTGTCGACTCGAATCGAATGCCGGCGGCAGCCTCATAAGCATAAAGTGCATGCGTCCCAATCACCACGAAATTCTCAGCAATACCAAACTTATCCAGCGCATTGAGGATTTCCACCAGAATCTGCGGGGCACGCCCGACAAACAAAGCGCGATTCAAGCGCTGGTGCTGGATTAACGCTTTAGATAGCTGATCGCGCCTTGCCTCAAGCCCTTCTTTTGTTGAGGTGAATTTATTGAATATAGCCTCATTTTTCTCGGACCTTGGGCCAAGGCTCTTCTGCGAATTTTGAGCTGATGTACGAACGAGATACTCGGCATTGCCCTGCCGCCTCCAATACATACCACCACGTACTTCAGCTGCACGTCTGGTTGCCTCTTCCCAAGCCGTGAATGTGGCTTGAGCATCGACATACTGGCGTCTTGCCTCGTTACCGATATCGATTAAGCCAGCCGCTTTCCGTGTATTTTCCATGTTTCGTATTTTATACGGAAAAACACTATATAACAAAGTGATAAGTTTTATTCCTTGGCGCTGATCCGCCCGTTTTTACATTGCGACCAAATAGCGGCATGGAATGGGCCCTGTAGTGTTTCAGGGATGTGGATTAGGTCTGGAGTTGAAGGTACACCGTAACTGGTGGATTTTTCTGCCTGAAAGCGGGAAAGCCATTGGCCGGCCATTTGATACGCTTGAAACTGAGCAACAGCACGGTCACTGGTTTGCAGATTTTGACGAACAACATCGCTGTAACGGCCGATAAGAGATTTTGGAACCTTGATCTGGAACCAAAAATTACCGTGATGATATTGAAGATACGTAGACATGAGCAGCAACTCCTAAGAATTGAAATTGCTGCTGGTGGTACACCATCTGGTAACACCAATTGATTTTTGCCGTTAAATAATTCGGCTAAATCCTTGATGCAGCATGGAAGGCGTGGTGTTACTGGCGGAGAGAGAGGGATTCGAACCCTCGGTGAGGTATTAAGCCCCACGCTCCCTTAGCAGGGGAGTACCTTCGACCACTCGGCCATCTCTCCGTTTTGAGCAGGCGGAATCATATCGGCTATTCGGCGCAAGGTCAATTCGGCTCGCTGTCGTCTGTCGCTTTCTTGCCGGCAAATAACGCCTATCTGGCTGGGGCGCGAATTTTAGCCAGCGCCTCATCAATTGCCCGGTCAAGAAAAGCACCATAATAGTCTGGCGTAGTCAGGCCAATCAACGGCTCTGTGAGTGAATTCCCTTCAGCATCAAACAGCTTGATGGTCGGTGTCAGGGTGATTTTATGTTGACGGGAAAATTTGGCGGCGGTCGTGGCCTTGCCGGAGAAGTCCACCAGCTTGTCCCGGCCCCGGTATTCGATCTGGCGCATGATGACTTTGTCCGCGTACTCTGGATTGCGCCGCATGGGAAGCAGAAACTCCTGCTTCACTCGCTCGCAGTAGGCGCACCCAGGCGCAGTAAAAAGAATCAGGATCGGCAGCTTACTGGTTCGAGAGGCTACCGCCTCAAGCGTCAGGTCTGTTGCCGCAGGAATTTCATCCACTGGGGCTGCTGCGCCAGCCAGGCTGAACCATGCTAAACTAGCCAGCGCCAGGCTGAGCGCCATGGCCTTTGAAAATAAACGCTTAATTACCATCTTGAGCAGGAACCTGTTTTGAAAAACACACTCATCATCGCGTCGCGCGAAAGCGCCCTGGCAATGTGGCAGGCTCATCACATCCAGAGCCGCCTGCGAACATTATATCCACAATTGGACGTGCAGATATCTGGGCATGACCACCACCGGCGACCAGATCCTCAATTCGCCATTGGCCAAAATCGGCGGCAAGGGCCTGTTCGTCAAGGAACTCGAGCAGGCGCTGGAAGAAGACCGCGCCGACATCGCTGTGCATTCGATGAAAGATGTGCCGATGACCCTGCCGCCCGGCTTCATGCTGGCAGCAACCGGCGAACGCGAAGACCCGCGCGACGCATTCGTTTCCAACCAGTTTTCCAATCTCGAAGCCCTGCCGGAAGGCAGCGTGGTAGGCACTTCCAGCCTGCGCCGCGAATGCCAGTTGCGGGCGCGCTTTCCCCACCTGAAGATCGAAGCACTGCGCGGCAATGTCCAGACCCGGCTGCGCAAGCTGGATGAAGGCCAGTTTGCTGCCATCATCCTGGCTGCCGCCGGACTCAAGCGCCTGGAGCTGGGTCACCGCATCACCGCCCTGATCGAGCCGGAGCAAAGCCTGCCGGCTGTGGGCCAGGGCGCCCTGGGCATCGAGTGCCGCGAAGGCCGCGAAGATCTGGTGCAATTGCTGGCACCGCTGCATCACACTGAAAGCGCGGCCTGTGTCGCGGCGGAGCGCGCCATGAGCCGCGCCTTGCAAGGCAGCTGCCAGGTGCCGCTGGGCGGTTTTGCCCAGATTGAAAATGGCGAACTGCGCCTGCGTGGCTTTGTCGCCAGCATTGACGGTCAGCGCATGGTGCGCGACGAGCTGCGCGGCAAACCTGAAGATGCCGAACAACTGGGCGCCCAGATGGGCCAGCGCCTGATCGCGCTCGGCGCGGACAAGATTCTCGCCGAACTCGCGCTCTAGTGAGCCTCGATTTGCCGCTCAAGGGCAGGGGAATCGTGGTGACGCGCCCCGCTCATCAGGCACAGCATCTGGCACAGCTGATCAAGGGTGCCGGCGGCGAGGCGATTCTGTTTCCGGTACTGGAAATTCTCGATGCCGTGGATTTGCGCCCGCTCAATGCCCTGATCGCTCGTCTGAATGAATTCGACGTAGCGATTTTCATCAGCCCCAATGCGGTGAGCAAAGCGCTCAACCTGATACGCGCCCAGCGCCAGCTTCCCCCGGACCTGCTGATTGCGGCCATCGGCAAAGGCAGCAAAAAGGAGCTGGAACATTGCGGCATCATGCAGGTCATCGCGCCTGAAAAGCAGTTTGATAGTGAAGGTTTGCTTTCGCTGCCCCAGTTCCAGGATATGCACGGCAAGCGAGTGATCATTTTTCGCGGCGAAGGCGGGCGTGAATTTCTGGGCGAATCCCTGATTTCGCGCGGGGCGGCTATCGAGTATGCCGAGTGCTACCGGCGCTCCAGGCCCGTTATTGACATCGCACCGCTGCTGCACCGCTGGGCGCGTGGCGAAATACATGCCGTCACAGTCACCAGCGGAGAGAGTCTGCGCAACCTGTTTGATCTGCTGGGCAAGCTTGGGCAACAATGGCTGAAAACAACGCCGCTTTTCGTATCCCATGAACGAATTGCCCAGACGGCACGAGGCATGGGATTGCCACTGACTATCGTAACGCCGCCGGGAGATGAAGGCTTGATGACAGGCTTGATCGAATGGGCGAGAAGAAGCAAACCATGAACCCTCCTGACACGACACCGTTGGCACAGGATGCGCCGGCCACGAAAAGGACATCGGGCTGGTTCAGCCCGCCCCTGCTGATCGCCATACTGACACTGCTTCTGCTCGGCTGGCACTGGCTCGATTCGCGCAAGCATGATGCGCAACTGGAGCTCAACCTGGGCCGCCGCCTGGCCGAATTCGAGGCGAGCAACAAGGAAAGTGGCATTCTCGTTCGCCAGACGCAGGAAACCGTGCGTGAAACGCAAGCCAAGCTCAGCCTGCTGGAACAGAAAATAGCCGAATCCCAGAGTCACCAGGTGGCGCTGGAAGAGCTGTATCAGGAAATGTCGCGCAACCGCGACGAATGGGTGCTGGCGGAAATCGAGCAGATGCTGCTTATCGCCAGTCAGCAGTTGCAACTGGCCGGTAACGTCCGTGCCGCGCTGATCGCGCTGCAAACTGCCGAAAGCCGCCTGCAGCGCATGGACCGGCCACAGTTCTTCACGCTGCGCAAAGCGATCAACAAGGACATAGAGCAACTGCAATCCCTGCCGCAGCTGGACCTGACCGGTCTGAATCTGCGGATCGACAGCCTGGCTGCAGAAATCGATCGGCTACCCCTGCTGCAGGGCCGTGTGACTGCCGGCACGGAAAAACCGGCGCCGCGCCAACCCCTGCCCGAAAATTTCTGGCTGCGCCTGAAAGAGGAAGCCTGGCAGGACTTCAAGGAACTGGTACGCATCCAGAACCTGGAAAAAACTGAACTCCCCCTCCTCTCCCCGGGCCAGGCCTATTTCCTGCGCGAAAACCTGAGGCTGCGCCTGCTCTCGGCGCGCCTAGCCCTGCTGCAACGCAACGAAGCCAGCTACAAGGCGGACATCAAGGCCGCCGAAGACTGGCTGAACCGTTATTTCGACACCAGCGACAAAGCCGTCCGCAGCGCACTCAATCATCTGAAACAACTTGAACAGAGCCGCCTTTCCATCGATTTGCCGGATATTTCCGACAGCCTGGATGCGGCACGCGCCTTCAAACTGGCCCGGGATAAAGCCGGCAAATGAAAGCGCTGTTCTGGACGCTGGCCATCCTGCTTCTCGCCGTGGCATTGACCATGGCGGCAATACACAATACTGGTTATGTCCTGCTGATTTACCCGCCCTATCGCATCGAGCTGACCCTAAACCTTCTGCTGGCCCTGCTGGCAGCGGCTTTTTTTATCATTTACAGCCTGCTGCACGTCGCTCGCCGCACGCTCCGGCTGCCAGCCCAGGTTCGCGCCTTCAAGCAGCAGAAGCGGCAGGACAGGGCGCGCAGCGCGATGATCGAGGGAATCCGGGATTTCGCCGCAGGCCGTTATGCCTCAGCCGAGAAACACGCCGCCAGCGCCCTGGAGCTGGGCGAGCTGCCCGAAGTCAATGCCCTTATTGCAGCCCGTAGCGCCCATGCGCTTGGGGCGCCAGCCAGACGGGATGCCTATCTGGCACAGGTGGGAAAGAATTGCAGCGACTTTCCGGATGCGGGGATGGCCGGCTAAGCCCTGACGGCATGTAAAACATATAAACCATTTTTTTCAGTAAAGGAAAATTCGCATGAGCATTTCAAGCTACGAAGAGCTGTTAAAAGCCGCCAGACAGCAGGCAGAACCGCAAAGGCTTCTCTTTGTTTTCACACAGCCCGAACTGCCTGAAGGCTATGCAAAAGAACAGATTGAACGTTTTCATGCCGGGCAGGGTGGCGTATTAACGCCCAAGATGTGTACCGACAAGGCACTTGATGAACTGGGCAGCTTTTCTGATCTTGTCGCGGAATCACAACAGACCGAGCAGGACTGGAAGGTCGTGTTTATTGCCTGCCTGGACGGACGAAACGGCGTGATGCCGAGCTCCGAAGATGCACAGGAGCCGCTGAAAAAGATGGTCGATTCCATCCAGAACGGCGCAGTATCGAATTATCTGGCATATGACCGGGACGGAAATCAACTCCGGTTTTCCTGAAGATTCGCAGCAGGGGCAATGGACGTTTGCCCCTGCTGAATGCGCTTGTATTTTACTGCACTGCTCAGGGTTGAATGAAAGCGTACCGCCCAAACCCTGATTCAGATTTCTTTATTGATGCCTGGATTCCAGCACTTATTTTGAAAACTCAAACTCATGTACGGTTGCTGCACCATCGGTAACAGACTTGACGCCGTAGTACTTATCGCCAACCCTGAAGATATATCTGCACCAGTTTTCAGGGCGTTTAGGCCAATCAAGGGTAACGCAATAAGTGCCATTATCTCCAACATGCCACGTCCCCTTAGCGGTTGAAGACCGCCCCAGCTTGCCGGGGTCACGACCGACATCGCTTGAAGCCACGAACTTGCCGCCGGGCTCGTTCGTCCAGAAGCGGGTGCTCCCTTCTTTCTGATGGCTGACGACCTTGGCATTCGGCATCAGCTGCTTTAGCTCCTCTGCAGATAACTGAACCCCGTTCTGCGCTTTGATGTCGTTAAGCATCAGGCCGCCCGCCTGAGCAGCCAAGGAAAGTGAAAGCAAAACCGATGCAAGAATAGAGCGAAGCATAAGACCCCCAAACAGTGACTGGCCAGACACATGCGCCAGAGATGATCTGATAATGCGGATATCCATAATGCCATTTAAATCATTTGATGCGCAACCTGCCAAAAATTAACAGGCAGCAGGCGGACGTTCAGCTGCCGTAGATTTTTTCCTCGCCCGGCGGACGGGTTTTGAAACGCTTATGCAGCCAGAAATACTGCTCGGGCATTTCCCTGACCCGTTCCTCGATGAACTGGTTCATGCGCAGGGTGTCGGCGTAGCTGTCGCCGCTCGGGTAATTGTCCCAGGCGGGATAGAAACGCGCCACATAGCCCCTGCCGCCGGGCAACTGGCGCGTCACCACCGGCACCACTGCCGCGCCGGTAAGTTTGGCGAGGCGCGGCAGGGCCGTCACGGTGGCTGCCGGGAAGCCGAAAAAAGGCACGAATTCGGCATCGCGGGCGCCGAAATCCATGTCCGGGAGATAGTAGAAAGGCAGACCCTGCTTCATCGCCTTGATAACCGGCTTAAGCCCTTCCTGGCGCGAGACCATGACGCAGGGGTTGAAACGGGTTCTGGCGTGCAGCAGAAGCTCGTCAACCGCCTGGCTTTTTTGCCTGCTGTACATGGACACCAGTGGATGGTCGGCAGTCAGGCGCACGCCGCCCATGTCGAGGCCGACGAAGTGCGGCGCGAGCCAGATCACGGGTTTGCCCTGCACCGCCTGCCAATGTGCCAGCCCCTCGATTTTAACCAGCCGCCGCAGCCGCCGCTCGGACGACCACCACAGGATGCCGCGATCGAGCAAACTCTGGCCGAAGGCGCGAAAATGGGCCTGTACCTGTTTTTCGCGCTGAACATCCGGCATTTCCGGAAAACACAGGCGCAGGTTGATGCGCGCCACCTGCCGCCGCTCGCGCCCCAGCCAGTAGAGCAGCATGCCCATGCCTCTGCCAACCGGCGCCAGCAAGGGCAGGGGAAGGAAGTGCAACAGCCAGAAGACGAAAATACCGAGGCGGATCACGGGCTTTCCGCTTCATGTTGAATGTAAAACTCGCAAAGCGAGCCTGCATCCCTCTTCTCGCCGGATCGAGTGGCTTTGCCGCCAATCCCGGCGGGGATACCCCTTGCGGGCACTCTCTGGGGGAGAGAGTTAGGAGAGAGGGAAATGATCATGGCAAATCGTTGCTTCATTTCAGGGCTGCGATTGGCCATGACCGTTGGAACCCCTGGGTGCCTTGTAGCGGTTGTAGCTCCACAGGTATTGCGCCGGGTTGCGCCGCGCCAGGTTTTCGACTGCTGCGTTGAGGATGCGCGCGGCCTCCATCGCATCCTGAGGCAAGGCTTCAGGCAGCGGCTCGACCCACAGGTCGTAGCCCTCTCCCCCCGGCAGGCGTTCTGCGAACATCAGCACGATGACCGCGCCGGTGGAATGCTGCAGGCGTTGCACCAGGGTCATGGTGTAGGCTGGGCGGCCGAAAAAATCGGCCCATACGCCATCACCCTTGCCGGGCACCTGATCGGGCAGGATGCCGGCGGACTGGCCGCGCTTCAGCGCCTTGAGCAAAGCCTTGACGCCTTTGAGATCGGTCGGGGCCATGCTCACCTGGCCGCGCCTGCGCCCCGTCAGCATGGGGGTTTCGGTCCAGCGCAATCTGGGCGGACGATACAGAATGGTGATCGGCATGTGGCGAGCAATAAACGGGCCGACGATTTCAAAACAGCCGAGGTGAGGGGTGAGAAAAATAATGCCCCGGCCGTCGCGCGCCAGCGCCTCAACCTTGTCCCATCCCTCCGCCTTGCGCACCAGGCCCAGGACATCTTCATAAGGGCGCAGCCATATCGCCGGCAACTCAAGCACGCTTTTACCCGCTTCGCCAATGGCCTGATGCAGAAGCTGGCGGCAAGCGTCCGGCGAAGCGCACAGGCCGCTGCGGGAAATATTTTCCCGCATACGGGCGGCATAGCCGGAGGAGGTCCAGAAGACCAGCCAGCCGGTGACGATGCCAAGCGCATGCAGCCATGACAGCGGCAGGCGCGCGAATTGTCTGAAAAACCATTGCATGGCTTGAATTATCGCATATCTGGCCAGAAGTTAAGCTGCGCGGTAGTTGACGCGGTGTTTTTTGGTTATCATCAAGAGTTGAATAAATAAGGAGAAATTTTCATGGCGAGAACGGTTAAATGCATCAAGCTGGGCCGCGAGGCAGACGGTCTGGATTTCCCCCCCTATCCCGGCGATCTGGGCAAGCGCCTGTTCGAGAACGTTTCCAAGGAAGCCTGGGCAGCCTGGGTCAAGCAGCAGACCATGCTGGTGAACGAAAACCGTCTTAATCTGGCCGACCCCAAGGCGCGCAAATACCTGGCCGAACAGACTGAAGCGCACTTTTTCGGTGCCGGCGCGGACAAGGCGCAGGGCTACGTTCCACCCAGCAAGTAATCAAACCCAGACAATCCAGGCGAGGCCCCATGACAAGCAGCTTCAATGCACCGGAATATTTCATCAACCGCGAACTGTCCCAGCTCGCCTTCAACCGGCGCGTGCTGGAACAGGCGGCGGATGACTCCAATCCTCTGCTGGAGCGGCTGAAGTTCCTGTGCATTGTCAGCAGCAACATGGACGAGTTTTTCGAGATTCGCGTGGCCGGCCTCAAGGAGCAGATCAAATACAAGAGTGTCGTGACCGGGCCGGAGAAGATGTCGCCCCGCCAGGTATTCGATCAGGTAAGCCGCGAAGCGCACATTCTGGTTGAACAGCAGTACAAGCTGCTCAACGAGGTGATTTTGCCAGCCTTGGCGCGCCAGGACATTCGCTTCCTGCGACGCACGCACTGGAGTCCGGAGCAGAGCGAATGGATCCGGGCATATTTTTTCCGCGAAGTGATGCCGGTGCTGACGCCGATCGGTCTGGATCCGGCCCACCCCTTCCCGCGCGTGCTCAACAAGAGCCTCAATTTTGCGGTGGAGCTGGAAGGCAAGGACGCATTCGGTCGCAGCTCAGGCGCGGCCATCGTGCAGGCCCCGCGCGTGCTGCCGCGCGTGATCCAGCTACCCAAGGAAATCGCCGGTCACGAGTATGGCTTCGTTTTTCTCTCCTCCATCCTGCATACCCATGTCGGCGAGCTGTTTGCCGGCATGCACGTCAAGGGTTGCTACCAGTTCCGCGTCACACGCAATTCCAACCTGTTCGTGGACGAGGAAGAGGTGACCAACCTGCGCCAGGCGCTGCAGGGCGAACTTTCGCACCGCCATTATGGCAATGCGGTGCGGCTCGAGGTGGCGGACAATTGTTCGCCGGAAATGGCGGATTTCCTGCTGGCCCAGTTTGACCTTGAGCAGGACGACCTGTACCAGGTCAACGGCCTGGTCAACCTGGTGCGCCTGATCCAGATTCCGGATCGGGTCGATCGCCCCGACCTCAAGTATCCGCCTTTCATTCCGGGCTTTCCGGCCGGCTGCGTGGACGAGAAACAGCCCGACATGTTCCAGGCCATCCGCAATGGCGACGTACTGCTGCACCAGCCGTTCCAGTCTTTCAACCCGGTGGTCGATTTCCTGCGCCAGGCGGCAGACGATCCCAATGTGCTGGCCATCAAGCAGACGGTGTACCGCACCGGATCCGAATCGGTACTGATGGAAGCGCTCATCAGGGCGGCGAAAAACGGCAAGGAAGTGACCGTGGTGGTGGAGCTGATGGCGCGCTTCGACGAAGAAGCCAACATCAACTGGGCTGCACGTCTGGAAGAGGCGGGCGCCCATGTGGTGTATGGCGTGGTGGGCTACAAGACCCATGCCAAGATGCTGCTGGTGGTGCGGCGCGAAGAAAACGGGCTGCGCCGTTACGTGCATCTCGGCACAGGCAATTACCATCCGCGCACCGCCAAGCTGTATACCGACTTCGGCCTGTTTACCTGCAATGGCGACATCTGCAGCGACGCATCCGATGTATTCGCGCAGCTCACCGGCCTCGGCAAGGCGACCAAGCACACCTATCTGTGGCAGTCGCCCTTCACCATGCACCCCCAGTTGCTCAAGGCGATTCGCAGCCGAAATCAGCCATGCCAAGGCAGGTCAGCCGGCGGCGATTATCGCCAAGATGAATTCCCTGCTCGAGCCGGAAGTGATTCAGGCGTTGTACGAGGCTTCCTGCGCCGGGGTGAAGATCGACCTCATCATACGCGGCGTCTGCGCGCTGCGGCCTGGCGTACCCGGCGTATCGGAAAATATCCGCGTGCGCTCGGTGATCGGCCGTTTTCTGGAGCACACGCGCATTTTCTACTTCCGCAACAACGGTGCGCAGGATGTCTATCTGTCCAGTGCGGACTGGATGCATCGCAACCTGTTCCGGCGTATCGAGGTAGCCTTCCCCGTTCTCGATCCGCGCCTCAAGCGCCGCGTGATCAGGGAAGGGCTCGACCCTTATCTCAAGGACAATACCCAGACCTGGGAGATGAACTCTGACGGCAGTTACACCCGCAAGGCTTCGCGCCGCGCCAAACCTGTTTCTGCGCAACAGACTCTGCTCTCGGCCATGGCCACGCCGCTTAAATGAGGTCCATACTGGTTGCCAACCCCAAGGGCGGCAGCGGCAAAACCACCCTCTCAACCCATCTGGCCGGCTATCTCGCCAGCCTGGGACGGCAAGTGGTCCTGGCCGACCTGGACCGGCAGCAGTCGGCTGCAGGCTGGCTCAAGCGCCGCCCGCCGCAATTGCCGACCATCCATAGCCACCATGCGCAGCAAAAAATCAGTCAAGCCGGACTGGATGGTGATCGATTCTCCCGCCGGATTGCATGGCGACAAGCTTACGGCAGCGGTGAAGCTGGCGGAACTGGTCATCGTGCCGGTGCAGCCCTCGGCCTTCGACATGCTGGCAACCGACGATTTCCTGAGCGTGCTGCGCAAGGAAAAGGCCGTGCGCAAGGAAAAAAGCCAGGTCGCGATGGTGGGCATGCGGGTGGACCCGCGCACCCGCTCCACGGCTGAACTGGCCGATTTTCTGCTGGCAGCAGAATTCCCTGTGCTGACTTATCTGCGCGACGCCCAGTTGTATATCCAGTGCGCCAATGAAGGGGTGAGCCTGTTTGATTTGCCACCCTCGCGCGCTGCGCGCGACGTGGAGCAATGGCAGCCGCTGCTTGAATGGATTTCGGCTTACTGACAACGGAGCTCCTCTGGCATGGCGACTGAAATCGAGCTCAAGCTTCTGATCAACCCGGCTGACATCGCCAGCCTGCGCCGCCACCCCATGCTCAAAGCCCACGCTTCGGGCCGGGCGCGCACCCGCACGCTGTTCAGCATTTACTTCGACACCCCTGATTCCAGCTTGCGCCAGCAGCATGTCGCCCTGCGCGTGCGCCGCATCAGGCGCGCGCTGGGTGCAGACGGTCAAGGGCGGAGGCGGCGTACGGGCAGGCTTGCACCAGCGCGGCGAATGGGAAGATGAAGTGGCGCATGACCACCCCGATCTCACCAAGATTACCGATCCCTCCCTGCTCAAGCTGTTTTCATCCGCTGCGGTGCGGGACAGGCTGCAAGCGGTTTTTACCACGGAATTCAAGCGCACCACCTGGCAACTGCAGTGGGACAACGGCGATGCGCTGGAGCTGGCGCTCGACCAGGGCGCCGTGAAGAGCGGTGACAAGATCGCCCCGTTGTGCGAAATCGAGCTAGAACTAAAACAGGGCGACCCGGCTCGCCTGTTCAGTACGGCGCTGGAACTACAGCAGACCATCCCGCTGCGGCTGGAAAATGTGAACAAGGCTGACCGGGGCTACCGCCTTGGCGAGGCAACGACATCGCCGGTGGTCAAGGCCACGGCGCTCGATCTAAGCCGGGAGATGAAAGTGAAAGAAGCCTTCCAGGCCATCGCCTGGAACTGCATCAGCCACTGGACGGCCAACCAGGAAGGCGCGCTGCTCAGCGACAATCCGGAAAACATTCACCAGATGCGGGTCGCGTTGCGTCGTCTGCGCTCGCTCCTGCCCCAGTTCAAATCGGCCATACCCCGGGAAAGTTATGCGCCTGTTGCCGATGAGCTGAAATGGCTGGCCAATGCCCTGGGCCCGGCGCGCAACTGGGACGTGTTCGTCACCCAGACCTTGCCGCCGATACTCCGGCAGTTTCCCTCCGATCCAGGTTTGAAAACCTTGTACCAGGAGGCCGGCAAAGCCCGGTCAGCAGCCAGGAACGAGGCGCACATGGCTTTGCGCTCGCGCCGTTACGACCGCATGCTGCTCAGCCTCGGCACCTGGCTGATGGCGGATGGCTGGCAAGACCATATCGAGCGCCGAACAGAAACAACGGCTAGATGCCCCGATTCTTGAACTGGCGCAGCAGGTGCTGACGACCTGCCACAAAACCGTGCATCAGCACGGCCCGTGCGCTATTGGCCATGCCCGCCGAAGAACGTCATGAGGTTCGCATTGCTGTAAAGAAACTCCGCTACGCTACCGAATTTTTTGCCTCGCTGTTCCCGCGCAAGGCCGCGCGCAGCTACATCAAGGCATTGGCAGTGTTGCAGGATGAACTGGGGGTACTGAACGATGCAGCGACCACCGAGCTCCTGCTGCAACACCTGGCCGTGCCCGACACCGCAGCACTTGGCACGGTTTCGGGCTGGTGCGCGCGCGGCGTGACGGTGCATCTGGTCAGCATGGATGCGGCATGGAAAAAATATTACCGCTGCCGCCCTTTCTGGAAATAAACCCGAGGCCAAGGAGCCGCTGACTTGATCAAAGATGAAACCATGAAAGAAAGTCCCTTCAAGGGAAAAACCGGCCTGCGCCGGGTATGGAATGCCATGCATTACTCCTTCGCCGGGCTGAAAGCCGCCTACCGCCATGAGGATGCCTTCCGTCAGGAAGTGGCCCTCGCCCTGCTGCTGATTCCGCTGGCGCTGTTTCTTCCCGTTGCCGGGGTGGGCAAGGCACTGATGGTGGCCAGCGTGCTGCTGGTGCTGATCATCGAGCTGGTAAATTCCGCCATCGAGGCCACCGTGGACCGCATCTCGCTGGAAAACCACAATCTCGCCAAACGCGCCAAGGACATCGGCAGCGCGGCGGTGCTGCTGGGCCTGCTCAATGTGGTGATCGTGTGGGGGCTGGTGCTGCTGGGCTGACCTCCCGGCGTTGAGTAATCCGCCGCATTTTTATTCCTGTCATCGAAACATCATGTTTCGGTCATCAGATTTTCTTCTTGCCGGCGCACAGTGCCGAATCATTGCAACAGGATTCCGGCATGCAAGACACCCCACATTTTCTGTTTAACCCGCCGCGACCAGGCCCTGCGCTGCGCATCGCGGTGGTGACCGAAACCTATCCGCCCGAAGTAAATGGCGTGGCGATGACCGCCCGGCACATGGTGCAGGGGCTGATCAGCCGCTATCACCAGGTCCAGCTGATTCGCCCGCAGCAAAACCATGAGGAACAGGGCGCATCGACCGCGTCTTTTGATGAAGTGCTGGTGCGCGGCGTGCCGGTGCCGCGTTACCAGGATCTCCGCATGGGCTTGCCGGCCAAGGCGGCGTTGCTGGCCCTGTGGAGGCAGCGGCGACCGCATCTGGTGCAGGTGGTGACGGAAGGTCCGCTGGGCTGGTCTGCCATCGCTGCGGCAAGACAGTTGCGCCTGCCGGTGATTTCCGACTTTCATACCAATTTCCATATCTACAGCCAGTATTACGGCGCAGCCTTGATGGGCAAGGCAATCGGCGTGTATCTGCGCTGGTTTCACAATCGGTCGCATTGCACGCTGGTGCCAACAGAGACGATGCGCCACGAGCTGGCGGAGATGGGCATCCGTAACCTTCAGGTGCTGTCTCGCGGCGTGGACACGCAATTGTTCAATCCCTCGCGCTGGAACCCGCTGCTGCGCCAGTCCTGGGGTGTAGGGGAGCATCGTCTGGTGGCGCTTTACGTCGGCCGGATCGCGGCAGAGAAAAACCTGCTTCTGCTGATCGACGCCTTTCGTCACATGCAGGCCGCACGCCCGAGCATGAAGCTGGTGATGGTGGGCGACGGGCCGGAACGCGCGAAACTCCAGGCCATGCATCCGGACATTATCTTTGCCGGCATGCGCGTGGGTGAGGATCTTGCCGAACACTATGCTTCCGCCGACCTGTTCCTTTTTCCCAGCATTACCGAAACCTTCGGCAATGTGGTGCTCGAAGCCATGGCAAGCGGATTGCCGGTGGTGGCATACGACTGCGCTGCCGCAAGGGAGCATATCCGCCACGGCGAGAATGGCCTGCGAGCGGCTTTCGATAATACGCACGCCTTCATTTCACAGGCGCAACGACTGATTTCCAGCGTGGACGATGCCCGGCGCATGGGGCGCAATGCCCGTCTGACGGCGGAGAAGATCGACTGGAATCATATCCATGACCGCTTCGAGCAGCTCATTTCGGATACCGTGCGGCAATGGGAACACTGCCATGACAGAAAAGACCGGCTATCATTCGTTCCGGACCTGTAATCCTGAACATGCCCTGGCCCGGTGCCTGCCGGGACCGGCCTTGTGCGCAGGTTTCAGCACCACGATTGCGCTCACCCCACTCACCCGACCGGGAGAGTCATATTTCCATCATGTTTCGCTGACATACTCTGCCGGAGTAACCAATACCTTACTTCGGGAATCGTATGAATATATTGAAACAGCTTGAACAGCGATTGATCAGCAAACCCGGCAATCCGGACAATGCTGTTTTCATGGATCTGGTCCAGGCGCTATGCAACAAGGAAAAACTGGACCTGGCCGGGCTGTACGAATTGCCTTACGACGACTTCGAACTGGCCATGGCCATCATGAAAAGCTGGCGCCTCGACCGCTACACCAAGACCAAGGATCGCCTCGGGGAACTGGTCTGCACGCTTGCGGAGGAACAGGATACCCAGCCGGGAGGGGCCTGAAATGCCCCAGGTTCGCTCCCTTTTCATCTCCGACGTGCATCTGGGAACGGCTGCCTGCCAGGCAGGCAGGCTGGTCGACTTCCTGCGCGAATATGAGTCCGAGCACCTTTTCATGATTGGCGACATCGTCGATTTCTGGGCCATGAGCCGGGGGAAAATTCACTGGTCGCGCGACCAGAACACCATCGTGCAAAAACTGTTGCGCCGCGCGCGGCATGGCGAAAAGGTGATTTTCATTCCCGGCAATCACGATGAAGCGCTGCGGGAGTACATCGGCACCTCCTTCGGCGACATCCGGATCGAGGATGAATATATCCACACCGCTGCCGATGGCAAGCGCTACCTGCTCACTCATGGCGACGCCTACGACCAGGTGACGCGCCATCACAAATGGGTGGCCATCCTCGGCGACATGGCCTACACCCTGCTGGTCTACCTCAACGGCTGGCTGTCGTGGCTGCGCCGCACGCTGCGCCGCCCCGGCTACTGGTCGCTGGCGGGATACGCCAAGCGCAAGGTCAAAACAGCGGTCAACTTCATATTCGATTTCGAGGATTCGGTCATTCATCACGTACGCGAGAGCGGGCTGGATGGCGTGATCTGCGGCCATATTCACTGGCCGATGCAGAAGGATGTCGGGGGCCTGGTGTATCTCAACTGCGGCGACTGGGTCGACAGCTGCACGGCCATCATCGAGCACATGGATGGGCGGATGGAATTAATTGCCTGGGGTGCTGCCGTAGCTCTGCCGGCACCGGCTTCAGCGGCAACCGGTTTTGGGCAATACCCAGAAAACCTTCAGCCCTCCCCTGTGTTCAAGCAAACGTTTGATCCAGAAAAAAGCAGTTAACCGCAAAGGACGCAAAGGTTCGCGAAGGAATTCAGTTTCCTTTGCGTCCTTTGCGGTGAAATGAGATTTGCAGGTTGATTAAGCGTTTGTTTCGCAAAGTTGTGAACGGGTGGAAACTTCAAGGTAGCGCTCCGTCGTACGCTGGTAGAAATCCAGCATCTTGTCAGCCAGCGCCCCGGCTGACCAGCTAGCGGCATATTCCCGTCCGCGCTCGCCCAGTTGCCTGGCCGCATCGCCCTTTTGCAGCAGGGACATGGTTTTTGCGGCGAAATCCTCGATTTCATGTGCAGCGATCAATGCCCCCTGCCCCTCCTGCAGCACATCGCGAGTGCCCAGTTCGGCCAGAGCGACTACCGGCGTTGCCTGCGCCATGGCCTCCAGCAGCACCAGTCCCTGGGTTTCGGTGCAGGAAGAAAACACGAATACATTGGCGGCGCAGTAGCAGCCGGGCAATTCGCTCTTGCGGTCGAGATAGCCGACGAACAGGACGTTATTGCCAAGCCCCATCCGTGCCGCCCGGGATTTCAGCGGCTCCAGCGCCGGGCCTTCGCCCGCGATGAGCAACAACACATCGGGCATGGCCTGGCGAATGCGTGCCGTGACCTGCAACAGGAAACCAATGTTTTTCTCGAATGCCACTCGTCCCACGTAAAGCATGACCGGACGCTGCGGCGGAATGCCATGCAGGGCGCGGAATGCCGCACCGTCTCCCGGCACGAAGCTCTCCGCGGGAAGGCCGGTGGGAATGATTTCCGCCCGGGTCTGGATGCCATAGCCGCGCAACACTTCCAGCATGCCATGGGATGGCACCACCAGCGCATCAAGGTCGTTGCACTGGCGCCGCGACAGGCTGCGCGCCAGATAGCGCGCAGCGCCTTTGGGCATGAAGGGCAGGTAGTGGTAAAGATATTCCTCGAAATAGGTGTGGTAGGTTTCCACCCGCGGAATGCCCAGTTCCTTCGCCAGTTTTACGCCCAGATAATGGGCGGCGAACGGGGTCTGAATATGGATCAGATCGAAATCGGCAGCATACAGCGCCTCCCGTTCCGCCATGGCGGCGCCTGTTTTGAGCAGGCGGTCTTCCGGATCAAAAGGCAGATGGCGCGAGGAGATGCGGCGAATCCCCTCCTCGTTGTTCGTGACGACGCCATCGTAATCCGGCGCGATCAGGTGAACTTCGTGACCGCGCGCTTCAAGCGCTTCGCGATAAGTGGCGATGGAGGTTGATACGCCATTGATACGCGGGAAATAGACGTCTGAAATCATCAGGATTTTCAATTGCACACTCCCGGGTCTGCCAGGCGAAAAGTAGGCGGATACAGCCTTGCCGCATCGGGGCGCCGCCGTTCGAGGAACAGCGCACTGCCTGGCAGGGTTTTAGCCTGCTTCTTGGCCTCGCCGGCTGCGGCGGCAACTTCGTAATGCGAGCGGTATTCGTCCGGCGCAACACAGACCGCGCCAACGGACAGGCTGGTGAGCGGAAAAAATAGCATGTTGCCCTGCCGGTCTTCTCCCTCGAAGCCTCTTGCCTTGAGATCCTGCGGATCGAACAAGGCTTCGATCTCCTGGTCGAAACGCGCCAGAACACGCTGGCAACGCTGCTCCCAGTCCTCGCTCTGGAATAGCAGCACGAAGTCATCGCCGCCAATGTGGCCGAGGAAATCCCGCGCCGGGTCGGAGGCTTCAGAGAGGATCGTGGCGCAGAGCAAAATGATGTCATCGCCTCGACGAAAGCCGTAGCGGTCATTGAAAGGCTTGAAATGGTCGAGGTCGAAATAGCAGGTGACGAAATGACTGCGGCTGTGAAGCAGGCGCTCGATATGCTCGTTGATCGGCACATTGCCCGGCAACTGGGTCAGAGGATTGGCATGGCGTGCCGACTGGATCTGCTGCTCAGTGATTTCGCGGATCAGATCCTGGCTGTTGCCGATGCCCAGATAATTTCCCTGTTCAGTAATCATGAACCCATCTGCGACATGGCGCCGTGAACCATCGGCAATCAGGCGGCTGAGTTGCGCCAGGCTCATGGATTGATCCACCATCAGGGGCTGAGAGTCCATGAAGCGGGTGCAGGGTTTGCTGCCATGCAGTTCGCGCTGGTAAGGACGTGCGTAATGATCGACAAAGCGATAGCGGTTGATCAGCCCAAGCGGGGCGCCATGGCTCACCACGGGCAGCACGTTCAACTCGGCATCCTGGGAGAAAATTCTGAAAACCTCATCGGCCGTCATGAGCGGACTGACGACGGGAACAGATCGCAGCAATTTTCTGGCTGTAACGGTCTTATGTGCCGCAATCCCTGTAGGGTATGCGGCCATCCCGCTTTGCCCGAGCGCAGCCACCACTTCATCCGGTGCCAGCAGTGGAGGCGCCGGGTTGGGCCGGGCGATGTGATAACCCTGGCCGAACGCCAGGCCGATGGTCTTGAGCACGTTGAGTTCCGCCGGCGTCTCGATGCCTTCCGCAATCACGCGCGCGCCCATGCATTCGGCAATCACCTGAATCGAGCGCACAAATTGCAGCTTGACGGGGTCGTGGTTGATGCCCTGGATGAAGTGCATGTCGATCTTGACGAACTCTGGCCGCAGCTCCGACCACAGGCGCAAGCTGGAGAACCCTTCACCCAGATCGTCGATGGCAATTTCGAAGCCCATGCCCCGGTAATGCCGTGCTGCTTCGCGCAGCAAGTTGTAGTCGTAGACCGGCTTGTTCTCGGTCAGCTCGATAATGACCCGCGAGGGGTTGAGCTTCAGGCGGCGAATCAGGCGCAGCGTTTC
Source organism: uncultured Gammaproteobacteria bacterium (assembly GCA_963741495.1). GTDB lineage: Bacteria > Pseudomonadota > Gammaproteobacteria > Burkholderiales > Sulfuricellaceae > Sulfurimicrobium. The sequence goes on from CAVUID010000007.1 coordinate 19,437, forward strand.
ACCTTCTCGAAAATCCGGCTGCAACAGGCATGCCGGGCTGACATTGATGAACAGGCGACCCGGTAGTTTCTGCACCACAAAGCTTTCAAGAACCACATGACGGCACAGGCGTTCCAGTTCCGCCAGGCGCCCGAGCGCTTCCGCCGCCTTGAAAAGATGTATCGGCGAGTGCAGGGGCGTATCTGCGGGTCCGCGAATGAGCCCCTCGTAGCCGAAAATACGGCCACCGGAGAATTCGATGATGGGCTGAAAAAATGCCGTCAGCCTGCTCTGTGCCAAAATTGCATCAAGCAACTCGGCATGATCTTCGTCAAGAAAGGCGGGCGCTTCATGGCAGGCGCATGGAATGACTGAAGCGCGGGTTGAGGTAATGGAGGCAGGCAACGGTAAGTGCATGAAGTAATGGATTCACAATGCAGGGAAATGGATGCTAACGCGCCTCTGTGACAGAAACATGACAACAGAAACTGCAAAATCTGTTGAAATTTGCCGCAAAGGGGAGTGTGATAGCGCTTTCCACACCTGATCAAGGGATAACGACATGTTCGAATCGGCAGAACTGGGACACAAGATCGACAAGGCAACCTACGACAAGGAAGTCCCCCTGCTACGCGAAGCACTCCTGGAAGCGCAACTCGACCTGGCGCAAAGCGGCAAATTCCCGGTCATCGTCCTCTTGGGCGGCGTGGATGGCGCGGGACGTGGCGAAACCGTCAACCTGCTGAATGAGTGGATGGACCCGCGTCACGTCCAGTCGCACGGCATGGGCGAACCATCCGACGAGGAGCTCGACCGGCCGATGATGTGGCGCTTCTGGCGCGCCCTGCCGCCCAAGGGGAAGATCGGCGTTTTTCTTGGCTCCTGGTATACCTGGCCGATCCTGAATCGCGTGACGGGCGTCACCAAGACAGCCGATCTCGACCAGAGCCTGGAACGCGCCCGGCGTCTGGAGAAAATGCTCACCGACGAAGGCGCGCTGATCATCAAATTCTGGCTGCATTTGTCCAAGGACAAGCAGGAAAAACGCCTCAAGGCACTGGAAAAAGACCCCAAGACTCGCTGGCGCGTGACGGAGCGGGACTGGAAACATTTCAAGCTCTACGACAAATTCCGCACCGTGCATGAAAGCGTGATTCGCCATACCAGCACGGCCGAAGCGCCGTGGTTCATCGTCGAAGGCGAAGACCCGCGCTATCGTAGCCTGACCATTGGCAAAATGATTCACGAAGCAATCCGCAAGCGCCTTGATTCCAGCAACGGGAAACCCGCAGGAATCAATGCACCGCCCCTGCTGCCCTCGATTGATCAGCTGCATATTCTCAAGACCCTCGACCTCACGCAGAAACTCGACAAGAAAAAATATGCGCAGGAGCTGGAAAAATACCAGGGCAAACTTGCCTTGCTGACGCGCGATCCCCGCTTCAGGGAAATCACCGTGATCGCGGTATTCGAAGGCAATGATGCCGCCGGCAAAGGGGGAAGCATCCGGCGCATCACCAGCGCGCTGGATGCGCGGATTTACCAGGTTGTGCCGATCGCCGCGCCGACCGAGGAAGAACGCGCCCAGCCCTATCAGTGGCGCTTCTGGCGCCATGTGCCGCGCCGCGGGCGGGTAACGATTTTCGATCGCTCCTGGTATGGCCGCGTGCTGGTGGAGCGGGTCGAGGGCTTCTGCTCGGAGGCCGACTGGATGCGCGCCTACAGCGAGATCAATGATTTCGAGGCGCAACTGGCGCGCCACAATATGGTGGTAAGCAAGTTCTGGCTGACCATCAGCAAGGAAGAGCAGCTCAGCCGCTTCAAGGAGCGCGAGAAGACCGGCTTCAAGCGCTACAAGATTACCGACGAGGACTGGCGCAACCGGGAGAAATGGGATGCCTACGAGCAGGCGATTTGCGACATGGTGGACCGCACCAGCACCGAGAATGCGCCCTGGACGCTGGTCGAGGCCAACAACAAGCATTTTGCCCGGATCAAGGTGCTGAAAACCCTGTGCGAGCAGATCGAAACCAAGTTGAAAAATTTACCGAAAAACAAAACATTTTGAATATTCCGCTCCAGAACATCTTCAATGACGAAGAGTCGAAACTGGTAGCGCAGCATTTTGCGGTCATTTATGCGCCGCAACGCAAGCGCTCCCGTTTCCCGGAAAACTGCGTCCGGATCGTCGCCTCTGCAACTGAAGCCCTGGCCGCCGCAGATATAGCGAAACATCTCTATCCGGGGCGGGTGGTGGGCCCTTCGCGATCTTCGGAAGGCGTCCGTCTGTATTACCTGGTGGACTGGATCGAAAACGAAACGGATACCAAAACCTGATTTGAGGAGCAAAAAATGAAAGTCATCCTGGTTTTGCTGTGCTGCACCCTGGCCGGCCTGGCACAGGCGGGTGAACTGTTCCGCTGGGTAGATGCCGACGGCAAGGTGCACTACACCGATCAGCCGCCGCCGGCGAGCGCAAAGCAGGTGGAAGAGAAAAAGCTGAGCAACAGCACCATCGAAACTTCGCAGCTGCCCTACGCAACCCAGCAGGCAGTCAAGAAATCGCCGGTCACCCTGTACGCCAACGATTGTGGCGAGCCCTGCACGCAGGCACGCAACCATCTTACCCAGCGCGGCATCCCGTTCACCAGCAAAAACCCGCAAACCAGCCCAGCCGATGCCGAAGCCCTCACAAAACTGGTTGGGGCCGCATATGTTCCGGTGCTGGTGGTGGGCAGCGCCATCAGCAAGGGCTACGAGAAAGGCGCCTGGGATAGCGCACTGGATACGGCGGGTTATCCCAAAAGCGCGCTGGTGAGGAAAGCACCGGCAAAGGACGGCGCTGCGAAAACCGAGCCTTCGCCAGAAAAACCTGTGGCCCAGCACCCCTGGGCCGGGAGCCGGTAAACCCGGCTCGCCTCCTGATGCCGGAGATATGAAGACCCATCAGGTCATTGCCGGGGAAAAATAGGGAAAACCCCGATGGTCTCATGATGCCTTGCTGGGTTAAGGTGCGAACTCAATTCAACCGCCCTGGCCGAATATTGCATTTGGGCTGGTCCATGAGGTTCGCCATCGATGAAACCGCTTTCAATCTGGACATACGTCATCAGCCTTGCGCTATGGCTGTCCCTGTGCCTGGGCGTGGCCGTCATCGTGATCGTGCTGAATATCCGCGATGCGGAAAAAAATCTGGTGCAATACGGGGATGCCTATTCGGACCATCTCGACAAGGAGATGGTCAGTAGCGAAACCGTCCTGAAAGGCTTTTCGGCCCTGTTTGGCGCCGTTGGCAGCACGGATCAGGCACAGGCCAAGCGCTATGTCAGGCAGGTCATCGAGGCAAACCCCCACATATTTGCGCTTGAAGTCGTGCAGGCCGTGGCAAAAAACCAGCTGGCGGATTTCACCGCAAAAAAAATACGCGATGGCATGCCGGATTTCACTGTCAAATCCTTCTCCTACGACTCTGAACGGAAATGGCAGGCACCGAAAGAAAAGCCTTTCTACTACCCGATCGTCTTCATGGAACCGATGCCGGGCGGCTCAGAAGATATTCTTGGGCTGGACATGGATAGCGTGCCGTTTCTGCAGCGGGCCATGAGCGAGTCTCTGCGGCGCCGCACGCCTGTTTCCAGCCATCCGTTCAAGCTGATAGAGGGCCCGCTGGCCTATGTCGTATTCAGTTCGATTCCCCAGGTTTTCCCGCACGACAATTCACATCCGGCGCTCTCCACTCAGGACAAACTGGTGGTGGCCATGGTCATAGACGCGGCCAAGCTGGCAGAGCCGGAACAGTTTCCGATTTTTGATGGCGGCATGGTGCTGGTGCATCACCAGGATTTCAGACCGGAGGACCCCCGGGGCCAGTTGCTGATGGCATCAGGGCCAACTCGCAGCTTCATCGAAGCTGCCATTTTTCCCGCCTTTACTTACGAGAAAACGCTGGCAACATCGGGCGAATCCTTTTCCCTGGTAGTCAAGCGCCAGCTTGGCTGGTCTGATTTGAGCCGGAATCTGCTGGCGCTGATCATCCTGTTGACGATCCTGTCTTCCATGATGCTGATAACGTATCTTCGAGAGCACCAGCAGGGAAGGATCCTGCAGATCGAGAACCAGAACAGGCTGTGGCAACTTGCCAACCATGATTCATTGACCGGGCTTCCCAACCGCTTGCTGCTGCTGGACCGGCTGGAACAACTGCTGGCAAGGATGCGCCGCCAGGAAAAATGCATGGCTGTGATGTTTCTGGATCTGGACGAGTTCAAGCAGATCAACGACACCTACGGTCACGAAGTGGGTGATCAATTGCTCAAGCTCGTTGCGGAGCGCCTCCGCGCTGCGGTCCGGGAGGACGATACGGTCGCAAGGATGTGCGGCGACGAATTCATTGTCCTGATAGAGGGCGTGCAAGACCGGGCGCTGTCGGAAGCCGTGAGCAGGAAAATTCAGCAAAAAATGTCAGAGGGATTCCTGATAGCAAGCCAGCTGATCCGGGTGCGGGCCAGCATCGGCATTGCCATTTTTCCCGAAGATGGCGATAGCCCGGAAGAACTGATCAAACAGGCGGACGCGAAAATGTACGCTGACAAACAGGCCCGCACGGCAAAACTGCGCCTGGTCTGAGCGATCGCCGTGACGCGCCTGTTTTAGCAGGCTCCAAGTCCTCCCGGTGACAATATTGTCATGTGGATGACATATTTTTACCTTACAATGCTGTCCCCTGAGCAGCAAGAAATGGAATTGAGTGTACCGAATGCAAGCACAAAAAATCATGCAGGCACAAATAGACTCGGCACTGGCGGGCCTGACGCGAATTCGTGAGCGCCTGGCCGATGCCACTGAGCCATCCGAGCCGGATCTGATCGGACGCGACCTGGAGTGGGCCGTATCCCATCTGGAAGATATTCGCCATTACTGGTCGGCATTAAGACCAGATCCGGCAACGTCGGCGAAGCAATAAATACCCATTTTCGGCATGTTCAGGCCCGTTCCGGCTGGCACACAATCCTTATCTAAGGAACCTCTGAATAAGTTGTCATTGCGAGGAACGAAGTGACGAAGCAATCTCGCAACTCTTTGAAAAACAAGATTGCTTCGCTACGCTCGCAATGACCTCGCGCACTTGATCAGGGGCTCCCTAAACAGTCGTGCCAGATCGCAAGGCACGCGGATTTGCGTCATGCCGCCGGGCAATTTTCCAATAAAAAAATTACGGAGAGACCATGAACCAACGCATTGCCCTGATTATTGCGGCCACTTTGCTGGCCAGCCCCACTGCTTTTGCTTCTGGCAAGGCACAATGGAAATACAGCGGCCACGAAGGCCCCGAGTTTTGGGGTGAGCTGGCGCCAGATTTTACGACTTGCGCCAAGGGCATGAACCAGTCGCCGATCGACCTCAAAGGCACCATCGATGCTGACCTGCCCCCGATCAAGTTCGACTACGCAACCCAGGCCAGCGAAATTCTCAACAATGGCCACACCATTCAGGCCAATTTTGCGCCAGGCAGCACGATCAAGGTGGATGGCATGGCTTTCGAGCTGAAACAGGTGCATTTCCACACCCCGAGCGAAAATCTGATCAACGGGAAATCCTACCCGCTCGAAGGCCATCTGGTTCATGCGAACAAGGACGGCCATCTCGCTGTGGTCGCTGTCATGTATAACGAAGGCAAGGCCAATGCGGGCCTCGCTGCGCTATGGAAGCAGATGCCTGCGGAAGCCGGCAGCCCGGTGGCGCTGACGGCCAAGGTCAATGGCAAAAACCTGCTCCCGGCAAAACGCGACTACTACCGCTTCAGCGGCTCGCTGACGACCCCGCCTTGCAGCGAAGGAGTGCGCTGGCTGGTAATGAAAAACCAGGCAACGGCTTCCAGGGCGCAGATCGAGCAATTCAGCCAGGCCATGCACCATCCCACCAATAACCGCCCGGTTCAACCCGTCAACGGTCGCCCGGTATTGCATTAAACCTAGTAGTATGTCGGCAGCACATGCAGGAGGCCTTCCGGCCTCGTGCTGTGCTGCTTTTTTGTTTGTGCAGAATATTCAATGAAACTTGCCACCTGGAATGTCAATTCACTCAAGGTCCGCCTGCCGCATGTGCTGGACTGGCTGAGCCTGCATCAGCCGGACGCCCTGTGCCTGCAGGAACTGAAGCTGGAAGACAGGAATTTTCCCCTGGCCGAAATCGAGGCGGCAGGCTATAGCGCCGCGTTCTCCGGCCAGAAAACCTATAACGGCGTGGCCATCCTGAGCAAGCAACCGCTGCAGGATGTGAGCGCGGGCATCCCGGGCTACGGGGATGAGCAGAAACGGGTGCTGGCGGCGACACTCGATGGCGTGCGCCTGGTATGCGTGTATGTGCCCAATGGCCAGAGCGTTGATTCCGACAAATACCAGTACAAGCTGCAATGGCTGGAAGCGCTGACTGCCTGGCTCCAGGAAGAATTGGCGCGATACCCGAAGCTGGCCCTGCTGGGGGATTACAACATCGCGCCGGAAGATCGCGATGTGCACGACCCCAAGGCTTGGGAAGGGTCCGTATTGTGCAGCACGCCGGAGCGCGAAGCCTTCCGCAAGCTGCAACAGATCGGCCTGCAGGACAGTTTCCGCCTGTTCCCCCAGGCCGATGGCGTCTTCACCTGGTGGGACTACCGGATGCAGGGCTTCCGGCGCAAACTGGGTTTGCGTATCGACCACATCCTGTTGAGCGCTGCGCTCGCGCCGGACTGCGCCTCATGTGCAGTGGATATCGAGCCGCGCAAGCTGGAGCGTCCTTCCGACCATGCGCCGGTGATCGCGGAGATCACCCCTCATAAGCCGTAAGGCCCCGGCACCACCCGCTTACGCTGTAATGGCCGGTAAGCCCTTGTTCAGGCTATAATTCGGCCCTTATGAAAATCCATATTCTCGGCATCTGCGGTACCTTCATGGGCGGTATCGCGGCGATAGCCAAACAGGCAGGCCACCAGGTCACCGGCTGCGACGCCAATGTCTACCCCCCCATGAGCACCCAGCTCGAGGCCATGGGTATCCAGTTGATCGAGGGCTTCGGCGCCGAACAGATCAAGCTGGAACCGGATGTTTTCGTGATCGGCAACGTGGTCAGCCGCGGCAATCCGCTCATGGAAGAAATCCTCAATCGCGGCCTGCCCTACATTTCCGGCCCGCAATGGCTGGCCGAAAACGTACTGCACGACAAGTGGGTGCTGGCGGTAGCGGGCACCCACGGCAAGACCACCACGTCCTCGATGCTGGCGTGGATACTCGAATATGGCAACCTCAATCCGGGTTTTCTGATCGGCGGCGTACCGCAGAATTTCGGCATCTCTGCGCGCCTGACCGAGATGCCGTTCTTTGTCATCGAAGCCGACGAGTACGACACCGCCTTTTTCGACAAGCGCTCCAAGTTCGTCCATTACCGCCCGCGCACCGCGATCCTGAATAATCTGGAATTCGATCACGCCGACATCTTTCCCGATCTGGCTGCAATCGAAACCCAGTTTCACCATCTGCTGCGCACCGTGCCCGGCAACGGCCTGATTGTCGCCAATGGCCGCGAGGCCAGCCTGGAACGGGTGCTGGCGCGCGGCTGCTGGACGCCAGTGGAAAAATTCGGCGTGGCGGATGGCTGGCTCATGGGCGGCGCCGAAACCATCGCCTTCAAGGAAGCGTTTCAGGGCCGGCTGCACTGGGATCTGCTGGGCGAGCACAACCGCATGAACGCCCTGGCTGCGATAGCCGCGGCGCGCCATGCCGGCATTCCTGCCGAAGTTTCCATCGAGGCGCTGGCAGCTTTCCGCAACGTGAAGCGGCGCATGGAAGTGCGCGGCGTGGTGAATCGCATCACGGTCTATGACGATTTCGCCCACCACCCGACCGCGATCGAAACCACGCTGGCCGGTTTGCGCCAGAAAGTCGGCGATGCCCGTATTCTGGCCGTACTCGAGCCGCGTTCCAACACCATGAAGCTGGGCGTGATGAAAGACGCCCTGCCCGCCAGCCTCAAGGATGCCGACCAGGTATTCTGCTATGGCGCCAATCTGGGCTGGGATGCCGCTGCCGCCCTGGCCCCGATGCAGGACAAGGCCGCCGCCTTCGACGATCTGGGTGCGCTGGTGGCAGCCGTAGCCGGCACCGCCCGCCCCGGCGACCACGTGCTGGTGATGAGCAACGGCGGTTTCGGCGGTGTGCACGGAAAACTGCTGGCTGCGATGCTGGCCAGATAAATGTGATGCGTGAGGGGTGAGGCGTAAAATACGCTTTCTCCGGTCCACTCCTCGCGCCTCACCCCTAACCCCTCACGGATTGACTGAATGAACGTATTGTATGAAGAAGACGGCGCTATCAAGGTGGCGAACGTCATGGCCGACAACACCTCCTCGCTGCAGGTGGAAACGCCGCACGGCAAGCGCGCCAAGATCAAGGCCAGCAATGTGCTGCTGCGTTTCGAAAATCCGCCCATCAGCGGTTTCATGGATGCCGCCGATACGGCAGCGAACGAACTGGACACCGATTTTCTCTGGCAGTGCTGCGGCGCCGACGAATTCATGTTTGGCGAACTGGCGCAGGAGTATTACGGCCATGCCCCCAATCCGGTTGAAGCAGCTGCCGTGGCGCTGCGCCTGCATGGAGCGCCGATGTATTTCTACAAGAAAGGCAAGGGACGCTACAAGGCCGCACCGGAGGAGAATCTCAAGGCAGCATTGGCTTCCGAAGAGAAAAAGCGCCAGCAGGCAGCGACTGTCGCATCCTATGTGGAACAGCTCTGCGCCTCCACCCTGCCCGATGCCTTTACGCCGCAAGTGATTGAAATGCTGCTCTACCGCGAGGACAAGAACACCCTGGAATACAAGGCGCTGGAAAAGGCCTGCGCCGAGATGGGCGTGCTGCCGGTCAAGCTGCTGGAGCAATGCGGGGCGATCCCCAGCAGCCATGATTTCCACTACAAGCGTTTCATTCTGGAGCATTTCCCGCGCGGCACGGATTTTGAAAACTTCGGCGAATTTGCGCGCGACCACGACCTGCCGCTGGCCCGGGTTCAGGCCTTCAGCATCGATGATGCCGCCACCACCGAAATCGACGATGCCTTCTCGGTGGAGCGCCTGCCCAACGGCAACTGGCATATCGGGATTCACATCGCCGCACCGGCACTGGGCTTCGGGCCAGGCTCGGACCTCGACAATATCGCACTGCGGCGTCTTTCCACCATCTATATGCCGGGGCACAAGATCACCATGCTGCCGGATGAAGTGGTGAACTGTTTCACCCTTAACGAAGGCACGGCCAACCCCGCCCTATCCATGTACCTCGAAGTGACGCCGGAAGAATACGCCATCGAGCGCATCGAGAGCCGGGTGGAGCGCGTGCATATCGCCACCAATCTGCGTCACGACACGCTGGAGCCGGTGTTCAACGCGGAGACGCTGACGCATGGCAATGCGCCGGACTTCGCTTTCAAGGCCGAGCTGGAAATGCTGTGGCAATTCGCCACCAAGCTGGAACAGGTACGCGGCAAGGCGGATAGCCAGAACCAGTACCGGGACTACAACTTCATCATCGCAGACGACCGCGTCGACATCATCGAACGCCCACGCGGCTCGCCCATCGACAAGGTGGTGTCCGAGCTGATGATCCAGGTCAACTCGCACTGGGCCAAGCAGCTCAGCGATGCCGGGGTGGCAGCGATCTACCGCAGCCAGGGCGGCGGCAAGGTGCGCATGAGCACCAGCGCTGCGCCGCATCAGGGCCTGGGCGTGTCGCAATACGCCTGGTCCAGCTCACCCCTGCGGCGCTATGTCGACCTGCTCAACCAGCGCCAGCTGATCGCCCTGATCAATGGCCATGAGCCGCCCTACGCGCCGAACAGTGAAGAACTGTTTTCCGCCATCCGCGACTTCGAGCTGGCCTATGACGCCTATAACAACGTGCAGCGCAGCATGGAGCGCTACTGGTGCCTGCGCTACCTGCAGCAGGAAGGCATGAGCACCACCTATGCCACCCTGATCAAGGAAAACCTGGTGCGCTTCGAAAACCTGCCGCTGGTGACGCGCGCTTTCGGCATGCCCGAACTGGCCCCGGGCACCCGGATCGAGCTGGAACTCAGCGCAGTGGATTTGCTGGAACTGGAAGTGCGCTGCAAGTTTCACGCCGAGAAGCCGCTGGAACTGGCTGCTTGACACCCGGCCTCATGCGCTTAAACTTTTGCCTCTGAATGACTATCTTGACTAACAGGCAGGGGATACCAGATTTCGCGGCGCTTGCGGCGAACCCCGGCAATTCTTCGCGACTAGGGGTGATGCTGCTGGTTTCAGTGCTGCTGCACGCTCTGATCCTGACCGTCCATTTCGCCGCGCCCGCCCTGAAGAATCTGCCCAACCCGGCGACCTATCTCGAAGTGGTGCTGGTCAACAGCAAGTCGGCCAGCAAACCGGTCAAGGCCGATGCGCTGGCCCAGGCCAATCTCGACGGCGGCGGCAACACCGAGGCCAACCGGCGCGCCAAGAGCCCCCTGCCCAACCTCGACAAGCCGCATCCAGACCCGGCACTGCAACAGCGCGAGCAGCGCGTGGTCGAACTGGAACAACAAGCGCGCCGCCTGATGACGCAGGTGCAATCGACGCATACTGTAGTGCAATCCCCAAATACCACCCAGTCACCGCAACAGAGTGAAACCGCGGTCAACCCCAATGCTACCGAGCTGGTACAGCGCAGCCTGGAGGCCGCGCGACTGGAAGCGCAGATCTCGCGCAACTGGGATAACTACCAGAAATTGCCGCGCCGCAAATTTATCGGGGCGCGCACCCAGGAATACCGCTTTGCGCGCTATGTTGAAGACTGGCGCATGAAGGTGGAAAAGGTGGGGAACCTCAATTACCCCGAGGCTGCCAAGCAGCACAAACTGTATGGTCAATTGCAGCTGACCGTATCAATTCGCGCTGACGGCAGTGTGGAAAGTGTCGAAATCAACCGCTCTTCCGGTCAGAAGGTGCTGGATGCTGCGGCCAAACGCATCGTTGAACTGGCTGGCCCATTCTCGCCCCTGCCGGAAAATATCCGCAAGGATACCGATATCCTCAGCATCACCCGCACCTGGATTTTCACCAGCGCCGACCAGCTCGCCAGCGAGTAAAATTTTCTCGGTCATTGCGAGCGTAGCGAGGCAATCTTGCTCCTGGAGCGCGACGAAAATCAGATTGCTTCGCTACGCTCGCAATGACCGCCCTGGCTTTATACCCGTTCATCCCTGAGCAGGGGCTTCATTGCAGTCAGCAGGCTGGCGAACATCTTCGAATGCTTCTTTTCCTGTTCCGCCAGCAGTTGCTTCATGTGCCAGCGTTCCGTCGGCACGGCAAAACAGGACGGGCAATTTTCCGCAATCACAGGCAATCCGGCGGACTTGGCGAAAGCCGCAGTCTGGCGTTCGCGCAGGTAGATGAAGGGGCGGATGATGCGGATGTCGCCCGCATCGTTGAGGTAATGCGCCTTCATGGTGCGCAGCTTGCCGCCGAAGAAGGTGGACATGAGGAAGGTTTCCGCCGCATCGTCCAGATGCTGCGCCAGCGCCAGCACGTTGTAGCCGTTCTCGCGCGCCGTGCGATAGAGGATGCCGCGCCGCATGCGAGAACAGAAGGAACAGAAGGAATCCCCCTGCATTGCCGTCTTGGCCTGCTCCACGATAGGCTGGCTCTCGTAGAAATAGGGGACGCCCAGCTCCGCCAGATAAGCTTTCAATGGCGAGGGGTCGAAATCGGGCGACTGCGGATCGACCGTGCAGGCCGCCAGCTCGAATTTGATCGGGGCTTTTTTCTGCAGATGCAGCAGCACCTGCAACAGTGAAAGCGAATCCTTGCCGCCGGACAGGCCCAGCAGCACGCGGTCCCCGTCACGAATCATGGAAAAATCGCCGATGGCGCGGCCGGTGGCCGACAACAGGGTTCTGGGCGGCTTCACCGCCGCTTCATCACTTTTCACGCTTCACCTTTCACAGTTCACAAACTTGCACTTCGTCCGCCATCCACCGGCAGGATCACGCCGGTGATATAGGGCGCATCGTTGACCAGAAAAGTGACCGCCTTGGCGATGTCGTCCGGGCTGCCTTCGCGCTTCAGCAGGGTATGGGCGATGATGCGGCGGCGTTCCAGATCGTCAAAGCTGGGGTCGCCTTCCGGCCACATGATTGGCCCCGGCGCCACGGCGTTGACGCGCACGTTGGGGCCGAGTTCGTGCGCCAGCGATTTGGTCAGGGCCACCAGCCCGGCCTTGGCGATGCTGTAAACCAGATAACTCTTCATCGGCCGCTCGGCGTGGATGTCGGCAATGTTGACGATACAGCCGTGGCTGTGGGACAGGGCATTGGCGGCAGCCTGAGACAGGAACAGCGGGGCCTTGAGGTTGGTGCCGACCAGGTCGAACCAGTCCTTTTCCGTGATTTCGCCCACCGCGGTGGGGTAGAAGCTGGAAGCGTTGTTGATCAGCACATCCAGACGGCCGAAGCAGGCAAGCGTTTCGGCCACCATGCGGACATAGCTGGCAGGATCGAGCAGATCGCCCTGCACGATAGCGGCTGAGTCAGGACGCAGCTTGTTGAGCGCATCGCGCAACCCCGCTGCGGCCTCTGCCGAAGAGCGGTAATGGATCATGATGCGTGCACCCGTCGCATGCAGACGCCGCGCAATCGCTGCGCCCACGCGCACCGCGCCGCCGGTGATCAAGATAACTTTGCCTTCCATGTGCTTATCCGGATAATCCTGAGAATCCGACGAATTTAACACAGCTTGCCATGCCTTCACTACCTGAACCGAATGCCTCAGCCCTTGAACACAGCCGCGCCGTCAGTTCGGCCATCACGGCGGAAATTGCTGCCGCCGGCGGCTGGACATCCTTCGCCCGTTTCATGGAACTGGCGCTCTATGCGCCCGGCCTGGGCTATTACAGCGCCGGGCTGGACAAATTCGGCACAGGCGGGGATTTTGTCACCGCGCCGGAAATCTCTCCCCTGTTCGGCCAGGCCATTGCCCGTCAGGCAGCAGAGGTACTGAGGCAATGCGGTGGAAACATCCTCGAAATCGGTGCCGGCTCAGGCAAGCTGGCGCTCGACCTGATGCTGGAACTGGCGCGTCTGGATGTTTTGCCGGAACGCTATTTCATTCTGGAACTGTCTGCCGACTTGCGCCAGCGCCAGCAGCAGCGTATCGCGCAGGAAGCCTCGCAGTTGGCGGGCCGCTTCGAGTGGCTCGACACCCTGCCGGAAAAATTCACCGGTCTGGTGCTGGGCAACGAAGTGCTGGATGCCATGCCGGTGGAGCTGCTTACCTGGCGCGCCGGGGCTGTTTTCGAACGCGGCATCGCCTTGCAGGATGGACGCTTTGCCTGGGCCGAGCAGGCGCTCACCCCGGGGAGTTTGCTGGAGCAGGCCAACGCCTTGCCGCCGGCGCAATTTGTCAGCGGCGAAGCCGCCTACACCAGCGAGATCAGCCTCGCCGCGCAAGGCTTCATGCGCAGCCTCGCGCCCATGCTGGAGCGGGGACTGATTCTCATGCTGGACTATGGCTTTGGGCAGAGTGAGTACTACCATCCGCAGCGCGCCCAGGGCACGCTGATGTGTCATTACCGCCATCATGCCCACGCCGACCCCTTCCTTTTTCCGGGCTTGCAGGATATCACCGCGCATGTGGATTTCAGTGCCATTGCCCGCGCCGGCACGGAGGCCGGTCTGGATCTGCTGGGTTATGCCAGCCAGGCCAATTTCCTCATCAATTGCGGGCTGACCGATCTGCTGGGGCAGATTTCCCCGGAAGACCCCGCCGCCTATCTGCCCATTGTGGCGCAGGCCCAGAAGTTGATGAGCCCGGCGGAAATGGGTGAACTGTTCAAAGCCATTGCCCTGGGCAGGGGTCTTGAGCCGCCCTTGCGCGGTTTCACGCGCGGTGACCGCAGTCACGTTCTGTAAGCAGAAAAAGGGATTTTACGGTGGAGCCGTTTTGCCCGGCGTGGCATATAATTCTTTACAGGAAAGCATCTTCATTACGCTGAGGTTGGAGTCGGAGCGACACTTCTCTCTTGCATCTTGGCCGGGGTCATTGACACGCAATTAAAGGGGCATCGAATGGCAGAAAAAACCAAACCACAGGAAAAAAACAATATCCCAGCATCCGGCTCCAACGCCTCTAAGGTGCAGGCCAAGCCCCGGTCAAGCCATGCCGGAACGCGACCGGCGCACAAGCCTGATCCTGCCGCTACTGCGGAAATCGAGACTGCCAGTCATGGGCCTGCGGCTCTGGCCGTGGCCCATGCCCCGCATGGCAGCAGCGAAGACAGCGATTATGCGAAGCTGCCCGCGAGTTATCCCTACCGTACCCGCATCCGGACCAAGGACTATGAGGCGCAGAAAGCCAAGCTGCAGATCGAACTGCTGAAGGTGCAGAACTGGGTACGGGACAGCGGCCAGAAAATCGTGGTGCTGTTCGAGGGGCGCGACGCTGCCGGCAAGGGCGGCACCATCAAGCGCTTCATGGAACATCTCAACCCCCGCGCTGCACGCACAGTCGCACTGGAGAAACCGACCCAGCAAGAGCTGGGACAGTGGTATTTCCAGCGCTACATCCAGCATCTGCCGACGAAAGGTGAAATGGTTTTCTTTGACCGCTCCTGGTACAACCGGGCCGGTGTCGAGCGCGTAATGGGATTTTGCACCCCTCAGGAGCATCTCGAATTCATGCGCCAGACACCCCAATTTGAGCGCATGCTGGTCAAAAGCGGGATACGGCTATTCAAATTCTGGTTCTCGGTCAGCCGTGAAGAACAACTGCGGCGCTTCGTGTCGCGGCGTGACGATCCGCTCAAGCACTGGAAGCTTTCGCCCATCGACATCAAATCCCTGGACATGTGGGACGATTACACCGAAGCCAAGAACCTGATGTTTTTCCATACCGACACCGCCGATTGCCCCTGGGTAGTGATCAAGTCCGATGACAAGAAACGGGCGCGGCTCAACTGCATGCGCCACTTCCTGCATTCCCTGCCCTACCCCGGCAAGGATTTGCACGTGGCGGTCTCACCCGACCCCTTGCTGGTGGGCTCGGCGGCCGAAGTACTCTCCCGCGACGAAAACACCACCGTCACCCACTTTTAAGCGCCTTCGCCGAAAATGGCGGGTTAGCCGCCGCCCCGGCGGCTAGTGGTCTGCTTCCGAAATAGAGGGACAAAATGAAACGGATGGATTTTGTCGCGTGGCAAGGCGCGAGGAGGCGACATAGCAAGCTCTATGGCAACGACGAGCAACGCCGCCACGTGGCAAAAGACGCCGTTTCATGTCTCGATATTTCGGAAGCAGACCACTAGCGGCTCCCGGCAGAGGAGAACACCGGGAATTGATCGGTTTATTCTATCTGCCTTACTGCTGCGAACGCCGCCGCTCGCCATCTTCCCTGTCCTTGCCGCGATACATGCGGTTGGCGGGTTGGCCAGGCAAATCCGTACGTTCGCGGCGCTCTACTCGCTCCTGACGCTCTGCCCGTTCCTGACGCTGGGCAGGCTCTGGGCTGACGCGCGGCTGGGCTGGCGCAGCTTCAATCCTGCGCGGCTCCGATACAACTCGCTCCCTTTCCCGCTCCTGTGCTGGGCGTGCAGAGGCGGGCTCACGCACGCCGCGTAGCGGTGCCACCGTTTCCGGAGAAGCCATGCGGGAGGAAGGTGATTCGGCCCGGCCGCTCGCGGTACGCTCTTGTGTCCTGTTGAGCGGCGCTGGCGCTTCTGCTTGTCCAGATGATTCGCCGCGCTCACGTTCGGTTCGCTCCAGTCGCCGCACCGGTTCAACCCTGCGCGACGGTGCTGCCGCTTCCGGGCTGTCGGGAATCGCTGCTGAGGGCAAAGTCTGCTCGGTCTGGCCACGCTCCCTGGTTCTAACCCCAGGCACTTCTGTTTCGCGGCGTCTTTCTTCAAAGCGCGGCGGCATGGGAGGACGGGCGCGTTCCTCACCGGCCTGTGCGCCGAATACCGGGCGCGGCAGCTCGCTGCTCGGACGGATCGGGGCAGGAACATAGCGCGGCTCAGGTGTGGCATTGCCCTGGCGTCGGCGCTCTTCGCTACGCCACGGTAATGTGGATTCACGAGCCGGGCGTGTGCTGACCACCGGGCGCGACAGCACCTGCTCGGGTGGGCGAATGCGGCTGGGAGCGCCGGTCATCACGCTTGTCGGGCCGGGTTTCACCGGAAGTGCGCCGTGCATATGCCGGAGCTGGCGGGTTTCAGTCACACGCACCGGCGCATCGTGCCCATGGCCTCCACCGAAGCGCTCGCGTGTCGTAGCGACAACGGCGTTGTGCACGCGGGTATTGTGATAATTGATATTGGTCACGTTGACGACCGTGCTGCTCTTGATGACCACGTTGTTGACCACCCGCGGCCCATGCCAGCCGCCCCACCAGGGCCGGCCGACGAAACCGGGACGCCCCCACCACGGCACCAGGGGCTCGCCCCAGCTAAGCGCCACCCAGCCCAGCCCCGAAGTGCCGATCCCAATGCCAATGGACGCATTGGAACCGACCCCGAAAAATGCCACCAAGGCGGGCGCATAGACCGCAACCCGGACCGCCGGGCCTGGCGCCCATGCCCAATAACTGTTCAAGTAAACCCAGCGCCCATAGTGATAGGGCGCCCAACCCCACGGCGCATCGTCAATCCAGGTCCACTGGTAGTAGGGATCCCACACCCATCGCCCGGTGCTGTAGGGCGCCCAGCCGGACGCTACGCTGTCGGGCACCCAGACCGGCCCGTATTCACCCACCACGCGCCATCTTCCATAGTGGTCGAGATCACTCGCCCCGGCGATGCCGGATGGAAGATAGCGTTCACTGACCGCATCGAGCAGGTTATCCGTGCGCTCGTAGTTCCAGCGGTCCCAGCGGTCAAGCTCCGGCGCCATGTAGGTTTCCGCCCGGGCAACGGTGCCATTCCGCACCACGATTTCCTCGGAAGGTTGAATGCTCATCGCCTGCCCGCCCACTGGAACCATCATGGCCCGCCCACCGCGCCGGGTAATGAAATGCACATCCCCATTCACATCCACCCGGTAATAGCCGCTGCGGTCCATAGTGAACACTGCATTGGGCGTATCCACTTCCACCGTGTAACCGACAGGCAGCGTGCGCAAATCGAACGAAACACGCCCGGAAGCCACCTTGAACTGGATGAAATCAGCCGTCTGGTTCATCAAGGTAAGCTGCGTATCATCATCAGCGCGGATAAAGGCGCGGCTGCCCATCTGGAGCTCAAGGTCGCCATTGTTACCGACAAAGAGCGCATCGCCGGCAGCCAGCGGGGTGTTGTACCGCGCCTCCACCCAATCCTCCGCACCATCGCGGAAGAAGGAAACATCCCCTTCGACATAACTCAGCCGCAGCGGGCTGGTCGCCAGCTGCGGATCATCATCCTGGGCGATGGCGGCAAAGCTGCTTATGGCCATGAGCAGCAAGAGGGAAAGAATAGCGCTGATTCGGGCTAATGGAAGCATGAGGGGCACCTGCTTTGAGTAATCAAGCACTGGGCTTGTGGGTTTGGACATATTTAAATAGTAACGCCGTGGCTTTGATTGGCGTTGACGGTAGGACAGGATAAGGCGCCAAGCGTTTCAGGTTTTTGGGGTTTTCATGGCGAAAAGGTCGGGCAAAGCCTGGGTTTTGAATGCGCTTTGCGCATGGATGATTAGGTGCCGGGGCCGCCCGGCAGCGGGTTACTTTTCTTGCTTCGCCAAGAAAAGTTAACCAAAAAAAGGCGACCCCGCTGCGCCGCCCTTCGGGTTCCTTCGGTTTGGCCAACAAATTGGGCGTCTGCGCAACTCGCCCTAGCAGGGCACACAAAACGTGCCCTGCCGCGGAGCTCGAACAGGGCGCAGCCGACACCCCCCAATTTGTTGGCCAAACCGAAGCGGCGCAGAGGGGAAGCGGGTGGCGGTTCCACGCTCGGTGCTCTCGAAAGAAGCTGTTCGTTTTACGCCAGATCGAAGACCAGCCGGTCGTGTCACGACAAACTCCCCTCGGTCCACCGCCGAGCAGCACAGGCAAGCCGGGGGCAGTCGGCGAGCACTGTCTGAGCGCGAAGCGCGAGTTATGCATACGATCTTTCATCCGCTTTAGCGGATAAAAAGTCGGAGTCCCCTTGTGGGACAGTCGCCCGGCTTGGCGAGCAGCGCAGGGAACCCCGTAGGGGGCGGTGGATGGGGTGCCTTGTTTGGTTACTTTATTTTGGGCAAGCAAAATAAAGTAACCAGCCGCCGGGCTGCCCCCGGCAATCAAACATCCGCGAAGCGCACAAAACACTTTTTCAAACACATCAAGAGTTATGTGCTGGCCTACGTGAGAAGCACAAACCGGCAAGACCGAGGCCTAAAAGAGCAAGGGTAGCCGGTTCAGGCGCCGGGTTGGGCGGTGGGGTCTGGCCCGCGACCCCATATTCACTGGCATAACTGTTCAGCGACAATGTCAACTGGGAATAAGTGTAGTAGGAATCGAACCCGTTTGGCCGATCTGCGCTCTGGAAATCTGAGAACATATAGTCTGCAACATTTACCCAGCTGTAATCAGGGGCTTGATAATATGCCAAAAGGGAAGATCCCTGGCTGAAATAAAAGTCGGGAGAATAGGGGTTAATATCCCAAGCCCAAGAGACTGGCCCATTAGATGAGGTATAACTCGTCACGTTCCACAGAACTCCACTTGAATCCCGCCAGCCAGTGCCCATCCAGAAGAGAGCATAAACATCTGAGGATCCATTACCGCCAGTTACCAAAGGATCGCTAGAAGACCACCCTGGCGATGTATCAGCAAAAGTGGTTGATATCATCCAGTTCTGACTAGTTGACGAGGCATCAAGCGTTGGCCGTATTGCCCCTCCATTAAGGGAAACAAAAGAGTAGTCCCGATCGGCAGTGTTCGTGGCCTCTTTTACGGAGGTTGCGCTGGTCTGCATAGTAACGCTGCCGGAAGTCAAGAAACTGTTACCTACAGGTGATATAGCCGAAATCGAGCCTGTAGCTGAACTGAGAAGCGAGGTGGATGAATAAGTTGTTCCAGCAGCCCCGTCAAATACAACAGGAGCAAAATCATATCTGTCGCGCAGTGTGTTATTAGGCGGATAGTAATAATACCCTTGCCCTGCTTGACTGTATGGCAAGAGGGAATTTTGAGTATCTATCCCCGTGATAGACCACGTGTAAGTGGACGTGCCAGAAGCGATGGTCTCGGCAAAAGCAGTTGTCGGTAGTAAAGTTTGCGCAAGTGCCAGTGGCGCGACTATTGTGATGAATATCTTGGAAAAAGTGTGGTTCATGATCATACTCCCGGATCAGTTAGCGGAATTCCCTGCCAGGTTCGGGCAGTTGGCAGCTTCCATTTATTCGTCTCCAAGGATTCTCTCCCTCGCCTCGGTAGCATCCTTCACCCTACCGAAACCCCCGACGCGGACACCCATTTGCTACATTACAAGCATCGTTCATACCACTCAGCATAAGCAATTGATTTGTTGGAAAACCGACTTAACGCTGAGAAATTGAAGCAGGGGAAATGTAAAAAACGTCGACACCTAAGCTTATGCTCAAATGATTGCCACAGAATTCCAGGCAAAAAAAGGGCGGCTTGCGCCGCCCTGAATTCACTCCTGAGGGAGAGTGATGGAGAAATTTATAAACCTTGTCCTGCGGATGCCAGGTTCGGCATCCGCAGGGATTGCTATCAGTCCACACGCTCGCCGTGCAGGCTGACGTCCAGACCTTCGCGCTCTTCTTCTTCGGAAACACGCAGGCCGATCACCATGTCGATCACCTTGAGGATGATGTAGGAGGCGACGGCGGTATAGGCCACCGTGGCGCCGACTCCGACCAGCTGGGTGACGACCTGGCCGCCATTGCCTTCGATCAGGCCGGAGGCTGCGTCGCCGCCGATGGCCTTGACCGCGAACACGCCGGTGAGGAGGGCGCCGACGATACCGCCGATACCGTGCACACCGAAGGCGTCGAGCGAGTCGTCATAGCCCATCATGCGCTTGAGCGACGTGGCACCCCAGTAGCACACCACACCCGAAATCAGGCCGATGATCAGCGCACCCATGGGGTTCGACGAAACCGGCTGCCGGGGTGATGGCCACCAGACCGCCCACGGCGCCGGACGCGATGCCCAGCACGGAAGGCTTGCCCTTGCCCAGCCACTCGGCAAACATCCAGGCCAGCGCAGCAGCAGCCGCCGCGATCTGGGTGACGGCCATGGCCATGCCGGCACGGCTGTCAGCAGCCAGGGCGGAGCCGGCATTGAAGCCGAACCAGCCGACCCACAGCATGGCAGCACCGATCAGGGTGAGCGTCAGGTTGTGCGGCGCCATGGGCTCCCTGCCGTAGCCGATACGCTTGCCCAGCATGATGGCGATGACCAGGCCGGCGATACCGGCGTTGATGTGCACCACGGTGCCGCCGGCGTAGTCCAGGATGCCCTTGGTGAACAGCCAGCCCGTGCCTTCCCATACCCAGTGGGTAACCGGGGCGTACACCACCAGCGACCAGATGCCCATGAACCACATCATGGCGGAGAACTTCATGCGATCGGCAAAGGCGCCGGTGATCAGGGCCGGAGTGATGATGGCAAACGTCATCTGGAAGATCACGAACACGGTTTCAGGAATATTCGCGCCCGCCACGCCGGTCAGGGAATCAAGACCCACGCCGTTGAGGAACATCTTGTCCAGCCCGCCTATGAAGCCGCTGCCGGGAGTGAAGGCCAGGCTGTAACCGGCCACCATCCAGATGACGGACATCAGGGCTGCAATCGCGAAGCTTTGCATCATGATGGCCAGCACGTTCTTCTTGCGCACCATGCCGCCGTAGAACAGCGCCAGACCCGGAATGGTCATGAACAGCACCAGGGCGGTGGCGGTCAGCATCCAGGCGGTGTTGCCGGAGTCAAGTTTCGGTTCCGGGTCAGCTGCGGCAACAGGCGCAGCTTCGGGTGCCGCGCTTGGCACAATGGCTTCAGGCGCTGCTGGTGCAGTTACTGCGGGTTCAGTGCTCATCGGTGCGGCGTCTTCTGCCATCACCGGGGCAGCCAGCCCGAGGACGCCCAGCAGGGCGATCATGCTAAACAGTTTTTTCATGACTTGCTCCTTCTCACAAGGCTTCCGGACCGGTTTCGCCGGTGCGGATACGGACCACATGTTCCAGGCTGGAAACGAAGATCTTGCCATCGCCGATCTTGCCGGTTGAAGCTGACTTCTCGATGGCCTCGATCACCTGATCCAGCAATTCAGCCCGGATCGCGGCTTCCACTTTGACCTTGGGCAGAAAATCCACCACGTATTCAGCACCGCGATACAGCTCGGTGTGGCCTTTTTGGCGTCCAAAACCCTTGACTTCGGTGACGGTAATACCCTGTACCCCGACCTGGGACAGTGCTTCCCGCACTTCATCCAGCTTGAACGGCTTGATGATTGCAGTGACCAGTTTCATGTTTGACTCCTTCATGGGTGCGGATCATTCCAGCCGACCCGCACCTGGTTAAAATTTAGAATGCTTTGGCAACGGACAGAACGAAGCGGCTATCTGCGGTTTTGGTACCCTTGGAAACATACAGACTGTCATCTGCATTAGTGTCGATGTATGCGCCAGTGACACTCAGGCCACCACCGAAATCCTTGGTCAGGCCGACCTTGTAATCGGTATAGCTCAAGGAAGAAGAATTTTTGATCTTCTGGTGGCCGGCATGAAGACCGAGACTGAAACCACTTCCCAGATCGAAATTGGCGTTTGCTTCGAGGTAGCTTGAACCCTTGCTGTCGGCTACGCCGAACAGGTTGGTCACACTATGGGAATACTTGAGGGTAAACATTTTGTAGCTGCCTGCCACATAGAGTTCATCCGTATTGGGGCTGGTGAAGCCGGCGGGATAGCTGCCTGGATATTCATAGTGCAGAACACCGACATCGTATCCAAAGTCATCGTTAATGCTGCCCTTGTAACCACCGTAGACATCGATTTCCATGCTGTTGCTCGCACCCGCACCGGCATCTTCCAGCCAGCTGACGTTGGAACCCCAGACGCCGGCATAAAGACCACTGGCGTGCGCATAATCAAAACCACCTTGAATGGCCAGCTTTTCACGGGTTTGGGTAACACCGCGATAAACATATTCGGAAGCCAGGCTCACGTTTGCACTGATGGGGGAAGCAGCAGCCTCCTCGGCAAAAGCGGGTGTGGCCACCACAAAAGAGGGAACGCCGACGACACCGGCAACCAGAAGGGCTTGGGATAATTTGCGCATTTTCTTCTCCTTGAGCGAGCTGATAAATAATATTCAAATGTAACTACGCCTAATCTAAAGCATAAGGCGTGCCAGAATATATATTCATATAGTTCAATTAGTTACTGGCTATTTAAGTGGCGTGCAGACATGAAGGGCGCAACACTGGGGCGCTGCCCCGGCTATGCGCACCGGTTTGGTGCGCACCTCTGCGGGCGGGAAAAGTACAATTTTTGTACTTGCGAGAGAAGCTAAGCTGGCCGGTTTTTGGCGCCGCTTTTGCGCGCAGGAAGAAGCGCTTTCAAATTTTCCAGCGCGGCACGGATTTGCTCGCGCTCGCTGGCAGAGGCGTGGCCGGCATTTTCATCCAGCCCGGACACCTGGGAACGGATTCCCTTGCAGCGCTCCCGTTCGTTGTCACGCCATGCCGTGACGAGCGCCAACACAGCGTGCTGCTGCCCGGGAGCGTCATCCCGGGTGAAATCCAGCTCGCCGGTTCGAGTTATCAAATCGGAGAAGGGACGCATGATGGAATCAAGGTAACGCGACCACAGCCACTCTGCCAACCCCAGCGCCGCCACATTCAGGGCGACAAGAACCGCCAGCGTCTGCATGGCCTCCCGGAATAACAGGACAGACAAAGACTCCCTCGCGGCAAAATGAATGCGGTAAAGATTCTCCTCGGCCACCGCCTTCAAATCCAGATACAACATGATCATCCCGGCACCGATCAGCAGCACCTCCAGCAACACGAATGCGATCAGCAGACGATTCTGAACGACCGGGTCGATGTAGTGAATTTTGCGCTTGGTATTTGCGTTCATATATCGTGGCACTCGAAGCACAGAGCCGAGCCTTGCTTGCCGACTCTCAGCTTGCCGTGCTCCTTGACGTAGCCCTTGTGGCAGCTGATGCAACTGACCTTGCCATCCGGCAGGAAAAGCCGCTGATTGACGACCGCCTCTGGTTTGTAGCGCCCTTTCTGGAAGGACTCGGAATAGCGTCGCCCGATGGGGTGATTTACGGCGTTGCTGGCGTGGCGCAAAACTTGCCTGCCGTCTATCGAGGCGCCCCGCGGGTCTCCACTGTCGCTGTGGCACCCCATGCATTGCATGGTGAAGGCATCGATATCGAGGCTGCTCAGGTCTGTCTTGGCGGCAACAGACGACACGTGGCCAGATGAGATCACGGAAACGCCCTGGTCGGCCATTTTGCTGAAAAAGCCGCTGTCATGGCAGGAAAGGCAAAAATCCCGCCCACGCGCATTACCTCGCATCAGGCCATGCGTGCTGCTGTGCACGTCATGGCAGGTGCTGCAAGTGACGTCTCCCTTCCAGTCCAGCGGATAGGCAGTCGGAATAGCCCGCACCGGCCGGATGCCGCTCGGGTGGCTTGCTCGAATAGCGTTGGGGTGGCAGCCGGCGCACAGCTTTTCCTGTGGTGCAACCAGCAGGTGGGCATTTCCCTTGTTAACCTCGTCGCCGGCCAGATGGCAGCCGGAGCATGCCTGCCCGCTCATGTGCTTCTGCGGCGGGTTCAAGGCCGCGTGAATCCACGATGCAGAACCCAGCACGAGCACGAGCAACACGGCCAGCTTCCAGAACCATTTCAAGCCAGACAGGCTCCTAGAGGCGGACACGGCGCTCCAGTTCCCGCAGCTTTTCGATAGCCGGCGCGAGATTGTGCTGGTCCGAATCAATCAGGGCCAATGCGTTATCAGTAGCAGTTTCAATTTCCCGATAATGATTTTGCAGCGCTTCAGCACTCTGCACGAGCTGCTGCATTTCTTTCTGTAGCTGGTCCTTCTTGCGAATGGGCGTAGGCGTGGCAGTGCCGGTTTCGATCAAAACTTCCATGTTGCGGGAAATACGGAACAGGGGGCCCGCGATGCGAAAGCTGGCATAAAGGGAAATCAGCCAGGTGATGACGGCGGCGGCGCCGACCAGAAATAAACCCGCCAGCAGCATGCCTGGCCCCAGGGATTGATGGGTAATGCTCCCCGACCTGACAACATCCCAGTAGGTGGCGCCGGCATTTTCACTGATAAAGGCGAGCAACAGGAGCAGCGTGGCGAAAGAAAGGCCTCCAACGACAAGGGCCACGGTGCCAGTAACTTTGAGATGATAATTCAGTCGGCTATTGCCGCTCTGGAAAGAGGCGTGTTGTGCCATTCATAATCTTTCAATTTAGCAGGGTAATGAAGCATCCCCTTGGGCTCTTCGGCCAGCGCTTTGGAATAAAGCCTATCTCGTTGAAAGCAATCAGCGAACTATATCCCATTTACATGAATTGCAGCACAAGTTTTTGTCCGCGGACCGCGAATCGCAGGCCTGGCCCGGATGCGTAAAACGGTATTTCTGGTAGACTTCCGCCATCAGGAGGATAAGCATGCTTAATCACAAAGTAATCGACGACATCAACGCTAAAATCAGCCAGGTTCTGGCAGCCACACCCGCAGGCGATGTGGAGAAAAATCTGCGCGCCTCTTTGCAGGGTGTTTTTTCCAAACTCGACCTGGTAACACGGGAGGAATTCGAGGTGCAACAGGCGGTGCTGGTGCGCACACGCGAAAAACTCGACAAGCTTGAAGCCCAGGTGGCGGCCATGGAAAAGCAACTCCGTCCAGAACCTGCAACACCCCAATAACTCAACATGTCCCTCGCGGTCCTTTACAGCCGCGCATTGAACGGCATGGATGCGCCGCTGGTAACAGTGGAAGTGCATCTGGCCAACGGTTTGCCCAGCTTCACCCTGGTTGGCCTGCCTGAAGCGGAGGTCAAGGAAGCCCGCGACCGGGTACGTGCCGCGCTGCAGAATGCCCGCTTCGAATTTCCCGCTCGGCGCATTACAGTCAACCTGGCTCCGGCTGACCTGCCCAAGGAAAGCGGCCGTTTCGACCTGCCGATCGCACTGGGCATTCTCGCCGCTTCCGGCCAGTTGCCCCAGCAGCGCCTCAGGGATTATGAATTTGCCGGTGAGCTGGCGCTGACAGGCGAGCTGCGCCCGATTCGCGGCGCACTGGCGATGACCTACAAGGCCAGCAAGGATGGCCGTGCTTTCATCCTGCCGCGCAGCAATGCGGACGAAGCCGCACTGGTGGACAAGGCAGAGATTTTCCCGGCGAGCTCCCTGCTCGAAGTCTGCGCCCACCTGGCGGGGCAGGAGCCACTCAGCCGCCATGTCTCACCCATGGATGCCGCAAAGGCGGCGCCGAACCCCGATTTCAGCGAAGTCAAAGGTCAGGTTCAGGCCAAGCGCGCGCTCGAAGTGGCCGCAGCGGGCGGCCACAGCATCCTCATGTCGGGCCCGCCGGGCACTGGCAAATCCATGCTCGCCAGCCGCCTGCCCGGCATCCTGCCGCAAATGTCGGAAGAGGAAGCACTCGAAGCCGCAGCGATCCAGTCGCTTAACGGCGGATTTCGGCTCGAAAACTGGCGCCGCCGCATTCTGCGTGCACCGCATCATTCGGCTTCCAGCGTGGCGCTGGTGGGTGGGGGCGGCAATCCGCGTCCGGGTGAAATCAGCCTGGCGCACCATTCCGTGCTGTTTCTCGATGAGCTGCCGGAGTTCGACAGAAAGGCGCTGGAGACCCTGCGCGAGCCGCTGGAATCCGGCCGCATCACCATTTCTCGCGCAGCCCGGCAGGCGGAATTTCCGGCGCAATTCCAGCTGGTTGCGGCGATGAATCCCTGCCCCTGCGGCTATCTGGGCCACCCCAACGGCAAGTGCCGCTGCACGCCGGACCAGGTATCGCGCTACCGGAGCAAGATCTCCGGCCCCCTGCTTGACCGCATCGATATGCAGATTGAAGTGCCGGCCCTGCCGGAACGTGAGCTGACGCAAGGCGCACCAGGCGAGCCCAGTGCTGCCATTCAGAACCGGGTAGAAGCCGCGCGCCAGTTGCAAATGGCGCGTCAGGGCAAGCCCAATGCCCGGCTTTCGAGCAAGGAGATCGATCTCTACTGCCAGCCGGATGAGGCCGGCATGACGCTGCTCAAGCAGGCCATCAGCCGCCTCGAACTATCCGCACGTGCCTACCACCGCATTCTCAAAATGGCACGCACCATCTCCGACCTGGCCGGTTCACAACAGATTGCCCCTGTGCATATCGCCGAAGCGGTGCAATACCGGCGTTTCGGTGGCTAGCAGGCTAGTCCCGGCTTGAAACACGCTGAAGGCAGGCTGGGCGTCAGCTCGACACATCGGCGTGTGTGCCGGCCAACGGTGCAGCGTATTTCATACTGATGGACATTCTGCAATCCTGGCGCGAAGAAAAGCGCTCCGCCTACCTCTACCGCGTCATTTCGGATGTGGAATCGGGCACGCCGCTGCAGATTCTTTTCCTTGAGCTGGCACAGGCTGCCGAGCGGCAGGCCGAGATATGGGTAGCCGAAGCCGGAAAAACAGGGGTAACACTGCCGCAAGCCTATCTGCCCGAGCTACGCGTGCGCATCGCGGCGCAACTGGTGAAACGTTTTGGCGTGCGCGCGATGCAACCGATGCTGGCAGCCATGAAGGTGCGCGGCATGTCGCTATACACTTCCACGCCCGCCGGCCATGCCACACCCACTTCACTGGAGCAGGTTGGCCGACGCCACAAGGGTATGGGTGGAGGCAATCTGCGCGCGGCGGTTTTTGGCGTCAATGATGGCCTGGTTTCCAATGCCAGTTTGATCATGGGCGTGGCGGGGGCTTCCGGCCAGAACACCGTAATCATGCTCTCCGGTATCGCAGGCCTGTTGGCGGGCGCGTTTTCCATGGCGGCGGGCGAATATCTTTCGGTGCGCTCTCAGCGCGAAATGTACGAATACCAGATCGGGCTGGAGCGTGACGAACTGGAGCAATACCCGGATGAAGAAGCCGCCGAACTGGCGCTGATTTTCCAGGCCAAGGGACTGGAGCGCGAAGAAGCGCGGCGTCTGTCGAAAAAACTGATTGCCGATCCGGACCAGGCGCTGGATACCCTGACGCGCGAAGAGTTGGGCCTGAATCCGGATGAACTGGGCTCACCCCGGGGTGCTGCGCTGTTTTCCTTCTTTGCCTTTGCAAGCGGCGCCATGGTGCCGCTGCTGCCCTTTTTTGTCGCGACCGGGTCAACAGCGCTGCTCACTTCCATCGGGGCGACGGCTGTGGCGCTTTTTGCAGTGGGCGCGACGCTCAGCCTGTTTACCGGGCGACGCGCCCTGTCCGGCGGCTTTCGCATGCTGGCGATCGGTGCCGCTGCTGGTGGTGCGACTTACCTGATCGGCAAGGCGCTCGGCGTGACGCTGGCTTAACAGCGCCCTTTCAACCCGGAAACAATTTGATACAGTTTTCTCCGGGTGGAAATAGTTTGGAAACACGCTTCCTGCACCATGGCGGTAAAGGAGGGGTGAATCATGATGCAATGGATGAGCGGTACATTTCAGATTGGCGCGATGCTGCTGGCTTTTTTCGCGCTAGCGCAGTGGCCTGCGCTGGCTGATACCGGGCCGCGTGCGGAGCAGGCTGCCGCTGGCGTGGCCCCGGCGCAACTGGGCTGGATGCTGGAACAACACTGGCGCGTAGTTGACGGGCGCTAAAGGCCTCGGCCCGAAACAGTCAAGTTTCGGGCCTTTCCAAACGGGCATCTTGAAACCATCCCATCACGTTTGCGTCCATGGCAAGCCATCGAAGCGCCAGCCATTCACCGTGTTGCGATGGTAGTGGTCATCCAGATCGCCTTCGAAACCATGCAGCACGTTGTACACCTCCGTGATTCCGGCCTGCTCCAGCACATGCCCGGCATCCACCGAGCGTCGGCCGGAACGGCAGATCAGCACCACCGGGCGGTTGATGCTGGCGGCGGTTTTGACGTGCGAAACAAAGTGCGGGTTCACTTCCCAGTCTGGCGCATCCACCCAGGGAATAAGAATCGAACCGTCGGGGTGGCCAACGAACAAAAATTCCATTTCGCTGCGCACATCGATAAATACCGCCTCGCGGCGGGTGTGCAAAAGCTCATGAGCTTGCTTGGGGGTAAGATGTTCCATCCGGAACCTCCTTGTCGTTCAGTGAGTTGGCGTCTGATGATATTATTACACCCTTTCCCGCCTGAATAACACTGCCATAATCATGAACCGTTCCGATCGCACCGCCCTCCTCCTCCAGCAACTGCAACAGCGCATCCTGATCCTCGACGGCGCCATGGGCACCATGATCCAGCGCTACAAGCTGGGCGAGGACGAATACCGCGGAACGCACAGCCATGGCGGGTGTGCGTGCAGTCACCAGTTTGCCGACCACGAAGGCGATCTCAAGGGCAACAACGACCTGCTGGTGCTGACCCAGCCGCACATCATCCGCGAAATCCATGCCCAGTATCTGGAAGCCGGTGCGGATATTCTCGAAACCAACACCTTCAACGCCACCTCGGTTGCCATGGCGGATTACCACATGGAGCACCTGGTATACGACATCAACGTGGCGGCCGCCAGGCTGGCGCGCGAGGTAGCGGACGAATTCGAGGCAAAAAATCCGGCCAAGCCGCGCTTCGTGGCCGGCGTGATCGGGCCGACCAGCCGCACCGCGACCATTTCGCCGGACGTGAACGATCCGGGCTTCCGCAATGTGACTTTCGACCAGTTGGTGACCGCTTACACCGAGTCCATTCAGGGCCTGGTCGATGGCGGCTCGGATATCCTGCTGGTGGAAACGATTTTCGACACCCTGAACGCCAAGGCTGCGCTGTTCGCCATCGCGAAGTTCTTCGACGATCATCAGATCGAATTGCCGATCATGATTTCCGGCACCATCACCGACGAATCCGGGCGCACCCTGACAGGCCAGACTGCCGAGGCCTTTCTCAATTCCATGCGCCATGCCAATCCGATCTCCATCGGCTTCAACTGCGCGCTCGGCGCGGACAAGCTGCGCCAGTACGTGGAAGAGCTCTCCAGCAAGGCCGATACCTATGTGAGCGCTCACCCCAATGCCGGGTTGCCGAATCCATTGTCGGAATCCGGCTACGATGAAACGCCGGAACAGCTCGCGGCTGCAATCCGCAGTTGGGGCGAGGACGGCCTGCTCAATATCGTGGGTGGCTGCTGCGGCACCTCGCCGGCCCATATCAAGGCCGTGGCCGAGGCCATGGAAGGCCTTCCGCCGCGCAAGATTCCCGAGATCGAAAAAACCTGTCGCCTGTCCGGCCTGGAGCCGCTCAACATTGGCAAGGATTCGCTCTTCGTCAACGTCGGTGAGCGCGCCAACGTCACCGGCTCGGCCAAGTTCAAGCGCCTGATTCTCGAAGGTAAATACGACGAGGCGCTGGAAATTGCCAAGCAGCAGGTGGAAACCGGCGCCCAGATCATCGACATCAACATGGACGAAGCCATGCTGGATGGCGAAGCCGCCATGGTGCGCTTCCTCAACCTGATCGCCTCGGAGCCGGACATCGCGCGCGTGCCGGTGATGATCGACTCCTCCAAGTGGAGCATCATCGAGGCCGGCCTGAAATGCGTGCAGGGCAAGTCCGTGATCAACTCCATTTCGATGAAGGAGGGCATCCCCGAATTCATTGAGCGCGCCAGACTCGCGCGCCGCTATGGTGCGGCGGTGGTGGTGATGGCCTTCGACGAGCAGGGTCAGGCCGATACCCAGGCGCGCAAACAGGAAATCTGCGCGCGCTCTTATGAAATCCTGACGGAGCAGGTCGGCTTTCCGCCCGAGGATATCATCTTCGACCCCAACATCTTCGCCGTAGCGACGGGCATCGAGGAACACAACAATTACGCCGTGGACTTCATTGAAGCCACGCGCTGGATCAAGCAACACCTGCCCTACGCCAAGATCAGCGGCGGCGTGTCCAACGTCTCCTTCTCCTTCCGTGGCAACGAACCGGTGCGCGAGGCGATTCACACTGCCTTCCTGTATCACGCCATCCAGGCGGGCATGGACATGGGCATCGTCAACGCCGGGCAACTGGGCGTATATGCGGAAATTCCCAAGGACCTGCTGGAGCGGGTCGAGGACGTGCTGCTGAATCGCCGCGATGACGCCACCGAGCGCCTGGTGGAGTTCGCCGAATCCTTCAAGGGCCAGAGCAAGGAGCAGGTCGAGGACCTTGCCTGGCGCGAGGCGCCGGTGGGCGAGCGCCTCACCCATGCGCTGGTGAAAGGCATCACCACTTATATCGTCGAGGACACCGAAGCCGCGCGCCTCGAAGCCGCACGCCCGATCCACGTGATCGAAGGCCCGCTGATGGACGGCATGAACGTGGTGGGCGACCTGTTCGGCGCGGGCAAGATGTTCCTGCCGCAGGTGGTGAAATCCGCCCGCGTCATGAAGCAGGCGGTGGCGCACCTGATTCCCTACATCGAGGAAGAAAAGAAGCTCAGCGGCGAGGCCGCGCAGGCCAAGGGCAAGATCATCATGGCCACGGTCAAGGGCGACGTGCACGATATCGGCAAGAACATCGTCGGCGTGGTGCTGCAGTGCAACAACTACGATGTGGTGGACCTGGGCGTGATGGTGCCGGCGGCGAAGATCCTGCAGGCTGCCATCGACGAGAAGGCCGACATCATCGGCCTGTCCGGCCTGATCACCCCGTCGCTGGAGGAAATGGCCCACGTTGCCAAGGAAATGCAGCGCATGGGCATGACCATCCCGCTGCTGATCGGCGGCGCGACCACTTCGCTGGCGCATACCGCGGTGAAAATCGAGCCTAATTATTCCGGCCCGGTGGTGTACGTGAAGGATGCTTCGCGTGGCGTGGGCGTATGTACCAGCCTCTTGAGCCCTGACCTGCGCGATGCCTATATTGCAAACCTCAAGGCAGATTATGTCGCGGTGCGCGAGCGTCACCACGAACGCCAGACCAGCGCCAAGCTGGCTTCGCTCGAAGTGGCGCGCACCAATGGACTGAGAATCAACTGGGGCAACCCTAACCCCCCTCAATCCCCCCTTGTCAGGGGGGAATCCACGACCTCCTCCCCTGATAAGGGGAGGCCGGGAGGGGTTGAAGCAGGCGAAGGCTACACCCCGCCCGTCCCCGCCATGCTCGGCCTTAAAACCTTCCGCGATTACCCGCTCGCCGAAATCGCCGCGCGCATCGACTGGACGCCGTTCTTCCAGGCCTGGGAGCTACATGGCCGCTATCCGCGCATCCTCGAAGATGAAGTGGTCGGCGTCGAAGCGAAAAAGCTCTTCGCCGATGCGCAGGCCATGCTGAAAAAAATCATCGACGAGAAATGGCTCGGTGCCAGCGCGGTGATCGGCCTGTTCCCTGCCAACCGGGTGGGCGACGACATCGAGATTTACACGGACGAGTCGCGCAGCCAGATTGCCATGACCTACCACGCCCTGCGCCAGCAAACCGTGAAACCCGCGGGAAAACCCAACCTGTGCCTGGCTGATTTCATCGCGCCCAAGGATTCCGAAGTTAAAGACTACATCGGCGCTTTCGCCGTCACTGCCGGGATCGGTATCGACGCACGCGTGATCGAGTTTGAAAAAAATCACGACGACTACAGTGCCATCATGCTCAAGGCGCTGGCAGATCGTTTGGCGGAAGCTTTCGCAGAACTGTTGCACGAGCGCGTGCGGCGAGAGTTCTGGGGCTATGCAAAGGACGAAACCCTGAGTAACGAAGACCTGATCGAGGAAAAATACCGCGGCATCCGCCCAGCACCAGGCTACCCCGCCTGCCCCGAGCACAGCGAAAAAGGGCCGCTGTTCGAACTGCTGAAGGCGCCGGAAAATGCCGGCATCACCCTGACTGAAAGCTTCGCCATGGTGCCCACCGCAGCGGTGAGCGGACTTTATTTCGCGCACCCCGAATCGACCTATTTCGCCGTCGCCAAAATCGACCGGGAGCAGGTCGAGGATTACGCGCGGCGCAAAGGCTGGGACATGCAAACCGCCGAGAAATGGCTGGCGCCGAATCTGGCCTATGCCCCAAATTAACCTAGAAACCTCAGTTGGACGTGGTGGAGTGCGCGGTTTTTGGGGTGCAGGGCAAGGCGCAACGACGCGGAATGGTCATTCCATTCCAAGGAGTTGCAACGCCGCCATGCGCCGCAAAAACCGTGCAATCCACCACGTAGCGGCATCACCAAAAGGGTGGCCCCATGATTCAAGAAGAAATTAATTACATTCATAGCGTTACGCACTCAATAAAGCGGTCAACTAAGGTTTCTAGGTTTAATGACGCCCTTAAAATCATGAAAAAATACAACGGGTTCTCTGCAATTGAAATGCTGGCGGTTCTGGCCGTACTTGGCATTTTGGCCGCAATGGCCATTCCGTCCTATCAGTCGAAAATAATACGGGAGCAGATTGCTGCGGCCATCCCCTTTGCGGATACAGCCAAGGAACCCATCTCCGCCTACTGGAAAGCAACCAAGGTATTTCCCGGCGATAACGAGGAAGCGGGGCTACCGGATGCCAATAAAATCGTGAGCAATCAAATCAGCGCGCTGGTTGTGGAAGACGGCGCCATTCACATGACTTTCGGCAATCATGCACACAAATTACTTCAGGGCAAAACCCTGTCGATCCGCCCCGCTATTGTGGAAGATGCGCCTGTCGTCCCTATTGCATGGGTATGCGGGAATGCAGCCCCGCCAGAAAAGATGACCGTCAGAGGTCATAACAAAACCGATATCCCGAACGCCTATTTACCATTCGGATGCAAAGAGATTTCGTCGAAATAAGGGTTCCATGAACCTGAAGGCCGCAGATTCATAAAACAACAAAAAACAGCAGATTTTATAACCTGCTGTTTTTACGCTATTTTGTGGACCGAATGAGGATCGAACTCACGACCTCCGCATTGCGAACGCGGCGCTCTCCCAGCTGAGCTATCGGCCCGATGGAGGAAAAAATTCTACCCGAGTGCCGGTAGAAATTGAAGTGTCGAGATCATGAGCTGTGATTACTCTTGCCTCATGTTCCAATTTCGTGTGCAATGGGACCCCTATGGCTGACAGTAAAAAATACGAAGTACAAGTGGAAACCGCCGTTGCTTACCTTCCCGATCAGTCTGACGAGAAGAGTGAGCGCTATGTGTTTGCCTATACCATTACCATTTCCAACACGGGCACTGTGCCGGCGCAATTGATCAGCCGGCACTGGATTATCACCGACGCAGCCAGTCAGGTGCAGGAAGTGCGCGGACTGGGCGTGGTGGGGGAACAACCCTTGCTGCGGCCTGGTGAGTCCTTTGAATACACCAGCGGCACTTCCCTGGCAACGCCGGTCGGCACCATGCACGGCAGTTACCAGATGGCGGCCGAGGACGGCACCCGGTTCGAGGCGCCTGTCGCCGAATTTATCCTGAGCGTGCCGCGCGTGCTGCACTAGACCTGGGTTTTATGTTGTTAAGATGAAGATGTCGCGAATATTTCCCTGGATCATGCTGGCCTTGCTTTCTGCTTGTGTCACCGTGCCGCCTCCCATTCCTCCTGCGCCTCCCGCACCTCCTGTTCCGCCAGTGACTACGGTGCCAGTTGTTCCTTCGCCCGCGCCGGCCTTGCAGGCCGCAGCCTGGCCCGATGTTTCCGGCTGGAACGAGGATGATCCCGCGCTCGCCTGGGATGCTTTTATGCAAAGTTGCTCCACGCTGAAGCGGCAGTCTGCATGGGAGGCTGTGTGCTCGGCGGCTGCGGACCCGTCTTTGCAGCCGGGGGCACGGCGCCGCTTTTTTGAAGAAAATTTCACTCCCTATCAGGTGAACAATCCGGACAGCAGCAACGAAGGGATGATCACCGGCTATTACGAGCCGCTGCTGAACGGCAGTCGCACACGCAACAGCCGTTATCGTTACCCGCTCTACAGCACCCCTTCCGATCTGCTGGTGATTGACCTGAATTCGGTTTATCCCGAGCTCAAGAGCTTGCGTCTGCGTGGTCGCTTACAGGGCAACCGGGTGGTGCCGTATTACAGCCGTGCAGAAATCGAGAATGGCGCGGCGCCGGTGAAAGGGAATGAACTGTTCTGGGTGGACGATGCGGTGGATCTGTTCTTTCTGCAGATTCAGGGGTCGGGCAAGATCAAGTTGCCGAATGGTGAAATGCTGCGCATCGGCTATGCCGACCAGAATGGTTACCCTTATAAATCCATTGGCAAGACGTTGGTGGAGCGCGGTGAACTGACGCTCGACAAGGCCTCGATGCAGGGCATCAAGGACTGGGCCAAGCGTAATCCGGGCAAGCTCACGGAATTGCTCAATGTGAACGCCAGCTATGTGTTCTTCCGCGAACTGCCGAACCAGCTTTCCGGTCCGCTGGGGGCGCTTGGCGTCCCACTGACCGCGGGACGCAGCCTGGCCGTTGATCCGCGCACCATCCCGCTCGGCGCACCGGTGTTTCTCTCGACCACCTGGCCCAACGAAAGCAAGCCACTACAGCGCCTGATGGTGGCGCAGGACACCGGCAGTGCCATCAAGGGGGCCGTGCGGGCCGACTTCTTCTGGGGCTTTGGCAGTGACGCCGGAAAACGGGCAGGCAGCATGAAGCAGCAAGGCAGAATGTGGGTATTGTTGCCTCGCGGCTACCCGCTGCCGCAGGTGCAATAACCAGGCAGCAGCCGTGCTTTATCTAACCCTTAAATCCATTCATGTCAGCTGCGTGGTGCTGACTATCAGCCTGTTCCTGTTACGCGGGTTCTGGATGCTGCGGGACTCGGCACAACTGCAACAGCGCTGGGTCCGGATTCTGCCTCACGTGATCGACGCCACGCTGCTGACCAGCGCTGTCCTGCTTGCGGCTCTGACTGGGCAATATCCTGGGGTCAGCGGCTGGCTGACTGCCAAAGTGACGGCTTTGTTGATTTATATCGGGCTGGGAACCATTGCAATCAAGCGGGGCCGGACAAAGCGCACAAGAATCGCGGCCTGGCTGGGTGCCATTCTGGTTTTTGGCTACATCGTGGCCGTTGCGCTTACGCGGCAGCCCATTCCGGGCTAGCGCGCCTGTGTGTGAGGCGCGACATCGACGCGGGCCGTATCACCAACCCTGACCCTGGATTTGAAAATGCCGTCCGACAGTTCCCCCACAGCATACAAGGGGTGAACCTGATCCAGGGTGAGCGTGGCGGCTGGCGACTCTGGAATGCCAAGTGCGGCTGTGGCAGCACTCTCGACCGGCGCCGCAGGGTTCCTATGATATACCTTGAGTTTGTCGCCGGGGCGCAGCGCGGACTGGCTGCCCGCATCAATAAAAACCTTCCCGTCTTCAATACGCACGATATTCGCAATAAAAGGCAGGTTTGCGAGATCTTCGTTTATCAAACCAATCTGGGCGCTGAGCAGTTGTTCCACTGCCTGCCCAAACGCCGTGTCGAAGAAAGCGGCACTGGCAAAAGCCTTGTCTCGCCCCACGGCTGCGCGACCGGAGATCTCCGCGCTGTTACGGTAGCGCTTGATGAGTGCGCCAGTCCGTCCGTCATTCAAAAAGATCTCCACCTCAAGACGTCGCTCCGTGGCGACCGGACGGACGCCGGCAACCACGCTGTTCCATGGCAAGCCGAGTTCAAAGCGGCGCCCGGTTTCCTTGCCTTGCCAGCCGAAGTAGGGACGTAGCGATTCATCACTGACAGCCGCATCCAGAATGAGGCCGGAAATCACGATCTGGCTGCCGTACTGATCGGCAACACGGTGGATCAGTTCACGGCTGGCTGGAGAGTCCGGATTGATGTTGTGCGGATCCGCGAATGGGGAGGCGGTGCTATAGCGCGCCACTACATTTCCCCCCGCCTCCAGACGACGCAGGAGCTCGCGTGGATAGCCGTCCCAGATATTGACGACATCATCCACCTGAAGCGAATTGGCGACCTGGAAGCGGGTGACGGCGACTGTTTTCCCGAATAGCCTCGGTGGTGACGCGTCAACGCTGGGCGCGGCTGTTGAGTCGGCCACGACTATGCCTTCTGCCGCAAAAGCATGCGCTGTCAGCAAACTGACGGCCAGCAGCGCAGCCATCCCGTTTCTCAGGATTTTTTGCGCAAAAGGAAGTTTGGCGGGGGCTGGCAGCAGCATCACAAGATTTTTTCGGTTTTGAGTGAAAAAGCGATCCCGGCCGATTTCAGATCCTTGATCTCATTCTCCAGCAGGGCGCGGGTGAGCGTGTTGCGTTCCAGCCAGTCCCGGTCGATAGCGAGAGAGAAACTTCCGCTGCCACCTGACTTAAGTTTCATTCCCGGAAGCTCTGCGTCGCTGCGGCTGCGGCAAAAAAGGACGGCGAGCCGCAATACCAGGATCAGCACCCATTCGTCGCTATTCCTGACTGGCTGCTGATCCTGCAGCTTCTTCAGAGAGCCGCGGTGGGCGCGCACCAGCAGGCTCAGCAACGCCTGTTCGCGGGTGGAAAACCCGGGCATGTCCGCGTTTGCAAGAATATAGGCTGAATGGCGATGATAGCCGGTATGGGCAATCGAAATGCCGATTTCATGCAGACGCGCCGCCCAGGCAAGATACTGGCGAGGTTCGTCGACATTCCCGGCCAGTTTGTGAACAAGCTGGTCGAACAGGGTATCGGCCAGTTCCTGCACTCTCCCCGCCTGGGGCGGGTCTACATGATAGCGGCGCATGAATTCACGTACCGTGGACTCGCGCATGTCATGCTGGTGGAAGCGCCCCAGCAGGTCGTACAGCACACCCTCGCGCAATGCGCTGGAGGCTATTGCCATGTGCTTGATATCGAGTTCGGTAAAAATACTGTTCATGATGGCAAAACCACCGGCCAGAACAGGCATGCGGTCCGATGGCAAGCCGGCCAACTGCAACAGCTTCACGTCACCGGACTTGAGCAGCAGTTCGCGCAGTCCACTCATGCCTTCCCGGGTCAGGCCGGACGGAGAAAGGCCATTTTGTTCCAGAATTTCTGCCAGCGCTCGTGCCGTACCGGAAGACCCCACTGCCTGTTGCCAGTGACCCGCCGAAAATTCGGT
This sequence comes from uncultured Gammaproteobacteria bacterium, assembly GCA_963741495.1. Lineage (GTDB taxonomy): Bacteria > Pseudomonadota > Gammaproteobacteria > Burkholderiales > Sulfuricellaceae > Sulfurimicrobium. The sequence continues at coordinate 56,599 of CAVUID010000007.1, forward strand.
GGCGATGGTCTGGATTTCGCTACGTGCTGCCAGTTCGGCCTGCTGAAGACTGTTTCTGGTAACTTTCCCGTCAGGGAAAAAGCGCCGGCTGAAACTGACGCAACCCATGTACAGGCTTTCCATACGCGCCGGCTGATAGCCCGAACCGATAATGAGCTCGGTGGAGCCGCCGCCAATGTCCACCACCAGGCGTTTTTCTTCCGAAAGCGGCAAGCCGTGGGCGACGCCGATATAGATCAGGCGCGCCTCTTCCCTTCCGGCGATAATTTCAATCGGGAAGCCCAGGGCATTTTGGGCCGCGTCAAGAAAAGCGGAGGCGTTTTTGGCCACGCGGAAAGTATTGGTACCGACGGCACGTACGGCTTCGCGCGGCAACTCGCGCAGGCGCTCCCCGAAGAGTTTGAGGCAAGCCAGGGCTCGCTGCTGGGCCTCCTCGTCAAGCATTTTGTCTGGGGTCAGCCCGGCGCCAAGCCGGACGGATTCCTTGAGTGAATCGAGAGGGTAAACCTGATCGCCTACAACACGTGCAACCTGCAGCCTGAAGCTGTTGGAGCCCAGGTCAACGGCGGCAATGGTGGAATATTCGCGCATGGAGGTTACTATTTCCCGATTTTGCGCTCCATTTCTTCCATGCTGGCATGACGCACCACTTTGCCCTGGGCCATGTAAACCACGTAGCCCGCGATATTCTTGGCATGGTCGCCGATGCGCTCCACCGCCTTGGCAGCGAACAGGATATCGATGGCCGTCGAAATCATGCGAGGATCTTCCATCATGAAAGTGATCAGATGACGCAGTACCGCGTCATACTCTTCGTCCACCTTGATATCCTGGCGCTTTAGCTGAGTGGCGGCAGACACGTCGAGACGGGCGAAGGCATCCAGCGAAGCACGCAGCATTTCCAGCACCATGTCGCTCATGTGCTTGATTTCGGTGAAGCGCGGGGTGGAAATACGGTCCGCGCCATAAATCTTTTTTGCCATGCGGGCGATTTTTTCAGCCTTGTCGCCAATCCGCTCCAGATCGGTGATGGTTTTTTCCACGGTCATGATCATGCGCAAGTCGCCGGCGGTGGGCTGACGAAGTGCAATGATCTTGGTGCATTCCTCGTCGATCTGTATTTCCAGGTCGTTGATGTGGAAATCGCTGGCTATAACCTCATCGGCCAGCGCCAGGTCGCCGTCGGTCAGCGCTTTGATGGCCTTGTTGATCTGTTCTTCTACCAGGCCGCCCATTTGCAGAATGCGTGAGCGGACATGTTCCAGTTCCGCGTCGAATTGTTTGAAGATGTGTTCCTGAGACATGGCGGATACTCCTGACTACGCGCTAAATCGGCAAATTCTAGTGGGGATGTATGACAATCTGGTGACGTGCTTATTTTGCCGTCATGGTCTTGACGCCCTCTGCGGCGCCAAGCAGCAGCACATCCGCAGGACGACAGGCAAACAGGCCATTGGTAACCACGCCGGTAATCTGGTTGATGGCGGTTTCCAGCTCGACCGGATTCATGATCTGCAGATTGTGCACGTCGAGAATCACATTGCCGTTGTCGGTGGTGAAGCCCTGGCGCAGCACCGGCTGGCCGCCCAGCTTGGTAAGCTGGCGCGCCACATAGCTGCGGGCCATGGGGATGACTTCGACCGGCAGGGGGAACTTGCCCAGCATGCCAACCAGTTTGCTGCCATCGGCAATGCAGACAAATTTTTTGCTGCATGCAGCGACGATTTTTTCCCGCGTCAGTGCGCCGCCGCCGCCCTTGATCATGTGCATGTGTTCGGTGATTTCATCCGCGCCGTCGACATACACCGCGAGTTCGGTCACGCTGTTCAGGTCGAGCACTTCGATGCCATGCTTCTTCAGGCGCTGGGCAGTGGCTTCGGAGCTGGCGACCGCGCCATCCAGCTTGTGCTTGATTTTTGCCAGTTCATCGATGAAAAAATTGGCGGTGGATCCTGTGCCCACACCGATGATCCCGCTGGGGACATGTTCAATAGCGGCACGCGCCACGGCCTGTTTCAGTTCGTCTTGAGTCATTTTTACTTGGCTTCCAAAACAATCGGTTCTAAAAGCCTAAAGGATAGCGGCTGCTGGCAATTTAGGCTATAGGCCATCTGCTCAAAAACGCTGATTCCTGTTAATCTTAGGCCCATATACCGTCAATTATTTAGCCTTATGCGAATCGATTACCTGGAAAAAATTCTTACCGCCCGTGTTTATGACGTCGCGATCGAAAGCCCGCTGGAAGTTGCACCCAATCTTTCCGGCCGGATGGGCAACACGCTCCTGCTAAAGCGCGAAGACATGCAGCCGGTGTTTTCCTTCAAGCTGCGCGGTGCTTACAACAAGATGGCGCAGTTGCCGCGGGCGACCCTGAAGCGCGGGGTCATTGCGGCCTCTGCCGGTAATCATGCACAAGGCGTGGCACTGGCGGCGCAACGCCTCAAGTGCGAGGCCGTGATCGTGATGCCTGCGACCACGCCGCAGATCAAGATCAATGCAGTTGAGTCGCGCGGCGCTCAAGTGGTGCTGCACGGCGATTCCTATTCCGATGCCTACACCCATGCGGTGGAACTGGCGAAAGAAAAGAAACTGACTTTCGTTCATCCCTATGATGACCCCGAAGTCATTGCCGGTCAGGGTACAGTCGGCATGGAAATCCTGCGCCAGCACAGCGGACCGATCCATGCCATTTTCGTGCCGGTGGGCGGAGGCGGGTTGATTGCCGGCGTGGCGGCTTACGTCAAACGCCTGCGGCCTGAAATCAAGATCATTGGTGTCGAGCCGGTGGATGCCGATGCCATGTACCAGTCGTTGCGCCTGAAAGAGCGCGTAATCCTGCCCCAGGTGGGCATTTTTGCCGACGGCGTGGCAGTAAAGCAGGTGGGCGAGGAAACCTTTCGCCTGTGCCTGGAACTGGTGGATGAAGTGATCCTGGTGGATACCGACGCCATCTGCGCCGCGATCAAGGACGTGTTCGAGGATACGCGCTCCATCCTCGAGCCCGCCGGTGCGCTTTCCATCGCGGGCGCAAAGCTGTATGCCAAGCGGCAAAAACTGAAAAACAAGAATCTGGTGGCCATCGCTTCCGGCGCCAACATGAACTTCGACCGCCTGCGCCATGTGGCGGAGCGTGCGGAACTGGGCGAGCAGCGCGAAGGTCTGTTTGCTGTCACCATTCCGGAGCGCCCGGGCAGTTTCAAGGATTTTTGCGCCCTGATCGGGCCGCGCAGCATTACCGAATTCAACTACCGGTTTTCAGACCCTGCCAATGCGCATGTTTTCGTCGGGGTGCAAGTACAAAACAGGGGCGAGGTAAGCAAGCTGCTGGCGGCACTGGAGCAGAAAGGCCTGCCCGCACTGGATCTGTCCGACAATGAAATGGGCAAACTGCACATCCGCCATCTGGTGGGCGGACACGCCCCGCTGGCGAAAGACGAACGGGTGTACCGTTTCGAGTTTCCGGAGCGCCCCGGTGCGCTTATGCGGTTTCTCAACAGCATGAGCCACAACTGGAATATCAGCCTGTTCCACTACCGCAATCATGGTACTGATTATGGCCGCATTCTGGTCGGCATTCAGGTGCCGCCGCAGGACAAGGCGGCATTCACGGAATTTCTCGACAAGCTGGGCTACCGCTACTGGGATGAAAACGACAATCCGGCCTACAAGCTGTTTCTGGGATAGCGCTTCAGCTGCGGGAATGTACTGGGGTAAGGGCTTAGGGGTAAGGGCTTAGAAGTAAGCGGGTAAGGCGATGAAAAAGGGCGGCCAAAGGGCCGCCCGAGTACGCGAATTACTTTTTCTTGGCTTTGGCTGTTGTCTTGACGCCAGCAACAGCATCTTTCAACTTGGCACCCACCTTGAACTTGACGACTTTCTTGGCCGGAATCTTGAGTTCCTTGCCGGTGGCTGGATTGCGACCAACGCGCGCTGCGCGCTCTTCAACCGCAAAAGTACCGAAACCGATCATCTGCACGTTATCGCCGCTGCTCAGTGCGTTTTGCACCACGGCCACGAATGCATCAAACATTTCCGCTGTCTGCGCTTTGGAATGCTGGCTAATCTTGGCTACAGCATCAACTATTTCGCCCTTGTTCATGTTGCTGACTCCTCGTTATGGTGAATGGGTGTAGGGATTTTAGGGGATAAAAGACCTTCAAGCCAAGCTACATTTGCATTTCATCGATTAAAGTGGCTTATTCCGCCGCACAAACCCGCCATCTGATACGAACAAAAGAGCATCTGCGAACAGGATCGGGCCGACTGAAACAACCTGAAATCCTGCTGTCATCGCACTGCAACATCTGTCGGATAGAGTTCGAAATGTTATTTGATTATTTCTAAAGGAGAAATAACATGGCGACTTTCTGTCCTGAGCATGAACTGGCCTACGCCCTGGCGGTCGATCTTTGCTCACAGTGGAAGCAAAAAAACTGCAAAACCGTATTATCCGTAGATGACCTGATGAAAATTAAGGAATGGATCAACACATCCGGCAACGGCGTTATAAAATATCCGGCCATGGCGCCTCTGGCCACCCAGGGTCTGGATAACCTGATCGCGGAAAACTTTCGGACCAACCCTCCCGGGGCCAATCTTCTGAGAATCTAGCATTCCCTCAGGATCAAGTCGCCACAAAGACAGTCGAATGAAAAGCGTGGTGACGGCATGAAAAATTCATGGAAAGACAGTATCTACCTGCAACGGGAAGAACTGGCGCGTAAACTGCGTGAACCGCTGGCGCGCCTGGCCGAGCGGTGCACACCCGTGTGGAATGAGCGCGAACAACTGAATGCGCTGCTCATGGAAGGCTTTGCCTCTATTCCTCATTGCACATACCTGTACTGCGTAAACGCTGACGGCATCCAGATTTGCGATAACGTCGGACTGGCGGGACTGATACCAGACCATTTCGGGCGCGACCGCTCGCAGCGCCCCTACATGAAAGAAGTTGTCCCCAGCTGGGGCTTCCTGCTCTCCGATGCCTACATCAGCCTGCTGAATCGCCGGCCTTCGCTCACGGCGCTGCAGGTGGTGCGCCAGGATTCCCATTCGCTGGGCTATCTTGGCGCCGACTTTGACTTGCGCAACCTGCCCGTCACCGCCGAGCTCTATCATGAGCCCGGCTACTGGATGCAGGTCAAGGGCGACCCGGCGATCCGCAGCACGGTATTCCTGCAGTCCCGCAGCGAAAGCCCGATGGACCGCAACATGGATCAGGCCCTGTCCATTCTGGAAGAACTGCTGACCCATCGCGGTGTGTTTCAGTGCGTAATTCACTTTTCCAGCAGCCGGGTCACAATCTGGACCGTAAATGACCCATACATCTATCACATGCTGGACCATGAGGCCCTGAACGATCCGGACATCTGCCTGGTATTCCCGTCGCATCCTTACCCCAGCAACGCGGCAATCGAACAGGTCGACATCCCGCGGATTCTCAATACCATGAAGTCCCTGCGCCTTGCCGACCCCACCATCTATCTGCGGACGGCCTCAATCAACATCTTCAATGGCATGATCAGCCTGACTTTTTCCTGCGATGGCTCACACTACATGCCTCACGTGGAGTTTCTGATGAAGGATACTTCGTTCTGGTTTTAGGCAGTGCTAGACTTGGCGCAAATGACTACGCGACCTGACTGATCTGATTGTATGAATGCCTCGCCCGAACCACACGCCAGAATTTTCCTGCTGAGCCATATGCGTGCCTTTACCAGCCTGGCCGGGCATATTCTCGGCTCGCACCCAGAGATCAATGGCTACTATGAAATGCATATCAGCTATGAGGACGCATCCGCGCTGGAAAAGCAGCTTGATGTGTTCCAGGAAAGCGACGTACTCAAGGAAAACAGCCGTTATCTTTTCGACAAGCTGTTGCACAATGACTACCTGTTGAAGCCAGAACAGCTTGGTCTGGCGAATATGAAGATACTGATCTCGCTGCTGGAACCGGAACATACGCTCAAAAGTATCGTCGATCTGTTTGCGCAAAAAAAGATCGACGATCTTTATGCCTCCCCCGTTGAGGCGGCGAACTACTATATTGCACGCATCCAGGCAATCGCCGACTTCAGCCGGACCACCAGCCAGCCCTATTACTATTTCGATGCCGAGCTGTTTCAGCGTGCGCCGGAAAAACTGCTGTCCCGGCTATCAGACTGGCTTGAACTGGATTCTCCATTAAGCGAGCGTTATCAGATTTTCAGCCATACCGGAAAAGCCAGAAAGGGCGACTCGTCCGAGCGCATTCATAGTGGGAGCATCGACAGAACACCGGTCGATTATTCGCATATCTCCATTCCGGAAGAAGTGCTACGGCCAGCCCGAGAGGCTTATCGGGAATGCCGCCGGCAGATTATCGGAAACGCGGCGGATTCAGTCAGCCTGGACATGAAGCCCTGAAATAGGCGCATAGCGCGTGTGTGTCCCTGTTTTCGATCAGCCCAGGCCGCCTGAAAGTTGCGTTAGTGTGGCATTTGGGGGTCAGCTACGTGCCATGAAGTGTCACTCGGGCGGATGGGAAATCATGTTACTGGCCGACTGCTCCCACCATAAATAACTATCACTCGGAATGGCGAGCGAATAGACCAATGGATTTCTTTAGTTCATAATGATCAGCATGGTCATATTGATGTTGGAGGTGTGTCATGATCACTGAAGCCAGTGCGGTCAGCTTTAGGCAGAACTTGGGCGAAATGCTCAATCAGGTACAGTATCGCCACGACAGCGTGGTCATTAACAAAGATGGCAAGCCAGTGGCTGCGCTCGTCGATGCGCGCTTATTTGAGCGCATTCGCCGGATGCAGGGCCGCTTCGATGCGCTATGCCAACGCATAGAGACTGGCTTTGCGAATGTGCCTGAAGCGGAAGGACTTGCTGAAATTGACGCTGCCATTGCGCTTGAACGGGTGCAGGCGCGCTCACCAGCCAAGAAACGCTGAGCCGCCGTGGCAACTCTGCGGGTAGTGCTCGATACGAATGTGTTGCTCTCTGGCATTGCTTATCCGGCCAGTGTGCCGGGCAAGATCATAGCGGTTTGGCGTAATGGTTCGGTAGATGTGCTGCTTTCTGCTTACATCCTAGATGAGTTGCGACGCGTGCTGCCTCGGTTGGCGCACCGTCATGGTTTGACATTGGCGGAGATTGATGATTTGGTAGATATACTTTCCATACAAGCCGATGTCATTGAGCCACTTCCATGCGTAGAACCCGACTTGCGTGATGTCGATGACCAGCCTGTGCTGGGTACTTTGCTAGCGGCGCTTAAGACATCGGGCGTTAACTATCTCATTACCGGCGATAAAGACTTGCTGGCGATAGCTGAACGTTACCCAATTGTGACTCCCGCGAAGTTCTGGGCAACACACGCGGGACTTTGATCGTTGAGTAATTTTTAAGCTGAGTCACGGACCCACGGTACGCCGGCATAAGCCGCTTCGAATCGGCGTAGGTAAAAAGGCTGCTAACATCGATGCCGTCAATAGAATACGTCGGAGTATCATTAACTTCGCCTTAACGTGAATTCCAGAATCCACTTTCCGCTCCATGGGCGGCTGGTTTCGCGCGATACCGGACGATCGCCCGCAGTAAGTTGGACCGGCTCCTCCGGGTCGAGAGCACGCGGTCGTGTTGAAGATTAATCGGGCTATATCAAATAAGTGGCAGCCGCCCGGCGCAAGCATTCGTCGCGATGTCTCAGCCCAGGGGAAATTCAGAGATACTTGTTCGGATCTTCGGGCGACGGGGGCTCGCTTTCGTCCGGATGCCGCTCGTGAGCATTGGCATAAATCGCGTGCAGGCGGTCGTCTCGTGAACTGGAGAGCAGCGACGTGTGCAGGTTGTCTTGCTGAATTTCTTCGGTGAAATGAATCAGGCCGAGGCGGATTCGTTCCAGCAAATTGCTTTCGAGACGGTAACCCTGAACGGACAGCACACCCTCCAGCTCATCCAGCTTGTGCTCGACAATGCTATAGGTCACCACCATGCTACAGCCGTCCTCGCCCGGCAAGGCCTCGACATGATCCAGCTCACTGAGAATATCCACGACACTGCAGATATCATCAGCAGTCAGCCCGGAAAAGGAAATCCTGCGGGTTTTAATCAGATCAGGATCGGGATTGATTTTGTCTGTCATGATTTTTGCCTCCTCTAATTCAGCCTGGAACCTGGCGCTTTTGGGGTCAATTTTCGGGCTCGGATGCTTCATCGTTTTTCGACCGGCGCTTCACGGTTTTCGGGTCGCAGGTGATGGGGCGGTAGATTTCGATGCGGTCGCCATCCGCGAGTGCGGCGTCGAGCTTGCTGAGCTTGCTGAAGATGCCGACTTTCTGCTGCTCCAGGTCGATTTCGGGAAACTGCTGGACGATGCCCGAACGCTCGATGGCGTCCTTGACGGTGGCGCCATCGGGCACTTCGACGCTGAGCCAGGCCTGGCGGGTTGGCGATGCGTAGGCGATTCTGACTTTCATCGCATCTTCCTCATGCGGCGCTGTGCGCGCCGCCCATCTGAATGGCCTTGCCGGCGCGCACGTCCAGCATGCGTTTGCCCACTACCAACAGGCCGAGCGCCAGGAATCCGCCCGGCGGCAGAATCATCATCAATATGCCGGTATCGGCAGGCAACAGGCGCATTTCCATGAATTTGAAGGCGGGTCCAAACAGCAGCGATGCGTCGGCGAACAGGGTGCCCACGCCAACGACTTCTCGCACTGCGCCGATCAGGGTGAGCGCGATGGTGAAGCCGAGGCCCATGAACAGGCCGTCTACCAGCGAGGGCAAGGTCGAGTTCTTGCCGGCGAAAGCTTCGAGGCGGGCAAGCGGCAGGCAGTTGGACACAATCAGCGGAATGAACATGCCCAGCACCTTGTAAAGCTCGTGCATCCAGGCATTCATGAAGAGGTCCACCAGAGTCACCATGGAAGCGATGACCAGGATGAACACCGGGATGCGCACTTCCTGGGTGATGCGGTTGCGGAACATGCCCACCAGCATGCTTGATGCAGCCATCACCGCCGCCGTTGCCAGCCCCATGCCCAGCGCGTTGGTGGCGCTGGTGGTCATGGCCATGGCCGGGCACAGGCCGAGCAGCATGGCGAGCACGCCGTTGTTTTCCCACAGGCCGTCGCGGACAATGGTTTTATAGGGTGTCGTCATTTAACGAGCCTCCTTCATGGGCGCTTTGCTGGCGGAGATGTCCATCATTTGTTCCTTGTTGGCGGCGAACAATTCAAGCCCACTGCGGATGGCGTCGATCACGCCCCGGGGCGTAATGGTGGCGCCGGTGAACTGGTCGAACTGGCCGCCGTCCTTCTTTACCTTCCATTTGTCGGGCGGCGGGTTGCCGAGGCTCAGGCCGGTGAAGCGCAGTATCCAGTCGCCTTTTTTTACTTCCATCTTGTCACCCAGACCGGCGGTTTCCTTATGGGCGAGGACGCGCACGCCGAGGATCTTGCCCTGGGTATCCACACCCATCATCAGCTTCATCTGGCCGGCATAGCCCGTGCCGAATATCTCGTAGGCTACGCCGGTTACCTTGCCTTCCTTGGTGGCGCGATAGACGGTGATTTCCTTGTCGCGCTCGTTCTTCATGGTGATGGCATCCGCGACCAGATTGTTGTCGTGGATGCTGGCCGGGATCACCTGGCTGAGCGAATTCAGCCGGTCTTCCAGCGCGCGCGCGGCAATATCGTCCACGGTAATGCTGTCGCTAATGGCGAGCACGATCCCGAAACCCAGGCAGAAGGTACCCAGAATCATCCCATGGCGGAAGACGTGCTGTGCTTTCATGGTTTTTCCTCGCCCAGCGGCAGAGGTTCGCCCTTGCGGTTGCGCCCGAACGCGCGCGGGCGGGTGTATTGATCGATAATGGGGACCAGCGCATTCATCAGCAGTACCGCGAAGGCCACGCCTTCCGGGTAGCCGGCGAAGGTGCGGATGAGCCAGATCAGCACGCCGCAGCCGAGGCCGAATATCAATTGTCCCTTTTTCGATACCGGCGAAGTGACGTAGTCGGTGGCGATGAAGAATGCCCCCAGAAAGGTGGCGCCGGATAGCAGGTGGAAGGTGCCGGAGGCAAAGCGGGCAGGATCGACGGCGTGGAATATCGCACCCATCAGGAACACTCCGCCCATGACGCTCAACGGAATGTGCCACGAAATGATGCGCTTGGCCATCAGGAACAGGCCGCCGGCAAGGATCAGTATCGCCGAGGTCTCGCCCAGGCTGCCGGCGCGGTAGCCCAGCATCATGTCCATCAGGTCGGGCGCCTGCGCCATCGATTGCGTCACCGGAATGCCGCGCGTCAGCTCGGTCTTGACATGGCCCAGCGCCGAAGCTGCGCTCACCGCATCGGGCATCTGGCCGCCGAAGGTGATGGCAATGGCATTCGAAAAACCCGGTGCGCCAGCCGAGAACAGCGGATGCGGCATGACCCAGACGGTCATCGCCACAGGGAACGAGATCAGCAGGGCGACGCGCGCCACCATGGCGGGGTTGAACACATTCTGGCCGATGCCGCCAAAGGGATGCTTGGCCAGGGCGATGGCGAAAATCGCCCCCAGCACGCCGATCCACCAAGGCGCCCAGGGCGGCAGGCTCATCGCCAGCAGCCAGCCGGTCAGCACCGCCGAGTAGTCGCTGAGCGTCGTCCTCACCGGCTGGCCGCCCAGTGCCAGACAACCCGCCTCTACTGCCACGCAGGCGCCGATCGTGACGCTGAACAGCAGGATCGCCGGCCAGCCGAACAGGTAGAGGTTGAAAACGGTGGCCGGCAACAGCGCCAGCAGCACCGTGAACATGGTTTTTTGAACGCTGCTGGCCTGGTGGGTAAACGGCGCGCTGTGCTTGATGGATCAGGAAAGCTCATGCGGGGGCCTCATCCTTTTCTTTGGCGGCAGCAGCAGCGGCTGCCTGGGCTTTCTTGGCAGCCAGGGCGGCGGCTTTTTCCGCAGCGGCTTTTTCCACGCGCAGGGTGTGTGCCTCGACCAGCATCCGGGTCTGTTCGCTCTTGCGCCGTTCGCGTTCCTGATCGTTGATCATGCCCTTGGCGTAGTTGAAATAGTGCACCAGCGGGATGTGCGACGGGCATATCCAGGAACAACTGCCGCAGGAGACGCAGTCCATTACCCCGAGCTTCGCGGCGGCCTCTAAATTGTCCTTGCGGATGAAGGCGGCCATGTCAAGCGGCACCAGCCCGCACGGGCAGATTGTCACGCAGACGCCACAGCGGATGCAGGTGCTGGCCGGTTGCCGGTTGATCTCTGCGGCGGTGAGCGCCAGGATGCCCGACATGCCCTTGACCACCGGCACGTCCAGGCTGGGCAGCGGTTGACCCATCAGTCGGCCCGCCATTGACCAGGCTTTCAGGGGCGGTGGCAAATCCGCCGCAGAAGGCGATCAGGTCGGACACTCTGGCGCCGATCGGCGCCTCGATATTATTCGGTTCGCGCACCGCTTTGCCGCTCACCGTCACCACGCGGGAGATAAGCGGGCGGCCGAAGCGCACGGCATGATGCACGGCGCGGGCGGTGGCGACGTTGTGCACCACCACGCCGAGATCGGCGGTGAGTTTCTTTGCCGGCGTTTCGCGTCCGGTGATGGCCTGCACCAGATGGCGCTCGGAACCCATCGGATATTGCACCGGCACGCCCACCACCTCGACCCCGGAAAAGGCGGAGGCGGCCCGTGTCATGGCATCGATCGCCTGGGGCTTGTTCTGTTCAATGGCGATCGACCACCCTGCGCACGCCCAGCGCATGGGCCATGATGCGCGCGCCGTCGATGACCTCGTCGGCATGCTCGCGCATCACCCGGTCGTCGCAGGTCAGGTAGGGTTCGCATTCGGCGCCGTTGAGCAGCAGGATTTCCAGCTTTTTCTGGCTGCCGAGGTTCAGTTTGATCGCCGAGGGGAAGGCCGCGCCGCCCATGCCGACGATGCCCGAAGCGGCGACGCGCTCGCTGATGGCGTGCGGGTCCGCTGAGAAAGGATCGACGATGGGTTCGGGGAGCTCGCCCCATTCGTCCTTGCCATCGGATTCGAGGACGATGGTGGTCTGCGCCAGCCCGGAAGGATGGGGCGCAGCGATGTCGGTGATGGACTGGATGCGGCCCGAGGTGGGCGCGTGCTGGGGTAGCGGACACCGTTCCGCCGCTACGTGCGATCATCTGCCCTTTTTTGACCAGGTCGCCCTCGTTCACCAGCACTTCGGCCGGCGCGCCGATGTGCTGCTGCAGGGGAATGTAGAGCGAGGCCGGCATGGGCAATGCGACGATGGCCTTTTCGCTGGTCAGTTCCTTGCGGTAATCGGGATGGATGCCGCCGCGAATGGGGAAAAGCTTCATTTGCAATCGGCTCCTGATGCACTATCCATGGGCACCTTAATGCATGGCATGTTGAGTTTCCTCGGCTTCAGGCTTGGCCCAGTGCCAGCTGCTCAGCGTCACCTGGATCGGGCGCATCTCGATCGCGTCAGTGGGGCAGACCTTGACGCATTTTTCGCAGCCGTGGCAGGCATCGACGATCACCGTATGCATCAGCTTGTTCGCGCCCATGATGGCGTCCACCGAACATTCCTTGATGCAGCGCGTGCAGCCGATGCAGAGGTCCTCGATGATGAAGGCGTATTCCGGTACTTTTTCCTCATGCTCGGACAGGTCGGCGGTGACGCCCAGCTTTTTGGCAAGCACTTCGATCACTGCCTTGCCGCCGGGCGTGCACAAGGTTATCGGTGCCTCGCCCTTCGCCAGCGCCGCCGCGTACTGGCTGCAGCCGACATAGCCGCACTGGCCGCATTGCGAGCCGGGCAGCATCGCCTTCAATTCTTCCTCCAGCGGATCTTCCTCCACCGCGAGAAAATAGGCTGCCGCGCCGAGTATGCTGCCGAGTGTGACGCCCATTATTGTGAGACTGCCGACTGCTAGTAACATAGTCAGACTCCTAATCCAATGAAAGTGATGCGTGATGTGCCAAGGGTTTATTCTTCACATCTCACCCCGTCGTGGTCATTCCGGAAAAACCCATGAACGCCAGCGCCAGCAGGCTGGCGACGATAAATCCGATCGGCGGTCCGGCGAACAGGCGCGGAATATCGGCCAATGCCATGCGTTCGCGCAGCCCGGCGAAAATAACCATCACCAGGCTATAGCCGACGGAGGAAGCAAAGCCGAACAGCGTGGCGCTGATGAAATTCATTTTGTGCTCGACCAGCAGGATGGCAATACCCAGCACCGCGCAATTGGTCGTGATGAGCGGCAGGTAGATGCCCAGCATCTGGAACAGTTGCGGCGATACCTTTTTTACCGTCAGTTCGGTGAACTGCACGGCGGCGGCGATCACCATGATGAAAGTCACCGTGCGCAGGTACCACAGGTTATAGGGTTCCAGCAGATAGGCTGCCGACCGCCCAGTCGGCCATCGACGAGACGGTGATCACGAAGGTGGTCGCCAGGCCCATGCCGACCGCGGTGTCGATGCGCGTGGTGACGCCCATGAACGAACACAGGCCGAGAAAGCGGGCCAGGATGACGTTGTTGACCAGCGCCGCGCTAACCATCAGAAGGATATATTCTTTCATGCCTCGGCCTCTAGGTTATTTTACAGACGACGCCCGTACTGGCGCGGCGAATGAAGCGGGGAGCGAGATCGCCTCGGGACGACAGGTGACCGGCGCTCAGGCGCGAGATGCCAAGGCCGAGCGCCAGCCCGGCGAGCATGGCGGCCATGGTGATGCTATCGCTACCGGCGGCCCATTGCGCCATTGCGCCTGCGCCCAGCATGGCGGCAAGCGGAATGGCATAGGCGGTGAGTGAGGCCTTGATCAGCGCATTCTCGCGGATGCCGACCACCACGCGTTCGCCGACAACGAGGCCGGGATGATTTTCAAGCGAGAAGCGGCGGGCTTCAAGGCGGTTGGCTGTGGTGCCGATGCCCCCCTTGGCGCCGCAGGCCGAGGACGAGGCGCAACTGCCGCAACTGGTGGTCTGTTCGGGTTCCAGCCAGACCATGGTGCCTTCCACCGCAACCACATGGGCGATGCCCTCGACCATGTCGGGGGCGCTGAAATCCCTCTGGCTTTCTTCGGTGGCGTTCATGGTCAGGTCGTCACGGTGGAAATCACGCCTTCGGGGTTGACGTAGATGGCCTTCGTGCCGCCAGCCGCCTGGAGGATAGCCTGACGGCGCTCGACCGGCGCCATCAGCATGGCAGCCGAGAGGCCGTCGGCGATGGTGCCGCTGTCTGGCGATGACCGAAACGCCCAGCAGCGCGGGCGCGGTACGTCCGGTGCGGGTGTCGATCAGGTGGGTGAAGGCGCCGGCGGCATCGAACAGGGTGCCGTAGCCACCCGACGTGGATACGCACTGGTCCACCACTTCCAGCGTGGCCACCGTGCGGCCGGGATCGGCGGGATTGGCGATGCCGATGCGCCAGGCCGAGCCGTCAGGTTTGGACGACAAGGCGCGTGGCTCACCCATGTCCACCAGCATGCGATCGAAGCCGTGGGCGCGCAGCACGTCGGCGACGCGGTCGGTGATATAGCCCTGGGCGCCGCTGTTAAGCGTCAGGCCCATGCCGGGATGCGCGAAGGCGATGCGTTGGCGGCTTGCGTCCACCTCGACCGCGCGCCAATCCACCAGGGCGAGCGCAGCGGCAATGTCGCGCGACGCCGGTCCGGCGGGATCGGGGCTTGAAGCGGTGAAATGGCGAAAATAGGTCTGCCACAGCGGTTGCACAGTGGGGTCGTAGATGCCGTCGCTGATCCTGGCCAGCGACAGGGCATGCGTCAGCAGGGCGATGAAGTCGGCTGGCGCATTCTCCAGCACGCCATCGCGGTTCAGCGCGGTGATGGCACTATCGGCACGGTAAACACTGAAAATTGCCTCCAGGCGCTTCAGTTCGTCCAGCCCGGCAGCGATGGCCGCGCGCGCCTGTGCTTCGTCGCTGTGGTAAAGCTGGATGGAGGCCGGCGCGCCCAGTGCGGTGCCTTCCCAGCGCACCGGCCTGGCCTGGGAACCCCCTGCCCTCAGCAGCAACGGCAGGCCGATAGCGGCGGCGGCGATGGTGATGAAGCGACGGCGAGACATGGCGACAGGCATAATGTGCTACCTCGACAAACAACCGGTTGGTTCTTGTGCTGCAAGTGCCTTTATTTTATATCTTATATAAGACTTATAAAAGAGAAACCGATGGGGTAATGCTACGACGAGTGCGTTCTGCTTGGCAAGGAACTGTTATCCGGGTTCGACATTTAGATGAAAAATCAGAACCATAAGGCTCGTCGTTGATAGCTTGGTGGCAGCATAAAAATACGAATGCGCATTTAGAACAGACTATCCCAGGCATCACGCTCGGCCCGGTAATGCATCAATGCCTCGATGATCTGCCATTTGCGCTGCGCGCGATGTTCGGCTGACTGGATCTGGCGCCAGGCCAGGGCGTGTTCGCCAAAATTGCGCTCGATGTTGTCGATGAAGGCTCGACTTGCCGCAAGGCAAGCGCCAGTTCGGGCGAGCGCAGCCACCAATGTCCGGCGTTGAACACGAGGTCATGCAATTGCCGGTTCTTGTCCACAATGGCTTCGTGCTTTTGCTGGTACAGCGCCAGCAGTTCGGCCTCTTTTTTCGCGATGACGGTCTCGATCACATCCTGGGCAAAGGGCTGCTTCACATCCGCCTGCCTGACCAGCTCTTCGGTTGAAAACAGCATCAGGTCGCCGAAGAACTGGCGCTCGAACTCGTTGGAGAGATCGATGCCTTGCCGTTCCCCGCCCAGTTCCACGCCGGGACGGAAATCGTCCTCCAGGCCCGCCTCGGTGGTGCGCCGGTGCAGGTTGGGCATGTTGAAAGCGGCGAAGCGCCCTGCAATCTCGGCGGCGATCAGCCGCCCGGCCGTGGGGCCGGACATGCGCAGGCGCAAGTGGCCGAAGGGGATGATGTATTTCAGCCCGGCGTAGTTGACGACGTAATTGCCGGGGTAGATCGTTCGCGCGGGAGAGAGCTGGGTAAAGCCGCTGCCGTAGGAAAACCAGGTCTTGCGAAAGAGGTGTTCGCCGAAGAAGAAGGCGTTGAGCCGACTTGCGAAATCCGTCAGGCACGCGCCGTGGTCATGCTCACCTTCAAGCCGGCAAAGGTAAGGAAAGGTCGCCGGCTTCTTTTCAAAGCCGAACAGCCCGGCCATGTCGTGATAGGCAGCATCGCCTGCTAGCGGCCCCTGCGAGCCATGAAACTGGCAGGCCTGAATCGCCGTCCAGCGTGGCCAGGCGGGCAAAGAACGCCGTCACGTCGTCGAGGAAATTGCCCGCCATCACCGAGGGCGAGACGGGCGGGTCGCCCACCATCTTGCCGGTGAGCATCAGGGTGTCGGTGGTGCGGAAGACTTTGTCGATGGCGTGGAAATAATTCAGCGCATACACCGCTTCTTCGCCGGACTTCGGTCTGCCGGTTCACGCAAAAATGCTGGTCGCTGTCGACCAGGTAATACAGTGTTCTGTCCCTGTTTTTCGTCAGCTGAAGAAACTTCAGGTAACTGAGGTTGCGGTTGGCGGCCTGCCCCTTGCGATAAAACTTCTCCCGGGGCTGGGTGGTGAGCAGATGGCCCAGTTGCTCCCGCTGGTGCGGGGGCAGGGATTGCAGCAGGTCATACTGTTCGTCCAGGCCGAAGTGAAAGACCTGCAGGCCTTTGTGCCGGTATTCCTCCACCAGCTCCAGGTGCCGGCGGATGTTGATTTCATCGCGGCTGTCTTCGGCGACGATAATTTTAATTTTGTCCCAGACACCAGACGCGTTCCCGCCATAGTTGAACAGCGTGCAGACCTGGTAAATGCTTTCGAGGCAGGCGCGGAGGTGGGGTGGGCGGTCTGCCACCGGGATACTGAGGATGAAGTGATGGCGATCATCGCCCCCTCTCTGCCGGATCAGGGCTTCCTGCTCGCGGAACAGGGCCTGATAGCAGGCCAGCAACGGCGCAAAGTCCGACCCTGCGGACCACATCGCCTTTTCCAGCAGGGGGTAGCACTGCTCATAGAGGTCGATGAGCGCTTGTTGAATTTCTCCCTCTCCCTTGATGGGAGAGGGCTGGGGAGAGGGTGATTCGTCGCAAAATTCACCCCCCTCCCCCAAGGGGCGAGGGAACCTGCTAATGGCGCTTGTCAGCAAGCCGAGTCGCCTGTCGAGATCGGCCAGGCCGGGAATGGCGAACTGGTAGCGCGAGAGGCAATCCGCCAGATGCGTTGTCACGAAATTGGCCACGCGAGACTAGCGTCTTGAGGAGTAATTCGGGTACGCATCCTGATCGATCATGATCTCGATGAGATTGATGCCATGGCGGAAATCGATCGCCTCCAGCCTGGCCAGGTCCTGCTCGCTTTCCACCCGGCAATGCCGGATGCCAAAGGATTGCGCCAGCAGCGCAAAATCCGGATTGGTGAAATCGCAGTCGATGAAACGGTTCTGGTAGAGATGGTGCTGGTTTTTGCGGATCAATCCCATGGTGGCGTTGTTGAACAGGACAATGTTCAGCGGGATGTCGTAATTCACCGCCGTCATGATCTCCATGGCGCACATCTGGAAGCCGCCATCGCCGATCATGGCGAACAGGGGCAGGTCGGTTGCGCATCCGGCGCCAATGGCCGCCGGGATGGCGTGGCCCAGCGAGGAGATGCCGGTATTGGGGTAGAAACGATCCCTGGCAGACACCCGGTAGAAGTTTTGGGCGAAAACAATGTTGTCGTCGAACATCACCAGACCATCAGGAAAGCCTTGTTCCAGCCAGGCATAAAAGGCGCGCACATGGTCGAACTGACGGTTGAAAATCGTCTCTCCAGCGGCGTCTAACCCGGCTTGTGTGGCCGCGATGAATGCGGCGACATCCAGCGGCTCTTTCGCCTCCACCTTTTGCGCCTGAATAGCTGAATCCAGCGCTTGCAGATAAACGCCAAGGTCAGTATGCGCCACCAGGTCGGCGCGGAAGACTTTCTCCAGTTGCTGGGCGCTGTTATCCACCTGAATGAGTTTCTTGCCCGCCAGCAGATGCTTGTCCCAGACATAGCTGGTTCTTTCGTTGAAGCCTGCTCCCAGCACCAGCACCAGGTCGGCTTCCTGTTCCAGATAGCGCATGGCGTAACCGCCGGAAGTCACACCGAGGCTGCCCAGCGATAGCGCGGAGCGTTCGTCGATCGCGCCCTTGGCCTTGAGGCTGCTGGTCACCGGAATATTGAGACGCTCGCTGATGCTGCGCAAGTGTTCCTGCGCGCCGGAACGGATGCAGCCATAGCCCGCGATGATCAGGGGGCGCTTCGCTGCGCGGATCAGCTCCACGCTTTTGTCGATGTATTGCTCGGCGAGCAGGCATTCGCCGGTCATCCGTGTGAAAGAAATCTCATCCAGAATGGATGCATCCACCATTTCTTTCTGCACGTTGTAGGGGATGCTCAACACCACGGGTCCGGGCGTCTTGGAAAGCAGGTGTTTGGCCGCCTGATTCAGCACGGTGGGCAGGTAATCCGTGCGTTCGATCAGCTTGTGGTAGCGCGTGATGCCGGCAAACAACAGGACCTGGTCAATGCTGCCGCCCTCGCCCGAGCTTTCCTGCAAGCCCCCCTTGCCGAAGATATAGGTCGAGGTTTCGCCGGTGATCACCAGGATCGGCTGCTTGTCGGCATAGGCGCTGGCGATGCCGGTCACCAGGTTGGTCGCGCCCGGCCCTGCGGTGGTAATGCAGGCACCTATCCTGCCTGAAGCGCGCGCATAACCGCCAGCCATGAAAGCAGCGCCCTGCTCGTGCTTGACCAGCACGCTCTTGATCGACGAGTCGTACAGGCTGTCGTACACCGGCAGGATGTGCGAACCCGGCATGCCGAAGATGTGCGCAATCCCGAGGCGCTCCATATACCTTACGATTAATTCACTGACTGCTATATTCATTTTGTCTCGTTATTGTCGGCATTTTCGGGGCCAGCCATGTCCCCCATGGGCCCGTTCTGCTTCATGGAATGAAGTTTAACCGAAGGAGTGGATGCTTAGCCAACCCTAACCGTTACAATGAGCGACTTCAATCTGCCTGGGCGCGTTGTGGAATTCTGGCTGCTCTATCTCCTGACTGGCGTATTCGCCGGTTTCCTCGCCGGCTTGCTGGGCGTGGGCGGCGGGCTGGTGATCGTGCCGGTGCTGACCTTCATCTTCACTGCGCAGCATTTCCCGGCAAGCCATATCCTGCACGTCGCGCTTGGCACCTCGCTGGCAAGCATCCTCTTCACTTCCATTTCCAGCCTGCGCGCTCATCACGCCCACGGCGCGGTGAACTGGCACGTGGTGCGCGGCATCACCCCGGGCATCCTGGCTGGAACCCTGCTGGGCACAGCACTGGCGGCGCAATTGTCATCCAATTTCCTCAAGGGCTTCTTTGTGGTATTCGTTTACTACGTCGCAGCCCAGATGCTGTTCAACATCAAGCCCAAGCCTACGCGCCAGTTGCCAGGCTGGGGCGGCATGTTCGGCGCGGGAAGCGTGATTGGGGGCGTATCGAGTCTGGTGGGAATCGGCGGCGGCACGCTCTCGGTACCGTTCATGACCTGGTGCAATATCAAAATGCATCAGGCCATCGGCACCTCGGCCGCCATCGGCTTCCCCATCGCAGCAGCGGGGGCGGCAGGCTATGTCGTCAACGGGCTGGGCGCAAGCGGCTTGCCGGATTACAGCCTGGGATTTATCTACTTGCCCGCATTAGGGGGGCTGGTGTTTGCCAGCGTTCTGACCGCGCCGCTATGGGGCAAGACTGGCCCATCGCCTGCCGGTGCCGCAGATCAAGAAAGTGTTTGCCGCGCTGCTGATTGTGCTGGGCACACGCATGCTGATCAGTCTGCTTTAATCAGAAACAGCGTTATTTGTCCATCTGGCCGGGATGGCTCGAGTTGCATTGCGCCTGCAACCTGCCGAAAGCATCGAACCCTTCCTTCACGCTGATCTCTCCCACTTCCTGGCTCGCTGGCTGGAGCACGATATGCGGCACCCCCCAGGGATGCCAGCGCGAGGCGTCCGATTTACCGAAAAAACACAGGATGGGCTTACCCAATCCGGCAGCGATATGCATGGCGCCGCCGTCGCTGCAAATCACCCGGTCGCAAACCGAGAGCCCGGCAATAAGCTCCCGCAGTTGCTGGGTCGGATAGGCGATAAGAGGTACAACACTCAAGGCGGAAATGATCTGGCGTGCCTTGTTGTCATCACCTGGATGAAGCGGGTTGCTTTCGTCACCGGGCGACCAGAACAACATGAATACCGCGTTTTCGCTCTGGTGCAGCGTGCGGACAAGTTCCACGAAATTTTCCGTCGGCCATCGCTGGCTGGGCTTGCGCGCACTGATGTGAACACCGATGACGGTTTGGCCTGCCGTCCATCCATGCGCTGAAAGTTGCGCCCTGGCCGAAGTCATTTCGACATCACTGGCCGTTACCCGCAAAGGAGGCGGAGCGCCCGTGATCGCCAGGGGGGCCAGAAGGCGAAAGATGTCCTCGGCTTCATGCAGAGGCTCATCCAGCGTGTAAGGGATAGGCGTATCAATATGCTGAATGCCTTTTTTTCCCTGCTCGGTGAATCCGATAATGTGGCGAGGCCGGATCATGCGCGCCAGGCGCAAGCCGCGCGGCAGGAAATGCGCGCCGCCGATGATGGCATAGTCGAACTGCTCTTTTCTGAGCCGGGCGAACAGCTTTAACCGCTCCCAATAGACTTTGAACGCACTGGTCCCTGCGGCACGATGTTTTGCCTTGGTATAGGCGTAGATCTCGTCAATGTCCGGATTGTTCTCCAGTACGGCGACGTTGTAGCTGTTGACCAGGGCACAAATCCTTGCTTTCGGGTAATGCGCCCGCAGCGCACTGAAAATAGGGCGTGGTGCATACGAGATCCCCGATATTGTCGCGACGGATCACGATGATTTTAAGTACGGAAGTGTTGTCTGTTTTGGTCAAGGTGTTCACCGGAGTGGTTTCTCGGGAGGCTGTAAATCCTGATTATCTTTAAGCATGGCCAGCGCGAGCAGGCCGACCAGAAATAAAAACTGCTGCAACATGTGATCGCGGCTGATGCTGTCGACGAGCATGCGCGAGAAGAAGCCCGCGACGATGAACAGCAGCACCAGCGCAGAATAACTTTTATGCTCGTTATAGCGTTTCCAGGCAGCAGACATGAGGCTGGCGATAAAACCCAGCCATAACAGTATCCCCGGGATGCCAGTTCCAATGCCCAGATCGATCAGCCCGCTATGGCTATGGCCAACCCCTGCCACGCCATATTTGACATGGAGTGCATGTCCGAATGCATTTCTGCCGTATCCGATACCCAGCGGATGGTCCGCAATCAGGAGCAGACCTTCCTTGATCCATGCGACGCGCTCGTAATTCGAGCCGTTCACCATGGTTCCATCCGCAAGGGTGGGATAGGGATATTGCACGCGGTTCAGCCAGGCTTTGTGATGTTCTGTATCGAGGGCAATGGGCACGGTTTCGATAAAGCTTTTCCAGCGCGGGTCCGATTTGGCATAAAAACTGGAGAAAATGCCCGCTGTGGCAATGATGACAAAGAACGTCACGCCCAGCCTGAAAAAACTGTGCTTACCCCTGTTTTCGTACCAATAAAGGCCGGTCAGGGAAAGGGACATGATGATGAGGCCGATCATGCCGTTACGCACGGCCTCCAGGTAGGAGCTGAACAGTGTTGCCGCCACGACGGCCGCAAGCAAATAATTATTGAAAGGCAAGGTGCGCTTGCCAAAGCTGACCCTGAAGAATATTTCAGCCAGAAGAAAGGCCATAAGCATGTTAGTCAGGTAATTGCTCTTGTCCATCCCTTCTGTGAGCCCGGCAACCCTGCTGGGTAATGTGCCGGCCATGACGAGTTGCGCCAGACCGATATAGTCGACATATAAAACATGAATCAGCAAGCCGGCAAACACGACGGCTATCACCCAGCTGACAGGTGTGGCCTGCCTGGAAACCCAGGGACTGGCCGCCAGGAACCCGATGAGCAGCGCGGCCAGCGCGATCATCCATTGCCCCCAGATCTCTTTCAGGGACCAGGCAGGCTCCGGTGAAATCAGGACTGCCCCGGCAATAATCCAGATCGTTAGCGCACTGAGCCAGATCAGAGGCATCCGCAGCTCAGGAGGGATCATGAAATCCGCGCGATGCTTGAATGCCGCATAAGTCAGCATAGCCAGGCTGAGCACCATGAGCAGGTGACGCAGGGCAATGGTGCCGGGGATCGGCCAGACAAAAAAAAGCGCGCCGAGGAAAAACAGGATTGAGATATTTTTGAAGCCCATCTATTCAAGCCTCTGGAAACAGCAACGCAGTTAGTTGTTGCGACGCACTGCGCCAGTTTCTCTCTTGGGCATATTTAAGCGAATTGGCGCACAGAGCCGTATATTCGGAAGCATTCGTCAGGATTCGCTCCATCAGGGCAGCAAGCTGGTGAGAATCATCCTGGCCGCAAAGAAAGCCGTTATAGCCGTCCACGATGACATCTTCGTTGGCGGTGCCGGATGCGCCTATCGACGGAATGCCGCAGGCATTGGCTTCAAGGTGTACCAAACCGTAACCTTCAAAAGCCGATTCCGTATTGTTGGATACCAGGACATGGCAAAGGGAACGCGAGTAATACTGCAGCAGCACTTCGTGGCTGACTTTTCCGGTGAAGACAACCTGACTCTGAATACCGAGTTCGGCAGCCCGCCTGATGTATTTGTCGCTTGGTGAGCCGACGAGATAAAGTCTGGCTTCCGGGTGCTTTCGAGAAAGATCGGCAAATGCGTTGAGCAGAAGATCGACGCCCTTGCGCTGTTTCAATGCGCCCACGCAGATGAATGCCGGCTCTCTGGAAAGTTCGGCAACGGGATGGTAGTCGTTCAGATTCACGCCCCAGTGAACAATGTTCATCGGGCCTTTCCACCAGGTCAACGCCTTTTCGAAAGTGAATCGACTGGGTACAACGAGCGTATCGACGCTCCGCGCAAACTGCCGGTTGATGATTTTGCGCATTCCCTTGACGAAGGGGTAATAGATATAAGTCCCTTGTCCGAGAAGCATCAGGCGAGGCTTGCCCAGCTTCCGCTTGAGCAGCGCGGCAAGCGGCAGGTATGGCTCGATGCCGCAAATAATGGCATCTATTCGCTGGCCTTGCAGTTTGCACAGGATGTTCCGTGCATCCGACAGTAGCGTAATCGGGTTTTTGTAGTGGTCACCGCTAATCAGGGCGTGGCCGGGGTTGTGCGCGTCCCCTTTTTTGGAAATCACGATGACATGATGCTGGTCACGCAGTTCGGCGATCAGTTCGACCCCGACGGTCGCCCAGCCGTTGAGCTTGCTCAGCTCGTTTGTCAGGTAAAGAATGTTCATTGGCGTAGACCGGTTTGAGCGTGGATCATCTGGAGGAAGTGAAAAAGCGCCTTCGCCATGACGGCATAGTCCCTTTTTTCAGCAACAATTCGTTTCCCGGCTTCGCCCATATCGCGGATTTTCTGGCCTTCCAGCGTCAGAATCCTGGCCACAGCGTCCTGAATCGATTCCGGGTTCAGGTTGCAGAAAAAAGCCGTACTTTCGTCGAACAGCGCAGTATATTCCGGCAGATGATTGATGATGGCCGGGATGCCCACCGCATAATATTCAAGCGTCTTGGTGGGCGATGATACCTCATACAGCGGCGACTCTGGAATCAGGCCGATGCCGACATCGTACTGGCCCATGATATTGAAAAGCGTATCGCGCGGTTTCGGCGGACAGATGCGGATGCGCTCGTCAGCGAATTCGGCGGACTTGAGTTCCCTGACGAAGTCGTTGTCGCTGGGGGTGTAAAGATCGAACACGAAGTCGCCCTTGACCGCACGGAAAGCCGAAATAATGAGATCGAGGCGACGCAGCCTGTCGACACTGCCGATATAGATGAATTTCTTCACCGCAGAAGCTTCCGCTGAATACCGGGCAGACTGAATCCGCGAAAAATCGACGCCCATCGACAGGGGATGGCAGGGAATGCGCAAGTCGGGGTAAAAGCGACGCCGGTATGTCTCGGTAATGGGAAGGTAGAAGTCGCACTGCTCGATGAGCCGCCTTTCCAGGCGCTGTTTGACGGCATATTCGATGCGCTTGCGCCAGACCGCCCGGCCGGTCGCGCGCGCTTCGTAGATGCGCCTGAAACTGTGCGGGAAGGATTCCCAAAATCCCAGGCGGTAGCGGTAATCCTTTTTTCTTGCCAGGAGGTTTCTGAGCACGGCAAAGAGATTGCGCACGATAATGAAATCGTAGCTGCTGATGTCGGTGATGGCCTTGAGCCCCTCAACCGTACGCCTGCGCCTGTACTTGTGGGGTAGAACCAGCTTCCCGTCCAGGATGGCCGGTTTCCCTGCGGCCCGGTCGAAATACACCACATCGACCATGGCGAATTGGCGCAAATGCCCGGCAAAAATCCCCTGGATGGCCGAATGATTGGATTCCGGCGCCTGGTCGGTAATGAGCAGGATGCGCATCATAAATCCGCTAGCCCTTTGCGCCAGCTGATTCAGCGCGTTGCGCAAGCATTTCCATGGCAGCCTCGTAAACCTCGTCTACCGTAATCTGTTTCATTGCCGCATTGCTGCGTTTTTTCTTGGGAATGTGGGCGGAGCGCTCGTGTGTTTTCTGGATCACGCGGTGCTTGTCGATGTCCTGAAAGGGGCCGATCAACCCGGATGAAGTAGCGCCGAACAGGCACAGCGTGGGCGTCCCCAGCGCGATGGCCAGGTGCATGGTGCCGGTGTCGTTGCTGACCAGCAAGTCAAAGTCCCGGATCAGATCGGGCAATTCCTCGATGCGAAACGCGCCGCAAGCGTTGCGGATATTGGCGGATCGGCAGCCACGAATAATCTCCTCGCCCAGCGTTTGCTCCCCGGGGGAGCCGGTAATCACGATGAGCACATCGGCCACATTTTCAGTCAACCGGTCCGCCAGGGCGCTGAAATATTCGGCAGGCCACAATTTGAACAAGTTGGCCGCCCCGACCTGGAAACCGATGGTGGTTGCGCCTTTGAAGCGGCCCGCTCCGGAGGGGGCGATGCGGGTTGCCGGGTCGTAACGTCGCGGCAAGGACATGCGCCGGGTAAGCGACGTGGCACCGATTGCGCGAACGAGGTCGAGGCGTTCCTCGATGGTGTGTTGCGACCTGGCGGAGAATTCACAGGAAAGGTATTTCCGGTATTCGCTTTTGGTCGGCGTCTTGAGAATGATGCGAGCGCCGCTCAGAACGGCCAGGGGAATGTCTTGCGGCGCGTTCGAGTGCAGCAGAAGGGCGATCTCCGGCTTCTCCCTGCGCAACTCCATGACGGTGCGCAGAAACCGTTTATAGCCACCATGATAGAGCACCATATTATCGACGGCTTCAAAACCGGCAAATAACGGGGCGAAGGCTTTGCCGACAAAAAAGGTGATCCGGGCATCCGGGAACGAGTTGCGCAGGGAAACGATGGCTGGAGTAGAAAGCAGCGTGTCGCCGAGGGCCGTATTGGAAAACACCAGAATAGACCGGGGCGCGTTTGCCGGATGCCAGGGCGGGTCGATCTTTTGAATTTTTTCCCGCCTGAAGCGTTCGTAACTGGCGACAACAAGCCGAATGAGTTGATTCAGCAAGGCTTTCACCACTGACTCCCAATCTCTGTGGCGTAACGCATCAGTCGCCGCGCAAGCGGGTGTACAGCGCCGCGACCAATGGATGCGAATAGATCCACAGGCGACGGGCGAACCAGTTGACGGGCTTGTCCTTGACCACGATGCGCGGGATGGCAAATGGCGAAGTACCCCGCCTTGAAACCCCCTTTGCCACGCTGTAGAGGGCACTAAACCCGGCGGCAATGGCCGCATCGACATAGGCCGGTTCGTAGTAGCCCCAGGGCCAGCAGAGCTGCGGCTGATAGCTGCCGAGGTGCCGGGTCAGGGTCGCGCGCGAATCCAGCAAATCCGTGCTAAGCGCGGCAATCCGCTGGCCCGGATCGGCGTATTTTTTGTCCCAGCGCACATGACTGTGCGTATGGGAGTGAAACTCGAATGCCCCGGCCTGTTGCATGAGTTCGATTTCTGACCAGCGCAACATGACCTTGTCTTTCCGGTCGGCCTCGATTTCGCTCATGCAGCCACGGTGATCCGGGCAATCCGGAGGGGGCGCCTGCATGCCCACATGAAGGCGCGCCGGGCCGTCTCCGATCCAGCCCGTCACGACAAATAGCACGGCATGGAGCGAGAATTTCTGCAGGATGGGGTAGGCGTGAACATAGTTATCGAGATAACCATCGTCGAAGGTAATGAGTACGCTTTTCTCCGGCACCTCGCATTCACCGCGCAGAAACGCGGCAAACACCTCGGCGCTGAGCGTCGTATACCCACTTGTAGCCAGATATTCCATCTGTGCGGCGAATGTCTCGGGAGAGACGGTTACCAGACCGGGGTTCGGGCTGACATGGTGATACATCAATACGGGGACGGCTGAAGCCCGGCTCAAGACAACCTCTGCACGCGTTGCTGGAGCATATCCTGGTAAAGCTGAAACATCCGCTGGCACATGGTATCCACCGAATACTCCGAGTTGGCGATGGCCTTTCCTGCCGCTCCCATCTTGCGCGCCGCGGCCGGGTCTTGCAGCAGGCGGATCATGGCTTGCGCCAGATCGCCGGGGTCTCCGGCCTTGACCAGAATGCCGTTGACCCCGGCGTGAATAACTTCCGGCACCCCGCCAACATTGCAGCCGATGACCGGTTTTTCCATCGCCATGGCTTCGATGAAAGAAGTACCCAGCGCTTCTTCCAGAGTGGGCAGGACAAACATGTCGCAGGATTTCAGGATCGCCGGCACATCTTTTCTCAAGCCCAGCAGGCGCACCTTGTCGCCCAGCCCTTTCTCGCGGATGGTCCGCTCGATGTTCTGTTGCTGCGGGCCGTTCCCGACAAAGATGAAAACAGCTGATGGAAATTCAGCCAGCACTTTGGGTATGGCTTCCAGAAGCACCTGGTGGCCCTTCTTGTTGCGCAGAATCGCAACCGTTGCGATCAGGGGCGTGTCCTCGCGCAATTCCAGTTCGGCCTTCAGGCTGGCATGCTCGCTCCCGGGCTGAAAACGTTCGAAACTGATACCGGTATGGATCGTGACCACCTGCCCGGGCTTGACGCCCGTACTGAGCAGGTATTCGCGCACATAGTTGCTGACCGTCACCACCTTGTGGGGCAGGATGCTGTAAGTCCACCGGGAAGTGATCGGCAGTGCCAGGTGGCGGGTTCTGACGATAAGGGGCCGGCTGCGGCTCAGGCGCCCGGCGAGGCCGGCCAGCAGAGTGTCCCGCCCACTGTGGGTATTGATCACATCCACCCTGTCTGCCCGAATTACTTTGAGCATGGCGCGAATCGCAGCGAAATCAAAGCTGTTGCGCATGGCAACATGCCGGGTTTCGATGCCATGCTCCGCGGCCCGCTGCGTCAACCCGCTTCCGGGCTGGCCCAGGATGATCACGCGTGCGCCGAGTTTTCTGAGCCCGATGGCCTCGTGCAGAATGCGGCTCTCCTGACCGCCCCACCCCTTGGACGATTCGGTATGCAGCACCGTAAAGGTCACGGTCTGCCCTCCAGTGCAAACTGGATACGATGGAGGTTGGCGTAGATGCCGTTACGGTCAAGCAATTCCCTGTGCGTGCCCGTTTCCGCCACCTGGCCTTTTTGCATCACCACGATCCGGTCCGCATTCTCGATGGTGGAAAGGCGGTGGGCAATGACCAGGGTGGTACGGTTCTGCATCAGGGTTTCCAGCGCAGCCTGGACATGGCGTTCCGAGTGGGTGTCCAGCGCAGAGGTGGCTTCGTCGAGGATCAGGATGGGGGCGTTTTTCAGAATGGCGCGCGCGATGGCGAGGCGCTGCCTTTGCCCGCCGGAGAGCTTGACGCCGTTTTCACCCACCAGTGTTTGCAGGCCTTGCGGCATTTCGCGGATGAATTCCATGGCATGGGCGGCTTCAGCGGCGGCGATGATTTCCGCCTCGCTGGCACCGCGTTCGCGGCCGTAGGCAATGTTGGCCGCAACCGTATCGTTGAACAGCACGACATCCTGGCTTACGAATGCAATGTTGTCGCGCAGGCTGGTCAGCCGGATGTCTTCGATGTTGTGGCCGTCGAGCAGGATTTCCCCGCTGCTTGGGTGGTAAAAACGCGGGATCAGATTGACCAGCGAGGTTTTTCCGCCGCCCGACTGCCCGACCAGGGCAATGGTTTCGCCCGGAAGAATCTTGAGGGAAACATTATTGAGCGCAAGGAAGGCGTCCTCCTCGTAGCGCAGGGTGACGTTGCGGAGTTCCAGTTCACCTTTGACACGGGGAATTTCTAGGGTGCCATGATCCGGCTCCGGCACCCGATCGAGCATTTCGAATATGATCTCGGCGGCAGCCAGACCTTTTTGCAGTGACTCACTCACACCGGTCAGGCGTTTGAGGGGAGCAAGCAGCATCAGCATGGCGGTAATGAAAGAGACGAAGGTACCGACACTGACCTGATTTCCAACTGAATCGAGGGTTGCAAAATAGATGATGACGGCCAGGGCTATAGCGGCAAACAGTTGCACCAGCGGGACATTCAGGCCGGCTGCGACGGTTTCTTTCATGTTGAAGGTGCGCATGCGATTGGTTGCGGCATGGAAACGCTCTTTTTCGTATTCCTGCCCGCCAAAGATCTTGACCACCTTGTGGCCACTCAGGGTCTCTTCCAGGGCATGGGTGATGTCTCCCATGGTGCTTTGCGCCCCCCGGCTCATGCGCCGCAGGCGCTGGCTGAACACCCTGACCGTGAATGCGATCAGGGGAATCATGACCAAAGCGATCAGGGTCAGCTTCCAGTTCAGGTAAAAGAGCCAGCCGAGCAGGCCGAGGATGGTAAAGCTGTCGCGCACCAGCACGGTGATGATATTCGCCCCGGCCGAAGTCACCTGCATGACATTGAATGCCACATTGGCAACTACCGTGCCGGACGAAATATTGTCGTAAAAAGGCGTCGGCAGCGAGACCAGGCGATCGAACATCAGGTTGCGCAGATCCATCACCAGTCGGGAAGAAACCCAGTTGATGGTGTAGTTGCTGATGAAGGTAAAAAGCCCTCTCAACAGGAACAGGCCCACCAATGCCAGCGGGATCAGCTTGATCATGGCCGGATCCCGCTGAACGAAGCTGCCGTCCAGCAGAGGCTTGAGCAACGCGGGAAGCGCGGGCTCAGTCGCGGCTACCAGGATAGTGCTGACGACCGATATGGCGAAGACGCGCCAATAGGGAAGAATATAGCGAAGTAGCCTGAAATACAGCGTTTTGCTGCTCAGTTCTGTTTTTGTCACGTCCAGCCTGCCAGACCGCAATCGGGGTGCCCTGTTGCGGTGGGGTCCTAGTAATAAATGATGAGCAACCAGTACCTGGATGCAGAATTAAGACGCGGATTATAACGGATTTTCATCAACTTCTTGCCGGAGGCGGCGCAAGATTCAAGCACCAGCCGCACACGCCTTGAACAAGGGTGGAAAATCCTGAAGCCGATCAGCCGGACACAAGAATGCCCCTGCCGCTCGGCACCTGCTTATTGCGCGGCGTGTTCCAGCTCGATTGCCGCCGCCAGCAGTGCCAGCCTCGCCACCACGCCATAGGCATAGAAGCGGTTGGGCGGCGTATCCGGCCCGGCGGCATAGTCGGGCAGAGAGCAGGAAGTGTCGAATGCCAGCGGGACGAAGTGCATGCCGGGCGCATTGAGATTTTCATCCTGGCCGCGACCGGTGTGAACGCGGTAAAAACCGCCCACCACGAAGTGATCCATCATGTACACCACCGGCTCGGCCACTGCTTCGTTGATGCTCTCGAAGGTGTAGACGCCTTCCTGGATGATGACTTCGCTGACCTGCTGACCTTCCTTGATGACCGACATCTTGTTGCGTTGCTTGCGATTAAGACCCTTGACCTCGGATGCGTCCTTGACCGTCATGATACCCATGCCGTAAGTGCCCGCGTCGGCCTTGACGATGACAAAGGGCGCGCTCTTCACGCCATACTCGCGGTATTTTTCGCGGATATCCTGAAGCAGCTCGTCCACTTTTACCGCCAGGCATTCCTCGCCACTGCGTTCCTGAAAGTTGATTTCATGGCAATCGTCGAATAAAGGATTGATCAGCCAGGGATCCATATGGATGATGCTGGAAAATTCCGCTGCCACCTGATCATAGGCGCTGAAATGGTGGGTCTTGCGCCGCGTCGCCCAGCCGGCATGCAGCGGCGGGATAATGGGCTGCTTCAGCCCTTTGAGCAACGCCGGTATGCCCGCGGAAAGATCGTTATTGAGCAGGACCGCACAGGGATCAAAACCGTCCAGCCCGAGCTTGTCTCCTTCGCGCCTTACCGGCTCCAGCGTCAGGCTCTGGCCATCCGGCAGATCCATCACGGTGGGACCGGTAATTTCCGGCAGCAGGCTGCCGATGCGCACCGACAGGCCCGCGTGACGCAGGATGCCCGCAAGCGTGGCAACATTCTGCAGATAGAAAGTGTTGCGCGTGTGATTTTCCGGAATCAGCAGGAAGCGCTGCGCCACCGGGCAGACTTTTTCCACCGCCGACATCGTTGCCTGCACGCATAGCGGCATGAAATCCGGATTCAGGTTATTGAAGCCACCGGGAAACAGGTTGGTATCCACCGGCGCCAGTTTGAATCCGGCGTTACGCAGGTCCACCGAGGCATAAAAAGGGGCGTCGTGCTCCTGCCATTTGGCGCGGAGCCATTGTTCGATGCGCGGCTGAGCGTCAAGTATGTGCTGTTCGAGATCGAGCAGCGGGCCGGTAAGGGCGGTGGTGAGGTGCGGGACCATAGACGGAAATTGCCGGGTGAGGGATCTTGGCAATTGTAGCGGATGTGGCCTGTTTCGTCAGGCAGGGAAATCAGTCCATGAACAAGTGCTGGGCCATAAAAAAAACGGGCACCGAGGTGCCCGTTTGAAACTACCATTGGAATGGTAGAGAGGAGGAAACTAGATGCCGGTTACGGCGGTGAGATGAACTTGCTGCATGGACGCCATCATGCGCCTGCCGGGTTACAAAAACATTTCTTCCCGGTACGGGGATGTAACAATGTGTTACAGAGGGATATTTAGAGCAAAAAAATGGGCGCCGCAGCGCCCATTTCAGCATGACTTAAGCTTGAGTTAGAACTTCACGTTCACCCCGGCATAGATCGAACGGCCCATGCCTGGAACAGGGGTGCCCCAAGGGACATCGGTTCCTGACATGGTCTTTCCCTGACCGGTATACGCCCCGCCCAACGGCAGGTTGTAGAACGTGTCAAAGACGTTTTCGATGCCAACATCAAACCGGGCCTGTTTCCACGCATAGCTGGTGCGAAGATTCAGCAAGCCGTAGCCCTCGGTTTTGACTTCGTTACGCTCTTGCGAAACATCTTCCTTGGCTCCTACCAGATGAACTTCCGCCGTGTTGGTCCAGTTCCCCAGTTGCTGTACGACAGCCAGCTTTGCATTCAGCGGCATCATGTTATAAAGATTGTCCCCGGTGGTCTCATTCCTGCCGTTAACATAATTCAACATGCCGGATGCGGTAAAGTTGCCGAATCCCTGAATATTTCCCAAGGCATAGTGGCCGGAAATATCGACACCATACAAGCGGGCCGACTGATTGACGAAACGGAGATAGACAAACGCATTGGTTGCCGTCAGGTTCGAATCTTTGCAGGCATTGCCGTCTGGGTTGGAGTCGCACCGCTCCGCATCAATATAGTCATCAATGTAGGTGTAGTAAGGTGTGACTTTCAGCCCCCATTGCTTCTTGGCGTCATCATGCCAGTCCGCTGTTGCGCTGAGGGTATGAGCCACTTCCGGCTTCAGGTTGAGATTGCCGACATAGCCATTGCCATCACCTGCCCAGTTGATCATGCGCATCGACATGCCGTGAGTGGACCAGGTGTAGCGCTCGTACAGGTTGGGCGAACGGGTCTTCTGAGCATAGCCGAATTCAAAGGATTTCCCTGCATCAGGTATGTAGCGGGCCAGAGCGGTCACATCCACGTTGTGATCAGTTTTCTTGTGGTCAGCGGCATTGAAGGCGGCAGCGGGAATGGGATCGTAAGTTGAGCTATACCCCTGCACATCACCCGTGTTCATATCCACCTTTTCGTAGCGCAGGCCGAATTGAGTCAGCCATTGCGGATTCCACTGCGCCTCCCATTCACCGAAGGCGGCAAGGCGGTCACGTTCGCCATCGCGAATATTCCAGAACACATTGGGCCACATCCCTTTGCCGGAAGGATCCCACCAGTCGTTCAGACGGTACTTCTGGGTTTCACCGCCCACGCGGAGCAGATCGCGCGCCGAAAGCACGATGTCTCCCTTGAGGGCCAGGCCGGAATTCTTGCCCTCGGTGTCCATCGGCATGCCCGCGGCACAGCCATTCTGGCCACCACTGATTGTCACGCAAGGTACGCCATCAGGAGTCAGTCCAGGAGGGATGCTATTGGCGCCATACCAGTAAAGCTTATCATCGAAAAACTGCATCTTGTGACGTGTCTTTTCTTCATAGGCACGGGCTTCCAGCGCACCCCACGCAAACTGTCCCTTGTAACGCAGATTGACCTGCTCGCTGTCGTTGCCGGTCATGTCCATGCGCTGGTTGGGGTAGCCCTGGTAGGGAATGTCCTGCATTCCAAGCTTGAGTTCTACCAGATGGTTTTCATGGCGCAGCGCAAGTCCGAGGGATTGGTTGATTGATTTGTACATGGTCGACCCGACCTCGTCCCCGGCCAGCCAGCCCCTGCCTGCCGCCGCCAGGCCGGCCGCTCTTGAAGTCCCCGCCCGCCTTGTAATTTTCGGACTCCGCAGTCGAACCGCTATACGTCAGGCTCAGCTTTTCGCTTGCGACTGTTGCCGAAAGGTTGCCACCCATGGCATTGCCGTTGCTGCGATAAAAAGCGCCGGCCTGACCCTTGAGCAAAGTCCCCTGCCCGGCTGCGGCAAACTCCGGCTCTGGCGATTTCACCAGGATGGCGCCGCCGATACTGTCGCCGCTCACGCTCACCGGCGCAATGCCGGAAAACACCTGAATGCTGCTCCACATTGGATGGATCAATGTAGGAAAGCGGCGGGTTCATGTGGTTGCCGCAGGCGGAGATCAGGTCCATGCCATCGACCTTGATGCGCAGGCGGTCGTCCGCCAGGCCGTGGATGACCGGCAGGCTGGAAACGCCGCCAGCACCATACATACTGACGCCGGGCACATCCCTGAGCAGGCTGGCGCTATCGCTGGTCGCCGCCCGCATGCCGGCGAGGCTGGCTTCGCCAACCTGGGTAGCGCCGACAGCGTCTTTGGAAGCACTGACCGTGACTTCCGGCAGCGTGGTGGTTTTGTTGTCATCTGCGGCCATGGCCAATTGCGGCAAGGCCAGTGCGACAGCAAGGGGAATGATGCGTAGCTGGTGTTTCATGAGACCTCCTGGTTAATAAAATTATTGCGGAATGGTAATGAATCCGAGTTTGGCGATGCCGGCGCGGTTGATCGCCGCCATGACCTGGGCCACGCGGCCATATTTGACGTTCTCATCGGCATGAAGCTGGACGTTGATGTCAGGCGTGGCGGCGCGCATGGTTTTAAGTTCGTTTTCGAGAATATCGAAATGGATCGGGCGCTGGTCGATATACACCGTGCCCTGGGCATTGATGGCCAGCTGGATGGTATGGGTCTGCTTGAGCGGGGCGACCGGCGCGGTCTTGGGCAGATCGACCTTGACTGCCTGCATCAGCAGCGGGGCGGTGACGATAAACACGATCAGGAGCACCAGCATCACGTCCACCAGCGGCGTGACGTTGATGTCCGACATGGCGGTTTGTTCGGATGAAGTGTGCAGGGCCATGATGAGTTCCCTATTTCACGCTGAAACCGGATTTGAGGGCGAGGTGCAGGAAGTCGTTGGCAAACTCTTCCAGCCCCGCGCCGTACAAGCGTACCTGGCGCAAACCGTAGTTGTAGGCCAGCACGGCGGGAATGGCGGTGGCGATACCGACCGCCGTTGCAATCAGGGCTTCGCCGATCGGCCCTGCCACCACATCCAGCCCGGCCGAGCCGGTGCGGCTGATGTCCTGCAGGGCGTGCATGATGCCCCATACCGTACCGAACAGCCCCACGAAAGGCGCGGTCGAGCCGATGCTGGCCAGCACCATCAGGCCGCTTTCGAGCTTGTGCAACTCCTTCTGGATCTCGGCGCGCAGGCGGCGTTCCAGTACGTCCTGCTTGTCGCCGCTGTTCTGCAAGCTGCTCACGCCATCTTTCTCGATTTCGCGCAGCACCTCGAATCCCGAACGGCACAGTTGCGCAAGCGGACCCTGGGCCTGCTGTGCCGCAGTTTCCGCTTCAGCCAGATTGCGTGCACTCCAGAAGGTCTTGGTGAAGGCGCTGTTCTGCCGCGACAGCCGCCACTGCATCCAGGCCTTCATCACGATCAGCGTCCAGGCAACGACCGAGAATGTGATCAGGAGCCACAGGGTTGCGGCGACAATGGGTGAGGTTGCGTGTCCAAACATATTTTTCCTAGTTTTCCAATTTGAATGTGATCGGCACTTCCACCCAGGCAGTGATGGCCTGGGCGCCCTTTTTTGCCGGGACAAAGTGCCACTTTCTGACTGCCTCCAGCGCAGCCTGGTCGAGCAGCTCGGAGCCGCTGGTTTTTTTCAGTTCCACCCGGTTGCAGCTCCCATCCGCCAGCACCTCGGCCCGCACCAGAACCCGCCCTTCAATCCCCCTGCGGCGCGCCGAGAGAGGGTATGCCGGTGGCGGGTTGTTGAGATAGGCGGCGTTGAAACGCGGAGCTTCCACCACCGGCTCTGGCTCAACCCTGGGGGGCGCTGCGACAACAGGTGCCGGCGGGGCTGGCGCGACAACGACCGGCGCCGGCTCCGGCGCCTGTTCCATGATTCTTTCCGCCACCGGCTGAGGCTGCAATAACTGGCGCGGTTCAGGCTTGGCTTTTGGTTGCACTTTGGGCTTGGGTTCGGGTTTGGGCGGCTCCGGCTGTTTAGGCGTGACCTTGGGTTGTGGCGGTGGCGGAGGTGCCAGCAATGACACTTCAATTACTTTCAGCGGCCTGGGCGGAACGATGTCCTGTTTCAGCTGGCTCAACCCATACCACACCCCGGCATGGGCAAGCATCACCAGGCCCATGGCCGGCAGCCATTTTGTTGCATATTGCTTTTCCATTTCCAGCCTGAATAGTTCTAAGGGCATTTTATGTTAAACACTTCAAATGCGACTGGGATACTAAAGTATCCAGCGCGTTGTAGTGTGCGGCAAAATGCCGCAGTATCGTTGTAAGCGCAGCTTTTTTCCACATGGGGAAAAACACGCTCACCGCATCAGGCTATGGCCTTACCGTTAATCCGAGATGGCGGCGCACGCCATGTTCATCCATCACACCGGAAACCGCCGCCTTGCCGCCGTTTCCGTCGAATAACAGGGTACGCGGCAGTTCGCCCCGCCATTTGGGGTCGAGCGCATGGGCAAGGGCGTCGGGGGATTCCGGACCATAGGCATAGCGGGTGCCGGGAACGCCCAAGCGATCCAGCGGCACGGCGAGCTCTTCCGAAAAGGGCTCAATGGCAATGGTGATCAAGCGCAGGCGAGAATTTGCGCTTGCCATGTGAGCGAACAGCTTGAGGTTGCTTTTGCAGTGGGCGCAATCGGAGGACCACAAGGCAATGATGGCCGGCGCCGAATGTGACTGCACATCCACCAGGCCGCGTGCGCTTTGCCGGTCGAGGGCGAGAAACGGCTCGGCTGCGGCGACCTTCATACCTGCTAACACGAGCAACAGCAGCAAGCAGAAATATCTCATCGCAATTCGAACACTCGCATGCCCTCGCGCTCTGTGCGCCAGAAGACGAACAGATCTTTACCCCGCTTGATCGCACGGGCCTGGTCGGAGGCGCCGCCGGTGGCCGCAAGCACCTGCGGCTTGAAGCTGACCCCGCCATCTTCGGATATCTCGGCAAGCAGTTGCGTGGTCTCGCCGTTAAATTCTTTCCATGCGATGGCCACACGGCGCTCTGCGACGACAAGGTCGGCGTGAGCGGCCTTTTCGCCGCCAACAAAGCGCTGGCCATCGACCCCGTTCGCCGTCAGGCGGCCATAGAACACCCGGCCATCGCCATCCTTCTGGTTGAACCAGACAGCATGTCGCGTACCATCTGGCGCCACGGCCAGTGACGGGCCATGGTGCGGGCAGCCATCGATCCTCCAACGATCGAAAGTCGCCCGCTGAAAGCTTGCTGGCGTGCCGTCGGTCTTGAGTTTTGCGAGCGCGTGATCGCGCTCGTTGGGTTCGAATACATGGCGCCAGAGAAACAGGGGTGCGCCGTCAGTATCGACAGCTGCGGTGATGCGGCAGCACTCGCAGGAATGATCGGCGACTTTCACTTCAGGCTTGAAGCTTCTGCCGCCATCTTCCGACACCGCCGCATAGATGGCTGCACCGCGATACGGTTTCTGCGCCGCCTTGGCCGATTCAAGATCGCGCTTGTCGATCCAGGCGATGTAAATGCGTCCATCACCGCCCACCGTTATCGCCTCGAAACGATGGGTGATTTCCTGTCGATCACGGTGCACGGTGATCGGTGTCGAAAAGCTGGTGCCACCATCATCCGAACGCGCCAGCCGCGCTTCACCGGTGTTGGGTTTGCCGAGCGGCTTGGTCCAGGAAACCAGTACGCCGCCATCCTGCGCAAAGACGATCTTGGGTCGGTTTTCGCCGTCACCGGAAATGGCCTCCGGCTGGGCATTGACGATTACCGGCGTTGACCAGCTGGCACCTTGATCGTCGCTGCGATAAAGCATCAGATGCTCGCCTTGTTTGGCGACGGCCAGCAACCGACCATCTGCGGCAAACGCCGCCGAACTGGCCAGCTCGATGCGCGCTTTTTTCGCCATGCTAGCCATCCCCGGCATTGCGGCCTTGTCTGCCGTTCCGGCGGCGGCGGATACGGCGCCAGGCAGGACGGAAACGACCGATGCCAGCACAGCGGACAGCGTGCAAGCCGCGGACGTAGCGTAATCAAGCTCGATCTCAATAGTCGAACTTCACGCTGGCAAAGTAGGTGCGCTGCTGGTAGGGGTACAAGGTGTAATACTTGACGTCGCCAATATTGTCGATGCCGACCGAGGCAGACCACTGCTTGGCGACCTTGTAGAGCACCTTGGCGTCAAAAACGCCGAAAGTGCTACGCCCGCCATAGGTGTCCGGATTGGGGTCGGGATATTGCATGGTTGTCGTGTTGAACAGGCCGCTGTGCTGTCTTCCGCTGTAACGATAACCCAGGCTGTATGAGAGTTCATCCGACGCATGATAGGTACCCAGCAGCGATGCGCGCCAGACCGGGATAAGCGGCAGTTCCGTCCCTGCCAGTCCGGGATTTGCGGCATTCTCCACGATTCGCGAATGGATGTAGGCAATGCTGCCGAAAAGATCAAGGCCGCGTATCAGCATATCGCTGGTCTGTACGGCCGTTTCGATACCATAGGTGCGGACTTTGTCGATGTTCTGAACGCTACTGACACTGTAACCGGGCAGGGTCGTAATGTCGGTTTGGGAGACCAGCGCGCCCTGTTTCTCCTCCCCGAACAGGGAGGTTCGCCACAGTCCGTTGTTCAGGAAGCGCTCTACCGTAAATTCCCAGGAGTCAGCGGTTTCCGGCTGCAGATTGGGGTTGTTGGTCAGCGCCGGTGTTATAAGGCGCAGGGAATCCAGCGGCTATGATTTGCGCGCTGGTCAGGGCTGCACTGGAACCATTGGTGTTATGCCGACAGTTCTTGAACAGTTCGCCGACGGTCGGGAAGCGTGTACCCCGGCCAACAGAGCCGCGCAGCACCAAGACGTCGGAAGCCTGACAGGACAGCGATCGCCTTGGGAGAGAATGCGGACACGGTTTTGTCCTGGTAGGCCAAATTCGTTCCCCGACGTAGTTGCTTCCCTCAGATGCTTCCCACTTTTCCTCGCGTCCACCCAGCACCAGTTTCCAGGCGGGAGAGAGTTGCCATGCGTCCTGCACGTAGATCGCCTGGGTCGAGGTAGTGCCCCTGGAGTTTGTGTTCAACGCGCCGGCATTGCTGGTCAGCCAGTTTCCCGTGCCAAGGCGTGTATTGATCTGACTTGGTCTTGTAGGTGTCGGTGTGAAAACCAAAACTGACCTGATGCTGGCTTTTCAGATTGCCATCGGGACGCCATTCGCCGCGCAGGTCAAGATTCTGCCAACCCGTTCCATCGCCAAAAGTGATGGTTCCCGCAGTGGCGTCGGTACTTGGCGTGGTGCCAAAGTTGCCGGAGGATGCGCGAGTGACATCCTTGTTCTGGTTGAAGTGGCTTGCCGTTGCCTCCCAATCCCAGGTTCCGCCGCGTCTGTGATTTCACGGACAGGCCGTGCATGTAATACTCGGCTTCGGCGTGGCTGGTGCTCGGCGCCGTCACGGTATAGTCTTGACCGTTGATGCGAACATACCGGTAGGGACCGGTCGTCGTGCTGTTGGTTCCGTAAATCGTGTTACCGGCAGCATCCCGCAGATAGCTGTCGATACGTTTATCCGAGGTGTTTTGCCAGATATTCCCGGTATAGGTGGCGCGAACCGTTGGCGAGAAGTCATAGGCCACCTTGATCGTGCCATCGTCCTTCACGGTATGGTCCATGCTGGTGGCGGCAGTGATGACCCTCGGGTTGTTGGCGATGTCACTGTCGAACTGCGCGCCGGTGACAACCGTGTATTGCCCTGCTGTGGCAGCCGCTCCGGTCTTGGCCTTGGCAGAAGTGAAATCCGTCGGATGACTGTGGTTGTCCAGGCGATCAGCGCTCAAGCGGAATGACCAGTCGCCAACCTTGTTTCCTAGGCTCGCGGAGCCATGCTCCCCGGTAAAGTTCTCGTCTGTTCCGTAGAGCTTGAAATTCTGGCCAAAAACGTCCAGCTTCGCATGCGCTTCGAACTGGGTCGGCATGTGTGTTGTCATCAGCACCACGCCACCCACCGAATTTCCGGGATAAAGCGCGGAGAACGGGCCATACATGACATCGACCCGGTCGATGGCATCCTGGGATACCAGGCCCCAGCGCGGGCCAGGACAGCAGCTGTTGACCAGATGATTCGAGAGCAGGAGCCCGTCCGCATAGACGATGGTTTCGGCGCTGGAATTGACGCCGTACATCCGCATTGCCAAGCCGCCGTTCACGTCGCCGATAAAGCGTTCGCGCACGTGAACACTCGGCAGGTACAGGAGCGCCCCGGCCGATGACACCGAATTGACGCTTTCGGCAATCTGCTTCTTGGTCACGCTTTCAGTCGTTGAGGGAACATTGTCGGGCGTCGCCGGTTTACTGGATTCGGCCGAGACGGAAATTTCCGTGAGCTGGACATCGGCTTCCTCGGCGCTGACATTGCCGGAGCAGAAAGCACCGAGAGCAGCCGCGATAGCGACGGACAGCGGACGGCGTATGCCAAGGGCGGCAACGGCATGGGTTTTGCGAATCATGGCACTTAACTCCTCTTTATTAATATTTTGGCTGGGTTCTCTGTGCGCCATTTGGCGCCTCTATCGGGCAGATTCGGCAACAAAAGCGATCTTCACCCCCCCGCCTGCTGCACCAAGGCAAGAATATCGGCCTGCCTTTTGGCAGGGCGTGGCCCGGCCGGCGCGCAAATGCCTGACTGCCGCGCAGTGTCTTGTGATTTTGCTTATTATTTTGTTGTGCGGCATTTCCTCTCCCTGAAAGCGGCGCCCTGTTCATTGGGTACCGCATATCCGCAATCGAGCGCTGAATGTTAAAGGCGAAAGTTCCCGAAAAAAATGCGACATAGTGTCGCGCGACAAAATGCCGCATCCCGGTGGCAGAAATCAAGGGGGACAATTTGCGGAAACTTGATCGAAATCATTTTTCGATACCCAATTGACGCTCTGAATGATGATTTCAAGAGAATTATCCTGAAAACTTTAGTTCGATGTTTTCCGTGAACTCTGCGGTTAATTCCTTTTCATCGGCATTCTCTACCTGCTCTATGGATCGTTATGGTGCAAGCCATGGATTATCGTAAAGATGTCGCAAGCATGGGTTAGACCACCCACAGTCGGCGTATCCCAATCAGTATCAGGACCAGCCCCGCGCCATAGCGGATCCATTTTGTCAGCCAGGGCTGGCTTTCACGCATCCGGGCGCAGAACTGGTTCGGAAGGTGCGTCAGCAAGGAAATCCGTACCGTACCGCAGTCGAATATCATGAAGTGCCATTTTTTTCATGTCAGAAATCCACTATCAGGAAGCGGAATATAGACACATGGGAACCAGGTCACCATTTACCCTCCAGAGACAAGAGCACGGTGCGCGCGCTCTTTTCAGTGGAAGCGAGTGACCAGTAACTGCCGGGTGCAAATGCATCAAGCTGTTGGCGGATGTCGGCACGAAACAGATTCTGCAGCGACAATCGCAGATTCAGTGCGCTGTTCAGTTTTTGCAGCACATAGGCATCGAAGACGGTGCGTCGCCGTGTTTCATAGGCCTGCTCACCCGGCACCTGAGTGAGGACGCGCCCGTTGTACTGCATCGATATACCAAAACTCTTGTCGGCAAGGGTCTGGTCGTAGCCGGCACTCAGAATATAGCGCGGGGATTCGCGGGCAGCACGGCTGATGCCGAGGCGTTCGTCCTGGACCTCGCTGCGTGGTACGGTGAGATGGGCTCGGAATGTTGCCCCGCGCCAGCCAAGGCTGTCGGTGCGCAGTTTGCCGTCCAGTTCCACGCCCCAGTGGCGGGCCGATCCCTCGTTGTAGGGGCGATCTACCCAGCGAGTTCCCTCCAGCTGCGCCCGCCGCTCGGTGAAATCTTCAGTGTGCCGCAGGTAGGCATTGGCGCCAAACACGCCTGCCTCACCTGGCAGATAACGTTCGAGAGCGAGTTCGAAATTCACGCTGTGCTCCGGGCGCAGGTTCGGGTTGCCGCGCCGGTCCGGTTCAAGCGGCGTATTGGCATTGACGCTGAACACCGGCTGGCTGGTGAGCTCGTCCAGGCGTGGCACCTTCATACCGGCACCCAGGGAAGAGCGCAACACCCAGTGCTGGGCAGGCTCCAGACGCAGCGCCAGTGAGGGCAAAAGGCGCTGGTGGCGCTGGTCGTTGCCGTCGACGGAATATCGGATAAATTCACCGCGCAGGCCCGTCGTGACAGTCACATCCGCACTCGGGCTCCACTCGTCCTGCAGCCAGGCACTCCAATGTTTTGCCCAGGCTGAGTGGGTTTCGTCGACTAGCCTGGCTGCTGCTTGACAGGCTTTCGTCGCGCCGTTGAATGGCTTGCTCTATGTTCGCCGCCCAGAAGTGCTGCCTGGTGCTCCAGTCGAGCCGGAAAGCGCCATTCAGATCGACATCCTGACGGCGCATCTGCTCTTGAGTTTGTGTGCCGTCATTTTGGTTGACACGCAGCGTATCGGCGCTTCTCTCGCCATCGGAAACCGACAATCGGCCGGAATACTTGATACCCTGGCGGAGTATTTCTGCATTCGCACGCAGGCGATTGAAGGCGTTGCTGCTGCGATCTTCGTCTCGGCGCGTATAACTATTCGCTGGCGTAGCGAAATCGCTGCGGACAAAATCACTTTCGCCACGCGTGTAAGACCGGTAAACCATCGGGTTGACGGTCAGATTGTCGCTACCCGACTTCCAGGTCAATCGTGGCGAGAAGGAAAATGAATCCATCTTGCTATTGCCATCTACACTGTCTTCTTGCCAGACACCGGCGCTGTCGACGCGACTCACCGAGCGGCTGGATGGCATTTCGTTGTGATTTATCGTAACCGGCAACGACCAGGAGAATGTCTTGTCGCCACCGCCCCTGGTGTAGGAGGTTTGAACAATTGGCCTATCGCCACGAAGACCGGAAGTCACCTTGAAATCGGTGGATTCGCGCGCCATCGGCTTGTTCAGCACCAAATGGACACTCATCGGTGCACTTCCTCCAAATTCTGCCGATGAACCACGGACGATCTCGACTTGCCGCAGCTCAGTAGACGGCAAGCGACCAATGGTAGTCTGAACCATGCCCGTGTGTCCGGGGGGGATGCGCTCGCCATCAATGAATATCTGCACTGAATCGCGCGTCATGCCACGCGATCGCTTTGCCAATGAGCCGTCGGCACCCGGCGTGCCCACATCGACGCCCGGCAGTTTACCCAAGACATCGTTGATGGTGAGAGCCCCCATCGCCTCAATATCCTGGCGGTTGATGATAATTTTTTGTGTCGCGGAGTCGCGGCGATCTGCAATATCGTCCTCGCTGGAGGAAGTGACGATCACCTCTTTGAGCGTCACCTCTTCGTCGGCCCAGGCAGGTGCCAGGCTCAGACATAGGGGCAACAGGACAAGTCGTTTCATGATGAAGGCCTTAAAG
Organism: uncultured Gammaproteobacteria bacterium; assembly: GCA_963741495.1. Classification (GTDB taxonomy): domain Bacteria; phylum Pseudomonadota; class Gammaproteobacteria; order Burkholderiales; family Sulfuricellaceae; genus Sulfurimicrobium. Next base: position 99,075 of record CAVUID010000007.1, read on the forward strand.
TGAAAGCAAGATAAAAAATCAGAAAGCCCGGATAAGCTGGTTCACCCCGACCAGAATCAGCAGTCCGGCGCTGAGCGCCTCGATGCGCGGGCGCCATGGACCCAACTGCTCGCGTAGGCGAGCACCAAAATAGGCAACACCGAGGCCAAACACCAGTGAAGGCACAACGATGGCGCCGAGACCGAAGCTGAAGCCAAGCAGGAATCCACTGAAGACATGTCCCGAGGCGGCCGCCGAGAACAGCACCACACCCAGCGGCCCACAAGGTGTCAGCGCCATACCGGCCCCCATCAGGAACAGGCCACCCGGCAACAAAGGCCGGGGTTCGCTACCAAAATCGAAGCGGCGCAAGGGCTGTCCGTCGGCAGTGGGCGCCGCCGGCACAACGGAGCACGCCGGCTGTCGCCGCCAAAAGAGAGCGAGGCCGACCATAAGGGCTGCAGCGCCGACAAGCAAGTGCAGTTGCGGGTAAGCTGCGGCGCTGTCCTTGACATAATGGCCGGCCCAGCCCGCTGCCGCACCAAACAGCGAATACCCCCCAAGTCGACCAAGGGACAGGGGCAAAACGACGCGCCAGGAGCGGCGCAAACTGAAATCGCGGGCGAGAAATACCGGCCCCAGGTAAGGCAGACAGCTGATGAGGCAAGGGCCGAGACCATAGACCAGCCCCAGGGTCAGAGCCATGGGCAGACCGACGATGGTTTCGACAGGCATCATATATTCTCGGCAAAGAATTCGTTGCGCGCCAGGATTGCTGCGCCGAATGCCGTGGTGGTCTGCGGGTATTCCGGCACCACCAACTCGCGCCCAAGCTCGTCCTGAATGGCGGCGACCAGCCCCTTGTTCAGCGCCGGACCGCCATCAAAATAGACCCTGTCCTCGATGCCAACACGCTTTGCCAGACGCACTGTACGTTTGGCAATGGAGTAATGGATGCCGGCAATAATCTCTTCCTTGCCGTGGCCATTCGCCAGCAAGCCGATAATCTCGGACTCGGCAAACACGGTGCAGGTGCTGTTGATGCTCAAGGGAGCGCCTTTTCCGTTGAAGTGGTAGTCGCCCAGCTCTTCCAGATCGATGTCGAGATTACGCGCCGCCACATCCAGAAAGCGCCCGGTGCCGGCGGCGCACTTGTCGTTCATGGCGAAGTTGGACACGTTGCCCGTGTCATCGATCTGGATAGCCTTGGAGTCTTGGCCACCGATGTTAATGATGGTGCGCACCCCGCCGAAGGCCTTGCCTGCTTCATGGGCGCCGATGGCGTTGGCAGTGATTTCGCTGATGGAGTCGTCGGCCTCCTTGAACAGCTTGCGGCCATAGCCGGTGGCGATCAGATAGCGCACATCTTCCTTGGCAATGTCCAGTTGGGCCAGCAAATTCTGCAAGGCTTCCCTGGCGTTCTTGTGGAAAAGACTGCCGGAAGAAGACACGTGGACGCCAGCAATTTTTCCTGCCTCGTCCACCAGAGCCACCTTGATGGCAGTGGAACCGATATCCAGTCCTGCAAAGTAATTCATGCTCGTTTTCTCTTGCGGGTTTTCAGGGATTCAAGGAATGCCTCGATCCGGGTGGTAAGCTGGCCCATGTCATCCGGGCTGTAGTCGGTTTCGATGTAAAGCATGGCGATGCCCTCTTTGTTGAGGGTTTCCGCCACGCTCCTCTGCTCCATTTCATATACCTGGCAACCGGCGAAAGCCTGATATACCACGCCATCCACGGCAAAGTTCCTGGCCAGTTCCAGCAGGCGGCGGAGGCGGTCATCATTGTTGGTAAAAATCGGGCAGGTGCAGGGCTTGAGATATTTGTCCGCCAGGCTGTCGACCATGTCGTTGACCAGCCATTCGTCCACGGCTGTCATGTCGTAGAGCATGCGGTTGGCTGAGCAGGTCTCATCCGCCACCACCACACCGCCGGATTCCTCGATCAGCAGCGGCAGCTTGAGGTTGGGAAAGATCGGCGGTGAGCCGGTGAAGAGGATGCGCGGCGCTTTTTTCTGGGCGGCGCAATAACCATCCTTCTCGCGTTGCGCCAGTTCAGCGTTCAGCTTTTCCACCGCCTCAGTCCAGCGCTCGATGTCATCGAAGAAGTAAGCATTAGTGACCAGGAACACGTCCTTGCCCAGCACCAGCGAGGGCGACTTGCGGCGGAAGTTGTGCAGAGTGCGAAAAGCGGCCTGGGCGCGGCTGGTCCTGGCCATAGCCGTCATCAGGTTCTTGCGGGTGAGCTTCTTGCCGGTAAGTTGTCGCAGACGCAGGGTGAATTCACGCACCGAGCGCTGCCAATACACTCTGGATTGTTCGCTTTCCTTGCCCGGCGGCAGTTCCAGGTCGTAGACCGTATGACCCATACCCACCATCATGGCACTGGCCTTCTTCTTCTGGTCGCAAGTGGTGGGATTGACGATCAGGTCCAGCTTGCCCACCTTGGGGATTGCCGTCTCCGAACTGAGCATGCCCAGGGTAGCCTTGACCAGGGGACAGGACTTGGCTGGCATGAAATCGGCACCTACCTGATCGTAATGATAGGAGCCATTACACAGGCGCACCGGCGTCGCCCCCATAGCGTAGATCAGCTCTTCCGGGGCATGAATGCAGGTGGTCCCGACCTGCACGCCCTTCCGCTCCATGGGTTCGCCATGGCAATAGGCGCGCCTGAACAGATCGTAGAAATAGGCCATCGCCGCAGGGTTGTCGTCGAAATCATCGGTAAGGTGATCGAGCATGTTCTCCGCCTCCCGCGCCTGGCGAGTGCGGTTGTAGGGAAGGGCGATCTTATTGTTTGGGTAGTTCAAGGCCAATTCCCTTCTGACAGCGTTTGATAAAACCGGCCTCAGTGGATTCGAAGAAAGTGACGCCGGCGTAATTGGCCTTCAGAGCTCCCGGTTCTGGGCAGGCGGCAACGCATTTCAAACACAGAGTGCAGTCGTCCATCATGATGCGCGGGTCTTTCACCTCATCGGCAATCTCGCGGATATCCATGTCGCAGACGTTGTAGCAGTCACCGCAACGAGTGCATTTGTCGCCATCCTTCTTCAGAGTCAGCAAGGCCGGCTTGGAGATCAGATACAGGAAGGCGCTCATTGGGCAGAAAAAGCAGAAGAAACGCTTCTTGACGAAGGCTCCGACGAAGAACAAGCCGACAACAATGATCCCCAGCGAGGTCAGCACCATCTTCGACGTGGAGGAAAAATCGATGGTCCAATGCGTGAAGTTGAGGTCGAACATCGGAATAATCATGCGAGCAGGACAGATCATGCAGAAGGGCAGCCCCATATCCTTCGAGAACCAACCGGCGCCAATGCCCAGTGGAATCAGGAATATCAGGGCTAGCAAGGCGTATTTGATCTGGCCGAGGACGCGAAATTGGCCGCGGGTGTAGCGTCCGTAACGCACGCCGAGTCGGCGGCGCAAAGAAGTTATCCAGTCCTGGATGGTGCCGAGCGGGCAGATGAGGCCGCACCGAAGCTTGTTAATGACGATAAACCACGCCGCGAAGGTGAGAAACCCGGTCAGGATGACCAGCGCAGCCACGGAAAACAGCTTCTCCCAGGGCCATGCCATCTGGTGCTGCAGGATGCTGAGGTAACACGCGCCGCCCCTCGCCTCAGTGTTGTAGACACAGGAGAAGGTCGGCAGGTGCCTGCCCAGATCCAGCCCCAGGTAGCCGCCGTAGACCAGCAGCAGAAAGCAGGACATCTGGAACCAGAAGCGGAAGCGGTTCCAGTCGATGAGGTCGAAGCGGTCCTTAAGACCTCTCATCGAAACGCACCTCCTGGAAAGGCTTCACGCGACGGCGGCGATAGAGATAGACACCCAGGCCGCCAAAGGCGAAAACGAAGACGGCGATACCCAGCCCCCAGGCGTAGGACTTGTAGTCATAGGGCGAAGGGGCATACTTTCCGGAAAGCGTTGCCTGGTAAGTCACTTTGGTGTATTTCTGACCCTGATGATCGCCAGATTCGGCTGTCTCGGCCTCGGCCACGACCACGAAAGTTTCCTTGGTGCGCCGCTTGAAGTCGTTCCAGGCTGGAAAGTAATCGCGGATCAAGGTGAATTCGACGCGGCCGTTTTTGTCGCTGACCGCCTTCTTCTGCCAGCCCTGCTGGGTCAGCATGGTGACCGGCGCACCTGGCAAGGGCTTGCCCAGGCGATTGATGGTGAAGCCGATCTTGTCGCCGGAAACCATACGGGTGAAAAGCTTTTCATCTGGCTCGTGCTCCCGCACAATCTCCAGCGGCAGGAGCGGATCGCTGATCGCCTTGGCATGGATTGGGTCGAAATCTTTCTGACAACAAGTCCCTTTGAGCAATTCAGCCTTGGCCAGTTGCACCCGCAGGGTATTGTCCCGCACCGACTCACGCAACAGATGGGCATTATAAAAACCCATTTCCTCGAACTCAAACTTGGCGTGTGCCAGCCCGCCCATCTCTGCCTGAGCAACCTGTGAACGGTTCCCCTTGACATCGATCAGGCTGAACTCAGAGGACAGGTCCACGCTTTCAAGATACGCGGCCTTGGCGGGATCATCCCCCTGCCGCAGCCAGAGGTGCTTGATAGCGCTATGCACGCCACTTCCCTCTTCACCGCCGATGACCGCATCCATGTTGTCCTGCTGCTTGCCCGTCTTGGCATGGCCGGCGTGATCCGCTTTGGCTACCTTGGCGCGCTTGGGTGGGGTATCCGAGATCCAGAGAATGTCGGATACATCAGCCGCCTTGGTAGTGGTTGCCAGGCACAACAACGCCGAAAACAGAAACATCACCCCCCTACCCATGGGTCACCTCCAAATAACTTATCAAACCGCCAACATGTGGATGAAGCAATCTACGCTGGCTCTCAGTACTTGAAACCGAGGCCAAGATAAAAGCTGCGGCCATCTGCCTTGGAACTGCCAACGAAATAATCACGGTCGAACAGGTTATTGACCGAGAGAGAGGCCGTAAGCGACTTGTCAACCTTGTAAGAAACCTTTGCTCTGGCAACGAAGTACGGATCGTAGGAACCGGGTACGTTGTTATAGGTGTCTGAATTATCGTCACTGCCATACATCTTGCCGACGTAGGTGCCAATAATGGAGCCCGCCCATGGGCCACGGCTGCCTTCCAGTCCGATATTGGCCATCTTCTCCGCCTGCAACGGAATCTGTTTTCCGACAGAAGTCGGCCTGACGGTATTTTCCGTGATCGTTGAGCTAACAAAAGTCGCGTTAACGAAAGCAGTCAGCCCCCCCAGAAGTTTTTGCCGGGCTTCCAGGTCAATCCCCTCTGTTTCAGCCGTACCAGCATTGAATTTGTACCTGTCTGTGCCAGATGTGGATGAATAAATGAGATCGGAAATATCGCTCCGGTAATAGGTGGCCCGCAGTAGCGTACCCGTTTTGAATTCATGCTCCGCACCGATTTCAGCCGTGGTGACTTTTTCCGGCTTCAGATCCGGGTTGGACCAGTAGATCGTGCTCGTCCCGTAAGTCGAATACATATCCGAGAGGTTGGGCGCGCGGAAAGCCTTGCCGATCGCCCCCTTGATTATCGTGCCCTGGTCGAGCTTATATACGGCCGATGCTTTCGGATTGATTGCGGAACTGGTTCGGGTGTCATAGGTGTTGAGCGAGTTGTTGATGTTAATGGTGCCGTCCGTAGACCAGCGGTCATAGCGCGCTCCGCCGTAGACGGTCAGTTTGTTCGAGATCGCAATCTCATCCTGAGCATAGACCGCCATGGACTGGGAGTTGCCGTCAGCCCAATCGCCAACGGCTCCCGTGGCATCCTTCTCACGCCAGTTATCCAGGGCGTAGACTTTTTTGTTCAGAGTCGAGGTATTGGCTGACGCGCCAACAACAAGGTATTGGCTACTTCCAACGGGGAAACTGACTTGTACATCACCATCGATCTTTTTGGCGGGGATATCACTCAGTTTCCCTGCCCCACTGGTGTTGGTTGCACTGCTTGTGATGGATGTGTACCAATACTGGTTGTCCTGATAGCTTAGATTGGCCTTGAGCTTGAAATCATTGGCAAATTGAGTTTCATATGTTGCGGCATAGCGGGTCAGGTCTTCGCCGTTCGTGGCGCTCAGAAAATCAGTGGCATTAACAGTGGTCCTCTTGCCGTCAATATTGGCAGTCCCGCTTGTAAACGGAACGCCGCCAGCGCTCAGGTAAGTGTTTCCCATGCCATCCTTATTCTGGAGGGTCAGATAGGAGGCATCAAAGATAAACCTGGATACTGGGGAGAGCTTCAGGAAAACTTTTGCCCCGTAACGATCCTGTTCCCATGTTTCTTTGCCCTTATCGCCGATGATGTAGGTTGTTGTGCCGGTACTGGTAGTGGTTTTTTCCCAGCCGGTTACGACCGTTCCGCCAGTGCTGCTCGGCGTCTTGGTCACGTATTCGTTCACATAGCCATCACTTTCCTTGCGCCCATAGGACAAGCTGATTCCGAGGGCATCAGAAAGTTTGTCGCGGTAGCCAAGATCGAGGCTCATGAAATTGTGGCTTCCCCTTCCCCCTTGATCGAGATTTCTCGTTTTTCAGGAACCTTGGTAATGATATTGACCACCCCTGCCATGCCAGCGCCGCCATAAAGCGAGGAAAACGGGCCAGGGACGACTTCAATCTGCTGGATATCGTCAACCGGCACAATCGACATATTGACGCCGCCACTAAAGGCATTGTTGATCGACACGCCGTCAACCATGACACCCGTCCTGTAATAGCCGGGAATTCCTCTCAACGTGATCTGATTCAAGTAGTTGCTTGGCTGTTCGCCGCCCAGGCTTCTGATAAACACGCCAGGGGCGCCAGCCAGGGCTTCGTCAATACGATGAGCATTCTTGTTCTCGATTTCCTTGGCGGTCACTACGGTGACTGTAGCCGGTGCTTCGGAAACAATCTTCGCCGTCTTCGTTGCTGTCACCACCATTTCTGTCATGGTTACAGCCGCTTCATCGGCCTGAGCGCTCTGTTGGCATGGAAATGCTGCCGCCAGGGCTAAAGCCAGAACAGATTTGCTGTAATTCGTACTGTATTTCATGAAGTCACTCCAATCTTTATTAATTCAGGAAAGTCGATCTAACTGAGGCGTCAGGCGGGCTGCCTGAGGGTATGCCCCGGCTATGCCTGGTTTCTTTTGGCCGGCCTTGGCCGCCTTGCTCTTTCGTTTTCTTAGCCAGACCAGGGTGCCGGTTACCACCAGCAAGATACTGATCAGGCCGGAAAGACAAATAATGATGCGACCGGTCAGACCAAAGGCAGATCCGCTATGCAAAGGCATTTGCCAGTTAAGGAAGGTATCGCCACCGCTCATCTTCTGAGCATCTCTCTCAGCCAACACACTGCCGCTATATTGATCAAGCCAGACGGTGCTCTTGCCGCCATGCGGACGCTTCACTTCCTCTTCCTGTCGGAAGGTAATGGCGTAACTATCCTTGCTATCCAGAGGCAGGCCGATAACCCTGAGCTCTGCACCCGGGAACCTGGCCTGGGCGATGGTCACGGCAACATCTGCATTCAGTTGGCTTTGGCGACCAGAAGACTGTGATACAGGCTTTAACTCTTTCGGGCTAACAGGAGAGAAAGCATTTACCATGGGCTTAACGTAGTCCGGGAAGTTAAAATAGACCCCGGAAAACGCGAGCACAACCATGACTGCCAGGCTGTACATGCCAAAAGCACGGTGCAGGTCGAAAATGAAGCGGGCGTTGCCGGCCTTGTATTTGATGGAAAGAGCCATCTTGATTTTTTTTGTGCCGGGCCACCACAGGTAGACACCGATCAGGGTCAGGGTCAGCCAGACCAGAGAAACAAGCCCGACCACCGTTTTGCCGGTATCACCCAGCAACAACTTTCCGTGCAATCCCTTCATCAGACGCATGAATCCTGGCCGAGTCAGTTCATAGTGACTAAGGTCACGCTGGCCGGTCGATTTGCCGGTATAAGGATCAACCATGGCCTGGAACCAGTTGAAGCCGGAGCAGCAGCTTTTGCCATTGGCCGATTTCTTGGGGGTTTTGAACCAGGCAATGTAGACGCCATTTGCTTCGACTGGCGGGTGAATGAGTGCGAGCGGCTTGTCTGGATAGACCCCCTTGGCGGCGGTGATGATTTCAGATAGGGGAAGCCGTTCGCCGCCGGGTTTTACAGTAAGCAACTCTGGATTGAGCGCACGGTCGATCTCGTGATCGAAAGCAATGATGCTGCCGGTCAGGGCGATCAGAACAAGAAACACCCCAATAACCAGACCACTGTAAAGGTGCAGAGTATGCAGGAGGTTCCATATTCTTCGGTTTTTCATGGTCAATATCCCCGATGAAGAGAAAGTATTCTGTGATTACTGTAATGCCCAAAATTTGAAATGCTTAGAAACCAAATTGGGCGTCAATGCGCTAAGAAAATGATGCTCTCTTCTTAAACACGTCAAAGAGTGAAATCGTCAAAGACACTACGTCGCCATGAGGATATTCATATCCTTAATTCAAGGTGTCGAATGTTAAAGGGAAAAGTTCCCGGAAAAAATGCGACAAGGTGTCGCGCGACAAAATAACGCGCCCGTGTGGGCGTTTTCAGCGCAAAAAGATGCTAAAGCTTGATTTGGATCATTTTTCTGCCGCCAGGATTTTCCCCTGGTTGTTTATGGGCGCAGTATCCCCTGGTTCATCCCGGCCAGCTGCTGCTGCCATTTTTCCCACTGAGCATGGTTCTGATGCATGGTGTGATGCTTGCGGTTCATGGCAAACCATTTTTGCGCTTCCGCTTCATTCGCGGCCACACCTTCACCGCGCAGGTACATCAGGCCGAGGTAGTATTGGGATTCCTGATCGCCCTGACCTGCCGCCCTGCGGTACCATTTCATAGCCTCGACGGGGTTCTGTGCCGCGCCATCGCCGTCCTGTAGCATGCGCGCCACATTGTACTGAGCATCCACCTGGCCTTTTTCGGCCAAGGCCAGCCATATTTTGAAGGCGGTTTTGTAGTCCTGTTGCCGGTGTGCGGCAGAACCGCGGTCAAAATCCTCTTCGGTGCCGGCATGGGTGGTTGTTGCACCCAGAGCAAGCAGAAGTGGTGTAAAGGCAAGCAGTCGGGCAAGGCGGGGCAGGATCATTTTGGCTATCTCCTTAATTTGTGCAGGTTGATCGGCAGGCGGAAATCATAGCGGGGCCGGGGTAAATGAAAAATGTGACCAGATGCCGCGTGACGAAATGCCACAGCGCACAAATGCCTGGCTTAAGATTACAATTCATAGGATTTTTAGCGGACTTTCAGTGCATGTTTGGACACAATGCGCCCATGACGGCACCTTCTGGCAGCAATTTGCGTCGCATTCTGGTGCTGCGCGGTTTTGTGATCGGCGGCCTGGTGCTGGCCGGGCTGGCAGCTATCCAGTTGCTGGAATTGCCTTTGCCGCTGCCGCCCCTGCTCTCGGTGATCGGCCTGCTGACGCTGGCCAACCTGCTTAGCTGGTGGCGCCTGCGCCAGCCCTGGCCGGTGACTGATGGCGAGTTTTTCTCTCAGTTGCTGGTGGATGTCCTGGCCATTACGGCGCTGCTTTACTACGCCGGCGGCTCGACCAACCCGCTGGTGTCCTATTATCTGGTGCCCCTGGTGATTGCCGCGATCACGCTGCCCGCGGCCTACACCTGGAGCATGGCGGCACTCACGGCGGCTTGCTACACCCTGCTGATGTTCAATTACTATCCGCTCATGCCGCGGGACGGGAATTTCAGTACCGCCATCTATATGCACCTCACCGGCATGTGGCTGACCTTCGTGCTCTCCGCCTTTCTCATTGCCTTTTTTGTGGTGCGCATGGCCAACGCAGTCAAGGAGCGCGACCAGGCACTGGCCGGCGCCCGCGAAGAAACCCTGCGCAACGAGCGTATCGTGGCACTGGGCACGCTGGCGGCGGGCGCAGCCCATGAACTGGGGACGCCGCTGGCGACCATGGCGGTGGTGACCACCGAACTGCAGCAGGAATATGCCGGCGAACCGGCGCTGGTGGAAGATCTGCGCCTGCTGCGCCAGCAGGTGGACAATTGCAAGCATATCCTCTCCGACATGCTTGCTGCCGCCGGGCAGGGACGGGCCGAAGATGCAATAGCGCAGCCGCTGGATGCATATTTGGCTGGCCTGCTCGAGAAGTGGCAACTGGTCAAGCCGGGCGTAACTGTGGCAGTCGAATGGCAAGGCGCCCTGCCCGCACCCCGCATCGCCGCCGATCAGACGCTGACGCAGGCTTTGCTCAATCTGCTCAATAACGCTGCCGATGCATCGTTCGATAATGTTGAGGTTTTTGGCTGCTGGCGGGAGAACGAGCTGGATCTGGAAATCCGCGATCGCGGGCCTGGGCTTGCGCCCGAGGTGCAACAGCGCGTGGGGCAGCCTTTCTTCACCACCAAGGGGCATGGCTTTGGCATCGGGCTGTTTCTGGCCAACGCCACTGTCGAGCGCTTTGGCGGCAAGGTGCTGCTGCTCAACCGCGAAGGCGGCGGCGCGATCACTCGTGTATCTTTACCTCTGACTAAACTGCTGATCAAACCATGACGAATGAACTTCAAAATCAGGATGACCACCCCAGCCTGTTGCTGGTGGATGACGACGAAACCTTCTGCCGCGTGCTGAAGAAGGCGCTGACACGGCGCGGCTTCGATGTGACGGTGGCGTATGAAGTAGAAACCGCGCTTGAACTGGCCGAATCCAGCCCGCCCGAATTTGCCGTGGTGGACCTGAAAATGCCCGGCCCATCCGGGCTGGTGCTGGTCAAACGCCTGAAAGAGCTGGACGAGGAAACGCGCATCGTCATGCTCACTGGCTTCGCCAGCATCGCCACCGCCGTGGAATCGATCAAGCTGGGTGCGATCCATTACCTCGCCAAACCCGCCGATGCGGACCAGATCATTGCAGCCTTCGAGCGCGAGGGCGGCGACGAGGAAGTGCCCGTCACCCCGCAGCCGCTTTCGGTGGACCGTCTCGAATGGGAGCATATCCAGCGCGTGCTGGCGGAGCACCAGGGCAACATCTCGGCCACTGCACGCGCGCTCAAGATGCACCGTCGCACCCTGCAAAGGAAGCTATCGAAACACCCAGTGCGCGAATAAGAGCCTATTTCAGCAGGTTTCACACCTCGCGTTGAGGCTAGAAATCGATGGCTGCAAGAAGCGTGATGCAGCCAATGGTTGTTCCATTGGCAAGTCATGCGACGCCGCAGACGCGCTTTCCAGCTTCAACCCGGAGGGCCAGTATCATTCAAGGCGCATTGCGTTGTTGCTCGCGGCTTGTTTGGAATAACCAAACCGCGCCCCTCGCGCCTGGCACTGCACCTTGAATGATGCTGGCGCGAGGTATGAAACCTGCTGAAATAGGCTCTTAGCACAAGGTAGCGGTATAATTTCCCTATCGGCAACGCTGTTCCGGAACCGCTGGGGTTAACGGCGACCATTCTCTGGGTGTGACGCATGGCTGCTACAACTATTTCTTTCCGGCTGACAGCACTTGCCTGTGGTTTAGCCGCAATTCTCGGCGGCCTGGCGCTGCTGGGTTGGATGCTGGGCATTCCGGCGCTCACCAGCTTTGTCACAAGCGGGCCGCCAATGCCTGTGCCCACCGCTGTTCTCCTGCTGGTGGCGAGCATCACCCTTGGATTGCTGCTGCTTTATCCGCGTCTATCGGAACTGGCAGCACTGTTCGCGGCAGGTATATTGCTGCTGGGCATGCTGGGCCTGGCGGAATCCGCGCTAAATTACAGCTTCAGCATTCAGGAAGGATTGGCGCGGCTATTTCTGGCTGATCCCGGGCGTGTCGCGGCACACATTTTGCCTCACGCAACAATGGCCTTCACCTTGCTGGGCGCGGCGCTTCTGCTGCTGGGTCACGCGGGTTCGATCCGGTCTTATCTTGCGCAGGCCCTGGCACTGGCGGTTGTAGTACTTGGACTCCAGACCCTGATCAGCATGATCTTCAATATGGCGGGCATGCCTGCCGGCTCTTCTGCGACAGGCATGGCACTTCCGGCTGCATTGGGGTTTTTGCTGCTTGGCGCAGGCACCCTGCTGCTGCGCCCCGACCAGGGGCTAACGGCAATTTTGCTGAGCAAAGGCCCAGGCGGGGTGCTCTTGCGTTTTGTCGTGCCAGTGGTACTGGTCGTACCCAATGGCTTGATTCTGCTGGTCATGGCAGGATTGGGCGTCGACCGCTACAGCGATAGCTTCATGGTCGCTATTCTGGCGCTGGCATGGGTGGCCACGGTCATGAGCATGTTCTTTGCCTTGGGAATCTACCTGAACCGGAAGAGTGAGGCATTGATTCTGAGCGAACAGCGTTTTCGCGCTGCCGCACATGAACTGAAATGGACCAATCAGCTCATGGAAAGAATTTTTTCCAACATCCATGCGCTGGTCGCTTATTTCGACACCGATTTCAATTTTATCCGCGTCAATGATAACTTTGCGACCGTCAACCAGCACCGTACAGCGGATTTTTTCGTCGGGAAAAATTATTTTCAGCTCTATCCTGATGCGGAGAACGAAGCCATTTTTCGTCGCGTGCTGGAAACTGGCGAGTCCTATATCGCATACGCCAAGCCGTATGAACATCGGGATCAGCCCGGGCAAGAAATAAGCTACTGGGACTGGAATCTCGCACCGGTCAAGGGTGAAAACAGCAGGGTTGAAGGACTGCTGCTGACGCTTTCCGACGTGACCGAACGCAAACGGGCTGAAACGGCGCTGCAGGCCAGCGAGGCCCGCTCCCGCGCCTTGCTCAATGCCACGGCGGAAACTGCCATGCTGCTGGATGAAAATGGCACAGTGCTATCAATCAATGAAATTGGGGCAAAACGCCTGAATCATGCCGTGGATGAGGTGGTTGGCCAAAACTTCTTTTCCCTGATTCCACCCCGACTTGCACACTCACGCCAACCACGGATTCAACAGCTTTTCCGGACAGGTCAACCATTTCACCTCAAGGATGAGGTGGATGGCGCCTCTTTTGAGAGCAATGCTTACCCTGTTTTCGATGCCGCTGCCCGGGTAGTGGCAGTGGCGATGTATGCCGCCGACGTCACCGAGCGTGTTCATCTCCAGGCACTGGATACCCTGTTCAACGAAATCGACCAGCAGGTGCTGCGCGGCCTGCCCTTGCCCAGCTTGCTGGAGTTCGTCTGTGTTGAGGTGGCACGTTTGCTGAGATACCAGTTCGTGTGGATCGGCCAAAAGGAAGCCAGTGGTGAAATATCCATCGCCGCTTGTGCCGGGCCACAGGAATATTACCGTTTCGAGCTGGACAAGATTGGCGTTCGCTGGGATGACACGCCACAAGGCCATGGTCCGGCAGGCCTGACCATCCGCCTTGGCCAGTCCCAGACATTCCGTTATTCTGACCCCAGTTTCCGCCCCTGGCGCGCGGCAGCAGAGCGTTTCGACCTGAAATCCGTCATCGGCATTCCGCTTATCATTCGCGGCGAAGTGTACGGCGCCTTCACCCTGTATTCACATCATGAACACGGCTTTGATGATCCGGCCACGGCACAGCGCCTGGGGATGATTGCCGGGCGTATCTGTGTCGCGCTGGAAAAGGCCATGGACCAGCAGCAGTTGCGACTGCTCGGCACCGCGCTGGCCTCCGCTGGCAACGGCGTGTTCATCACTGACCGGCGTGGACATATCCAGTGGCTAAACCAATCCTTTACCCGCCTCACCGGCTATTCGGCAGAGGAGGCCATTGGCGAGACCCCACGCATCATTAAATCCGGCAGACAGGAAGCGGATTATTATCAGAAGATGTGGAAAACCATCAATGCGGGCGAAGTGTGGAGCAACGAAACCATTGAAAAACACAAGAATGGCTCGGAGTTCACCGTGCATCAGACCATTACGCCGATTCGCGATGCCGATGGGGAAGTCTCCCATTTCATCTCGATTCTGGAAGACATTACCGCGCAGAAAGCCACCGAAGCACACATTCAGTATATGGCGCATTACGATGCGCTTACCGACCTGCCCAACCGCGTCCTGTTCTATGACCGGCTACAGCAAATGCTGGCGCAGGCGAAACGCAGCCAGCATCCGGCTGCACTGATGTACCTTGATCTGGATCGTTTCAAACAGGTGAATGATACCCTTGGCCACCATGTCGGCGATCTACTGCTGCAGGAAGTGGCGCGCCGCATCCGGGCCTGCGTGCGTGAGAGCGATACGGTGGCGCGCCTTGGCGGAGATGAATTCAGCATCCTGCTGCCCAAGGTGGCGGACAGGGAAAATGCCGCGAAAGTCGCACACAAGATTCTCTCTGTCTTTTCCGAAGCCTTCGTGCTCGGCGAACATGAACTGCATATCAGCACCAGCATCGGCATCGCCCTTTACCCGCTGGATACCGACGACTGCGACAAACTGGTGAAGCTTGCCGACAGCGCGATGTATGAGGCCAAAGAACAGGGGCGCAACAGTTACCGCTTCTTCGGTTCTTCGTCTGAATCCTTGTAGCCGGTCAGCATCGGACGCACCAGATCCTCGCCCTTGAACAAGCGGTGCGCCAGAATCGAAGCAACATGCGCCACCACCAGCGCCATCAGCACATTGAAACAGGCTTCGTGAAGTTCTGTCAGCACCTCGGCAAGCTGATCGGACACCAGATAGCGCAATGGTCCGCTGGTCATTACGTCGTCGCTGGAAAACAGGCCAGTAACCCCCTGCAGCGCGAGCGTGGCGAGCAATGCAAGGATCATCCAGCCACCCAGCGGATTATGACCAAGGTAGCGCGGCGCGGCATTGGCGCGCAAAGCGCGGGCGTAGTCCAGGGTTGGCCCGACACCGCGCACAAAATTGCCGAAACGCGCATATTGCCCGCCGATAAAGCCCCACAGCAGGCGGAAAGCCACCAGAGCGAGAATGGCGTAGCCGCCCAGCAAGTGGAATTCCAGGAATTCATCTTCCAGTTCGCCGCTCAACCACTGAAAAGCCACCAGGGCAACCAGGCTCCAGTGAAACAGCCGGGTAGGCCAATCCCAGACGTAGATTTTGTTCATGTGCATTCCTCCATCAATCCCTGTTTGAGCGGCATCCTAGCTCATTCTGCTATGATTGCGCCATGTTAACGATCCAGAACCTGATTTACTTCCAGAGCGGCACCCCGCTGTTGCAGAATGCCAACCTGCAAATCTTTGCCAGCCAGCGTGTCGGCCTGGTGGGCAAGAATGGCTGCGGCAAATCCACCCTGTTCCGCCTGATTCGTGGCGAGATCCGCCCCGATGGCGGCGAGATTGCCTTCCAGCAGGGCAAGACCCTGGCTTTTGTGGAACAGGAAATCGACAATTCCGAGCGCCCCGCGCTGGAGTTCGTGCTCGACGGCGATAGCGAGTTGCGCCAGCTGGAGCGCGTGCTGCTACGTGACGTGCATGATACCGAGTGGTTTGAAGCCCAGCACCGATTCGAGGCCATCGAGGGCTACGCCGCGCCTTCTCGCGCCGCGCAATTGCTCAATGGCCTGGGGTTTTCCAATGAACAGCTGACGCGCCCGGTGAGCAGCTTCTCCGGCGGCTGGCGCATGCGTCTCAATCTGGCGCGCGCCCTGATGCGCCGCGCCGATTTGCTGCTGCTCGACGAACCCACCAACCATCTCGATCTTGAAGCCATCCTGTGGCTGGAACAATACCTTGCGCGCTATCCCGGCAGCGTGCTGCTGGTGTCCCACGACCGCGAATTCCTCAACGCCTGCGTCAACCGCATCGCCCATGTGCATGACCAGATCATCGACCTCTATACCGGCAGCTATGACGATTTCGAGCGCACCCGGTCCGAGCGTGCCTTGCAACAGAACCAGGCCTTTGCGCAGCAGCAGGAAAAAATTGCCCACCTCGAGGATTTCATCCGCCGCTTCCGCGCCAAGGCGAGCAAGGCAAAGCAGGCGCAAAGCCGCGTCAAGGCACTGGAACGGTTGGAGCGCATTGCCCCGGCGCATGTGGATCACGGTCATTTCGAACTGGAAATCGAAGCACCGGAACGCAGCCCGGACACCCTGCTCAAGCTGGAGAAAGCCAGTTGCGGCTATGGCGACAAGACCCTGCTGGAAAACATCAATCTGGTGCTGCGCGCCGGTGCGCGCATTGCCCTTCTGGGCCCCAACGGAGCGGGCAAATCCACTCTGATCAAACTGCTGGTGGGCGAGTTGCAGCCTTCGGCGGGCAATCGGGAAGCTGCTCCGGAACTGCGCATCGGCTATTTCGCCCAGCATCAGCTTGAGCACCTCGATAGCGCAGCCACGCCACTGGAACATCTGCTCAGAATTGCGCCGCAGTCCACAACGCAGGATTTGCGCAATTTTCTGGGCCGTTTCGGCCTGGCGGGCGAGCGCGACGACCGGCCGGTTGAAACCTTCTCCGGCGGGGAAAAAAGCCGCCTCGCGCTGGCCCTGCTGGCGTGGCAGAAACCGCATCTGTTGTTGCTGGACGAGCCGACCAACCATCTCGATCTCGACATGCGCGATGCGCTGACCCTGGCGCTGGAGGAATATGGCGGCGCAATGGTGCTGGTTTCCCATGACCGCAGCCTGATCCGCGCCACGGCAGACGAATTGTGGCTGGTGGCCGATGGCACGGCAATGCTGTTCGACGGCGATCTCGAAGATTACCGTTCATGGGTGGAAACACGCCGTCAGGTTGAAAAAGCCCCTGCAGCGCCTGTCACGCTGGAAAAACCGCGGCGCGAGAACGCCCCGCGCAAAAAGGCCTTACTCTCCAGACAGAGCAAGCTGGAAACCGAATTGCACCAGGCACAAGCCGACCTGGCCGCGATCAATGAGCAGCTTGCCGAGCCCGGGCTGTACCAGAACCCGGATCCCACGCTGGTTCAAGGCCTGAATCAAAAGCGGGAGGACCTGGAAACACGGGTTGCGCAACTGGAGGAAGGTTGGCTTGAGCTGGAAATGGCGCTGGAAGAATCAGCATGAAGGCTTTTTATGGTGTTCCCCATTGCTCAACCCAGGCTTCTCTTACGAGCTGACATCATTTATTAGGGCGCATTAACGTACCCCAATAAATGAAAAGGCGTTGATAGAAGTTGTAACTGCCGGAGAACTGCGCCTACTTGCCGTCCAGGGTATCCAGAAATACGCGGTGGGCTTGATCGAGTTGCACTCGAATATTGCTTAGGCGATCAGGCGGCAGCTCCGCTTCAAGCTGTTCCAGGAGGTTCTGGCATTGGCCATGAAAAATCTCAAAAGCCTGGTTTACATGGCTGGATGAATACATCTCCGGCTTGCACGGCGCTTCCGCCGTATCCGAATTCATCGGCTTGACCACCATATAACGCGCCATGAAACGCTGCCTGCCGCTCACGTCATGGGAAGCGACCAGCGGGCCGGTGCGCGTATACACCTCCCCTTCCATCTCGAATTGCTGGCCAATTTGCAGATCGAAGAATTTCATATGTTTGGTCCTGAGTTTCAATGAATCCTATTGATCGGTTTTTTCGTATGAAATGTTAAACATATTCGACTATGAGATTTTTTATGTCGAGATTAAAATAAGTTATGCTTGGTGCGCCTGCGACCGAAAGGCTGAACCCAGTATTTTTTTACAGATACCTTATGTCGTTGACAATCAGGGGAACAATACATGTCGGATATCGAGAAGTTCGTTTCGGGATTCAAACGCTTTCAGGGTAATTATTTCGGCGCGGATCGCAATTTATATGAACAGCTCAAACATGGCCAGCATCCACGCGCGCTGGTCGTGGCCTGCTGCGACTCCCGAGTCGACCCGGCTATTTTGACCGGCAGCGAACCGGGCGACATTTTCGTGGTGCGCAATGTTGCCAATCTGGTGCCGCCGCGCGAATACGGCGGCGGCTATCACGGCGTCAGCGCAGCCCTGGAGTTTGCCGTTTGCCACCTGGGCGTCGAGCATATCATCGTGCTGGGACATTCGCAGTGCGGCGGCATCCGCGCCCTGATGCAGGATGCCGGAGAATGTGAAGGATCGGAATATATCGCCAAGTGGATGCGTATCGCCGAACCGGTGCGCGAAAAGGTGCGCCGGGAATTACCGCACGACACCCTCGATCATCAGGCCCATGCCTGCGAACAGGGGGCGATTCTGCAGTCGCTGGAGAATTTGTTGACCTTCCCCTGGATCGCGCAACGGGCAAGCACTGGCGACATTTCTATTCACGGCTGGTATTTCGACCTGGCTCACGGCGAACTGCTGGGCTATGACCCCACAGATAAAGTGTTTGCGCCACTGAAAGAAGGCGAAACACTCAAGGACAGCTTGCCGAAAAACCCGGTCGCAACGCTCGCTTGACCGGAAAAACCAGCACCTTTTCTTAAAGCACGTACCTCGCCAGATCTTCGCTGTGCGCCAGTTCCTTGAGGCGGCTGTCGACGTAAGACGCGTCGATGGCAAAAGCTTTGCCGCTATGGCGTGCAGCATCGAATGAAATCTCTTCCAGCAGTTTTTCCATCACGGTATGCAGGCGGCGGGCGCCAATATTTTCGGTTCTGTCGTTGACCTCAAAGGCAATCTCGGCAAGGCGACGCACGGCATCCGGGCTGAAGCTCAGCTTGACGCCCTCGGTTTCCATCAAGGCTTCATACTGACGCGTGAGACAGGCATCCGTATTGGTAAGTATCTGTTCGAAATCACTCACGGAGAGGCTTGTGAGCTCGACGCGTATGGGCAGGCGGCCCTGCAGTTCGGGCACAAGATCGGACGGTTTGGCGAGGTGAAAAGCGCCGCTGCAAATGAACAGGATATGATCGGTCTTGATCATGCCGTATTTGGTGGTGACGGTGGTGCCTTCAACCAGCGGCAACAGATCGCGTTGCACGCCCTGACGTGAGACATCAGAGCCGGTGGATTCTGAGCGGCTGGTGATCTTGTCGATTTCGTCGAGAAAAACGATGCCGTTCTGTTCCACGTTGCGTACTGCGGCAAGCTTCAGCTCCTCGTCGTTGACCAGCTTCAGTGCTTCTTCGTCGGTAACCTGTTTCATTGCATCGCGAATCAGCAGCTTGCGCGTCTTGCTCCGGGTCTGGCCGATGTTCTGGAACATGCCCTGAATCTGTGAAGTGAGATCTTCCATGCCGGGCGGCGCAAAAATTTCCATCTGGGCCTGCGGCGCGGCCACCTCGATTTCAATTTCCTTGTCGTCCAGCTGACCCTCGCGCAGCATCTTGCGGAATTTCTGCCGCGTTGCGCTTTCCTTTTCGACATCGCCACCAGACCCGGTATCACGCGCAGGCGGAAGCAGCGCATCAAGGATTCTTTCCTCGGCATGCTCTTCGGCGCGAAACTGGACCTTGCGGGTTTCAGCCTCGCGAGTCTGCTTGATGGAAATGTCCACCAGATCGCGAATAATGGAATCCACATCGCGTCCGACATAGCCCACTTCCGTGAACTTGGTTGCCTCGATCTTGATGAAAGGCGCATTGGCCAGCTTTGCGAGGCGGCGGGCAATTTCAGTCTTGCCCACGCCGGTCGGGCCAATCATGAGAATGTTCTTGGGTGTGATCTCGGTGCGCAGTGGCTCGGCGATCTGGCTGCGGCGCCAACGGTTGCGCAGCGCGATGGCAACAGCACGCTTGGCGGCATCCTGGCCGATAATATGCTTGTCGAGTTCGTGAACAATTTCCTGAGGGGACATTTCGGACATGAGTTAGCTCTCGGTTGTCAGCTGTCAGCATTCAGCTTTCAGTCGTCAGTGCACCTGGAGAGATTTACTGATCGCTGACGGCTGATCGCTGACAGCCGATTATTCCAATACTTCGATGAGATGGTTCTGGTTAGTGTAAATGCACAAGTCCGCTGCGATGGTGAGTGATTTTTTCACGACTTCCGCGGCGGACAGCTCGGTATGATCAAGCAGTGCGCGCGCGGCGGACTGGGCGTAGGCGCCGCCGCTGCCAATGGCAAGCAGGCCATCCTCCGGCTCCAGCACGTCGCCATTGCCGGTGATGATCAGGGACGTTTCGTGGTCGGCCACGGTCAGCATGGCTTCGAGACGGCGCAGCATGCGGTCGGTGCGCCAATCCTTGGCCAGTTCGACGGCAGAGCGCAGGAGGTGGCCCTGGTGTTTTTCCAGCTTGGCTTCAAAACGCTCAAACAAAGTAAAAGCATCCGCCGTACCACCGGCGAAACCCGCCAGAATCCGTTCATGATAGAGGCGGCGCACCTTGCGCGCTGTGGCCTTGACCACGATATTACCCAGTGTCACCTGTCCGTCGCCGCCCATGGCTACACTGCTGCCGCGGCGCACGGAGAGAATGGTGGTGCCGTGATACTGTTCCATTGAAGTTTCCTGCGATTAACTCGGTAGTTAAGGATTATACCCGGCCCTGCCGGGGTGCAATCAACGCGGCTTTTTGCGGATCAGGGTCGCGAATTCCTGGATGCCCATCATGTGAAACAGTGCCCGTACCATTTCGTTGGCTTCCACAATCAGCACTTTCTTGCCGGCCTGGGTGAGGTTGATCAGCGTGCCCATGAAATTGCCTACCGCCACGAAATCCACGCGCGTGACCTCGGCCATGTTGAGGCGAACTTCCTGTTTGTCCGCGGCGTAGTTGATTAGTTCATCCAGCCGGGACTGACTGGATTCTGAAATAACGCCGCTCAGCAAAAACGCCTCATCGCCAGTCGCATTCTTTTGGGCAGCAGCAACCGGCTGGATTTTCTGGGCAACCAGAGGCGCTTTGGCGGCCTCCCAGGCCGGTGGCGATATTTCGAAGGTGACGGCATATTCAATCGCAAGATCTTCGTATTCCGCTTCCCTGCCCAGCCACTGATAAAGCTCGAACAGCAACAGCCAGGCCTGCCTGTCCTCATCGCTGTGGCTTTCAGCCGCGATCTGTTTTTTCAGCGTTTCGATGAGGCGCTCCACGCCTTCAATCTGGACGCTTTTGCCTTTTTTGCGGCAGCTTTGCAGGCCTTCCTGCATCAGCTTGCAGCCACCCAGCTCCACCGAGGCAATGTCGCCCACGTTGACACGTGCCGTGCCTGCGCCTTGCGCGAGTTGGCACAGCTTTTCCATCTGCGCCCCAGACGCAAGACGGATACCCAGGGAAATCAGATCCTTCTGCGCCGTGTCAGCCTTCTTGACCGGCGCAGGCGCGGCAGGCGCCTTCCATATTGGCGCCGAACGCTCGAATTTGACCACGAACTGCATCGACAATTCGTTGAATGCCTGATTGTTATGCATTAGCTGGTAAAGATCGAACAACATCAGCCAGGGCTGCATTTCCTTTTTGTCCGGGCAATCGAGAATATATTGGCTCAGGACGGCGACCGCCTGAGCAGCCATGTTGTTGGCGTAATAAACAGCCGCTTCTTCCACGATTGAACCGGTCTCGGCGCTGATTTTTTCAAAGACCACCAGTTCGTCACCGGACGGTATCTGTGTTGCAGCCGCGGGTTTGGGGGCAGCCACTTCGACGGCAACAGGGGGAACCGCTTCGGTTGCCTTTGGCTTGGCGTGCACAGCGGCCACCGGCTTGGCAGCAGCCGGTTCTTGCTGTTTGGATTTACGAAAAAAGGGAAGCACGGTGTTATCCAGCAAATTAGCAGAGTATTTTAGGCCTGATCGGGCGGCACACTCAATAGGGGATTGCCTGAATCCGGCCCGGCCCAATAGATAAATGCGCCGAACATGGCAATGGCCCAGACAATTACAGCGCCGGGCGGCAGGTCTGCCCAGGCAGAAATCGCCAGACCTGCCGCATAGCTGGCGCCGCCCAGCAGGTAAGCGACGGGCAATCGCTGGCGCGGCGAATAATGGCGAGTGGCAAGTGCCGGCATGACCAGGCTGGCAAAAACCAGGTAGATGCCGACCAGTTGCACCGACGCAGTGACGGCAAAAGCGAACAGCCCATAAAATCCGAAGCGCCCGAGCCGGTCGCGCCAGCGGCCCCACGCGATCAGCAGCAACGCCGTCAGCAGCGCCACCGGCCAGAGCTGAGCGGGGTTGACCCACAGGATCTGCCCAACCAGCAGATCCTTGAGATGTTCGCCACCGTGCGGGTTATCCGCCAGCAGCAAGGCTCCGCCGCTGGCCGCAAGAACAAACAGGGTGCCGATCAGCGCCTCCTGCACTTCCGGCCAGCGTTTCTCGGTGAAGGTAAGGATAGCCGCTCCAGCCAGCGCCGCGCTCACAGCGGCAAGCTGCACCGCCCAGCCCTGCGGTTCAAAGCCCAGGCGGTCGGCAGCGATGACACCCAGCCCGGCGATTTGAGCCACCGCAAGATCGATGAACACAATGCCCCGCGCCAGTACCTGCATGCCCATGGGCACATGGGTGGCGAGCACCAGCAGGCCAGCCAGGAAGGCCGGCAGCAGCAGGCTCAGCTCAATATTCATTTGGCGGCTGCCAGCAACTGCTGAATGGTATCGTCAAACAGGCTGAACAGATCCCGCGCCTGCTCCGACCCGCCCACGGTAAAGGGCAACGCCACCGCCTGGATTTTGGCTTTTTCAGCCAGCCATTCAGAAGGCCGCCCATCCTGATAGGCAGCTCGCAGAACCATTTTTACCGGCTGGCGCGAGAGCTGCGTCAGCACTTCGCTCAAATGGCCGCTGCTGGGTTCAACCCCGGGCTTGGGTTCCAGAACGGCGATTTCCTGCAGCCCCAGCCAGCGGCTGAGATAGGGAAAAGCCTTGTGTTGCACCACGACCGGCATGCCCTTGAGCGGGGCCGCCTGTTTTTCCCAGCGCAGAATGGCGGCTTGCCATTTGTCCGCAAAAGCCCGGTGACGTGCCTGATAGTGTGCCGCACTGGCAGGGTCGAGCTGGGCCAGACGCTTGGCCAGCGCATCCGCCACCAGGGCGATGTTGCGCGGATCGGTGTGGATGTGGGGATTGCCTGCGGCATGGACATCCCCTTCGGCACGGTCAAGACGGGCCGGGATCTCCAGTTTCGCCACGTAAGCCGCGGCCTCGAAATAGCCCGGTTTGCCTGGCTGAATATTGCCGTTGCTCGACTGACGCAACAGTATCGGCAGCCAGCCGGCTTCCAGCTCCGCACCGGTGCAGACCAGCAGGTCCGTGTTGCGGGCGCGGGCGAGCAGGATGGGTCGGGCCTGGATGTGGTGCGGGTCCTGCTGTGCTGTGGTGGCGTTATAGACCTTGACCCTGTCGCCACCCAGTTCGGTGGCGAGCGCCCCCCACTCGGGCTCGCAGGCAACAATATTGAGCCCGGCCAGGGCAGGGAATGAAATTGCGGCCAGCACGGACAGCAGTGAAATTTTAAACATTTGCTTCAGCATGACTGCTCCCTAGAATTTGTGTGCGCCATGAGCGCCCAGGCTCATGATGTATTGCAGGAAAACCTGGTTATCTGTGACGCCCTCGCGCGATTTGTCCTGTGCCAGTTGCAGGCGCACGCGGCTGTATTCGCTTGAAGAATGATCGATCATCAGGCTGTTGCGTGAAGGGTTGTAGGCGGTTGCACTCAGATTTGCGCTATTGAGCGCGCCATAATCCACCGTGCCGCTATCAAGCCGATCCGTTCGCAGGCCTATCCGCCAGCGCGGCATGAACTGGTATACCCCTTGCAGGTACCAGCCGGACTGGGTGGCGCTATAGCGGTCGATGCTCGCGAGGTTGGCTGTATCGAAAGTCAGGTCGCCATTCTCCTGGCGACGAAAATATTCGCCCTGCAACTTGAAGTTGCGATAGGCAGGGTTGCCATTGGGCGCCCATTTCCACACGAAATCCGCCAGCCACAGCTTGCTGCTGCCATCCAGCGCGTTATTGACCGTATTGCCCGCAATGTCGAGATCCTCGTATTCGCGTGCTTTGGCCGTGTTATGCAGCCAGGAGATGCCGGCGCGCCAGCTGTGATCCGTGCCGACATCGTCACCCAGGTGAGCGAACAGGGCATAGGAGCCGACACCATTCTTGTTACGTTCCGAGCCGGGAAAATTGCTGCCACGTCCAGCTTCAGCGCCCAGTTCGAGGAAAGTGTTGGTCGGGGCGATCCACTTCAGCTGCACCCCGTCATTACCATACTGGCGTCCGAGGAAAGCTTTGTAGGCCAGCGGTGCATCGACGAAGTCCCAGGCGTGGGGGTGCTGTTCGTTGAGATAGCCGATGCCTGAGTAAAAGCGCCCGGCCTTGGCGGCAAGACCATGCCCCAGCGTGGTGGTCTGAATCGCAGCTTCTTCCACGCCGAGTTCATTTTCCGGCGACAGGGCGAGGGTCAGATAGCCGTAAAAATTTGGATCGATGTTGGCGCTCACTATCAGCTCTGATTCGGCCAGACTGAAGCCGCGCGAGCCCGGCTCAATCTCTCCGCCAGGGATGAAGCCGGTAATGCGGTAGTCCGCCGGATCTTGTGACAGGCTGGTGTAAGTGCCGGACAGAATCAGCGAAATAGCCGGATTGAAAGCATTGCCGGCTGTGGCTGGAGCTACGGCTGGTTCGGCCTGGGCGGCACGGGTTTCTGCTTTGCTGACACCCGTTTCGGAACGCTGCAGGCGTTGTTCCAGCGCTTCGATGCGTGCCTCGTAGCTCTGCTTCAGGGCTTTTATTTCGTCGCGGATTTGCAGAATTTCTGCATTGTCTGCGGCCAGCACGGACAGGGGCGCGCCCAGCATCAATGAGATGCCGGACACAATAAGTTTGTGTCTAAACATGAGGAACCTCGTCACAACATTAAGGATCAATAAAGGCCATCAAGGCCGTTTGAAGATGCTACTCAGACGAGGACAGGCGGGGCTCTGGCGTGATAAAGACGAACGGGCTGAAAGTGCGGCGACGATTGACTTGTCGCAATATGCTGGCGTTGAACGGTTTCGGCCGGGATAAGCAGACTATTGGACGCAACAGCATTGCCGACGCCGGCATAAACCACGCATTCGTCACAGGCAGACGAGTGCGGAAGTTGTTTATCCTGCTGGGAATGGCTGGGCAGAGACTCATTCAGGTGCGATAGGGCGTGAGTCGCCGCGCCTTGCTGGGTGAACAGCAAGGCGAAAACCAGCAGCAGGAAAGGCAGAAATTTCAACCGGGATTGCATGGGAGCTAACCCTACACGATTATATTTGCTGAGACAATGTCATGAAGCATCACATCAGCCGGGCACGTTGCGCGAGACAATCGCTCTCCCCCGCCTGATAGTCGCCGCAGATCCAGGGCCTGCGCTGGTATATCGTGCAAAGCATGGTGCTTCGATCCAGGGCTGCGCACCAACCATCATCCAGGCGCGCCATCACCCACCCGCCCCACTGATCCACAGCAGTCAGCCGGTGGGGAATATCGTCGCCCGCCATCAGCAATACTTCCAGCCGGCAACAGCAGGCCTCGCAAGTGACGCAGGTGACGGGCTCAATGCCGCCGGCAGTGGCAGTGTTCATCCTTAAAACGGTTTACCGCAAAGGGCGCCAAGGTTCGCAAGGTAAAGCCGTGGTTCGCCCCTCGAAAAAATCCCCAAGTCGTCCCAAGTTTCTGAATCCCTTTGCATACCATTGCGCCCTTTGCGGTTTAGCTTCTTTTTCAGGTGTCTTACTGCTCTATTTCCGGCGGGCGCTGTCGTGCCGCTTCGGCGGCAAGCGCAGCATTGATTTCCCGCATCACGCCACCGAGATCGGCCGGCGTTTCGTCGCGCTCAAAACAGCCGGTCAATTTGACCTCGGTATGCAACTCGCCACTCTCGTAAAGTGACCAGATTTCCTTGCCATAGTCCGTCTTGCGCAAATCTGGCGCGAAACGGCCGAAGTAATTCGCCAGATTTTCAACATCCCGTTCCAGCATGCTGCTGGCGTGTTTGTTGCCCGCGGCATCCACCGCTTGCGGCAGGTCGATAATAACGGGCCCATCGCTGCTGACGAGAATATTGAACTCGGACAGGTCGCCGTGGACCACGCCGGCGCAAAGCATGCGCACCACCTCGGTAATCAGCGCGTGGTGGTAGGCCCGGGCCAGCTCTTCCGTCAGGACCACATCATTCAGCCGTGGCGCGGCATTGCCGTCGATATCGGTCACCAGTTCCATGAGCAGCACACCCTCGTGGAAATTGTAGGGCTTGGGCACGCGCACGCCGGCAGCAGCGAGACGGTACATGGCGTCCACTTCGGCATTCTGCCAGGCTTCTTCCTGCGCCTTGCGGCCATAGCGCGAACCTTTCTCCATGGCGCGCGCCTTGCGGCTGTTCTTGACCTTGCGACCTTCGGTGTAATCCACGCTCTGGCGGAAACTGCGTTTGTTGGCTTCCTTGTAAACCTTGGCGCAGCGAACCTCTTCCCCGCAGCGCACCACGAAAACCATTGCCTCCTTGCCGCTCATGAGCTGGCGGACGACGTCGTCGACCAGGCCATCATCAACCAGCGGCTGGAGTCTGTTGGGAATTTTCATGGCTGCGGGCCTCGATGGCGAATCACCAGACCTTTCAGAAAATTCCTGAGAAGCTGGTCGCCGCAGGCCCGGTAGTTCTTGTGGCCCTTTTGCCGGAACAAAGCACTCAGTTCCGGCTTGGAAACGCTGAATCCAGCCAGTTCAAGCACCTTGTGCATATCCTCTTCCTTCAGTTCAAAGGCGACGCGCAGTTTTTTCAGGATGGCGTTATTGGTCAGACGTCGCTCCGGTTTTTTGTCCTCCTGCCCTGGCCTGGGTTCCATCTTGCCTCTTCTGAGAATGATCAGGCCATCCAGAAACGAAACCAGTACATCCGCACCGCACTCGACAAAACCGGCCTCGTCTTCCTTCCTGAGCAGGTTCGCGACGTCAGCTTGGGCGATGTCGCGCCCGGCTAGCCGCATGATCTCCCCGACTTTTACATCGCTGAGATCCAGTGCATAGCGGATGCTGCGCAATACGTCATTGTTAATCACTGTTTACTCCGGTTTTTGCGCAAATGAATACTGCATTCAGGCCACATCATGCGCCTGCAAGTCGGCATGGTAGCTCGAACGCACCATCGGCCCGCATGCCGCATTCTTGAAACCCATTTCCCTGGCCGCCTGGGAAAAGGCATCGAACTGCCCCGGCGGCACAAAGCGCGTGACCGGCAGGTGGTGACGCGAGGGCTGCAAGTACTGGCCGATGGTCAGCATGTCTACCTCGTGCGCACGCAAATCGCGCATGACTTCGAGAATTTCCTCATCCGTTTCGCCCAGGCCGACCATCAGGCCCGATTTGGTGGGAATGCCGGGGTGAAGTCGCTTGAAAGCCTGCAACAATTGCAGCGAGTGGGCGTAATCGGCACCGGGGCGGGCCTGCTTGTAGAGGCGCGGTACGGTTTCGAGGTTGTGGTTGAGCACGTCCGGCGGCTCGCTGCCGAGAATTTCCAGCGCGGTTTCGAGGCGGCCACGAAAATCCGGCACCAGCACCTCGATGCGGGTGGCGGGCGAAGCCTCGCGCACGGCCTTGATGCAGGCGGCGAAATGCCCCGCCCCGCCATCGCGCAGGTCGTCGCGATCCACACTGGTGATGACCACGTATTTCAGCTTCATGGCAGCGATGGTGCGCGCCAACTGTGCCGGCTCATTGGCGTCAGGCGGCAGGGGTTTGCCGTGACCCACGTCGCAAAACGGACAGCGCCGTGTGCACAGGTCACCCAGAATCATGAAAGTGGCGGTGCCGTGGCTGAAACATTCGCCGATATTGGGACAGGCGGCTTCCTCGCACACCGTATGCAGCTTGTTGTCGCGCAGGATCTGCTTGATCTCGCCGAATTTTCCGCCCGACGAGATTTTGCTGCGGATCCACGCCGGCTTGCGCAGCGGTTCCTGGGGCACGATCTTGATCGGGATGCGCGAGGTCTTGGCCGCGCCTTTGTGAAGTTTGGGGTCTGCCATGTGATGTTTGATTTAAACCACGGAGAGCACGGAGGACACGGCGTTTTGCATGGAAGAATCTCCGTGCTCTCCGTGTCCTCCGTGGTTAATCGGTTTTCCAGTATATCCCAACTGCAACTGCAACTGCCGCGCCAGTCCGTCGGCCAGCACGTCCGCATTCGCACGGACGCCATGATCGCGCGTCCGGGTGACTTTCAGCCCGGCATAGCCGCAGGGATTGATATTGGCGTAAGGCGCGAGGTCCATGTCCACGTTGAGGCACAGGCCGTGATAACTGCAATTGTTCTTGATCCGGAGGCCCAGCGCGGCGATCTTGGCTTCCCCGACATACACGCCCGGCGCCTTGTCGCGCCGTTCGGCATGAACAGCGTATTCTGCCAGCAGGTCGATGATGGCCTGCTCCAGACGCCGTACCAGTTCCTTGACCCCGATGCCCAGCCGTTTCAGGTCGAGTAGCAGGTAGGCCACGATCTGGCCCGGCCCGTGATAAGTGATCTGGCCGCCTCGGTCGATGTTCACCACCGGAATGGCGGTCGTGTGCAAAAGGTGTTCGGGTTTGCCCGCAAGGCCCAGGGTATAAACGGGCGGGTGTTGCAATAGCCAGATTTCATCCGCCGTTTCCGGCCCGCGCTGCGCCGTGAAGGCTTTCATGGCGTCGAAGGTGGGCTGGTATTCGACCAGGCCTAAGTTGCTCACCTTAAGTGAAGGGTGAAGGGTGAAGTGTGAAGCGGAAGTGCCCGCCCCAAGTGAGCCACTTTTCACTTTTCACCTTTCACGCTCAAAGCGCCATCACCACCATCGGATGCGCCGTGATTTCCCGGTACAGGTCGTCCAGCTGCTGTTTCGAGGTCGCATTGATGGTGCAGGTGAGGGAAAGGTATTTATTGCCGCTGCTGGCCTTCATGGCCAGGGTCGCGGAATCGAAGTCCGGGGCATGGCGCAGCACCACTTCCAGCATGGCATTGGCGAAACCGTCCTCGGTCCGCCCCATGACCTTGATGGGGAAGGCGCAGGGAAATTCCAGCAGGGTTTCCGCCTCGCTCATAAGCCTGGCTGCCGCATGATGGTGGCCTTGTAATCCTGGTAGAGCTGGTCCAGCTTGCGGTAAAGCGGCCCCGCCAGACCGCTGCCAACGGCATGGCCATCCAGGTGCGTGACCGGCAGGATCTCCTTGGTGGACGAGGTGAGCCAGATTTCGTCAGCGCTGCGCAGGGTGTTTTCCGGGACAGGTTCCACGTGAAACACGATGCCGTTTGCAGCAGCAAGCTCCAGCACCACGTCGTAAGTAATCCCGGGCAGCATGAGCGGGCCTTTCGGCGGTGCCAGCAGCACGCCGCCCTTGACCACGAAAATATTGCTGGCCGACCCCTCACTCAGGAAGCCGTCGCGCAGCATCACGGTTTCCGCCGTGCCGGCATCCACGGCCATCTGTCGCAGCAGCACGTTGGGCAACAGCGAGATAGCCTTGATATCGCAGCGCAGCCAGCGGTTGTCTACCGCGGTAATGGCTGCCACGCCGTTCTGCCGCAAGGCGGGGTCGGGCGGCAGTAACGGATTGCTCATCATGAATACCGTGGGCGGCGTATCCTTTGGGAACGCATGATCGCGCTTGGCCACACCGCGCGTGATATGCAGATAAACATACTGGTCCTCGCCCTCGTTCCTCGCAACCAGCTCGCCTACCAGCGCGGCCCATTCTGTATCGCTATGCGGATTGACGAGACGAATGCCATCCAGGCTGTGCTGCAAACGTGTCAGATGGTCCTGCAGGCGAAACGGATGCTGCGAATAGACCGGAATAACCTCATACACGCCATCGCCGAAGATGAAGCCGCGGTCCAGAACCGGGACGCGCGCCTCTTCCAGCGGCAGAAACTGCCCGTTGAGATGGACTATTTGAACCATAGCTTGATGCTGTCCAAAGTACGGCTAAAGATGTTGGAAAGCGGCATTTCTTCCAGGGCGACCAGCGGATATTCGGCCAGCGGCTTGTCATCCAGCGTAAGCCGCAATGTGCCGACGGCCTGGCCTGCCGAGATCGGGGCAAGCAGCGGCTGCTTGCTGGTTACCGAGGCCTTGACCCGGCTGTAGTGGCCCTTCGGCAGGGTCAGCAGAAGGTCCTGGCTGACGCCTGTCTTGAGGGTTTTTTCCTTGCCCTTCCATACCGGCAGATTGGAAACGGTCTGGCCTTTGGCGTAGACGCGATGGCTGCTGAAGAACTGGAAGCCGTAATTCAGCAGCTTCTGGCTTTCTGTGGCGCGCACATTGTCGGAAGATGCGCCCAGCACCACCGAGATCAGCCGCATCGGATCACGCTTCGCGGTGGCGATGAGGCAATAGCCGGCGGATTCGGTGTGCCCGGTCTTCATCCCGTCCACGCTGGAGTCAAGCCACAGCAGGCGGTTGCGGTTGGGCTGGGTGATGTTGTTGTAGCGATACTCTTTCATCGAGTAGTACTTGAAATCCTCGGGGAAATCGCGAACGATCGCCGCCGCCAGCAGCGAAAGGTCGTAAGCCGTGGTGTAGTGCTGCGGGTGCGGCAAGCCGGTCGAATTCATGTAATGGGTGTTTTTCATCCCCAGTCGCGCTGCCTGCTGGTTCATCATCTGGGCAAAGACTTCCTCGCTGCCCGCGATGCCTTCCGCCAGCGTAACGCAGGCATCGTTGCCGGACTGGATGATCATGCCATGGATCAGCTCATCCACCGTGACCGGCCGATCCATTTCGATGAACATGCGCGAACCTTCGGTCCGCCAGGCTTTTTCCGAAACCGGCAGCACCTGGTCCATTTTCAGCCGGCCCTGCTTGATGGCGGTGAAAGTCAGGTAGGCCGTCATCAATTTGGTCAGGGAGGCAGGCTCGACCCGGTCGTTGACGCCCTGCTGCACCAGCAGGCGTCCGCTGGAAAAATCGGCCAGCAGGTAGGCGCGTGCGGCGATAGCCGGGGCCGGCGGCAGCGGCAGAGCCTGTTCGGCCAGTGTGATGGATGAAAACAGGACGGTGAATAGCAATAGCAGATATTTCATTAAGACTTCCTAAATCGGGGATGCGGAATTATAGCAGACCGCCAGCGCTCGGCCCGGTTCCCCCGGGCCTGCCGGCATTCCCTCTCTCCTAACTCTCTCCCTGAGGGAGAGAGGGGCGCTGGCTCGCTATGCGATTTATTTCAGCGGGCGATGACGGGAGAAATGTTTGCAGTCTGACTGATTTGCGTGGCTACCTGCCCAGCTTCGTTGCGGCTGGCGTAAGGACCGAGGCGGACACGAAACAGTCCGCCACCATCGGTGATGTGCAGCTTCTCTACTACTGGCCCGAGAGCCAGCTTCATTTTGGCGCTGAAATTCTCGGCATTGTCGCGCGAGCTGAATGCGCCCAGTTGCAGGAAGACGTTGCCATCGCTGCCGCTGACGGGCGGAGTGGTTTCCGGGGTGGCGACGACAGGAGCGACTGGGATCGCTGCGGCAAGCGGCGTGGCCTGTATGGATTGTGGCTGAGGCTGGGCGGCGACAAGCTGAAAACTGGAAGGATCGATGCTTTCCACTTCGACCTTGTTGGTGCCGCCATTGAGTACGCCCAGTTTCCAGGCAGCAGTGTAGGAGAGGTCGATCAGCCGGCTGCTGTGAAATGGGCCACGATCGTTGACGCGCACGATGATGGATTTGCCGTTGTCAGTATTGGTCACACGGGCAAAACTGGGGATCGGCAAGGTCGGGTGCGCGGCAGTCATGCCATACATGTCATAGGTTTCACCAATGGCGGTTTTCTGGCCGTGGTAGCGCCGGCCATACCACGAGGCGATGCCACGCACCTTGTAGGGCGCAAGCCGGGTCGCAGGGGTAAAGCTCTGGCCCAGCACGGTGTAGGGCCGGTTGGCGAATTTGTGTAGCGGCTCGACCCTGGGTTCGGCATCCGGAATGGCATCGAGATTGGCAGGCGGGTTGTCGCCGGGGCCATCGTCCAGATAATAGCCGCCGCCTTTGGCGGGCTTGCCGGCGACCGGCGCAGAAGCCGTGCGTTCGGTGCGCGGGGGGGCAGACGAGCAGCCGGAGAGCAGGAACGTCGCCGCAGCGGAAAAGAGCAAGCCTGCCCTGACCACCGCTGCCATTTTGCTTTTGCCGGGTAAATCCTGAATAATCATGGGAATTCTGTCCATTTCTTCACATGCACACCTCTCCAGTATACCAGCAACGTCGGCACCGTCTTGCCTCAGCCATGGGCGGCGGCATCGCGGTCATTCCCACCGCACCGGAACGGCCGCGCAACCGCGACAGCCACTATCCCTACCGCTTTGACAGCTACTTTCACTACCTGACCGGGTTTGTCGAGCCGGAAGCGGTACTGGTGCTGGTGGCGGGCAGCGCCCCAAGAAGCATCCTGTTTTGCCGCGAAAAAAATCTGGAGCGTGAAATCTGGGACGGTTTCCGCCATGGCCCGGAAGGCGCAAAAGAGACGTTCGGTTTCGACGAAGCACACCCCATCGCACAACTGGACGAAATGCTGCCCAAGCTGCTGGCCGACCAGCCCAGCCTGTACTTCCACCTCGGAGCCGACAGCGACTGGGATGCCCGTGCCGTAGGCTGGCTGAACAGCGTACGCGAACAGGTGCGTAGCGGCATCACCGCGCCGGGGGCAATCCAGGATGTGCGCGCCCTGCTGGACGAAATGCGCCTGATCAAGGATGCCGAGGAAATCGCCACCATGCGCCGCGCCGCGGAGATTTCTGCCGCTGCCCATATTCGGGCCATGCGCCAGACGCGGCCGGAACGCAACGAATTCGAGATTGAGGCCGAACTGCTGCACGAATTTCGCCGTAACGGCGCGCAGGCGCCGGCATATAGCTCGATCGTGGCAGGCGGGGCAAATGCCTGCGTGCTGCATTACGTCTTCAACGATGCCCAGCTCAGGGATGGCGACCTGCTGCTGATCGACGCCGGGTGCGAGCTGGATGGTTACGCCGCCGACATCACCCGCACCTTCCCGGTCAACGGCAAGTTCAGCGCAACACAGAAAGCCGTGTATGAACTGGTGCTGGCGGCGCAGGTCGCGGCCATTGAACAGATCCGCCCCGGCAACCACTGGAACGCGCCGCACGATGCCGCGCTGAAGGTGCTGGCGCAGGGTTTTATCGACCTCGGGCTGTGTCAGGGGACGCTGAACGAAGTGCTGGAACAGGAAAGCTACAAGCGTTTCTACATGCACCGCACCGGCCACTGGCTGGGTATGGATGTGCACGATGTGGGCGAATACAAGCAGGGCGGCGAGTGGAGGCTGTTGCAGCCGGGCATGGCGCTGACGGTGGAGCCGGGCTGCTATATTCGCCCGGCAGACGACGTGCCGGAACGTTTCTGGAACATCGGCATTCGCATCGAGGACGATGTGGTGGTGACTGAACATGGCTGCGAAGTGCTGACCCATGGCGCGCCCAAAACCGTGGTGGAGATTGAGACTCTAATGTCATTGCGAGGAACGCAGTGACGAAGCAATCTATTTCTTTTGCGCTGGCGGCCAAGAGCGAGATTGCTTCGTCGCTTTGCTCCTCGCAATGACGAGCGGGGTGTGGCGATGGTGCGTCAGTTTTATGTTTACATCCTCACCAATAAAAACAACAAAGTGCTTTACACCGGCGTTACCAATGACCTGAAACGCAGGGTATATGAGCACAAAACGGATGTTCATGAAGGATTCACCAAACGTTACCGTGTGCATAAACTGGTATATTTTGAGACCGGCGAAGATGCTTATGGGGCGATCAGCCGTGAAAAGCAGATCAAGGGCGGCTCGAGGCAGGACAAGCTGAGTTTGATCCATGGATTCAACCCGGACTGGAAAGATTTGTATGATGAAATTTAACACGCGTCATTGCGAGTGTAGCGAAGCAATCTCGCTCTTTGAGTGCCGAGAGAACAACAAGTTTGCTTCGTCGGCTGGCGCCTCCTCGCAATGACAATCCCAAGTCATATTGACGTGCTCATCGTCGGCGGCGGGCCGGTGGGTGCCACGCTGGCACTGGCGCTGAAAGACAGTGGCCTGAGCGTAATGGTGCTGGAAGCCAATAGCGACTTCTCCCGCCCGACCGATCCGCGTGCCCTGGCCTTGTCGCAGGGCGCAAAAATCCTGCTGCAGCGGCTCGGGGTGTGGGATGCCATTGAGGCGCCTTCGCCGATCGAAACCATCCATATTTCCCAACGCGGCGGCTTTGGCCGCGCTGTGCTGCAGGCCTCGGAATGCGGCCTCCCCGCGCTTGGCCATGTGGTCAATTATTCGGCCCTGAGCACGGCGTTGCATCAGGCCCTGACAGCCAGCAGCGCGCTTTATCTGACCGGCACCACGGTACAGGCAGTGCAAAGCACGCCCGGTTTCGCACTGGCGGAATTCAGCCATGACGGCCAGCAGTATGAAGTGACCGCCAGCCTGCTGGTGCTGGCCGACGGCGGGCGCAGCTTGGGGGCGGTGCGGGGCGTGGAGCGCCATGTGGTGGATTATGGCCAGACCGCTGTGATCTGCCATGTCACCACCGAACTGCCGCACCACAACACGGCCTACGAGCGTTTCACGCCTTATGGGCCGCTGGCGCTGCTGCCTTCGGGCGACCGGCTTTGACCTGGTGTGGACGGCGCTGCCGGAAGAGGCAGAAACCCTGCTCCAGCTTGATGACAAAGCCTTTCTGGAGAAGCTCCATGAACGCTTCGGCGACCGCCTCGGGGCCTTCACCAGCGCCGGGCGTCGTGCCAGCTTCCCCCTGAACCTTAAATATGCTCGCCCGGTCACGACGCAGCGCATGGCTCTGGTCGGCAATGCGGCGCAAACCATGCATCCGGTGGCAGGACAGGGATTCAATCTGGGCTTGCGCGATGCATGGGAGCTGGCTGACGCCATCAAACGGGTGCCGCGCGCGGAAATCGGCAACGCCGCCATGCTGGCTCAATATCGTGAAAGTCGCAGCCCGGACACCGGCGGCAGCATCCTGTTTACCGACGCGCTGGTGCGACTGTTTTCCAATGATTACCACGGCATCAATATCGGTCGCGGACTGGGCCTGGCTGCACTGGATCTGCTGCCGACGGCGAAACGCATTGTGGCGCGCAAAATGATTTTTGGAGCAAAAGGCTGATGGAATACGATGTCGTGATTGTAGGCGCCGGGCTGGTGGGCGCTTCGCTGGCAACCGCGCTGAAAGACAGCGGGCTGCATATTGCCCTGATCGAGGGCCGTGCTCCGGCCGCCCTGAGCCAGGATGAAAGCTGGGACAACCGCATTTATGCCATCAACCCTGCCAATGCGCGCTTCCTCGATCTGGGCGGGGCATGGCGCCGGCTCGATCAGAGCCGCGTCACGCCAGTGCACGAAATGCACATCTGGGGCGACGATCCGGCTGCCCGGCTGGATTTCAGCGCCTACGAGGCCGGCGTGGAAGAACTGGCCTTTATCGCCGAGAGCCGGCTGATCCAGGACGGCCTGTGGCGCACATTGCAGGATCAGTCCAATGTTGAGATATTCTGCCCGGCTGCCTGCGCTGCGCTGGATGTGGACGAAGATGCCGCCACGCTCACCCTGCAGGATGGCCGCACGCTGCGCGCCAAACTGATCGTCGGCGCCGACGGGCGCGAATCCTGGGTGCGCGCGCATGCCGGGATCGAAGCCAATCCCCGCGCTTATGGGCAGGATGGCGTGGTGGCCAATTTCGAGACGGAAAAACCGCATCGCAATGCGGCTTACCAGTGGTTCAGGGAAGATGGCATCCTCGCCTACCTGCCGCTGCCGGGCAACCGCATCTCCATTGTCTGGTCCGCCTTCGATGTTCTGTCGCAGGAACTGATGGCGCTGCCGCCGGACGAGTTTTGCCGCCGTGTTCAGGAAGGGGGCAAAAACACCCTTGGCCAGTTACGCCTGATCACCCCGCCTGCGGCCTTTTCTCTGCGCCTGCTCAATCTGGAGCAGCTGGTCAAACCGCGTGTGGCGCTGATCGGCGACGCCGCGCACAATGTCCATCCGCTGGCCGGACAGGGCGTCAATCTGGGTTTCCAGGATGCGCAGCAGCTTGCACGGGTGCTGCTGCAAAAAGAATCGCAGCGCGACTGCGGCGATTATCTCCTGCTGCGCCGCTACGAGCGCGCACGCAAGGAAGATATTCTGGCCATGCAGCTGGTCACTGATGGCCTGCAGAAACTCTTCAACAACCCGGACCCCCTGCTGCGGACCTTGCGCAACACCGGTTTGAGCCTGACCAACCACCTCGGCGGTCTGAAAAACCGGCTCATGCGCCATGCCATCGGGGAACTCGGGTAAACTCCAGCAGTCCCTCTTATTTCAATCTCTATTTCAGGAATCCTCATGCTTTCTCTCCAACGCTTTGCCCTGCCCCTGCTGTTTGGTCTTGCTGCTGCACCCGCACATGCCGATGACGCAGCCATCAAAAAGAACATCGAAACCAAATTTCCCGGCGCCAAGGTGCAAAGCGTGACCAAAACGCCTTATGCCGGTTTGTATGAGGTGCTGGTGGAAGGTCCGCAACTGATCTATTCCGACGACAAGGCCAAATATGTCTTCATGGGCGCGGTGCTCGACCTCGATGCGCAGAAGAATCTGACCGAAGAGCGCATGCAGAAGCTGACTGCGGTCAAATTCGATACCCTGCCGCTGGGCGACGCCATCAAGGTGGTGAAAGGCAACGGCAGCCGCAAGATCGCCGTGTTTTCCGACGCGGACTGCCCTTATTGCAAGAAATTCGAGCAGGAACTGGTCAATGTAACCGACATCACGGTTTACAATTTCCTCATGCCACTTGAACAATTACACCCCGAGGCAGGCAAGAAATCCAGGCAGATCTGGTGTGCGCCAGACAAGGTCAAGGCATGGGATGACTGGATGATGAAAGGCACGCTGCCCAAGAACGATGGCAGCTGCGACAACCCGGTCGCCAAAACTATCCAGCTGGGGGAGAAGCTGGGGGTTAAGGGCACGCCTACCATCATTTTTGCCGACGGACGCCGTGTTCCAGGCATGATCCCGGCCGCGAAGCTGGAGCAACTCCTGGCAGGAAAGCCAGCAGCCAAGAAGTAATCCATGAAGGATTTCTGGAACGAGCGCTTTGGTGGCGCCGTGTATTTCTACGGTACCGAGCCTAATGCCTTTCTGGCTTCCCAGGCCCATCTGCTGCAGGCGGGGCAGTCGGCTCTTTCGGTCGCAGATGGCGAGGGGCGCAACGGTGTTTGGCTGGCGGAACAGGGGCTGGATGTGCTGGCGGTGGATTTTTCCGAGAAAGCACTGGAAAAATCAAGCCAGCTGGCAACTTCCCGCAGCGTGTCGTTGCAGACCGAACTGGTCAATGTACACACCTGGGACTGGGGTGAAAACCGCTTCGACGTGATCGTGGCGATTTTCATCCAGTTTGCTTCCTCAGAGGAGCGCCCTGCCCTGCACCGAGCCATCCAGCGGGCATTGAAACCGGGCGGCTTGCTGCTGCTGCAGGGCTATACGCCGAAACAGCTCGAATACAGGACCGGCGGCCCTTCCAACGTCGACAACCTGTACACGGCGGAAGATCTGCGGCGCGATTTCGGCGCCATGGAAATCCTGCAATTACGCGAACACGATGCCGAAATCAGCGAGGGACCAGGCCACAGCGGCATGTCTGCGCTAGTGGACCTGGTAGCGCGCAAGAAACCAGTTTAATCCTCGAGCAGGCTGCGCAGCATCCACGCCGTTTTTTCGTGCACTTCCAGGCGCTGCGTCAGCAGGTCCGCCGTGGGCTGATCATCTGCCGCACTCACCACCGAGAAGGTCTTGCGGGCGGTGCGCGCCGTTGCTTCCTGAGCGGCCACCAGATGACGGATCATGTCGTCGGCCTTGGGCACGCCTTCCACTTCCTTGATCGAAGCCAGCTTGACGAACTCCTTGTAGGTGCCGGGGGCGGGATGGCCCAGCGCGCGGATGCGCTCGGCGATCAGATCGATGGCATTCCACTGCTCGGTGTATTGCGCCATGAACATCAGGTGCAGGCTGTTGAATTGCGGGCCGGTCACGTTCCAGTGGAAGTTGTGCGTCATCAGGTACAGCGTATAGCTGTCGGCGAGCAGCGCAGACAGGCCGCGCACGATCTTCTCCCGGTCTGCGGCATTGATGCCGATATCGATGGATGGAGCCTTGGTTTTCTTGGTAGCCATGATTCAGTCCTCCTGGTCAGAAAAAATTAAATTGCTTGAATACTGTGTGCCTAGGCGCGAATCAGGTGGTCAAAGGCCGACAGACTGGCCTTGGCCCCCTCGCCCATGGCGATGACGATCTGCTTGTAAGGCACGGTGGTCGCATCGCCCGCGGCAAAAACGCCGGGCAGCGAAGTCTGGCAACGCGCATCGATCTCGATCTCGCCATATTTGGACAGGTCGAGCGTTCCCTTGAGCCAGTCGGTGTTCGGCAACAGACCGATCTGCACGAAGACGCCCTCAAGCTCGATGCGGTGGCTTTCCTTGCTGACACGGTCAGTATAGACCAGGCC
Source organism: uncultured Gammaproteobacteria bacterium (assembly GCA_963741495.1). Lineage (GTDB taxonomy): Bacteria > Pseudomonadota > Gammaproteobacteria > Burkholderiales > Sulfuricellaceae > Sulfurimicrobium. The sequence goes on from CAVUID010000007.1 coordinate 137,341, forward strand.
GCCCAGCTTGTTGCCATCGCCGGTAACTTCGGTGGTCATGGCGTTCTTGATCACGCTGACATTGGGCAGGCTGTTGAGTTTTTTCTGCAGCACCGCGTCGGCACGCAGTTTGTCGTTGAACTCGAGCACGGTGACATGCGCCACGATGCCCGCAAGATCAATCGCTGCTTCGACACCCGAGTTGCCGCCGCCGACCACCGCCACGCGCTTGCCCTTGAACAGGGGGCCGTCGCAGTGCGGGCAGTAGGCCACGCCCTTGCCCCGGTATGCCTGCTCGCCCGGCACATTCATCTCGCGCCAGCGCGCGCCGGTGGCGAGCACCACGGCTTTGGCCTTGAGCGTGGCGCCACTGGCAAGGCGCACCTGGTGCATGCCCTCCCCCGGAATCAGCGCCTCGGCGCGTTGCAGGTTCATGATGTCGACCTCGTATTCCTTGACGTGCTGCTCCAGCGCCACGGCAAGCTTCGGACCCTCGGTGTGCTGCACCGAGATGAAATTCTCGATCGCCAGGGTATCGAGCACCTGGCCGCCGAAGCGCTCCGCTACCACGCCGGTGCGGATGCCCTTGCGTGCGGCGTAGATCGCTGCCGCCGCGCCGGCGGGGCCACCGCCGATAACCAGCACGTCGAAGGCTTCCTTCGCGCCGAGTTTTTCCGCATCGCGCGTCGCTGCGCCGCTATCCAGTTTGGCGACGACCTCTTCAATGGTCATGCGGCCCTGGCCAAAAGGCTCGCCGTTGAGAAACACGCTGGGCACGGCCATGATCTGGCGAGTACTCACTTCGTTCTGGAACAGTGCGCCATCTATCATCACGCTTTCGATGCCGGGATTGAGCACGGCCATGAGATTCAGGGCCTGCACCACGTCCGGGCAGTTATGGCAGGACAGGGAAATGAAGGTCTCGAAATGGAATTTGCCCGGAATCGCCCTGATCTGATCGATCAGGGCGGGGTCGACCTTGGGCGGGTGACCGCCGCTCTGCAGCAGCGCCAGCACCAGTGAGGTGAATTCGTGGCCCATGGGAATGCCGGCAAAGCGGATGCGCGCCGTCTCGCCGGCGCGGCCGACCGTGAAGGAGGGCTTGCGTGCGTCCTTGCCATCCTCACGGACGCTGACGAGATGCGAAAGCGCAGCGATATCGGCGAGCAGTTCGCGCATCTGGAGCGCGGCATCGCTGTCATCAAGCGAGGCAACCAGTTCGATCGGTTGCTGCAGTTTCTCGAGGTAAGCGGCGAGCTGGGTTTTGACGTTGGTATCGAGCATGTTGTTCTCCCTGCATGAATTGCAATGGAAAGGCGCCGCTGCGGCACTGGCGCCTTTGCGTTGAAATCCAGTCCCCGGAGTGAATTCCGGGGACTGCAAAGCTGATTTAGATCTTGCCGACCAGGTCCAGGGACGGCGCCAGCGTGGCTTCGCCTTCTTTCCACTTGGCCGGGCAGACTTCACCCGGATGTGCCGCGACGTATTGAGCGGCCTTGATCTTGCGGATCAGCTCGGATGCATCGCGGCCTACGCCACCGGCGTTGATCTCGATGATCTGGATCTTGCCTTCCGGGTCCATGACAAAGGTGCCGCGTTCTGCCAGGCCCGCTTCCTCGATCATCACGCCGAAGTTGCGGCTGATGACACCGGTCGGATCGCCGATCATCGGAAACTGGATCTTGCCGATGGTTTCGGAAGTGTCGTGCCAGGCCTTGTGGGTGAAGTGGGTGTCGGTGGACACGCCGTAAATCTCCACGCCCATCTTCTTGAACTCGGCGTAATTGTCGGCCAGGTCGCCCAGTTCGGTCGGGCAGACAAAGGTGAAGTCGGCCGGGTAGAAAAACATCACCGACCACTTGCCCTTGAGCGAGGCTTCGGTCACGTCAACAAACTTGCCGTTGTGAAAGGCGGTGGCTTTGAAAGGCTGAACTTCGGTGTTGATCAGGGTGGTATTCATCAGGGGTTTCTCCTTCAGTGGGTTGAAATAAATCACTACGCTGAAACAAATGTTAAAGGCCCTGGCTCAATAATTCCAATTGATTGTTTATATCAAATCGATAGTCATTTACTATTTCATGATTTCGGACGTTTTTTCGCCCGGGGGTGTGCCGCATCGTAAACCTTGGCCAGATGCTGGAAGTCGAGATGGGTATAGACCTGGGTGGTCGAGATGTTGGCGTGGCCGAGCATTTCCTGCACTGCGCGCAGGTCGCCGCTGGATTGCAGCACATGGGTGGCGAAGGAGTGACGCAGCATGTGGGGATGGACGCTGGCGTTGATGCCGAGCTTGATGCCCCATTGCTTGAGGCGAAGCTGCACCGCGCGCGGTGAGAGTCGCTTGCCGTGCTGGCCGACAAATACGGCCCGCTCGCCTGCTGCAACAAGCTGCGCCCGGCAGGCCAGCCAGGCCTGGATGGCTTCGATGGCAAGGCGTCCCAGCGGTACGATGCGCGTCTTGCTGCCCTTGCCGGTCACGCGAATCTCGCCCGAGGTGAAGTCCATGTCTTCCAGATTGGCGCCGATCAGTTCGGCCAGACGCAGGCCGGAGGAGTAAAAGAGTTCCAGCATGGCTTTGTCGCGCACGGCCAGGGGGCCATCTTCCTCCACTTCCATCAGATGCGCGGCCTGCTCCGGGGAGAGTGCCTGGGGCAGGGTTTTTGCGGCCTTGGGCGCGCTCAGGCCGGCGCAGGGATTGTGCGGGAAGGCATGCTGGCGGCCCAGATATTGATAAAAGCCGCGCCACGCCGAAAGCGTGCGTGCCAGGGTGCGACTGCTCAGGCCCGAGGCATGGAGCTGCGCGACAAAACGGCGGATGTGGTGGATTTGCAGCTGGTCCAGCGGAATTTCACTGGCCAGACCAAGCAATGCCTCGATATCGCGGGAATAGTTTTTACAGGTCAGCGGCGACAGGCGCCGCTCATGCTGGAGATGGGAGAGGTAGGCCTGCAGCAGTCCGAAACCGGCAGGGCTAGCCTCTCCCGCGTTCATCAGGCGGCGTCCCGATCCTCGTTGATATAAGGCATGAGGGCGACCGTGACCAGTTCGCCGATACGCTTCAGATAGAGCGTGCCCATTTCCGGATAGAAACGCTGGGCATCCTCGCTTGCCAGCACCAGCAGGCCAAATGCGTGCTCGCTGCGCAGCGAAACCACCGCAAAAGACTGTACCAGACCGGCTGCATCACCAAACCAGGAGGCGACTTCAAAGGGTGGCTGGGTATCGCAATAAGGGCGCACCAGGGTATCGGCGAAGGCCCTGAGCTCGGCGCTGACATCGGAAAACTCCGCCTGCTCCGAGGCCTGTGCCGGCGCGGCCCAGATGCGCAGGGCGACATGCGGCACGGCGAAATCGTCGCGCAGGCTGAGGGTGATGGTCGGCAGCAGGGATTCGATTGTGCGCGCGGTCAGCAGGGAGAGGCTGAAGCGGTGGACTTTCTCGCCGATGGCGTCATTTTCTTCGCCGAATTGCAGCAGTTCGCGCAGTTTTGATTCCAGCAGCTTGTTCTTCTCGCGCAGCTGCAATTGCTGCCGTTCGGCCAGAGAAATGGCACGGCCGCCGTGTGGATGGGGAATGGCGATCTGCTCCAGCAGGCCGGGTTTGTCCTCGAAGAACGCCGGGTTCTCCTGCAGGAATTCGACGATGGCTTCTGCACTCAAATTCATTTTTCTGATCCTAAAAGGTTAAAGATGGATTTCGCCTTCAAATACGGTTTCGGCCGGGCCGGTCATCCACACGGCCTGTCCCTCGCCCGGCCAGCGGATGACAAGCTCTCCGCCACGGGTGCTGACGGTAACTTCGCTATCCAGCAAATCGCGGGTGATGCCGGCGACTGCTGCCGCGCAGGCCCCGGTGCCGCAGGCCAGGGTTTCACCCGAGCCGCGTTCGAACACCCTGAGGCGGATATGGCCGCGGTCCACGATCTGCATGAAGCCCACGTTGACCCGCGCCGGGAAGGCCAGGTGGTTTTCGATCAGCGGCCCCTGTTCGCCAACCGGCGCGGAATCCACATCATGCACGACCAGCACCGCGTGCGGATTGCCCATGGAAAGCGCACTGATGTCCAGGGTCCGATCCTCCACCGGGAGCGGATAAGTCAACGCACGCTGGGGCGCGGCAAAAGGAATCTGCTCCGGCTCGAAGCGCGGCGCGCCCATGTTGACCGTGACCTGCCCATCCGCTTCCAGGCGCGGGTAAATGGTGCCGGAAGCGGTTTCGACGCTGATTTCGGTTTTCTGCGTCAGGCCCTTGTCGTGCACGAAGCGTACAAAGCAGCGCGCCCCATTGCCGCACTGTTCGACTTCACCACCATCGGCGTTGAAAATACGGTAGCGGAAATCGGCAGAGCTGCCGGAGGGCTTTTCAACCAGCAGAATCTGGTCGCAACCGACGCCGAAATGGCGGTCGGCAAGGAAACGGAATTGTTCTGCGCTCAGGGCAACCTGCTGCGTAATGGCGTCAATGACGACAAAATCGTTGCCCAGGCCGTGCATTTTGGTGAACTTCAGCTTCATGTCAGGCAAACAGCTCCACGTAATCCTTGTAAATGCAGCGGTCCATGACCACGCTCATGCCGGCGTTACGGGCCTTCTGCTGCTGCGGCTTCGTTGACGATGCCTTCCTGGATCCAGATGGAGGGGATGTTCAGGCGCAGGCATTCATCCACGATGGCATCCACATGCTCCGCTGCCCGGAACACATCCACCAGGTCGATTGGTTCCGGCACATCGGCCAGCGTAGCGTAGGCCTTCTCTCCCAGCACTTCGCTCACGGCCGGGCGCACCGGAATGATGCGGTAGCCGAAGCCCTGCATCGCCCTGGACACGAAATAGCTGGGGCGCGCCGGCTGGGGCGACAGGCCCACCACCGCGATGGTGCGAACTTTTTTCAGCAAAGCGCGGGTTTCATCCGGCGCCGGGTTTTCAAACATCCATTATCCTAGAAACCTCAGTTGGACAGGCTGAAGTGTGCGATTTTTGGGGCACAGGGCAAGACGTAACGACGCGGAATGGTCATTCCATTCCAAGGAGTTACAACGCGGCCATGCGCCCCAAAAATTGTGCAATTCAGCCTGTAGCGGGGTCACCAAACGGGTGAACGCAAAATTCATGATAAAACCATTCAGGGTCATGAGGTTAAATATCCAGATTAGCGGTCAACTAAGGTTTCTAGGATTATTCCCCAAATCAGCAAATGGCGATCGCTCACCGCCTCGACCTGCAGTTGCGACAGCCCTGCCTCATCCAGTTGCAGGCGCACTTCGTACGGGCGATAGGCGGCAAGCAGTGAATGGTAAAAATCATGCTGCAATATGGGCGGCGCATCGGCTGCGTAGTGGTCGGCAAGGCATTGGGCCTCCTTAATGCTTTCAGGTCGCTTCAAGTCCATGACCAGCACCGCCGCCCCGGGCCCGGCAACGTGTCGGACAGTCTGCCACAGCACGGCGGGATCGTCGAGATGATGGAGCAGGCTATTGCTGATCACGGCATCGAAGACACCGGCTGGCAATTGCGTATCGGGCAGGTAACACTGCTGCAGCACCAGACGCTGGGCAAGCTCATTTGCCGCCACGGCCTGGCGCCCCAAGGAAAGCATCGCGCTTGCGCCGTCCACGCCAAGAAATCGGGTTGCCGGGAAAGTCCGTGCAAAACGCAGGGTCACATCCGCCGGACCGCAGCCCAGATCGATGGCCTGTTGCGGAGAAAAACCGGGAAACAGGCGCTGAAAATGGGCCACAACTGCCTGATGCGGCTCTGAAAAATCCGCCTCAGCGTAGGCACGCGCCTGCGCCGGATCATCCATCAGCTCGGGTTCGGGAATGCGGTGGCGCAGTAATGGATCCATGCTCATGATTTCTGAATGCGGCGGCCAGCCTGGCCATGTCCTGTGTATATGCCGCGAGTATAACCTGCGATGATCCATATTCATGACAACAGACGGGGCGCATAATAATCCTTTTGCGAAGCGCTAATCATGTCCAGCTCTCCCCTGCCCATACTGTCCCTGCTTGAAACACGCGTTCTTGGCGTGCTCGCCGAAAAGCAGCACACCGTCCCCGACACTTATCCCCTGACGCTGAACACCCTGATTTCCGGCTGCAACCAGAAAACCAGCCGCGACCCGGTGATCGAAGCAAACGAAGCGGATGTGCTGACGGCGATTGACAGTCTCAGGTCACTGACACTGGTGGTGGAATCGAGCGGCGGGCGAGTGCAACGCTACGCCCACAATATCGAGCGGGTCTTGCAGGTGCCCTCGCAGTCGGTAGCCCTGCTGGTTATGCTGATGCTGCGCGGCCCGCAAACAGCGGGCGAACTGCGCCTCAACAGCGAGCGGCTGCACAAGTTTTCCGACATCTCGGCGGTCGAGGCGTTTCTGAATGAACTGGCCGAACGGCAAGCCGGGGCACTGGTGGTCGAATTGCCGCGCCAGCCCGGTGCGCGCGAAAACCGCTGGATGCACCTGTTGAGCGGCGTGCCGGTCATCGCAGAGCCCACACATGCAGCTGCCTCATCATCGGGCGACATTTCGCTGGGTGAGATTGCCGCACTGAAAGCCAAGGTAGCCAGGCTTGAGGCTGAAGTCGGCGAGTTGCAGGCACTGGTGACCCGGCTGTGTACGGAACTGGGCGTGTCCGCCTGAATTTCCGGGTTCTGGCGCGTGCCTCGAAATGTTGAATGCAATCGCCGCCGATCTGGTCGTCCTGCTCCACTTCGGGTTCATCCTGTTCGTGGTGCTGGGCGGCTTTTTTGCCCTGAAATGGCGCTGGCTGGCCTGGCTGCATGTGCCGGCAGCCCTCTGGGGCGCGCTGATCGAATTCACCGGGTGGATCTGCCCGCTCACGCCTCTGGAAAATCTGTTGCGGCAAGCCGGCGGCGATCGTGGCTACACCAGCGGCTTCATCGAACACTACCTTCTTCCCCTGATCTACCCGGCGGATCTGACGCGCGAGCTGCAGTTTGCACTGGGGATGGGCGTGGTGATCCTGAATGTGCTGGTGTACTCGCTCTGGTTTGCGCGGCGCAAGAAAAAAGGGGGCGAATCGCCCCCTTTCCTATACTGATACTGAATCGATCAGCGACCCCGCCCACCGGTGCGGTGCAGCGGCGGCTTGCCAGCGCCACTGCCTGCCGGCCCTCTGGGCCTGGCCGCAGAGGGTGCCGCCGAGCGGTTTCCGGAGCGAGCGCCGGGCTGGCTTCTGCCGCCTGAGCGCTGTTGCCCGCCGCCCCGGTTCTGCCCGTTCAGGATCGGCTCGGCCTTGATCGACGGATCGGGTTCGAAGCCCGGCACCACTACCTCGGGTATCTCGCGCTTGATCAGCCTTTCGATATCCGACAGCAGTTTCTTTTCGTCGATGCACACCAGCGAAACGGCCTCGCCTTCCGAGCCGGCACGGCCGGTACGGCCGATGCGGTGGACGTAATCTTCCGGCACATTGGGCAGCTCGAAGTTGACCACGTGCGGCAATTCGCTGATGTCGATGCCGCGCGCGGCGATATCGGTGGCGACCAGCACCTGCAGCTTGCCTGTTTTGAACTCGGACAGGGCGCGGGTGCGCGCCGCCTGGCTCTTGTTGCCGTGAATGGCAAGGGCCGGAATGCCTTCCTTGGTCAGTTGCTCGGACAGCTTGTTGGCGCCGTGCTTGGTGCGGGTGAACACCAGCACCTGGTGCCAGCTGTGTTCCTTGATCAGGTGGGTAAGCAGTTCACGCTTTCTTTCGCGGTCGACCTTGTAAACCTTCTGCGCCACCGTGTCGGCGGTGACGTTGCGGCGCGCCACTTCGATCAGCGCCGGTTTATTGAGCAGGCCGTCTGCCAGTAACTTGATCTCATCGGAGAAGGTGGCGGAGAACAGCAGGTTCTGGCGATGCTTGGGCAGCACCGCGAGCACGCGCTTGATGTCGCGGATGAAGCCCATGTCCAGCATGCGGTCGGCTTCGTCCAGCACCAGAATCTCGACGTGCGAAAGATCGACCGTTTTCTGTTGCAGGTGGTCGAGCAGACGGCCCGGCGTGGCGACCAGAATGTCGACGCGGGTTCTCAGACGCTGGATCTGCGGGTTGATGTTGACCCCGCCGAACATCACCATGGATTTGAGCTTCACGTATTTGCCGTAGGTGCGCACGCTTTCCTCGACCTGCGCAGCGAGTTCGCGCGTCGGGGTGAGCATCAGCGCCCGGATCGGGTAATGGCCGGGCGTGTAGCCGCCAGACGGCGCCTTGTCGCCGCCGCTAGAGAGACGATGCAGATATCGGCAGGGTAAAGCCGGCGGTCTTGCCGGTGCCGGTCTGCGCGCCAGCCAGCAGGTCGCCGCCCGAAAGCACGGTGGGGATCGCCTGCAACTGGATCGGGGTGGGGATGGTGTAACCGTGTTCGGTGACGGCACGGACGATTTCATCGGACAGGCCGAGAGAAGAAAAAGACATGAAATTCCTGATAGTAATATCGGCCTGTCGCCTCGTTGGGCGCCAGTCTTAGGACGAATAGGGGGTTTGATAAGCCGGAAGGGCAGCGGCGCGAGGACTGGAGACAAATGCCGCAGGCCGGCATCTTAACAGATGCATGAAGCCGACGGCTAATTTTGCAGCGCCCGAAAGGCCAGGCGCCCTGATGGGTCTGAAGAATCGAAGCGCAATAATCCTAATAAAAAGCAGTTAACCACGGAGGGCACGGAGAACACGGAGTAAAAACCATAGATTGCATGATGTTTGGCATTCGCCCGTTGGGTAAGGCCATAAATGACCGCAAACTGCCTTTCTCCGTGTTCTCCGTGGTTATCGAACTGAGGTTTCTCAGGATAATTTTTGCAGGTTATTTCAACAGCCTGCGCCGCACCAGCACCAGCGCCAGATAGAATCCCCCGCCCCCATAGGCCAGCAATACGCCGATATGCGTAATAACATGCTGCGGCCACTCCCCCTGAACCAGCGGCCGTGCCAGCTGGATGGCATGGGTCAGCGGCAGCCAGTTTGCGACGGCCTGCAGGAAGGCCGGCAGCTGCTCGACCGGGTAGAACACGCCGCACAAGAGCACCATGGGCGTGATTGCCAGGGTGAAGTAGTACATGAAGAAATCATAGTTGGGCGAAAGCGCGTTCATCACCAGCGCCAGGCCGGTGAAGCAGAAACCGATCAGCACCAGGAGCGGCAGGGTCCACAGCAGCAGCCAGGAATTCGCCAGGCCCAGCGCCAGGATGATGACCAGAATCGCAATTCCGGAAAGCACGCTCTTGCTCGTCGCCCAGACCAGCTCGCCCAGCATCACGTCATCCAGATCCAGCGGCGCATTCAGCATCGCATCCCAGGTTTTTTGCACATGCATGCGCGAGAAAGCGGAATACAGACTCTCGAAGGTGGCGCTGTTCATGGTGCTGTAGCACAGGGTGCCGGCGGCGAGAAAGGTCATGTAGGATACGCCGCCCACCTCGGGCAGCAGGCTGCCAAGCCCATAGCCCAGACCGAGCATGTAGAACGCCGGGTCGGCCAGATTGCCCAGGATGGAGGGAATCGCCAGCTTGCGCCAGACCAGGAAATTGCGCCGCCACACGGAAATGAAGCGCCAGCTCAGGCTGGGCGGGCTGTAATTTGTCCGTTGCGTCATTCCCGCAGATCCCGGCCGGTCAGTTTCAGAAATACGTCCTCCAGGTTGGACGGGCGATGCAAATAACGCAATTCGCATTGCTGCTGCAACTGGGCCAGCAGGTCATGCGGGTCGGCAGCGTAGCAAAACAGGGTTTCTCCCACCTGCTCCTGGCGCTGGCATAAACCGGCGCAGTCCGGCTTCCCTTCCCCGCCATAGATCTCCACCACATGCGGCTCGATATGCTCGGCGATCAGGTCGCGCGGCGCGCCGGTGGTAACCGCCACCCCTTTGTCCATGATCAGCAGGCGATCACACAGGCGCTCGGCCTCTTCCATGAAGTGGGTGGTGAGCAGGATGGTCTTGCCCGCGCCCAGCAGGCGGCGCAGACGCTGCCACATCATGTGGCGCGCCTGCGGGTCGAGGCCGGTGGTGGGTTCGTCGAGAAAAATCACGTCGGGGTCGTTGACCAGCGCGCGCGCCAGGGTCAGGCGCCGCTTCATGCCGCCGGAGAGCGATTCAATGCTCGCATCCGCCTTGCTCTCCAGCTCGGCAAATTCGAGCAGAGCAGGAATCCGCGCCCGGATCTCGTGGTCCTTCAGGCCGAAGTAGCGCCCGTAGACCAGCAGGTTTTCCGTCACCGTGAAATCCGGGTCGAGGCTGTCCATCTGCGGCACCACGCCGATCTTGAGCCGTGCTTCGCGCGCTTTCTCGGGCACAGGCAGGCCGAGCAGCGAAATCGTGCCGCCATCCGGCCGGGTCAGGCCCAGCAGCAGCCGCAGCGTGGTGGTCTTGCCCGCGCCGTTGGGACCCAGCAAGCCGAAGCACTCGCCCGGCACCAGCGCCAGATCGAGGCCCGCGACCACTTCGCTGATGCCGTAGCGCTTGCGCAGGCCCGTGGCAGAGAGAACTGCCTGCATGCTCAGATCTTGAGTCGTTCGACGACCTTGCCGCCCACCAGGTGGCTGTCGACAATTTCATCGATATCCGACTGGTCGACATAGGTGTACCACACCGCTTCCGGATAGACCACCAGCACCGGCCCCTCGCCGCAACGGTCGAGGCAGCCGGCGCTGTTGATGCGCACCTTGCCCGCACCGTTCAGATCCAGCTTCTTGATCCGCCCCTTGGCATGGTCGCGCATCGCCTGCGCATCGTGGTTAGCGCAGCATGGCTGGCCGTCCTCGCGCTGGTTGGTGCAGAAAAATACGTGTTTTTCGAAATAGCTCATGGATTATTTAATTCTCTCTAAAAAGGCATTTTAACCACGGAGAACACGGAGAGCACGAAGCAAAACAGAATCCAATGGGGCAAGGCACTTACCAGTCCCTGATTATGGCCAAAATGCCTTTCTCTGTGCCCTCCGTGTTCTCCGTGGTTAATCGTTTTTCAACTCATTTCGGCGCCGGATATTTGGCGGCATTGATCACCAGCTTGTCGCGCGCGGCATCGAGCAGGTCGATGTCCAGCATGTCGGCAAAACGGGTGAGGTAAATCAGGATGTCGGCACATTCCTGCCGTACCGCCTCAAGCTTCTCCGGCGAAAGCGCCTGGCTCTGTTCGGGCGTCAGCCACTGGAACTGCTCGACCAGCTCGGCCGCCTCGACGATCAGGGCCATGGACAGGTTTTTCGGGGTGTGAAACGGCGCCCAGTCGCGCGCTGCGGCAAAAGCCCGTGATCTCGTCGCGCAAGGCTTCCAAACCACGCCCTTCCATCGCAGAACCCCCGGGAAAAATGTGTATCATATCAGCCCATGACTACTTTTGACGTCTTCAATGGCGACGCCGACGGCATCTGCGCGCTGCACCAGCTGCGTCTGGCCGAGCCGCGCGAAGAGCACGCTGATTACCGGCATCAAGCGCGACATTGCCCTGTTGCAGCAGGTTGAGGCTGGCACTGGCGACCAGATCACCGTGCTGGACATCTCGCTCGACAAGAACCGCGCCGCCCTGTTGCACCTGCTGGACGCTGGCGCAGGCGTGACTTATGTGGACCACCACTACGCCGGGGAAATCCCCGCCCACCCTGCCCTGCGGGCGCTGATCGATCCCGACCCGGAAGTCTGCACCAGCCTGCTGGTCGACCGCATGCTGCAAGGCAGGTTCAGGGCCTGGGCAGTGGTTGCGGCTTTTGGCGACAACCTGCATGGCGCCGCGGCACGAGCCGCCGCACCGCTGAACCTTGCACCACAGCAGCTTGACGCCCTGCGCGAGCTGGGGGAATGCATCAACTACAATGCCTATGGCGAAAGTGTGGATGATCTTTATTTCCACCCCGCCGAGCTTTACCGGCGCCTGCACCCCTACCCCGACCCTCTGGATTTTATTGCGGCAGAACCTGCTTTCCCGCTTCTGAAACAGGGCTACGCGGGTGATATGGCGCTGGCACAAGCCGTGGCGCCTGAATGGGAAACTCCGGCCGGCAGCGCCACTATCCTGCCTGACCAGCCCTGGAGCCGGCGCGTCAGCGGGGTTTTCGGCAATCATCTGGCACGCGCCGAGCCTGCCCTCGCCCATGCCGTGCTGACCCGCAAAGCCAATGGCGGCTATCTTGTCAGCGTGCGCGCCCCACGCAACAACCCGACTGGCGCCGACGAACTGTGCCGCCAGTTCGAGAGTGGCGGCGGGCGCAAAGCCGCCGCCGGGATCAATCATCTGCCGGAAAATGAGCTGGCGCGTTTCCTGGCCTGCTTCACAGCGGCATTCCAGCAAAGTGGAAGCACGCCCTGAGGCCGGAATCCCGGGCTTAGAACTTGCTGTGTGGTGAGTTCAAGTGGTCAGCCACATGGCCCGTCTGCGCCGCTGCGTGGTGATGCAGCGCGGCGTGATCAGGCTCGATGGGTGTGGGTTTGCCGACGAAATGGGGCAGCAGCGAACCGATAACCATACCCGCCACACTGGCCAGCAGGCCGACCAGTTGCGGCGGCCACAGACCAGCCGGATTGAAAGCCTCCAGCAGCAGCCAGCTTGTCAGTCCGGCAGTAATGGCAAACAGGGCGCCCTGGGTATTGGCGCGCTTCCAGTACAGCCCGAATACCAGCGGCACGAAAGCCATGACCAAGGTTACCTTGTAGGCATTGCTTACCATCTCGTAAATGCTCGCGCCGGAATTTAGCGCAAACAGGGTGACGATCACCGCAAAGCACACCACCACCAGGCGCATGGTCCACAGGAAATGGCGATCGCTTTGCTGGCCGATGACATTTTTCAGAATGTTTTCAGTGAAGGTGACCGAGGGGGCAAGCAGGGTGCCGCTCGCCGTGCTCATGATGGCGGATAGCAGCGCGCCAAAAAACATCACCTGGGCAAAAATCGGCATGTGGTTAAGAATCAGACTGGGCAGGATGAGTTGCGGATCCTTTTCCATCAGCCCTGTGACCAGGGCCGGATCAATCAGGCTGGCTGAATAGGCAAGATACAAGGGGATAAAGGCAAACACGAAATACAGGCTGCCCCCCAGGATCGATCCTGTCACAGCGGTCTTTTCGTTGCGTGCCGACATGACGCGCTGGAATACGTCCTGCTGCGGAATGGAGCCGAACATCATGGTGACGCCCGCGGCGATAAATGCCAGCACATCCCGGGTCTCAAGCGCGGGCCAGAATTCAAATTTGCCTGCCGTGTGCGCGTGTTCCACCACCCGGCCGACGCCGCCCGCCATATCGCTGGCCAGGTAGGCGATGTACAGCAGGCCCACCACGATAATGCTCATCTGGAAAAAATCTGTCAGCGCCACCGACCACATGCCGCCAAACAAGGTATAAACCAGCACGATCGCGGCCCCGAGCACCATGCCGTCGCTGCTTGAAATCGCACCACCCGAGACAATGGAAAAAACCAGCCCCGAGTGCAATGATTTGGGCCGAAACCCAGCCCAGATAGGAAATCACGATGGCGATACCGGTCAGAATTTCCACCGTGCGGTTATAACGCTGACGGTAGTAGTCGCCGATGGTCAGCAGGTTCAGCTTGTACAGTTTGGCCGCAAAAAACATGCCCACCAGAATCAGGCACATGCTGGCGCCAAAAGGATCTTCGACGATACCCCTGAGGCCGTCCTGCACGAATTTGGCGGAAATGCCCAGCACGGCTTCCGAGCCGAACCAGGTTGCGAACACCGTGGCGGTGACGATATACAGCGGCAGGTGACGGCCGGCGACCACATAATCCCGGGCCGTATGAACCCGGGTGGCGGCATACAGGCCGATGCCGATGGAAACCAGAAGATAGAGCGCGATAAACCACATCAGCATGGAGGATGCTTCCACGTTTTGCGTTAAACAAACAGGATTACATGATTTCAAGGATTAACCGGACCGGGGAGTTTGTCCTGATAAGTCCCGTTAATCCTGTCTATATCTTATTCCAGATACTGCATTACCCACGGCAGTGTCTGCGACAGCAGAACCAGGGTCAGCAGCACGGCCAGCAGCCAGAAACGGCCACGTTCGCGGCGCTCGCGCGCTTCCATCTCGGCGCGCAGATGCAGAAGATCGCTTTCATGGTCGCGGTTCAGCGCGGCATGGGCCAGGCGCGGCAGCTGTGGCAGGATACCGGCCCAGCCTGGCGCTTCGGTTTTGAGCGCATTCATCAGCCCGCGCCAACCGATTTGCTCCGACATCCAGCGCTCAAGGTAGGGCTTGGCGGTCTGCCACAGATCGAGATCGGGGTCGAGCTCCCGTCCCAGGCCCTCGATATTGAGCAGGGTCTTCTGCAGCAGCACCAGCTGCGGCTGAATCTCTACATTGAAGCGGCGCGAGGCCTGGAACAACCCCAGCAGCACGCGTCCAAAGGAGATTTCCTTGAGCGGGCGGTCGAAAGCCGGTTCGCACACAGCGCGAATCGCCGCTTCGAATTCGTCCACCCGGGTACCCTTCGGCGCCCAGCCGGACTCGATGTGCGCCTGCGCGACGCGTTTGTAATCGCGGCGGAAGAAAGCGAGAAAATTCTGCGCCAGATAATTGCGGTCCACGTCGGTGAGCGTGCCCATGATGCCGAAATCGAGCGCAATATAACGCCCGTCGGGCGCCACCAGGATGTTGCCGGGATGCATGTCGGCATGAAAGAAACCGTCGCGGAATACCTGGGTGAAGAAAATTTCCACGCCAGCGCAGGCCAGCTTGGGGATATTCACGCCCAGTTCGCGCAACTTGTCGACCTGGCTGATAGGCGTGCCGTCCATCCACTCCATCACCATTACCCCGGTATGGCAGTAATCCCAGAATACTTCCGGCACCACCAGCAGATCTGAGCCATCGAAGTTGCGGCGCAACTGGGAAGCGCTGGCAGCCTCGCGCATCAGGTCAAGCTCGTCATGCAGATGTTTTTCGAATTCCGCTACCACCTCGCGCGGCTTGAGGCGTTTCCCGTCAGCCCACAGGGTTTCGATCAGGCCGCCGCCGACATACAGCAGGTCAATATCCTTGTCGATCAGGGGGGCAATGCCGGGGCGCAGGATTTTTACCGCTGCGCGGCGGCCATTCTTGAGCACAGCCAGGTGAACCTGGGCCACCGAAGCGGATGCGATGGGGATTTCATCGAATTCGGAAAACACTTCACTGACCGGCCGGCCATAAACCTTGCGCAAAACGTCCAGCGCCTGTGCCGTGGGGAAAGGCGGCACGCGATCCTGCAATTTGGCCAGCTCGTTGGCAATGTCGAGGGGCACCAGGTCGCGCCGGGTCGAAAGCAACTGGCCGAATTTGACAAAAATCGGCCCCAGCGCCTCCAGCGCCAGGCGCAAACGTTCGGCACGCGGTGCCTTGATCGGCCGCCAGAACAGCGCCAGCTTGACCAGCGGGCGCAAAATGCGGAAGCGTTCGTGCCCAAGGAAGAACTCCTCCAGGCCAAAGCGGAAGACCACATGCAGAATTTTGATCAGGCGCAGCAGCCGCATGTCTACGAATCCGTCCTTTGCATCAACCGCTCCACTCGTTTTTCCAGCCGTGCTGCCGCATCGCGCAGCGTGTCCACGTCCCTGACAAATTCTTCTATATCCTTGCGCCGGGCCAACAGCGGCTTTTCCTCGGTCCAGTACTCGACCAGATTGGCAGCCAGGCTCTCAGCCGCCTGCCGGGTGTGCAATAGCAGGCTCGAGCCGGTGCTGGCCATGCGATGACCCAGCACATCGCCAAAAACCTTGCTCAAATCCTCTTCCGCATCCCAGCGCAGATTCTGCAGGATATTGCCGAAATCCACCGCCAGGGTTGCATCTCCGGCAGTGTGCACCAGCTCCTGCGGGGTGGGACGCGAAGACAGCATGTGCAGCAAGGCAAGCGGGGAAACACCCAGCGTGGCGTCGGGTTCCGTGTCTTCCGGGGCAGCGGCGATCATGCCGTCCGACTCGATACTGACAAGCAGCAGCAGGGGCGGCAGGTTGACCCGGAGGGTTTTGCCGGCGTGGCGCTGCAGGCGCTCCTGCGACCAGGGCTGGCTTTGCAGCAGATGGTTGAAGGTTGCCGCGAAAGCCTGGGCCGTCAGAAGAAGGGGTGGTTCAGCAGGGCTCAGAGCTTGAAACCCTTGTGCAGGGCTACCACGCCACCAGTGAGATTGAAGTATTCCACCCGCTCCAGGCCGGCTTCTTCCATCATCTGCTTGAGGGTGTCCTGATCCGGATGCATGCGAATGGATTCGGCCAGGTAGCGATAACTCGCTTCGTCGTTGGCGATCAATTTACCCATGACCGGCAGCAGCTTGAAGGAATAAAAATCGTAAAACGGACGCAACGGCGCGGCAATCCGGGAAAACTCCAGCACCAGCACCCGTCCGCCGGGCTTGATGACACGGTACATTTCCTTCAGTGCCGCATCCTTGTGAGTCATGTTGCGCAAGCCAAAGGCTACCGTCACGCAATCGAAATAGTTGCTCGGGAAAGGCAGCTTCTCGCCATCGCACTGCGCTGCGGTGGGATTGAATCCACCATCCAGCAGCCGGTCGCGGCCCACGGTGAGCATGGAGCTGTTGATATCGGTAAGAATGACCTGGCCGGTAGGGCCGACTTTTTTCGCAAACTGCAGCGACAGATCGGCACTGCCGCCGGCAACGTCTAGCACCTTGCCGCCCGTGCGCACACCGCTTTGCTCGATGGTGAAGATTTTCCACAGGCGATGCAGCCCGCCCGACATCACATCATTCATGAGGTCATAGCGGCTGGCGACGGAATGAAAGACTTCCGCGACCTTGCTCGCCTTTTCTTCCTCGGCGACCGTCGCGAAGCCGAAGTGTGTGGTTTTATCGCTCATTGCTAACCCGCTTCCTTAGATTATCTCTTGCTAACGCAAATTATCCCTTGCTGCCGCAACCGCCTGAACCACAGCCCCCGGAGCCGCAACCGCCGGATTTCTTGGCAATGGCTTCGTGAACCAGCGACTCCCGGCTGGCACCGGCAGCCTGCAGACGATCCAGGTAATTCTGCCACAGGGCTTCCTGGTTCATGCCCAGATCATGGAGGTAATCCCAGGAGTAAATCCCGGAATCATGGCCATCGGAGAACTGCAGCACCACGGCGTAATTGCCCACAGGCTCGACGCCGTTAATTTCCACTTCCCGCTTGCCGATCTGCAGGGTTTCCTGCCCCGGTCCGTGACCACGCACTTCGGCGGAAGGCGAATAAACACGCAGGAACTCGCAAGGCAGATGAAAAATTTTGCCGTCGGAAAAGGCGATTTCCAGTTCGCGGGATTTCTGGTGCAACTTGATTTCGGTGGGGCGGGGGGTGTTTTGATCGAGACCGCTCATTTAAACATTCCTAAAAAATTTGGGGTAAATCATAACCGAGAACCGGTGCCGCGCCAATCATGAGGGGCTTCATACCCTGCCCCATGGTTGCCATCCGGCCCGAGACGGGGTAACATTTCCGCCCTTTCGCGCTGATTTTACATGAGTATCTTGGCGCTTTGAGGTTAGCGATTTCAAACAACTGTACATGATTTAGATGAGGAACGACGTGAGCCATCTTTCGTTGCCGGCACAACAGGGCTTGTATGATCCGCGCCAGGAGCGCGACGCGTGCGGCGTGGGCTTTGTTGCACATATCAAGGGCAAACAGAGCCACAGCATGGTTCGCCAGGGCCTGCAAATTCTGGAAAACCTTACCCACCGAGGCGCCGTGGGCGCAGACCCCCTGGCGGGTGATGGCGCAGGCATTCTGATCCAGATTCCGGACGCATTCCTGCGCGCCGCCTGCTCCACCCACGGCATCAGCTTGCCGGGCGCGGGCGAATACGGCGTCGGCATGATCTTTCTGCCGCGTGACGCGGCGGCGCGCACTGCCTGCGAGCGCACAATCAGCGAAAAAATCGCCGTGGAAGGCCAGGCCCTGCTGGGTTGGCGCGATGTGCCAGTGGACAACGCCAGCCTGGGCGAAAGCGTCAAGGCAGAAGAACCGGTCGTCCGTCAGGTATTTATCGGTCGCGGCGCAAGCTGCCCGGATGGCGAAAGCTTCGAACGCAAACTGTTTGTCATTAGAAAGACGGCTGAGCATGCCGTGAGCAAACTGCCGGAGGCGCTGGGCAGGGGCTTCTATATTCCGTCCTTGTCCGCGCGCACCATTGTTTACAAGGGCATGCTGCTGGCCAACCAGGTTGGCAAATACTACCTCGACCTGCAAAACGACAGCGTGGTCAGCGCACTGGCGCTGGTTCATCAACGCTTCTCCACCAACACTTTCCCCACCTGGGATCTGGCCCATCCCTTCCGCATGATCGCCCACAACGGCGAAATCAACACCATGCGCGGCAACGTGAACTGGATGGCGGCGCGCCATGCGGCGATGTCCTCGAAACTGCTGGGCGAAGACCTGGAAAAACTGTGGCCCCTGATCGTGGACGGCCAGTCCGACTCGGCCTGCTTCGACAATGCCCTCGAATTGCTGGTGGCAGGCGGCTACTCGCTTCCTCACGCAATGATGATGCTGATCCCCGAAGCCTGGGCGGGCAACCCCCTGATGGACGAGGAGCGCCGCGCTTTTTACGAATATCACGCCGCCCTGATGGAACCCTGGGACGGCCCCGCCGCCGTGGCCTTCACCGACGGCCGCCAGATCGGCGCCACGCTGGACCGCAACGGCCTGCGCCCGGCACGTTACCTGATTACCGACGATGATGTGGTGCTGATGGCGTCCGAAATGGGCGTGCTCGACATTCCGCAGCACAAGATCGTGAAAAAATGGCGCCTGCAGCCGGGCAAGATGTTCCTGATCGACCTCGTGGCAGGCCGCATCGTGGACGATGCCGAACTGAAACAGCAGCTTGCCACCGCCAAGCCTTACCGCGAGTGGATCGAAAAATCGCGCTATTTCCTCGGCGACCTGCCTGACGCCAGCAGCAGCCCGGCGCTCGGGGAAACCCTGCTCGACGCCCAGCAAGCCTTCGGCTATTCGCAGGAAGACCTCAAGTTCATCCTCGCGCCCATGGCTGCGGCTGGCGAGGAAGCCACCGGCTCCATGGGCATGGATTCCGCCCTGCCCGTGCTCTCCGACAAGAACAGGTTGCTGTACGATTACTTCCAGCAACTGTTCGCCCAGGTGACCAACCCGCCGATCGACCCGATTCGCGAAGAGATCGTGATGTCGCTGACCTCGTTCATCGGGCCGAAACCCAACCTGCTCGGCATCGACGAGACCGATCCGCCGCTGCGCCTGGAAGTCCACCAGCCGGTGCTGTCCAATGAGGACCTGGCGAAGCTGCGCGACATCGACCAGCTGACGCAGGGACGCTATAAAACCCGGGTACTGGATATCACCTATCCCGCAACACAGGGCGCGGCAGGCTGCGAAGCGGCTATTGCAGCCCTGTGCGTGGCGGCCGACGCGGCCGTGGCAGAAGGCTACAACGTGCTGATCCTGTCAGACCGGGCCATATCGCAAGGCCGCACCGCCATTCCGGCCCTGCTGGCCTGCGCCGGCGTGCACCATCATCTGGTTCGCGAAGGTCTGCGCACCAGCGCTGGCCTGGTGGTGGACACAGGCTCCGCCCGTGAAACGCATCACTTTGCCCTGCTTGCCGGTTATGGCGCCGAGGCGGTTTGCCCCTGGCTGGCCTTCGAAACCGTCGAATCCCTGGCAGGCGCCCTGCCCACCCAGCTGACCGGCAAGGAAGCCGGCAAGCGCTACATCAAGGCAATCAACAAGGGGCTGCTGAAAGTCATGTCCAAAATGGGCATCTCCACTTACCAGTCCTATTGCGGCGCCCAGATTTTCGAGGCGGTCGGTCTGAACGCCGGCTTTGTCGCGCAGTATTTCACCGGCACGGCCACCCAGATCGAGGGTGTCGGCCTGCTCGAAATCGCCGAAGAGGCCGTGCGCACCCACCAGTCCGCATTCGGCAGCGACCCCGTGCTCTCCAACGCGCTGGAAGCGGGCGGCGAATATGCCTGGCGGGTACGCGGCGAAGCCCACATGTGGACGCCGGAAACCATTTCCAAGCTGCAGCACGCCACGCGCTCCAACAACGCCCAGACTTACAAGGAATACGCCAAGCTGATCAACGACCAGAGCACGCAGCTGAAGACCCTGCGCGGACTGTTCGAGGTCAAGCCGGCAGGCGCCCCGGTGCCGCTGGATGAAGTCGAGCCGGCGAAGGAAATCGTCAAGCGTTTCGTCACCGGCGCGATGTCGCTCGGCTCCATTTCCACCGAAGCCCACAGCACGCTGGCCATCGCGATGAACCGCATCGGCGGCAAATCCAATACCGGCGAAGGCGGTGAAGATGCCGCCCGCTTCAGGACCGTGCAGGGCGGCGAGAAGCTCTCCGAAATTATCGGCAAGGGTCGTATCGAGCGCGATCTGGTCATGCAGGAAGGCGATTCGCTGCGCTCCCGGATCAAGCAGGTGGCTTCCGGCCGCTTCGGCGTGACGGCGGAATACCTGTCCAGCGCCGACCAGATCCAGATCAAGATGGCGCAGGGCGCCAAGCCCGGCGAGGGCGGCCAGCTACCCGGCCACAAGGTCTCGGAATACATCGCCCAGTTGCGCTTCTCGGTGCCCGGCGTGGGCCTGATTTCCCCGCCGCCGCACCACGACATCTATTCGATCGAGGATCTCGCACAACTGATCCACGATCTGAAAAATGCCAACCCCAGTGCCTCCATCTCGGTCAAGCTGGTCTCCGAGGTGGGCGTGGGCACGGTGGCTGCTGGCGTATCCAAAGCCAAGGCAGACCATATCGTAGTCTCCGGTTTCGACGGCGGCACCGGCGCATCGCCACTGTCTTCCATCAAGCATGCCGGCACCTCGTGGGAACTCGGCCTGGCGGAGACCCAGCAGACTCTGGTGCTGAACCAGCTGCGCGGGCGCATTGCCCTGCAGGTGGACGGACAGATCAAAACCGGGCGCGACGTGCTGATCGGCGCCTTGCTGGGCGCGGACGAGTTCGGCTTCGCCACCGCGCCGCTGGTGGTGGAAGGCTGCATCATGATGCGCAAGTGCCACCTGAATACCTGCCCGGTGGGCGTGGCGACACAGGACCCGGTGCTGCGCAGGAAATTCACCGGCCAGCCCGAGCATGTGGTGAACTATTTCTTCTTCGTTGCCGAGGAAGCACGCGAACTTATGGCGCAAATGGGTATCCGCAAGTTCGACGACCTGATTGGGCGCAGCGACCTGCTCGACATGAAACAGGGCATTGCTCACTGGAAAGCCAGGGGACTGGATTTTTCCAAGGTGTTCCATCAACCGGCCATGCCGGCAAGCGTGGCGCGCCTGCATTCCGAAACCCAGGATCACGGACTGGACAAGGCGCTGGATCATCAGCTCATTGCACAGGCCTCTACAGCGCTGGAAACTAAAAAACCGGTGGTCATCAACTGCGCTATCGGCAACGTCAACCGCACCGCCGGGACCATGCTCTCGCATGAAGTGGCGAAGCGCTATGGCCATGCGGGACTGCCAGACGATACCATCACAGTGAAGCTGACCGGCACCGCCGGGCAAAGCTTCGGCGCATTCCTCGCCCATGGCGTCACCTTCGAGCTGTCCGGAGAAGGCAACGACTATGTCGGCAAAGGTTTGTGCGGCGGACGCATCGTGGTGATGCCGCCCAAGGAATGCAAGATCGTGGCGGAAGATAACATCATCGTCGGCAACACCGTGCTCTACGGGGCGACCAGCGGCGAGTGCTATTTCCGCGGCGTGGCGGGCGAGCGCTTCGCTGTGCGTAACTCGGGCGCTGTCGCGGTAGTGGAAGGTTTGGGCGACCACGGTTGCGAATACATGACCGGCGGCATGGTGATCGTGCTGGGCCAGACCGGGCGTAATTTTGCCGCGGGCATGTCGGGCGGCGTGGCTTACGTGCTTGACGAGGACGGCAGCTTCGAACGCCGCTGCAACATGTCCATGGTGCAGCTGGAACCGGTCCCGGAAGAAGCGGCCCTTAGCGAAACAGGGGAAGTGGAGACGCATGGCCGGGTGCACTTCAATCACCTGGGCAAGGCCGACGAAGCAGCGCTGCGCGGAAAAATCGAAAAACACCTGCGCTACACCGGCAGCGCGCGCGCGAAGGAAATTCTGGACAACTGGGCCAGCTACCTGCCGAAATTCATCAAGGTCATGCCGACAGAATATCGCCGCGCCTTGCAGGAAATTGCAGTGCAGCAAGCCAAGGCAAAGGAGGTTGCATAATGGGCAAGCCTACCGGATTCATGGAACTGAGCCGCCAGAACGAGGCGAGCCTTCCGGTCGCGGAGCGGGTGAAAGACTACCGCGAATTCGTGCAACACCTGAGCGATGAGCAGGCCGCCATCCAGGGTGCCCGCTGCATGGACTGCGGCATTCCTTTCTGCACCACCGGTTGCCCCGTCAACAACATCATTCCGGACTGGAATGACCTGGTTTACAAAGGCAACTGGGATGATTGGAGAAGAGCACTGGACGTGCTGCATTCCACCAACAACTTTCCCGAGTTCACCGGCCGTATCTGCCCCGCCCCCTGCGAGGCCGCATGCACGCTGAACATCAACAATGATGCGGTGGGCATCAAGTCCATCGAGCATGCGATCATCGATAAGGGATGGGAGCAGGGCTGGGTCGTGCCGCAACCCGCACAGAAGAAGACCGGCAAGAAAGTCGCCATCGTCGGCTCCGGCCCCGCCGGTCTGGCCTGCGCCCAGCAACTGGCGCGCGTCGGGCATGCCGTGGTGGTGCTCGAAAAGAACGACCGCATCGGCGGATTGCTGCGCTACGGCATCCCCGATTTCAAATTCGAGAAGTCGCACATCGACCGGCGCATCGAACAGATGCGTGCGGAAGGCGTGGAATTCCGCGTCAATCAGCAGGTCGGTGAGCAGGTGCCTACACAACAACTGAAGGATGAGTTCGACGCCGTGGTTTTGGCCGGCGGCGCCGAACAGGCCCGTGATCTGCCGGCGCCCGGAAGGGATCTGGCAGGCGTGCATTTCGCCATGGAGTTTCTGCCGCAGCAAAACAAGGTGGTTGCCGGCGATACGCTGCCGCAACAGATCCTGGCTACCGGCAAGCATGTCGTAGTGATCGGCGGCGGCGATACCGGCTCTGACTGCGTGGGCACCTCCATCCGCCAGGGCGCGCTCTCGGTCACCCAGCTCGAAGTGATGCCACGCCCGGCCGAACAGGAAGACAAGGCGCTGACCTGGCCCAACTGGCCACTCAAGCTACGCACTTCCAGTTCGCAGGAAGAAGGTTGCGAACGTGACTGGTCGGTGACCACCAAGGCATTCCTCGGCGCCAATGGCAAGGTCGAAAAGCTGAGCTGCGTGCGCGTCGAGTGGAAGGCCGGCAAGATGATCGAAATGCCCGGCAGCGAATTTGAATTACAGGCCGACCTGGTGCTGCTGGCCATGGGCTTCGTCAGTCCGGTGCAAAAGCTGCTGGATGACTTCGGCGTGGAAAAGGATGGGCGCAACAATGCCAGGGCCACAACCGATGGTGCCGGCTGCTACCAGACATCGGTGGACAAGGTATTCGCCGCGGGCGACATGCGCCGCGGCCAGTCACTGATTGTGTGGGCCATCCGCGAAGGACGGCAGGCTGCGCGTGCTGTCGATGAATACCTGATGGGTATTTCCAATTTACCCCGTTAAATTTATCCCCATCGCCGCACTTGCAGGCGATGGATCCGGGAAAAGGGCTATAGAATGCACCGTAAACTGAAAAATGATACCTTCCTGCGCGCCCTGCTGCGCCAGCCCACCGAATACACCCCGGTCTGGATGATGCGTCAGGCCGGGCGCTACCTGCCCGAGTACAACAAGACCCGTGAGCGTGCCGGCGATTTCATGTCGCTGTGCAAGAGCCCGGACCTGGCCACGGAAGTGACGCTGCAACCGCTGGCACGCTTTCCGCTCGATGCCGCGATTCTTTTTTCAGATATTCTGACCATCCCCGATGCCATGGGGCTGGGGCTGTATTTTTCCCAGGGCGAAGGTCCCAAGTTCGAGCGCCCGTTGCGCGACGAGTGGGAAATCCGCGATCTCAGCGTACCCGATCCCAACGTCCACCTGCGCTATGTGATGGACGCCGTCAGCCAGATCCGCTCCGCGCTGGATGGCTCCGTTCCCCTGATCGGCTTCTCCGGCAGCCCGTGGACCCTGGCCTGCTACATGGTTGAGGGCGGCAGCAGCAGCGACTTCACTTTGATCAAGACCATGCTCTACAGCCGCCCGGAACTGCTGCACCGCATCCTCGACATCAATGCCCAGGCAGTCACCAGCTATCTCAATGCCCAGATCGAAGCCGGCGCGCAAGCCGTCATGATTTTTGACTCATGGGGCGGAGCCTTGTCCCATGCGGCCTACCATGAGTTTTCCCTCGCCTACATGGAAAAAATCGTCAGCGGCCTGACGCGCGAAAAAGATGGCGTCAAGATTCCTGTCATTGTGTTCACCAAGGGCGGCGGTCTGTGGCTGGAAAGCATCGCCAGCATCGGTTGCGATGCGGTAGGGCTGGACTGGCCTATCGATATCGGCGAGGCGCGCCGCCGCGTAGGCGACAAGGTCGCACTGCAGGGCAACATCGACCCAACCGTGCTGTTCTCCAATCCGGAAGTCATTCGCGCCGAAACGGGCAAAATTCTGGCTTCCTACGGCAAGGGTAATGGTCATGTCTTCAACCTCGGCCATGGCATTTCGCAGTTCACCCCACCCGAGAATGCGGCCGCGCTGGTTGAAGCGGTGCACGAGTTGAGCCGTCCATACCACAACTAGGCTTGTTCAGGGCTGTATTTCTTCTGATTTATGCACAGCCCTAAATAAGTTCCCTGCGTCAATAGGATAATCCACTAATTATTGGCGATTTGTTGTAACCATTTGTTATATATCATCTTATAACAACAGCCCATGGACTGCGCAAAAGTAAAAAGTCCTTTTCTACCAAGCAATTATTCCACTTGGCAGCGCATTACCCACAGACTTATCCACAGATTCTGTGGGTAATAAAAAAAGCGCCTTCACTACAGCAAGTTACTACCGGATTAGTAGATTCGACTTGAAATGTTTACGCCAAACCAGGGTCTTTAGATGACCCAAATACTCAAAATTGCGCTGGATGTTCCTCTCGACACCCTGTTTGACTACCGGGCGGATGGAATAAGCGCGGAGGATGTGGGTCGGCGCGTGCTGGTGTCCTTCGGGCGCAGGAAAATGGTGGGGATGATTATTGCCCTCGCCAGTCATTCGGATTATCCCACCACACAAATCAAGCCGGTATTGAAAGTCTTCCGGGATACACCGGCACTCTCGGCGGACATCCTCAAGCTGTTGCAGTTTTGTGCCGACTATTACCATCACCCGCTGGGTGAAGTAATTTTCACGGCCCTGCCGCAACGACTCCGTTCCGACCAGACTGCCGCACTACCCTGCCAGATCAGCTACGCATTGAGCGAAGCCGCGCCACAGCCTGACGAACTGCCTCCGCGCGCAATCGTAAAGCGCAAACTGCTGGCTCAACTGGCCCTGGCCCCGGCCACTGAACGCGAAACCCTGCTTGCCCTCTCGCCCAGCGCAGGCAAGCATCTCAAGGAAATGCTTGCATCGGGCTGGATTGCTCAACAGCAGGAAGTTCGCGCCAGGCACTGGACACCAGCCGCATCATGCGTCCCCCAGGAATTGCCCGTGCTCAACCCGGAACAGGCTGCGGTGGTTGATCAAATGGCGTCTGCACCAGCAGGATTTTCAGCCTCGCTGCTGCTAGGCATCACCGGCAGCGGCAAAACGGAAGTCTATCTGCGCCTGACTGCAAAGCAGCTGGAGCAGGGCCGGCAGATACTGGTGCTGGTGCCGGAGATTAATCTCACGCCACAACTGGAAGCCCGTTTCCAGACCCGCTTTCCCGAAGTCCCGGTGGTCAGCCTGCACAGCAGTCTCAACGACAGCGAGCGCCTGCACCACTGGCTGCTGGCCCAGTCCGGGCAGGCTCGAATTGTTCTCGGCACAAGGCTGTCCATCTTTACCCCGTTGCCGGCGCTGGGCTTGATCATCGTGGACGAAGAACATGACAGCTCGTTCAAACAGCAGGACGGGCTGCGCTATAGCGCACGCGATATGGCGGTAGCGCGCGCCAGCCAGGCCGGCATTCCCATCCTGCTAGGCTCCGCCACGCCGGCGCTGGAAAGCTACCATAATGCTCAGGCCGGACGTTATCAATTGCTGCGCCTGACCCAGCGCGCGGTTGAAGAAGCGCAACTACCCACCATTCGTTGCGTGGATATGCGGATAGAGAAACCACAGGATGGCCTGTCTTCCGTCCTGCTTCGGGCGCTGGCCGAGAACCTCGAACATGGCCGGCAGAGTCTGGTCTTCATCAACCGGCGCGGTTACGCCCCGGTGCTGATGTGCAACCAGTGCGGCTGGCTGGCACCCTGCCTGCGCTGCTCCAGCCGGCTGGTGGTGCACCTGCGCGAACGGCGCCTGCGCTGCCACCACTGTGGCCACGAAGAACGCATTCCACGCGCCTGCCCGGGTTGTGGCAATCCCGACCTGGCCCCCCTGGGCCAGGGGACGCAGCGCCTGGAAGAAGCCCTGGCACAACATTTTCCCGCCGCCCGTATCCTGCGCATCGATCGCGATAGCACACGGCGCAAGCACGCCCTGAAAGAAATGCTGCAGGAAGTACACGAGGAACGCGTGGACATTCTGGTTGGCACCCAGATCCTCGCCAAGGGCCATGACTTCAAGCGCCTCACTCTGGTTGGCGCGCTCAATGTGGATGGCGCGCTATACAGCGCCGATTTTCGCGCCGCAGAACGCCTTTTTGCCCAGCTGATGCAGGTCGCGGGCCGTGCGGGCCGCGCTGCCGAGCCGGGCACGGTGCTGATCCAGACCCAGTTCCCAGACCACCCTCTGTTCGACGCCTTGCGCCATCAGGACTACGAGGCTTTCGCCAAAGACCAGCTGACCGAGCGCAAGCAGGCCGGCTTTCCTCCTTTTTGCCACCAGGCCCTGCTGCGCGCCGAGGCAACGCAACTGGAAACAGCGTTGGCATTCCTGCATCAGGCAAGAAAAATAGCCGCCTCATTCTCGTCAGCAGTCACCCTTTATGACCCCGTGCCCGCCCCCATGGCCCGCCTTGCCGGGCGCGAGCGCGCCCAGTTACTGGTGCAGGCGGACGCCCGTCGCGACTTGCAGCACTTTCTGCATGACTGGAATGAGGCGCTGATGGGCATCAAGGCGCGCCAGGTACGCTGGTCGCTGGATGTGGATCCGCTGGATTTCTAGCCGCTGCACGCAGAAAGCTTTAGAATATGCGGCTTTACCGCTTGTCTTGAGATATTGACTTGAAACAGCATCTGACTGATTTATTTACCCGGGCACTGCATATTGCCGTCCCCGAGGCCACCGAGGCCAACATCGTTCTTGAGCGCCCCAAGCAGGTGCAGCACGGCGATTATGCCTGCAACCTGGCAATGCAACTGGCGCGATCGCTTAAACGCAATCCGCGCGAAATCGCCAGTGCCCTGCTGGAAGCGCTGCCCGCCTCGCCCTGGGTCGAAAAAGCCGAAATCGCCGGCGCCGGATTCATCAATATTTATCTCAGCGCAGCATCCAAGCAGCGCGTTGTTGCCACTATCCTGCAGCAGGGTGCCGAATTTGGCCGCAGCCAGATGGGGAAAGGCAAGAAAACCCAGGTTGAATTCGTCTCCGCCAATCCGACCGGCCCGCTTCATGTCGGCCACGGCCGCGGTGCCGCCTTTGGCATGAGCCTTTCCAATGTGCTGGCGGCAGCAGGATTCTCTGTCCGGCGCGAGTACTATATCAACGACGCCGGGCGGCAAATGGATATTCTGGCGCTATCCACCTGGCTGCGTTACCTGGAATCAAACGGCATCAATGTACCCTTCCCCGCCAACGCCTATCAGGGCCAATATGTGCGCGACATGGCGGGTGAAATCAAGCGCCTGCATGGCGACCGCTATGTGCATCAGCCCTGGACCCTGCTGGAGGGCGTGCCGCCCCGCTCCACCGAGGAAGAGCTGAAACAGGACGAAAAATGGGCCAAGCAGCAAAATGAGGCGCATCTTGACGGCCTGATCGCCAATGCCAAGAAACTGCTCTGCGACGACTATGCCTACATTCATGACTTCGTCCTCACCGAACAATTGGGCGACTGCCGCAACGATCTGATGGAGTTCGGCGTCAGCTTCGACACCTGGTTCTCTGAGAAATCGCTGTTCGACAGCGGCCTGGTGCAGCGTGCCATCGAAACCCTGAAAAAGAATGGTCACCTCTACCCGCAGGACGGCGCGCTATGGTTCCGCTCCACGGCCTTTGGCGACGAAAAAGACCGCGTGGTGCAACGCGAGAATGGCCAGTACACCTATTTCGCCTCCGATATCGCCTACCACCTCAACAAATTCGAGCGCGGCTTCGACCATATCATCAACATCTGGGGGGCCGACCATCATGGCTACATCCCGCGCGTTAATGGCGCGCTGAAAGCGCTGGGGCTGGACGAATCACGACTGGAAGTGGCGCTGGTGCAATTTGCGGTGCTCTACCGCGGCGAGCAAAAGGTTTCCATGTCGACCCGCAGCGGCGATTTCGTCACCTTGCGCGAACTGCGCCACGAAGTGGGCAACGACGCCTGCCGTTTCTTCTATGTGTTGCGCAAGAGCGACCAGCACCTGGATTTCGACCTCGAGCTTGCCAAATCGCAAAGCAACGACAACCCGGTCTATTACATCCAGTATGCCCATGCCCGCATCTGCAGCGTACTCAAACAGTGGGATGGCGATCTCAACGACCTCGCCCAGGCCGATTTGGCACGCCTCGACCTTCCGCATGAACTGGCCCTGCTGCAGCGTTTGGAAGCCTATCCGGAAACACTGGAAAATGCGGCGCGGGAATTCGCACCGCACCAAATCGCTTACTATCTCAAGGACCTGGCTGGAGAATTGCACAGCTATTACAATGCCCAGCAATTCCTGGTTGAAGACGAAGCCGTCAAGCTGGCGCGCCTGGCCCTGATCACCGCCACGCGCGAAGTGCTTCGAAACGCCCTGACGCTACTCGGCGTGAGCAGTCCGGAGAAAATGTAGTGAGCCGCGACTACAAATCGCCCCCCAGAGGGCAGGCAAAAAAATCAGGCAACCCGATGCTGGTAGGCATTGTCATCGGCACTTTCATCGGCCTTGCCATTGCACTGGCCGTGGCCGTTTTCATCAAGGGAAGTCCAAGTCCGTTCGTGGAGCGCAGCCAGCCCCAGACGGTGAATGGCAGTGAACAGCTTGCACCTGAGCCCGTGCCTTCAACGGAAACCCTTAACGAAAAGCCCAAGAATTCCGAAAAGCCGCGTTTTGATTTTTATACCATCCTGCCCGGCACCGAGGAACCCGCGACTGAAAAAGACATCAAACAGCAGGATCCGGCGAGCGCTTCCAATGGTCAGTATTTTTTGCAGGCGGGGGCATTCCAGAATGAAGCCGATGCCGACAATCTCAAAGCCAAACTGGCTTTGATGGGTATCGAGGCCAGCATCCAGACTGCAACCGTGCCGGACAAGGGTGTATGGCACCGGGTTCGGGTTGGCCCCTACAACAACGTGGAGAGCCTGAACAGGGTTCGCGATACGCTGAAAGAAAATGGAATCACAGCCAGCCTGGTTAAAGTGCATGACCAGGCAACGGCACGCTAGTTATTCACGCTTTTAAAACTTCAGGAGAATTTTGGTGAAAAAAACAAATTCAGCATTTCTGCGTTTCATGCTTGCCGCGCTTTGCCTCAGCTTGTTGTGGAGCGCATCGGCCCGGGCAGAGCTTGAGCAGGGCAAGCAATATACTTTGGTTTCGCCGTCACAGCCCACAGAAACTGGCAAGAATATCGAAGTGCTGGAATTTTTCTCCTATGCCTGCCCGCACTGCCATGATCTGGAGCCGGTATTGAATCCGTGGGTCAGCAAGTTGCCCGGCGATGTCACCTTCCGCAGGGTGCCCGCCGTGTTCAGCGACAAATGGCTGATTCTTGCCCGTATCTTTTACGCGGCTGAAGCACTGGGCCAGTTGGACAGGCTGCATCCCGCCATTTTCAATGCCATGCATGTCGACCGTCTTGACCTGACCAACGAAAAAACCCTGCAGCAATGGATCGTCAAGAACGGCCTGGATACCAAAAAATTCATGGATACCTATAACTCCTTCGCGGTTCAGGGAAAAGCCCAGCGCGCCAAACAGCTTACCCGCACTTATGCCATTGCTGGCGTCCCTGCACTGGTCGTTGAAGGCAAATACCTGACCTCCGCCTCCCAGACCGGAAGCAATGAAAAACTGCTGCCGGTACTTGACGATCTGATCAAAAAGGCTCGCCAGGAACGCGGCGGCAAGAGCTAAGCCTGATATTGCGGAAGACGGACCATGCCACTCTCGATCATTCTGGTGGATGACCACCCCCTGTTCCGCAAGGGACTGCTGCATCTGCTGGAAGATCATCCGGAAATTACCGTTTCCGCACAATTCGCCAATGCAGCCGACGTCCGCGAATGGTTGCAGCAAGGCGGAGATGCCGATGTTGCCCTGCTCGACCGAACGCTGGGCGAGGTGAATGGCCTCGACCTTGTTCCCGAGCTTCATCAGCACAACATCAAGATCATCATGCTGACCATGGCAGAAGAAGATCACGAGATTCGTGACGCGATGGAAAAAGGCGTGGATGGCTACCTGCTCAAATCCAGCGAGCCGGACCAGATCGTCCGCGCCATTATTGCGGTATCACAGGGAAACAGCGTTTTCCCGGCGCAGATTCTGCAAAAAATCGCGCGCGGAGAGTTGGGTCCGAGCATTGCCCGCCGGCTTTCCCAGCGTGAACTGGAAATAGTCAGCCATGTTGCGCGCGGCCTGAGCAACCGCGCCATCGGTGAAACGCTGGGACTTTCCGAAAACACGGTGCGCAATCACTTGCGCAGCATCCTGGAAAAGCTGGAATTTGATAACCGGGTACAAGTGGCGACTTTTGCGCTGGAACATGGCCTGGCAAAGCGAACCGATGAGCGCTGACCGCACTGGTAGAAAAAGGCCATCAAGCATGGTCATGAAAGACTATTTTTGACCGCTTATTATGCTATACTCATTTTGCAAGTGTGATGCTTGTTTCTGTTCAATATTTTTGGCCCCGTTCGCGGGGCCTTTCTTTTTTCGGGCTTCCGGCGCGCTAATTCTTTTTCAATACCTCGAAACTCGCCAGCAGCCAGTCATCCCCCTTCTCGATCATCTCGCCCAAAGCGATGGAGTAGCTGCGACTGCGTGCGCTCAATTCGAAATGCCGGCCTGGCGCATATTCCACACTATCGAGAATCAGGCTTGCGCTATTTTTTCCATCGCCACTGGGCGCCAGGTATAAGGCGCTGATCGGCAAAACAACATCCACGGCATCCACACCGTCGACAGTATAACCACTATGACGAGGTTTCGTCGCCCGGAGCGTGACCGTGACCGGCTTGCTGGACAAGACTTCGATGCCGACATTGCGCTGCCCCGACTCCAGCAACGCAAGACGCCGCACTACGCCAATCACCCAGTTCTGGCTGCGTTCCGGTTTCAGTCCAACCAGCTTGCCGAGACGGATCCAGTCCTTCTCGACAGCATCCACCGTAGCCCCGAACCCGGTCGAGCTTTCATTCTCCATCAGCCACCGTTCATGATGCGCCGTCATCTGGGGTGGCTGCACAGCGCCACCCTGTGGATGCTGCCTGGCTTTTTCCAGCTTGGCCTGAGTGCGCTGGGTTACAAAACCGTATAGCCGCACATCGAGCATTTCCTCGTAACTTATTACGACCTTCTGTTCCTCTTCCTGACGCACCGGGGACAAGGCTTCATTATCCTGCTTCACCATGGCACAGATTTCGAGATAATCCTTGAGCACATCAATCAATTTGACCCTGGAAACCCGCTCCTGCTTTCGTCGTGCGCGACCAGCGCCAGAAGGTGACCACTGAAGCGCGATGCGGTCAATAAAATCAAGACACGCGGGCAAACGGCAGTCTTCTCCCATCCCGAGTTTCGCCGGCGTTTCACCATTCTTTAACGCATTCCGGATCTGTTCTATCCGCAGCATTAACTCAGCACTTCCCCAGCATCGCAACATGTTATCGGCAGAGGGATTGCGCAGCCTGCGCGGGCCCTTGTCCTCGCCCAGATTGACGCAGAAAACGTGCCGTACAGGATCACCGTTTTTTTCCAGCCTCAGCGTGGCAGCCCAGTTATCCAGCCACAAATCCACCATTTCGATCTGTTTTGGAAACAGGCTGTTGGTATTGAGCAGAGCGAGACTCAGCATTTGCAGATACTCTTCGGCGCAGGTGGTATCACGCTGACACTGGGGATACAGACGCATGTGCTTGCGGTCGAACTCCTCATATTCGGCCAGGCGATAAAGATTGTGAACATGCTTCCACAGCTTGGCGCCGATTGCTTCATAGCGGAAATAATGACACTTGGCCTGCATTGCAAAGTGGCGGATGGCGCGCGCCGTGATCAGCGGAATTTCTCGCCGCACCTCGCTATTGTTTGGCCCACCCACATAGGACATGATGAAAATGTGATATCCCCGCGCCATCTGCCAGTTGAAGGAGAGTATCGCATTCCACAGACGACTCTCCATCTGCCGTGACATGCGGGGATTAAGGAGGTATTGCCGGACCAGGCTTTGCTGCAGTTCCTGAGTGCCTTCGTCGATATGCATCAGTACATGCAGGCGGTCGAGACTGGGCGGTTCGGCTTTTTCGTTGAACTCATGCAGCGCTCGAACCACTTTTTCGTGTGCCGCAAACGTATCCCCCATGGGCAGCTCATGCATCCATACGGTGACCCCCTTGAGATTGCTCAAGGGATCGGCGGGCGTCTGTTTTTTCCGGCCAAAAGGCAGAAAGTCGAGCATTCAGGGTTCCGAATTTGCAAACAATTCGCTATTAAACAGCAATCTCCATGCCAGTTCTAGACATATTGTGCCTGACAGCTAATTTTCTGGTATTTCAGTGAGCCCGGCGTTTCTTTATCGCCCCTGCAAAGGCGGGTATACTCGACGGCAGACAAGAATCGAGAGTTTTTCATGGACCATTCCCGCTTCAATCCCTTCACGCTCGACAACGATGCTGATTACCAGAACTGGCGCAGCCGCAAGCTGGAAAACTACCCTGCCAGCATCGCTGATCTGGTGGTGAAGGTCAGCGATCCACGCCAGCTGACCCCGGACGAGCACGAAGCCATACTGGCACGCTGTCGCAAAACCAACATGGCGCTTTACGCCAGCCCGCTTGGAAACGTGGCGGACAAGGAAATCACGCGTCAACTCGGCCTTCAGTTCGGCCTCGAGCGACTGGACCACAACATGCTTGCGGATGATGACGGCATCACCTCGCTTGCGGTCCATGCCAGCGGCGCGCACCAGCATTACATCCCCTATACGGACCGCCCCATCAAATGGCATACAGACGGTTACTACAACCCGCACGCGCGCCAGATCTGGGGTCTGCAGCTACATTGTGTATGCAGTGCGGCCAGTGGCGGCGAAAACGCCTTGCTGGACCATGAAATTGCCTACATCCTCCTGCGCGATTCCAATCCCGACTATATACGCGCCCTGATGGAGCCCGATGCCATGACCATCCCCGCACGCATGGATGAGGACGGTGTTGCGCGACCGGACGAGACCGGCCCGGTGTTTTCCCTGCACCCGACCAGCGGCGACCTGCACATGCGCTACACCGCCCGCACACGCAGCATTCACTGGAAAAAAACTCCCATGGTGGAAGCTGCTGTCACCTTTCTTGACCAGCTATTAAATAGCGATTCGCCCTACATCTTCCGTGGCCGCCTGGAACCAGGCATGGGCCTGATCTGCAATAACGTACTGCACGACCGCGCCTCCTTCAGCGACGACGAAAACTGCCGCCGACTGCTTTATCGTGGTCGTTACTACGACCGCATCAAGGGCACAGAACTGTCCGTAGCGTATCCCGCATAGGCGCACAGACTAAAATGGAAGTGTGGTTTATTTGGCTGGTGCGCCTGATGTTTCTGGGTATTTTCCTCATGGCGGGCGGAATGCTCTTCCGTGCCTGGGCGATCGCCGTGCGCAAGGATGATCGCTATGTGGCCGACTGGCGCGGCAGGAAAATTGGTGAGGGCAAGACCTGGGCAGCGACCGTCCTGGTCGTTAACATTCTTTGTGGCGCTGGCTTGTTGGGGATAGGCGTTTCCGTTTTGCTGGTAGGGCTGGAATTGACGATATGGTCAGGTTTGGCGGCTTTCGTCCTGTGGACTTACTATTTTGTACTGCAATTGGCCTCCCAGCGGGCAAAGCGCGCATCACCCTGATTTGTAAAATATTGGCCGGGATTCCTTAGCAAGCAACCCCGGCGGCAGCACCCCGACACCGAAAGAAACGTTGCTGCCAGATTATTTTGGGGTGTAGACTGCCCCCTCCAAGTTTGCAATCAATAGCAGACAGCAAGCAAGAAGCAATCAAAATCAACATCCATTTCCTGAGGGGGAAAAATGTCTAGTCCACAAAGCTTTGATCCAAAAGCGTATTGGAGCGCCACGCTAAAGCTCCTTATCACGACCCTGATTATCTGGTTCATCGTTTCATTCGGCGCCGGCATCCTGTTCCGCGATGCGCTGGATAGCATCCACCTTGGTGGCTACCCACTGGGCTTCTGGTTCGCTCAGCAAGGTTCCATCTTCATTTTCGTCGGCCTGATCTTCTGGTACGCCAAGCGTATGGACAAGATCGACCGCGAACATGACGTCCACGAAGACTAAGGGGAAATAAACATGGATCTGAAAACACTGACATTTGTCGTGGTGGGCCTGTCATTCGCCCTCTACATCGGGATCGCCATCTGGGCGCGTGCCGGAACCACCAAGGAATTTTACGTTGCTGGCGGCGGCGTTCATCCCATCGTCAACGGCATGGCAACAGGCGCCGACTGGATGTCTGCCGCCTCCTTCATCTCGATGGCCGGCCTGATCGCCTTCCTTGGCTACGGCGGCTCGGTCTACCTGATGGGCTGGACCGGCGGATATGTGCTTCTGGCCGTACTGCTGGCCCCGTACTTGCGCAAGTTCGGCAAGTTCACCGTACCCCAGTTCATCGGCGACCGCTATTACTCGCAGACGGCCCGGATCGTGGCGGTGGTCTGCCTGATCTTCATCTCCTTCACTTACGTTGCCGGCCAGATGCGCGGCGTCGGTATCGTGTTCTCCCGCTTCCTTGAAGTGGACATCACCACTGGCCTGATCATCGGTATGGGCCTGGTGTTCTTCTACGCCGTGCTGGGTGGCATGAAGGGCATCACCTACACCCAGGTGGCACAGTACATCGTGCTGATTTTCGCCTACACCATTCCGGCTGTGTTCATTTCCCTGCAGATCGCCGGCAACCCCTTCCCGCAGTTGGGACTGGGCGGCCATACCGGTGACATGTACTTCCTCGACAAGTTGAACAAGACCGTGACCGATCTGGGCTTTGCTGCCTATACCTCGGGCAACAAGAGCATGATCGACGTGTTCTGCATCACCCTGGCCCTGATGGCCGGCACAGCCGGCTTGCCGCATGTGATCGTGCGCTTCTTCACCGTACCCAAGGTGCATGATGCGCGCCTTTCCGCCGGCTGGGCCCTGGTCTTCATCGCGCTGCTCTATACCGCAGCCCCGGCAGTTGGCGCCATGGCCCGCTACAACCTGCATGCCACGGTGAACACCGCCGTAGCAACCGGTGGTGACGTGTTTGCTTCCGAGGCCAGCATCCAGGGCGAAACCCGTCCAGAGTGGATGAAGCGCTGGGAGAAGACCGGTCTGATCAAGTGGGAAGACAAGAACGGCGACGGCCGCATCCAGTATTACAACGAGAAGAGCAAGGATGAGGCTTTCCTGGCCAAGGCCGAGGCCGCTGGCTGGAAAGGCAATGAACTGGGCTCTGACAAGAAAGGCAAGTTTGATGGCACGGTCGACCGCGACATCATGGTGCTGGCTAACCCCGAAATTGCCGGCCTGCCAAACTGGGTGATCGCCCTGATCGCCGCTGGCGGTATCGCCGCCGCGCTGTCCACCGCCGCCGGTCTGCTGCTGGTGATCTCCTCCTCCATCTCTCATGACCTGTTGAAGGGCGTGTTCGCCAAGAACATCTCCGACAAGACCGAACTGATGGCAGGCCGTATCGCAGCTGCTGTCGCGGTTTGTGTGGCCGGTTACCTGGGCTATAACCCGCCGGGCTTCGTCGCCCAGGTGGTGGCTTTCGCCTTCGGCCTGGCCTGCGCCTCGCTGTTCCCGACCATCGTGCTGGGCATATTCAGCAAACAGATGAACCGTGGCGGCGCCATCGCCGGCATGCTCACCGGCCTGATCTTCACCATGACCTACATCGTCTACTTCAAGCGTGATGTATTGCTGGGCATGGAGAAGGTGCCTGACAGCCAGTGGCTGTTCGGTATCTCGCCGGAAGGGATTGGCGTCATCGGGATGCTCCTCAACTTTGCCATCTCCTTCATTGTGATGAAGATGACCACGCCGTGCCCGGACCACATCCAGCACCTGGTGGAAGGCATCCGTTATCCGCGCGGCGCTGGCGACGCCCAGGCCCACTAACCGGATACCTTCCGGTACAGGCAAAAAACCCCGCTGCGGCGGGGTTTTTTGTTGCCCAAATCACCCGCTCAGAGTGGGTGAGTCTGAAACCTGCGCTCCCGTTCCATGTCGCGCAGCCCCTGGAAACTTGCCCCCTTCTGAATTTCCAGTTGAGGCCGGAGACTAAGCAATAGTTCA
Organism: uncultured Gammaproteobacteria bacterium; assembly: GCA_963741495.1. GTDB lineage: Bacteria > Pseudomonadota > Gammaproteobacteria > Burkholderiales > Sulfuricellaceae > Sulfurimicrobium. Next base: position 174,116 of record CAVUID010000007.1, read on the forward strand.
GCAGTCGCCATGGCGTCCGCCAATGCGCTATGGCGCGCATAGTTGCCGATCTGAAAGAATGCCATCCACTGATCGAGTGAGCGATAGCGTCGCGCCAGTTGCGGGTAGAGTGCTGGAGCAACGTAGGCCAGATCAGCCCATGCATGCACAAATCTGAAGCCAAGATGGGTTTTTACAGCCCTGCCGATCATGGCCTGGTCGAAAGCAACGTGAAAGGCAACCAGCGGGGATTTGCCCAGGTATTCCAGAAAAGTGAGCAGCGCCTCAGCCGGGGGCATGCCCAGACGCTGGGCCTCGCCCCCGATGCCGTGAATCAGAATATTGTCCTTTTCACTGACACGGCTTTGTTGCAGGACAATATCCAGGCTGTCGGACAAGGCAATCCTGCCGTCAACGACCGCCACCGCTCCGATGGCGATGAGATGATCCTTGCGCACATCCAGGCCGCTGCTCTCGACATCGACCACGACCAGACGACTGGCTGAAAAGGGCTGTCGCGCATCCGGCTCGGGCAAGTCACGCCAGGCATGCAAACGGGCAGCCTGCTCGATGGTCAGTTGGCGTTTATCCCCAAACAACCGCTTCAGCAGGCTCATACCTGATAGTCCAATCCCAGCTTGGTCTGCAACTTGCGCGCCTGGCGAAAGGCCTCTTTCAGGATGCGCTGATCCAGGTTGTTGAGGCTGTCCGGGTCTACCTTATTGCTGAGCGCCTCACCGCGCTGGGTCTGCGCATGATGCAGGCGCAGGCGCAAAAGCTGGATGAACAGGAAAGCATCTCCATAGGCCTCGGCGTCATGGGGTTTGAGGTAGAGGGGCTCGGCGATCTCGCGCAAGCGCTGCACGGTGTTGGTGGCCGCAACCCCATGCGCCAGGCTGTAAATACGGGCCGCATCGACGAAAGGGGTGATGCCGTTGAGCTTGAGATCGAGCGTATGTCCCTCTCCAATGACAAAATCGCGCACGATACCCAGTGGTGGCCGGTTCTTCAGGGCATTGACCGCTAACTGGTGCAGGAAGCGGCTGTTCTTGCGCGCCTCGGCGCTCAACCACCCGCGCAGCGCCTCGGCCAGGTGCTCGGCACCAAACAGAGGGCGGAAGTCGAAGAAAATGGTGGAGTGGAGCAGATCCATCGGCGCGCCGTGGTAGATCCACTTGTCGAAGGTGTCCTGCCATTCTACGAGGGAAAGACACCATTTCGGATTCGATGCCATGACATCGCCGCCGCACAGGGGAAAGCCACAATCGGCCAGGGCATGGTTGATACGCTTGGCAAAGGGTAGCAGCCGGGCGCGCACTGCTTCGGCGCTGCTGCCCTCTGGCACGCTGAAAATAAGGCCATTGTCCTGGTCGGTGTTCAGCGTCTGCTCGATCCGCCCTTCAGACCCGAGTGCCAGCCAGCAGAATTCGATGTCGCATAGCGGATTATCGTGCAGTTCCAGTTCGATGATGCGCTTGGTGAGCAAATCATTCAGGGTGGAGATGATCTGGGTCAGCTGTTCGGCAGCCACGCCCTGAGCCAGCATGTTGTGAGCCAGTTCGCGGATATCCAGTGCCGACTGTTGCAGGCACTCGAGCCGCTCCGCATTGCGGATGGCGCCGCTGATCTGGCGCAGGCCGACCCGTTGCAGGCTGAACAGATCTTTCTCGGACAGCAGGCCCTTGAGGCGGCCATTTTCCACCATCAGAATATGCCTGAACCCGTGCCTCGCCATGGCCAGCGCAGCCTCGTGGACCAGCGCGTGCGGCGGCAGGGTAAAAGGATCCGGGCTCATGACGCTGGCAAACGGTATATCCAGGCTCAGCCCCGGGAGGGTAACGCGGGAAAGCACGTCGTGAAGGGTAAAAATCCCCACTGGTTTGTGGCTGGCATCGACTGCAACCATGGAGCCGATGCCGTGATGACGCATGGCTTCCAGCACTTCACGCAGCGGCGTCTCCGGCGCGCAGGTAATAGGCTCACGCCGGATGATGGCAGAAAGCGGGCTGGACATGGATTGCTGCTCGGCACTGGACTGGGAATACTGGGCCTGGATGACGTGCTTGGACTGCTCCAGCAGATTCGCGATGCGGCGGGTACAGAAATCATGGAACGCTTCGCTCATGTGGGTCAGAGAGAGGAAGTCCGCCGCACTGAGCTCATAGCAGAATACGTCCTCCTGCGCCCGGTACACGCTGGTGACGGGCCGCTTGGAAAGCAGCGCACCGAGCGGAAAACATTCCCCTTCGTGAAGTTCAAGCCAGGCAGCGTCTTCCTGCGCCTGGACAACCCCCTGTTCCCCCTGCACCACGCCCTGCTTGATAAGAAAAAACTTGTGCGCCTCACCCTGTTCAGGCGAGAGCACGATTTCACCCTTGGCGTAATAGCCAATTTCCAGACGCATTGCCAGCCATTCCAGGTGCGCTCGCTCCATGCGATCAAATGGGGCAAAGCGAGTCAGGTGATCAAGCGTGGCAATAATAAGAGCGTTGGGTGGCGCGCTTGGTTGTGTCATAACATCCTCTCAGGAAGGCAGAACAAATATAGGCCACATAACAGGGTTTCGACATAAGCCGGGATATGTGGCTGATGAGAAAAGGGCTTCTGTCATTCCCCTCGCCGCACGATTTTTTCAAGCGGCAAATCGGCGGGGTCCAATTCTGAAAGAGGCCTCATGGCAGCCTCCATGTCACCGCCCTCGATTGCATCAAGCAACAGCGCCAGACTTCTGTTCAGGTCATCCAGCGCTCCATCCGGCAACCGGTTGAGCGCTTCCGGCAACACGCCGCGCGCCGGCCCCGGGGCACGGGCAAAAATTTGCACCCCTTCCTCAGTCAGAAACAGGCGAACGATCCGCTGGTCGGGATCGTTTCGCTCCCTTCGAATCAGCTTGCGCCTGCTCAACTTTTCTAGCAGATTGCTGGCCGTCGAGAGATGAACGGACATTGCTTTGGCAAGATCTGAAACCCGCAATCCTGGCTGCCCTGCCACTTCTCTCAGCGCCCACAACTGGGCCCCGCTCAGCCCGCACTGATCCTCGATCCGGCGAAAATGATGCTGTGCCGAACCGAAAATCTGGCGGAATCTTTTCAGCGCCTGCAGCGACTTCTCGCGCAAGCCGGTTTCGCGGGCCATTTCAATGGAGGGGAAGGCGGGTTCGTTTGCCAAAGGGCGATCACTACGTTTGACTTAATATGGCTTTCACAATGCCCAATTTTTGCGTAATCCTCAAGCCTTTTTCAGCTTGGCCCGAAACCTGGAATAAATGCCATGCCGGCATCAAATACAGATCCGTGCAAAATTAGGCTAGAATTGACTTTGCGTGAATTTCACGAGGGAGAATAAATAAAATGAATCTTGAAAAAGTGATCTTTGCCTTTTTTATTGTTCTCGCACTGACCCTGAATTTCGGTTTTTTTCTGGGCAGTATCGACAATCCGGTTCATCACAGCGTTTATGAGCTGTTCGCGGCCATCGTCATCAGCCTGATCGCCACCATCCTCAAGTTTGGCGATCGTACCCATCTCGGCGCAGTGCTGCTCGCTACCAGTCTGGTAGCCGACTTGCAGCTGATTGCAGCAGCGCTGGTGTGGGCAATGGCAGAACATGTCACGCACGTGGGTCTGACGCCTCACATCATGGCGATCATCGTTTCCCTGTCCGGCGGCGCCCTGCTGGCCAATGTTACCTCGGTGGTCCTGCTGGTGGCCGAAACTATCGCGGTACGCCGCTGACCGGCCAAAAAGGGCCTGCCATGCACAACCTAGTGTACGTACTGCTGCGGCGCATCCATGTGCCGCTGATCGCGCTGGTATGCGTGTACGCCATTTCCATCCTGGGTTTTGTCCTGATTCCCGGCATGGACGACAAGGGCAACCCTTGGAGCATGGGATTTTTTCATGCTTTCTATTTCGTCAGCTTCATGGGCACCACCATCGGTTTCGGTGAAATCCCTTATCCATTCACCGACGCCCAGCGACTCTGGGCCACAATCAGCATCTACGGCACCGTGCTGGCCTGGCTGTATGGCATTGGCGCGGCCCTTTCTCTGTTGCAGGACCCGGCCTTCCTCTCGACATTGCGGGCAAGTGCTTTCCGCCGGGCGGTCAGCCTGATCACGGAACCTTTCTACCTGGTATGCGGCTATGGCGACACCGGTAGCATGCTGGTGCGCGCCCTGTCCGAGGCAGGTTACCGCTCGGTGGTGGTCGAGGTCGATCAGAGCCGAATCACTGCGCTGGAACTGGAAGATCTGGGGATGCCCGTGCCCGGACTTTGCGCCAATGCGGCTGAACCCGAAATCCTGACCATGGCAGGCCTGATGCGTCCCAACTGCGCCGGCGTGATCGCGCTAACCAATGTGGATGACGCCAACCTCTACGTTGCGATTACCGCAAAATTGCTCCGCCCTCGCGTTGTCACGATTGCCCGAGCAGAGTCACGTTCGGTTGAGGCCAACATGCTTTCGTTCGGTACCGATCTGGTACTCAACCCTTTCGATACCTTTGCCGGACGACTGGCCCTTGCACTGCATTCACCCGGCATGTTCCTGCTGTATGAATGGATGACGGCCGTGCCACACGAACCGCTACGCGAGCCCCTGTTTCCGCCGCACGGACGCTGGATTCTTTGTGGCTACGGCCGCTTCGGCAAGGCTGTGTATGAGCGCCTGCTTGCGGAAGGCATCCCGGTAACCATTATCGAAGCCACGCCCGAAACCACCAACGCGCCACCCGGCACCATCTCCGGCTCGGGTACCGAAGCGGTGACCTTGCTCGAAGCCGGCATCAAGGATGCAGTGGGTATTGTGGCCGGCACCGATAATGATGCAAACAACCTGTCCATCATCATGACTGCGCGCGAACTTAAACACAGCCTTTTTATGGTCGCGCGCCAGAACCAGCATCAGAACAGCATAACCTTCAAGGCGGCCAAGCTTGATCTCACCATGAAGCGCGGCACCGTCATCGCCAACAAGATCTTTGCTCTCACCACCACGCCGCTCCTGGCGGATTTTCTACAGGCAGCCTGGAAAAACTCCAATGACTGGGCAAACCAGCTGGTCAGCCGCATTGGCGGCATTTCCGGCGACGAAGTGCCGCAAACCTGGATACTGGAGGTCACGCCGGCCGCCGCCCCGGCCCTTTATGCCGGCATCGCGAGAGGCAGGCGGGCCAGCATTCGCGACCTTTGCCGCGACCCACGCAATCGCGATGAATGCCTACCGTGCATTGCGCTTTTGATCAAGCGTGGAGAGACCGAAATATTGCTGCCAGCCGACGATGAAAAACTACAGCGGGGCGACCATATCCTGCTCTGCGGTCGCTTTGGCGCAGGCCAGCAAATGGAATGGATTGCGAAGAACCATAACGTGTTCGATTATCTCTATTCAGGGGAAGAGCGCGCCAGCGGCAGCGTTTGGCGCTGGCTGACACGCGAAAAGGAACAACCTGTCAGCACAGAAACGCCCGAGCCAAAATCCCGAGCAAGATCCTAGGCCGTAACGCTGCTCTGGACCAGATGCAGGGGCGGCGCCGAGCCATCTTTTGCCTGCCCGGCGTAAACAGTCAGGTGAGGATAGGGGATCTCGATGCCATGGCGGTCGAAATCCTGCTTCAACCTGCGCAGATACTCCCGTCGTATCCCCCACTGCTCGAGAGGCAGTACCTTGAAACGACAGCGCAGAATCACGGCCGAGTCGTCCCACCGGTCCACTCCGGCCATCTCCATCGGTTCCAGAATTTTGCTGCTGAAAACCTCGTCCTCGCGTATTCCGGCACCGACCTGACGCATCAATTCCATTACCTCGTCCATGTTCTCGCGGTAGGCAACGCCGATATCAATTACCGCGTAGGCGAAGCCACGACTCATGTTGGTCACCGTGGTAACAATGCCGTTGGGAATGAAATGTACATGGCCGTCGTAATCACGCATCCGGATATGGCGCAGCGTTACCTCTTCGACCAGCCCGCCCTTGCCGCCGGCTTCCACCACATCACCCTGCCTGACCTGATTTTCCAGCAACATGAAAAAGCCATTGAAGTAATCCTTGATCAGGCTCTGCGCACCAAAACCGATCGCAATGCCAAGCACACCCGCGGTGGCCAGAATCGGCGCAATGGAAATACCCAGTTCACTCAGTACCACCATGCCGGCAACGACATAGATGATCACCGAAACAATGTAGCGAAATACCCGGCTCAGGGTTTCTATGCGCTTCAGCTCTTCCAGGTTGTTGTCTGCCTGGCCGCGCATATATTCCTTCAACACCCGGATGGCTTTGCCGGACACCCGCAGCAACCCCCAGGCCAGAGCCATTATCAGAAGGATGTGCAGGGCCGCTTGGGAAAACAGCATTAATTCCTTCAGGTTTCCAAAACCTGAAATATTCGCAAAATTGTCCATGTATTTATCCTTTTATATTGTACAAAATAATTTGCCCGGCAATGAATTAATAGGAAACGCATTGGCTAGGGAAGTTCAATGATCAGCAGGATTCGCCCGGCATGCGCCGGCGCGAAATCATAGATAACGTAGATAAATGTAAAGGCTGGCCACGGCGATACTGGCCAGCATGAGCGGAAAAGCCATAAGCATGAAGGGCAGAAAACGGATGGGCTGGCCTGCGCGCTCGGCGAAACCGGCCACCACCAGATTCGCGCTGGCGCCAACCAGGCTGCCATTGCCTCCCAGGCAAGCGCCAAGCGCCAGAGACCACCAGAGCGCGGTCAGGTTTTCATCTCCAAACACGGGCGCCAGATTCTGAATGACGGGGATCATGGTGGCCACAAAGGGAATGTTGTCCACAATGGCGGAAGCGATGGCCGAAACCCAGAGAATCGTGAAGGCGGTCACGGCGAAATCCCCTCCGGTCAGCTCCACCAGCTGTTTTGCGAGCAATTCCAGCGCGCCGGCTTTTTCAATACCCGCCACCACAATGAATAGTCCAACGAAGAAAAAGATGGTGATCCACTCCACCTCGCTGAAAATTCGATGGGTCTGATGGGCCTGTTCTTCCGCATTCTTGCCCAGTGCTTGCAACAGCAACAGCAGAGCACCGCCAAACATGGCAATCGTGCCGGGTTCCTGATGGATGGAATGGGCAAAAACAAAGCCCAGAATAACCAGGAACAGCACGGCGAGGGATTTTTTCAGCAGAAGCACGTCGGTAATGGCCTCGCGCTCGTCAAAGGCCATAACCTGTTCCCGGTCCTCTGGCGCAGCGTAAAGTTTGCGCCCCCAGATGAAATAGATCGGGATCAGGGTAAGGATGAATATCACGACTGCCACAGGGGCCAGATTGAACAGAAAGTCATTGAAGGTCAGCCCGACCGCCGATCCGATCATGATATTCGGCGGATCGCCGATCAGTGTTGCCGTTCCGCCAATATTTGAAGCAAATATAATAGAAAAAAGATAGGGATAAGGCGTGATCCTGAGCGCGTCAGTAATCAGCAAAACCACTGGTGCAATCAGCAGTACCGTCGTCACATTGTCCAGCAAAGCGGAAAATACGGCTGTAACCACAGAAAGCATGATCAGCAGACCCCATGGGTCGGCCTTGACCTTCTTGGCGGCAACGATGGCAACATACTGAAATACACCGCTTTTCTGGGTAATGGATACCAGCACCATCATGCCGGTAAGCAAGCCCAGGGTGTTAAAGTCGATGCCCGCAATCGCCTCGCTCTGATGAAGCACGCCGGTCAGGATCATCAAGCCCGCACCCAACAGGGCCACGATGGAACGATTGATCTTCTCGGTGACGATAATGGCGTAAGTAAACAGGAAAACCGCAACAGAAATCAGCAGCGGACTCAGGCCAAAAATCACCTGCGTAACGGAAGGCGCGTCACCATGCATCTATTTCGCGGCCTCCTTGGCAAGATACTCAAGCAAGCCCCGGCGGCTCAGCATGCCAAGCAGACTTCCACTGGAATCCACCACGGGGAGGGGGGTCAGGCTGTTGCTCAACAAGAGCGCGGCTTCAAGCAAGGGGCAATTTTCATCCAGGGCGGGGGTGTGGTGAAGAATTTCCAATGCCGTCAATTCACACAAGCGACTAAAATGAGCAGAAAGCAGACGCGAGGCATCTCCCGCAAACTTGAGATCGGAAAAGCCATGAGGCATTTCCACCCCGGCAGGCAGCAGTTTTTTCAGAATGTCATTAACAGCAATCAAACCAATGTAACGCCCCTCGTCGCAAACCGGCACATGGTTGCTGTGATCGGCAATCATGATTTGCAGCGCATCCATGACCTTCGCCTGAGGCGTAATGGTGGAGGCAGAGGTTACGATGGGCATGGATCGAATGGTCATCTTGTTCCCTTCTGGGGCCATACGGCCAGATTGACAGGCTATCGAGCGGAGGACTAGAAGTCAGGCCAGCCAGGATTTGGATGCGGCGGCCAGGCAATATATCGTTTATTTGGTTGGTATCATAGCTTACGTCCAATCTCTTGCCCAGCAGCGAAACGGGCTCAATAAAAACGAATAACCAACTAAGCCACTACCGTTAAGACAGTTGTTGTTTGGAGGGCAGGATCTGGCGTAAAATTGCACCTTCTGGCGGGTGTAGCTCAATGGTAGAGCAGAAGCTTCCCAAGCTTACGACGAGGGTTCGATTCCCTTCACCCGCTCCAATTTCCCCCTATTCCACCGTGACCGATTTCGCCAGATTGCGCGGCTTATCGACGTCCGTTCCCTTACACAGAGCCGCATGATAGGCCAGGATTTGCAAGGGTACGGTATGGATGATCGGACTCAAGGGTCCGGCATGTGTAGGCAGGCGAAGAAGGTGCAACCCCTCCTGCGGCGTGAAATTGCTCTCCAGATCAGCAAATACAAAAAGTTCGCCACCACGCGCACGCACTTCCTGCAAGTTGGACTTGAGTTTCTCCAGCAGGCTGTCATTCGGCGCTACGGCTACCACCGGCATATCTTTGTCGACCAGAGCAAGCGGGCCGTGTTTCAACTCGCCGGCGGGGTAAGCTTCGGCATGGATGTAGGAGATTTCCTTGAGCTTTAGCGCACCTTCCATAGCGATGGGATAATGTACGCCGCGACCCAGGAAGAGCGCATGCTGTTTATCCGCAAAATGTTCTGCCCAGGCTGCAATTTCAGGTTCCAGGTTGAGCACCTTCTGTACCAGCCCAGGGAGTTCGCGCAACTGCATCATCCACGCTTTTTCCTGCAATTCGCTTATTTTTCCGCGTAGCCGGCCAAGCACCAGAGTCAGGAGAAACAGGGCGACCAGTTGGGTGGTAAACGCCTTGGTTGAAGCCACCCCAATTTCCGGCCCGGCTCGAGTCAGAAACACCAGGTCAGACCCTCGTACCAGTGCGCTTTCCGGGACGTTGCAAATGGCCAGCGAATGCTTGTGGCCGAGCAATTTGGCTTGCAGCAGCGCATCAATGGTATCGCGCGTTTCGCCAGACTGGGATAGCGTGACAATCAGCGTATCCGGATCGGCCACGCTGGCACGATAACGGTATTCACTGGCAATTTCCGCCCGGCACGGCAGGCCGGTGAGGGATTCGATCCAGTATTCTGCCACCTTGGCAGCATGGTAGCTGGTTCCACAGGCGAGTATGCGAACCCCGCTTACTGTACTTAGTATGGCTTCCGCAGCCGGGCCAAAAACGCCCGGCAACACTTGTTCCGCCGTCATCGCGGCCTGCAAGGTATTAGCAATGGCCCGCGGCTGCTCGTGGATTTCCTTCTGCATGAAGTGACGATAGTTGCCTAGCTCGGCCATATCGGCGGAAAGCTCTGAAACATGTACGCTGCGTTCAACTGGCCTGCCGTCTGAATCGCTTATTTTCACGTCGAGCAAGCCAATATCGGCGATATCGCCTTCTTCAAGATATATCACTTTCTGCGTTACCGGCAGCAAAGCGGATACATCTGATGCGATAAAATTTTCCTCGATACCCAGCCCAATCAGCAATGGACTGCCCCGGCGTGCCGCCACGAGATGATGTGGCGACGCTGCGCACACCACGCCGATGGCATAAGCACCATGAAGTTCTGCTATTGCGGCACGTACAGCATAGAGAAGGTCACGGCTGGCGTGAAAGTGATGGTGAATCAGATGAACGATAACTTCGGTGTCGGTTTGCGACGTAAATATATAACCCAAAGCCTCCAGTTTTTCGCGCAGGGCCTCGTGGTTCTCAATGATGCCATTGTGAACCACGGCTAGCGTGTCCTGGCTAACATGGGGGTGGGCATTGCCCTCTGTTGGCGCGCCATGCGTCGCCCAGCGGGTATGAGCGATGCCGAGGTGGCCGTGGGTTTGTTTCTTGCCAACCTGTTCCGTCAGCTCCGCCACCCGGCCTATGCTGCGTACGCGCTGCAGGCCATTGTTCAGAACCACCAGACCCGCTGAATCATAACCGCGATATTCGAGTCTGCGCAGCCCTTCCAGCAGAATGGGCACGACATTGCGTTGCGCTACAGCACCGACGATTCCGCACATGGGCTTATTCCTTGGATTTCTTCACCGGGCGTTGCCACCCGCTGATAGAGATTTGTTTTGCACGGGAAAGCGTCAATTCTCCCATGGGCGTATCCTTGGTAATTGTGGAACCCGCACCAATCGTGGCTCCCTTTCCCACCGTCACAGGCGCGACCAGTTGCGTATCTGAACCGATAAAGGCGCCATCCTCAATTACCGTTCTATGTTTGTTTGCACCATCATAGTTGCATGTGATCGTCCCCGCGCCAACGTTGACCCTGGAACCTACCGTGGCATCGCCAACGTAGCTCAGGTGATTGATCTTGCTATTGAAACCGACCTGGCTATTTTTCAGCTCCACAAAGTTTCCGATGTGCACTTCATCCGCCAACTCGGTTCCTGGTCTAATTCGCGCATAGGGTCCGATGCGGCAGCCCACGCCCATTGACGCTTTCTCCAGCAGACTGAAAGGCTCGATGCTGCATTCGCTGCCAATATTGACATCACGCAGAACACAGTTAGCGCCCACTTTCACGCCATCACACAGTGTTACGCTTCCCTCGAAGACGCAATTGACATCAATAACGACATCCCTGCCACAGATCAGCTCTCCGCGAATGTCTATCCGTTGCGGATCGAGCAGAGTGACGCCACTGTCGAGCAGTCTGGCGGCCTGCTCCTGCTGGTACATGCGCTCCAGCTGGGCCAGCTGACCCTTGCTGTTCACCCCCAGAACTTCCCGATGGTGAGCGGGGTGCGCCGTTACGACTTCAACGCCCACGCTTACGGCCAGAGAAATTACATCTGTCAGATAGTACTCACCCTGCACGTTGGTATTTTTCAATGCCGCCAGCCAGCCAGGAAGAAACTGATTAGGCAGCGCCATAATCCCGGTATTGACCTCGGTAACCCGTCGCTCTTCAGGTGACGCATCCTTCTCCTCGACGATGCGTCTAACCTTGCCGGCTTCGCGTATGATCCGGCCGTAGCCTTGGGGCTTTTCCATTTCGATGGTAAGCAACGCCACTTTGTTATCCTGTGCGATCATGACCAATGGTCGCAGCGTTTCAGGGTGAATCAGCGGTACATCACCATATAACACCAGGGTCACATGGCTCTCGCTCAGATATGGGAGCGCCTGCTGAACGGCATGCCCCGTCCCCATCTGCGGCTCTTGCCTCACCATTTCTATGCTCGCATCAGCAATCGCCTGCGGCACAGCTTCGCCACCATAACCGTAAACAACACAGATTTGCGCCGGATCGAGCGCTTTTGCGGTGTCCAGAACGTGTTGCAACAACGACTTACCTGCAAGTTCATGCAACACCTTGGGCCGCTCGGAAATCATGCGAGTTCCCTTGCCGGCAGCCAGAATAATGATATCGAGAGCTTGAGCCATGTTATAGAATTGGTTAAAACCTGATTATAAATAGAAAAGGCAGCCGAAGCTGCCTTTTCATGATTACTTCATATCATGTTTAGTGACGTGAAATCTTTCTTAGCTGATCAATTGCACGGATCTGCGCTACAGCTTCAGCCAATTCGGCTTCAGCTTTTGCGTAATCCATCAATGCAGAACGATCTTTCAGCGCCTCTTCCGCCATGCGCTTAGCTTCAAGCGCCTTGGCTTCATCCAGGTCCTTACCACGCAAAGCGGTGTCCGCCAGAATGGTTATGACCTGCGGCTGAACTTCCAGAATACCTCCCGAAACAAAGAACAGTTCTTCTTCATCACGGTCTGGCACTTTAACCCGTACGGTTCCCGGCTTCATCCGCGAAATCAACGGCGCATGACGCGGGTAAATGCCGACCTCTCCACCCTCGGCCGGCGCAGCCACAAACTCTGCCACACCGGAATAAATGGACTGTTCAGCGCTTACTACGTCTACATGAATCGTCATTGCCATGGCTGGCGTCCTTTACTGGATTGTTTTGGCTTTTTCAACTGCTTCTTCGATACCGCCCACCATGTAGAAAGCCTGTTCCGGCAGGTGATCGTATTCGCCGTTGACAATGCCTTTGAAACCGGCAAGTGTGTCCTTGAGAGACACGAATTTGCCCGGGCTGCCAGTGAAAACCTCGGCCACGAAGAAGGGCTGAGAAAGGAAGCGCTGGATTTTACGCGCACGGGCCACGGCCAGCTTGTCTTCAGGTGAAAGCTCGTCCATACCCAGAATGGCAATAATATCGCGCAGTTCCTTGTAGCGCTGCAATGTGGACTGTACGGCGCGCGCCACGGTGTAGTGCTCTTCACCTACCACCAGCGGATCGAGCTGACGAGAGGTTGAGTCAAGCGGATCAACTGCGGGGTAAATACCCAGCTCGGCCACTTGGCGCGACAAAACGACGGTAGCATCCAGGTGAGCGAAAGTGGTCGCAGGTGAAGGGTCGGTCAAATCGTCAGCAGGCACGTAAACGGCCTGGATGGAAGTAATCGAGCCTTTCTTGGTGGAGGTAATGCGCTCCTGCAGGCGACCCATTTCTTCAGCCAGTGTCGGCTGGTAACCCACAGCAGAAGGCATACGACCCAGCAGCGCGGAAACTTCGGTTCCGGCAAGCGTGTAGCGGTAGATGTTGTCCACGAACAGCAAAACATCGCGGCCTTCATCGCGGAAATATTCGGCCATGGTCAGGCCGGTCAGCGCCACGCGCAGACGGTTGCCCGGCGGTTCATTCATCTGACCGTAAACCAGGGAGACCTTGTCCAGAACGCCGCCTTCCTTCATTTCATGGTAGAAGTCGTTACCTTCCCGGGTACGCTCGCCCACACCAGCAAACACCGAGTAGCCACTGTGTTCAACCGCGATATTCCGGATCAGCTCCATCATGTTCACGGTCTTTCCCACACCGGCACCACCGAACAGACCCACTTTACCACCCTTGGCAAACGGGCAGATCAGATCGATCACCTTGATACCCGTTTCCAGCAGCTCATTGGATGCCGCGAGTTCGTCGAAGGCAGGGGCGTTTCGGTGAATACCCCAGCTGGTTTCGTGACCAATTGGACCCATTTCATCAATCGGATTGCCTAGCACGTCCATGATTCGGCCCAAAGTCTTGGTGCCGACAGGGACCGAAATTGCTGCACCGGTGCCCGTTACAGGCATGCCACGACTCAGTCCGTCAGTGGTGCCCATCGCAATCGACCGTACAACGCCGTCACCCAGCTGTTGCTGAACTTCCAGGGTGAGTCCCGCTTCTTCCATTTTTAAGGCGTCATACACCTTGGGCATGGCATCGCGTGGAAACTGCACGTCAACTACCGGCCCAATAATTTGTACCACTTTACCTTGGCTCATTTTCTATCCTCGATACTATTGATTCTGTGATCCGCTTGAAAAATCAAGATCGTTTAAACGGCGGCTGCGCCGGCAACGATTTCGGACAGCTCTTTGGTAATTGCCGCCTGACGGGTTTTGTTGTAGATCAGCTTGAGCTCGTCAATGACGTTGCCAGCATTGTCGGATGCAGCCTTCATCGCCACCATGCGTGAGCTCTGCTCGGATGCCATGTTTTCAGCGACGGCCTGATAAACCAGCGCTTCAATATAACGGTTCATCAACTCGTCGATAACCGATTTTGCTTCTGGCTCGTAGATGTAATCCCAGTGCCCTTTCGCGGAGCCGAGATCTTCCCCGGACAATGGCAGCAGTCTCTCCATCGTCGGTTCCTGCTTCATGGTATTGATGAAGCGGGTGTAGCACAGATGTAGCTCGTCAATCTTCCCTTCCATGTAGGCATCAAGCATGACCTTGATGGGGCCGATCAGCTTTTCCAGGTGGGGGGTATCACCCAGTCCGGTGACATGAGACAGCACGTTACCGCCCATGCGCTGCAGAAAACCAAAACCCTTGCCGCCAAGCGCACAGGCATCCACTTGCTTGCCAGCCGCTTCCCATTCTTTCATTTGCCCCAGCACCATCCGAATCACGTTGGTATTGAGGCCACCGCACAAACCTTTATCGGAAGTCACCATGATCACGCCTACGCGTTTCACAACATCTCGCGTAATCAGGAATGAATGCTTGTATTCAGTATGGGCGTGGCTGAGGTGGGCAGCCACGTTGCGAATCTTTTCGCCGTAGGGACGGGCGGCACGCATCCTTTCCTGCGCCTTGCGCATTTTGGATGCGGCCACCATTTCCATGGCGCGAGTAATTTTCTGGGTATTCTGGACACTTTTGATCTTGGTCCGAATCTCTTTTCCGCTCGCCATTATTGAGTCCTAAGTCTATGTTCCACGACGCTTTAATAAACCGAGCTGGCCTTGAACTCGTCAATTGCGCCCATCAATGTTTTCTCACTGTCGGCACTTACATCACGTTCGCTCTCGATGGTATTCATCAGGGCGCCATGCTTGCTCTTCATAAATGCCTGCAGGGCTGCTTCAAAGGCCAGGACCTTCTTCACATCCACATCGTCCATGTAGCCTTTGTTCACAGCGTACAGGGTGATTGCCATTTCGGAGATCGACATCGGGGAATACTGGTTTTGCTTCATCAGTTCCGTTACCAGCTTGCCGCGCTCCAACTGCTTGCGAGTGGCTTCGTCGAGGTCGGATGCAAATTGTGCAAATGCTGCCAGTTCACGATACTGTGCAAGCGCCAGACGAATACCGCCGCCCAGTTTCTTGATCGCCTTGGTCTGCGCTGCGCCGCCAACGCGAGAAACTGACAAACCCGCGTTGATCGCAGGACGAATACCGGCGTTGAACAGGTCACTTTCCAGAAAGATCTGGCCATCGGTAATCGAAATCACGTTGGTCGGAACGAAAGCGGAAACGTCGCCAGCCTGGGTTTCGATCACTGGCAGTGCCGTAAGTGAACCGGTCTTGCCCTTAACGGCGCCATTGGTAATCTTTTCAATGTGGTCTGCATTTACACGTGCAGCACGCTCGAGCAGGCGGGAGTGCAAATAGAACACGTCGCCTGGATAGGCCTCACGGCCCGGCGGACGACGCAGCAGCAGTGATATTTGACGGTAAGCCCAGGCCTGCTTGGTCAGATCGTCGTAAACAATCAACGCATCTTCACCGCGATCACGGAAGTACTCACCCATAGTGCATCCGGCGTAAGGTGCGATGTATTGCATTGCGGCAGGATCAGAGGCGGTCGCAGCAACAATAATTGTATGCCCCATTGCTCCGTGCTCTTCAAGTTTGCGCACGACGTTGGCAACAGAAGAAGCCTTCTGACCAATCGCGACGTAAATACAGATTACGCCGGTACCTTTCTGGTTGATGATGGCGTCTACAGCAACGGCGGTCTTGCCGGTCTGGCGGTCGCCAATGATCAGTTCGCGCTGGCCGCGGCCAATCGGCACCATGGCATCGACCGACTTGAGGCCGGTTTGCAAGGGCTGCGATACAGACTGACGGGAAATCACGCCCGGCGCCACTTTTTCGATCGGGGACGTTTCGCTTGTAGCGATTGGACCCTTGCCATCAATTGGCTGTCCCAGTGAGTTCACTACACGACCGATGAGCGCTTCGCCAACCGGCACCTCAAGAATCTTGCCTGTGCACTTGACGGTATCGCCTTCGCTGATGTGTTCATATTCGCCCAGAACCACTGCACCAACCGAATCTCGCTCGAGGTTAAGCGCCAGACCAAAGGTGTTCCCCGGGAATTCCAGCATTTCACCTTGCATGACGCCGGAAAGGCCGTGAATACGTACGATACCGTCCGTTACAGAAACGACCGTACCCTGATTGCGCGCTTCTGCCGCAGTAGCAAAATTTTCGATCTTGCTCTTGATCAGATCGCTGATTTCTGAAGGGTTTAACTGCATTCTTTTCTCTCCTAGCGCTTGAGCGCAAAGGTCATGTTATTGAGCTGGCCGCGCACGGATGCATCGATCACCACGTCACCGGCATTGATTTTTACGCCGCCAATTAGTTCGGGGTCTACGCTTACCTGAACCGTCACTTTTCGTAAAAAGCGTTTTTCAAGCATGCCAACCATTTCTTTCACCTGCACATCGGACAACGGGAAAGCGCTGGCGATCTCGGCTTCAACCTGACCACTCTGTTCCGCCGCCAGTTTCTCGAACTCTTCGGCGATGACGGGCAACAGCGCCAGTCGTCCGTTTTCGATCAACAGGCAAACCAGATTTTTGCCTTCCTCGTTCAACGCCTTGCCCATAACCGCGAGGAAAATCTGTTCCAGATTTTCCCTGGTAAGTCTGGGGTTGGAAATGGCATCAACCATCGTGGCATCGCTCGCCACCGCGGAAGCGGCCTCAAGCATACGAGACCATTCGGTCAATGCGGCATTCTGGCTTGCCAGGCGATACACGGCTTCGGCGTAGGGCCTTGCAATCGTAACGATTTCCATATTTATGCCGCCTAGATTTCGTTCTTGAGCGCGGTCAGCAACTCAGCGTGTGCCTTAGCATCCACTTCACGGCGCAGAATTTTCTCAGCACCAGCAACGGCCAGTTCGGCCACCTGCTGCCGCAGAGATTCACGCGCACGATTGACCTCCTGATCAATCTCCGCTTTTGCTCCAGCCACCAGACGATCACCCTCTTCCTTGGCGGTATTTTTCGCTTCCTCAACAATCTGGGATGCGCGTTTTTCTGCCTGGGCAATCACTTCCGCTGCTTTTTGCTTTGCGTCATGCATGGACTCGGACGCACGGCGTGAAGCCAGCTCCAGCTCATGCTTGCCGCGCTCACCTGCAGCCAGGCCATCGGCGATTAACTTCTTGCGCTCGGTGAGCGCCTGCATGATGGGTGGCCAGACAAATTTCATACAGAACCAAACGAACATGATGAACATGATCGTTTGTGCGAGAAGGGTTGCATTGATATTCATGCACGAACCTTTTTTGAGTTATTGATTACAGGCAGCTTAGCCGGCCACAGCAAAGAGGACGTACATCGCGATACCAACTGCAATCATCGGCACCGCATCGACCAGACCCATCACCACGAAGAACTGGGTGCGCAGCATCGGGATCAGTTCCGGCTGACGCGCAGCACCTTCAAGGAAGCGTCCGCCCAAAATACCAATACCCACAGCCGCGCCCAGTGCGCCCAGACCCATCATGATCGCGCCAGCGATAAAAAGCAGTGCTTGTTCCATTTGTTTCTCCTGTTAATTGAAAAGTTAAGGTGCTAATTAAAAAATCTTTAGTGGTGTTCTTGGTGCGCCATATCCATGTAAACAATGGTTAGCGTCATGAAAATGAAGGCCTGCAACGTGACAATCAGAATGTGGAATATCGCCCAGCCGAGAGAAAGGAGAATCTGCGAGCCAAACAGCAGAGAGCTGCCGAAAGTCGCACCGGCCCAGGACGCGCCCATCAGCGCAATCAGGATGAAGATCATTTCACCCGCATACATATTGCCGAACAAACGCAGCGCCAACGAAATCGGCTTGGCAATCAAGTTTACGCCTTCAAGGAAAATATTGGCTGGCAAACCAAATTTACCGAAAGGCTGTAGCGTGAGCTCACCCACAAAGCCTCCCAGACCCTTCATCTTGATGCTGTAGAACACCACCAGCACAAAGACAGCGATGGACATGCCAAAGGTTGCATTGGGGTCAGTCGTTGGCACAACCTTAAGAAAAGGCAATCCGGCGGCATGAGCAACCAGAGGCAGATAATCAATGGGCACCAGATCCATCAGGTTCATCAACAGAACCCAGGCAAAGATGGTCAGCGCAAGCGGCGCCACCATATCGTTTCTGGCAGTAAACGACCCACGAACACTGTTGTCGACGAAATCAACAACCCACTCGACAAAATTTTGCAGCCCGGTTGGCACCCCGGCGGAAGCCTTCTGCGCTGCACGGGCAAAGAAAAACAGAAACACCGAACCCAACAAGAAGGCGATAATCGTCGTGTCCAGATTAATCGCCCAGAACCCCATTTCCTTGGCCTGTTCAGCGCTGTGCGCTATACCCCAGCCGCCATCCGGAAGTTGACCATAAGTCAGGTTTTGCAAGTGGTGTTTGATATATTCTGCGGAGGTTTGTGTTTCGCCAGACATTTATTGTTTCTCTATTCCACTGATTATTGTTGAAACCACCAAGGCTAATTGCCCCAGGGCGAAGCCGGCCAGCAAAGGCAGCGGCATCAGTTTCATCCATCCCAGCCCCACCGCAATAAGCAGCGAGACCATAAAAAAACGCTCCATACTGGAACGAACAAGGCCGGCCAATTCGCGACGCGGGTCTTGCGCCGCCCTGGTGGCACTGAAACGCATGCGCCACGCCAGCAACATCGTATTCAAAAACGCCACAAAGCTGCCAAACCACGCAGCCACGGCTGCGGCCTCACCAGAATAAACATATCCCAAGGCTGCGCCAACCGTCGCTGCCGCAGCCTGATACATCATGATACGATTTGCGTACAAGATGCTTCAGCACCGCGAAAAATCAAGGAATTTTAATATACGCCCAACAAATCGTCAAATCTTTCTTTATGCTGGAATAAGTTAAGGTTATACATTGACGAGAAAGGTGAAAAATTCAGAGCCTGGCAATGATGCTGTCGAGTTGCTCCAGGTTATCGTAGTCAATGACGAGACGCCCCCTGCCGCCCTTGCGGGCAGACAGGGTCACACGCGCCCCAAGCTTTTCCGCCAGCGTCTCCTGCAACCGCAGAACATCACGATCTGGCTTGTCTTTGTTCTCTTCAGCGGGCTTGAGCAAACGCTTGGCCAAATTTTCAGCCTCTCGCACCGAAAGCCCTTTGTTGATGATTTCGTGAGCGGCATCGATCTGCTTAACCTGCGTCAGCCCCAGCAATGCCCGAGCGTGTCCCATGTCGAGCAAATTTTGCATCATCATTTCCTGCACGCGCGGCGCAAGATTCAACAGACGCAACAAATTTGTCACCGCACTTCGCGAGCGGCTTACTGCTTCTGCCGCCGCCTGGTGAGTCAGCTGAAATTCATTGACCAGGCGCTGGATGCCCAGCGCCTCTTCCAGTGGATTGAGATTTTCCCGCTGGATATTCTCTATCAGGGCCATTGCCAGCGCCGCTTCGTCCGGGATATCACGGATCAGGGCGGGTATCTCCGTCAAACCCGCTAATTGTGAAGCCCGCCAGCGCCGCTCCCCGGCAATAATTTCATAATTCCCACCCACGATAGGCCGCACCAGTACCGGCTGCATCACGCCCTGCGCCTTGATGGAATCCGCCAGTTGCTGCAACGATTCGGGATCCATATGCGTACGTGGCTGGTATTTTCCCGGCTGAAGAGCCGTCACCGCCAATTGTTGCAGGGTTTCCCCCTCCATGCCGTCGTCACCCGCCAACAATGCATCGAGCCCGCGACCCAATCCTTTGAACTTAACCATTCTTAAACCACCTCTTTTTGTTTACTGCTGCCCGCCTGTGCTGCCACTTTGTGCCTGCCAATCATTTCACCAGCCAGCGCCAGATACGCCTGGGCGCCTTTTGATCCCCTGTCGTGATACAGGACTGGCACGCCATAACTGGGCGCTTCTGCCAGGCGAATATTGCGGGGTATTACCGTACGATAAACCTTGTCGCCAAAATGTTGCAGCAACTGAGCGGAAACCTGTTGCGCCAGGGTGTTGCGCGGGTCAAACATGGTGCGCAGCAAACCTTCGATTTCCAGGTTAGGGTTCAGATGCGCACGTACGCGCTTGATGGTTTTTACCAGATCGCTGAGACCTTCCAGCGCGTAGTACTCGCATTGCATTGGTATCATCACAGCACTCGCGGCGCACAATCCATTGACCGTCAACAGATTAAGCGCCGGCGGGCAATCGAGCAGGATAAAATCATATTCGGAGGCCACGCTTTCAAGCGCTTTTTTAAGCCGCCATTCACGTGCCAGTTCCTGCACCAGCTCCACTTCCGCGCCCGCAAGATTGCGATTGGCCGGAATCATGTCATATTTTCCGCTGGTCGACGGTACACGCACCTCGGCCACACTATATTGCTCCAGCAACACGTGATAGACCGTGCGCTCCAGCCCATCCTTCTCTACCCCACTGCCCATAGTGGCGTTACCCTGCGGGTCGAGGTCAACCAGCAATACTCTTCGTTTGGTTGCCGCAAGACTGGCCGCCAGGTTGACGGTTGTGGTCGTTTTGCCCACCCCACCCTTTTGATTGGTTACTGCAATTATTCTGGCCATTTCAAACCTTTAGGATTACCAAATGCCGCTGTGCATCAAGCCCTGGTACATTGAGTGGAACAACCTCATATTGAAAAAACTGGGCCGGCAATTGAGCCAACTCATCATGGGGATAGACGCCTTTCATCGCCAGCAACACGCCACCAGGGCGACACAGGCGCGCAGATAGCCGGACAAATTCGCCAAGCTCGGAAAAAGCGCGTGAAATTACCATGTCAAAAGCTGCTGCTGGCTGAAAATCATCGACGCGCAGGCATTCCACCTTCACATTGGTTAGCCCCAGTTCTATGCAGGCCTGACGCAAAAATGTGGTTTTTTTCTGGTTGCTGTCAAGCAGGGTGATATCCAGTTCCGGGCGGGCGATCGCCAGCACGATGCCGGGCAAGCCCCCGCCCGTGCCAACATCCAGCAACCGGCCAACACCGATATAAGGCAACACGGCTAGGCTGTCGAGCAGGTGCTGATAAACCATGTTTTCCGGTTCACGCACGGCCGTCAGGTTGTAGACCTTGTTCCATTTCTGCAGCATGGCGACGTAATCCAGCAGCAAATGCTGCTGAGCATCCGTCAAGAAAAACCCAAGCCGTGCGATACCATCAGATAGTTTTTCCGCCAAACTCATGCGCAGCCCCTCTCAGTTCGGCCTTGCGATCGCTTGAGGTAGACAAGCAGGAGAGAAATGGCTGCCGGCGTCACGCCGGAAATACGTGCCGCCTGCCCCAGCGTTTCCGGTTTATATTGCGCCAGTTTCTGCTTCACCTCGATGGAAAGGCCATGCACCTTGCTGTAATCCATATCTGGCGAGAGGCGCAACGCTTCATAATGATGGTGACGCTCGATTTCTTCCTGCTGGCGCTCGATATAGCCCTGATATTTAGCCTGGATTTCAACTTGCGCAGCAACCTGAGGATCTCTTACCCCTTCACCCGCACCAGGCAGGGTTAACAGAGATTCATAGGTCACCTGGGGGCGCCGCAACAGATCCAGCAGCGAATACTCACGCTCCATTGCCTGTCCGAGAACCCGTTCCGCGCTTACGGTATCAACCACGCGCGGATTTACCCAGGTACTCTTGAGCCTTTCCTTTTCCTTCGCAACAGCATCACGCTTGGCCGCAAAACCTCGCCAGCGTTCATCGTCAACCACACCAAGCTCACGACCGATTTCCGTCAGGCGCAAGTCGGCGTTGTCCTCCCTGAGCAGCAGTCGATATTCCGCGCGACTGGTAAACATGCGGTAGGGCTCCGACACCCCGCTTGTAACCAGATCATCCACCATCACGCCAAGATAGGCCTGATCGCGACCTGGACACCACGCCTCCTTTTCAGCGGCGAACAGCCCAGCATTGATGCCCGCAAGCAGGCCCTGCGCTGCCGCCTCCTCATAACCGGTCGTTCCGTTGATCTGCCCGGCAAAGAATAATCCTTTGATGGCTTTGGTTTCCAGCGAGCTTTTAAGGCCGCGGGGATCAAAATAATCATATTCGATTGCATAGCCTGGCCGGGTAATGTGGGCATTCTCGAAGCCAAGCATCGAACGCACCAAAGCATATTGCACATCGAATGGAAGGCTGGTCGAAATACCGTTGGGATAAATCTCGTGGGTTGAAAGACCTTCCGGCTCAACAAATATCTGATGCGAGTCCCTGTCGGCAAAACGCATAATCTTGTCTTCAATGGACGGACAATACCGTGGCCCCACACCTTCGATTACACCAGTATAGAGAGGGGATCGGTCGAGTCCATTGCGAATAATGTCGTGTGTACGTTCATTGGTAGCACTAATCCAGCACGAAATTTGCTGCGGGCGCTGGCTTGCAGACCCTTGAAATGAAAACATCGGCACCGGATCATCCCCCGGCTGCTCCACCATAACCGAGTAATCCAGGGACCGGCCATCGATTCGCGGTGGAGTGCCCGTTTTAAGCCGGCCAACTGGCAATTTCAGTTCACGCAAACGATGCGCAAGACTGATAGCTGGCGGATCGCCTGCGCGGCCAGCCTGGTAGCTGGACTGGCCAACATGCACCAGCCCGGCGAGAAAGGTTCCTGCAGTCAGCACCACCGCGCGCGCCTCGAAGCGCAAGCCCAGCTGTGTAACGACACCGGTAATCTGGTCACCGGCCAGCGTAAAATCATCGACCGCCTGCTGGAATAACCAAAGGTTGGGCTGATTCTCCAAACGCCACCGGATTGCCTGTTTGTACAATAGGCGATCGGCCTGAGCACGTGTTGCCCGCACCGCCGGGCCCTTGCTGGAATTCAGGACACGGAACTGGATTCCACCCTCATCCGTGGCTGCCGCCATCGCGCCACCCAGGGCATCGATTTCCTTCACCAGATGGCCCTTGCCGATCCCACCGATAGCTGGATTACACGACATTTGCCCCAGCGTTTCGATATTGTGAGTAAGCAATAAAGTTTTGCTCCCCATGCGCGCCGCGGCGAGGGCTGCCTCCGTGCCGGCATGACCGCCACCAACAACAATTACATCAAATTGAGTGGGAAAAAACATGAAGTTCCGGGTGCAATTTCTGGAACAGGGATGATACGACAAAACATACAGCTGTCGTTAGCTCATCGGTAAGGTTTCACGTGAAACAAAAAACTGTCTTGAATGCAGCTACTTGCCGATACAAAAGCGGCTGAAGATTTCGCCCAGCAAATCATCTGCACCGAACGCCCCGGTAATCGAGCTTAATGCGTTTTGTGCCAGCTTGAGCTCTTCCGCAAAGAATTCCAACTGGCGCCAGTTTTCGGCCGCTTTTTCCAGGCAGTTGCGAGCCGCTTCCAATGCTTGCAGATGGCGCTCCCGCGCCATGAAGGCGCCCTCTCCAGTCTGCTCCCATCCGGCCATCTGCAACAGGCTTCGACGCAGTAAATCCATTCCAGCGCCGCTTTTAGCGGAAACGTAAATGCGGCTTACCCCGGCGTCACACTCAACCCCGGCCTCGCGAGACAGCAAATCGATCTTGTTGAAAACCTGCACCACGGGTAGATTGGGCGGCAATCGCGCAAGGATCGCTTCATCCTGTAACGTAATTGCCTTCCGGCTATCAACCAGGAGCAAAGCCAGGCTAGCTTTATCCACAGCCGCCCAGGTACGCGCAATACCGATCTGCTCGACCTCGCAGGAAGTTTCACGCAGACCAGCAGTGTCGATGATATGAAATGGTACGCCCTGGATTTCGATTTCTTCGCGCACAGTGTCCCGCGTCGTCCCGGCAACCGCAGTAACGATTGCGACCTCGTCTCCAGCAAGTTGGTTGAGCAGGCTGGATTTGCCGACATTGGGCTGTCCCACCAGCACTACATGCACACCTTCACGCAGCAAGCTACCCTGTTTTGCTTGGGTAAGCAGGTGCCGAAGCTGTTGCTGAATGCCAGAAAGCTTCCCAAGCGCATCCGCAGCCTGCAGAAAATCAATATCTTCGTCGGGGAAATCTATGCAGGCCTCAACTAGCATACGCAGATCAATCAGTCGAGCAACAACCTCATGCACTGCATTAGAAAACGCCCCCTGCAGAGAACGGAGTGCGCTTTTCGCTGCTTCCTCACTGGCTGCGTCTATCAAGTCAGCGACGCTCTCAGCCTGGGCCAAATCAAGTTTGTCATTGAGAAAAGCGCGTTTGGTGAATTCGCCTGGCTCGGCCAGGCGCGCGCCCAGCGCAATACAGCGCTTCAGAACGAGCTGCATTACCGCGTTTCCGCCATGGCCTTGCAGTTCCAGCACATCTTCCCCGGTAAAGGAGTGTGGTGCGGGGAAATATAAAGCTATTCCCTGATCGATAGGCGAACCATCGTGATCAAGAAATTCACCCAGAGAAGCGAATCGCGGCTGGGGCACCTTCCCCAGCATGGCCAGGGCAAACGCTTCAAGGCTATCCCCGGATATCCGGACAATCCCGATGCCGCCACGCCCAGGAGCAGTAGCGACAGCGGCAATGGTATCAGTTCTTGCCATGCCCTTTCGCGGCATGCATCTGTTCCATGCTACGGGTAATTTGCCATTGCTGAGCAATCGACAGAACGTTGTTTACAACCCAGTAAAGTACCAGGCCTGCAGGGAAGAAGAAAAAGAAAATACTGAAGGCAAAAGGCATTACCATCATCACCTTGGCCTGAATCGGGTCCGGTGGCGTGGGATTCAGCCTGGTCTGGATGATCATGGTGATACCCATGATGATGGGTAGCACATAGTATGGATCAGCCGCAGACAAGTCCTGGATCCATAGGCCAAAAGGAGCATGGCGTATTTCTACACTGGCAAGCAAAACCCAGTAAAGAGCGATGAACACTGGGATTTGCACCACCACCGGCAAGCACCCCCCCAAGGGGTTCACTTTTTCGGTTTTATAAAGATCCATCATGGCCTGGTGCATACGCTGGCGGTCTTCGCCGTGCTGTTCTTTTAGTTTCTGAAGCTTGGGGCCCAGCACCCGCATATGGGCCATTGAGCGATAGCTCTTTGCCGCCAGCGGATAAAATGCCAGTTTAATAAGTACAGTAAGCAGAATGATGGCAATCCCCCAATTGTTCACCATCCCATGAATTTTAGACAACACCCAGAACAACGGGGCCGCAATGATCGTCAGCCAGCCATAATCTACCGCCAAATCCAGACCCGGGGCCAGCTTACTCAGGTTTTCCTGCTCCTGAGGACCGGCATAGAGTGCGACCGAAATCTTCCCGTTGTCGCCAGGAGCTATGGATCCAATAGGCAGAATTACACCTGCCGCATAAAGATTTTCTCCCATTGATTTAGTGTAAAACTCTCGATTAATCCCATTCGCAGGCAACCAGGCTGAAACAAAATAGTGCTGAAGCATGGCTACCCAACCATCATTACTCTGTTTCTGATGGGTTGCCTTGCCTTTTTCGATATCCGAAAAGCTTATCTTCTGAAATTTTTGTTGCTCTGTAAAAATCGCGGGGCCAGCATACGTGCTGATGAACATCGAGTCCCCTTTGGAGGCCGAATTATCCCGAACAAGCTGGTAGTATGCATGCGGAGTAATCGCACTTTCGCCCCCATTTCTGATCTGATACTCCACATCAATGACATAACTACCACGATGGAAAGTAAAAATTTTATCGACTTGAACGCCGGCGGAAGCTGGTGCGCTGAGTTTGATTTTCAGCTCTTGGGCGCCGGCTGCCAGAGAAAATTCCGTACCCTGTGCAGTAAACAGGGTCTTGTGTGATGGAAGAATGTTGCCAATCAATCCCGATTGCGCAATATACGTGCTTGGCTTTTGGTCGCTAAAAAGGACAAAATCCTTGCTCTTGTCCTCATCTCCCTTGTGCTTGCGCAAGTCAAGGCGACGAATATCCCCGCCGATTGTATCAATTTCAACATTCAGCGCATCCGTCTGAACCTTGATCCGCTCCCCCCTCTGTAGTTGCGGGGCCGTAACGGGCGCTGCAGCGTTTAATTGGGCTGGGACGCCGGCATCTGGAACGGGTGCGCCGCTTTGAGACGACGCTGCTGTTGTAGGTGTTTGGACAGGGTGCGGATTCTGTTCCTTCTGCCACGCATCCCATAACATCAGGACCGAGAAGGAAAACACGACGAACATTATGAGTCTTTGAGTATCCATGGACTACCTAAGGTAAAGGATCATAGCCACCATCATGCCAAGGGTGGCATCGGCCAACGCGTTTCATACTTAACCAGAATCCCTTGAGGGCACCATATTTTTTAAGTGCTTGTACCGCATACTCTGAGCAGGTAGGCGTATATCGGCACGAAGGCGCGAACATCGGGCTAATCAAGTACTGGTAAGTTTTTACCAGAAACAGCAGGATTCGGGTCATAAAATATTCTGCTTTTCTGGTGCGATAAATTTCTGACGGGCCCTATCTAATTGGGTTATCAGTTCCTGCTCGATTTCTGCAAACTCAGCACGATTAAAACTCTTGCGTATGCGAATAACAAAGTCCAAGCTTTCAAGCCGGGACTGTTGCAAACGAAATACTTCGCGCGATACGCGCTTAATATAATTTCTCGAGGTTGCAAAACGAGCGGTTTTCTTACTTACGATTACAGCCATGCGAGCACATTTGCTCATTCCGGGTTTAACCAAAACCTGGAAATGCGTACTTGAAAAACGGCTGTTGAAACTAAAAACGGATGATATTTCATCCGTTTTTACTATTTGTTTGGCCTTTGAAAAGCCAAAACTTCTCACGCCGCCTCTGGTCTGGTTCAAACAGCCAGACGTACCCTGCCACTGGCACGGCGAGAATTAATAATAGCGCGACCTGCGGGTGTTTTCATCCGAGCGCGAAAACCGTGCGTACGTTTACGCTTAACAACAGACGGCTGATATGTGCGTTTCATGATTCTTCCTCTTACTTTAACACTGACTGTGAACCCGTAATTAGACTACTTTCAACAACAGGCTGTCAACCTAAATTAATCACCCTCCCTGTGGATAAGTCCATACAATCGGACTACAATGATGCGCTCAATGACGCATGTTCATTCTGCATTACATCTTTAGCATGGCAATCGGTAGTACATCTTAGGCAATCAATGGAAACTTTCTGGCAAGCTTGTTTGAGTTGTTTCGAGCAAGAGCTTACCCCTCAACAATTCAATAACTGGATAAAACCTCTGCGTTTCGAAGGGGGAACAGACTCTTTGCGCATTGTCGCGCCCAACCGCTTTATCATGCAATGGGTACGCGACAAGTTTCTCAGCAGGTTCGAACAGATCGGACAAGACCATTTTTCTCGCCCGGTTCAGTTCGTAATTTCAGTTGCCGAAAATCTGGAAAATAGGGAAAAGAAGTCGCCGCCAGTGGCGCCAATTCTTTCTTCCGCACCCATTGCCAAACAAGGAAGAAACGAAAAAAACGGCCTTAACCCTTCGTTTACATTTGCTAATTTTGTGACTGGTAAAGCAAACCAGCTGGCGCGCGCTGCCGCTCTCCAGGTTGCCGATAATCCGGGTACTGCATATAACCCCCTGTTTGTTTATGGTGGGGTAGGTTTAGGCAAAACTCACCTTATCCAAGCCATTGGTAACTACGTTCTGGAACAAAATAGCAATGCCAAAATCAGCTACCTCCATGCTGAGAGATATGTTTCTGATGTTGTAAGAGCTTACCAACATAAGGCTTTTGATGAATTCAAACGTTATTATCATTCGCTTGATCTTTTATTGATCGATGACATCCAGTTTTTTAGCGGTAAAGCGCGCACTCAGGAAGAATTTTTCTATGCTTTTAATGCGCTTATCGAAAGCAAGAAACAGGTCATTATTACCTGTGACACTTACCCCAAACAGATTTCTGGGATGGAAGATCGCTTAATATCTCGCTTTGGCTGGGGTTTGACGGTTGCAATCGAGCCCCCGGAACTGGAAATGCGCGTCGCCATTCTGATCAAAAAAGCAGAGGCTGAAAATCTTGACCTGGAAAGCGATGTGGCTTTTTTCATTGCAAAACAAATTCGCTCCAATGTACGCGAACTGGAAGGGGCGCTGAAGAAAGTCATCGCTTACTCTCGTTTTACAGGTCACTCTATCAGCCTGGATCTTGCCAAGGAGGCATTAAAAGATTTGCTGGCTGTTCAAAATCGGCAAATTTCTATCGAAAACATCCAGAAAACTGTTGCGGACTACTACAAAATTAAAGTTGCTGAAATGTATTCCAAGAAACGAACCCGCAATGTGGCACGTCCTCGCCAGGTTGCCATGTCTCTCGCCAAGGAATTAACGCATCTGAGTTTTCCGGAAATTGGAGATGCTTTTGGTGGTCGTGACCACACGACTGTGATGCATGCTTGTCGTAAAATTGAGGAATTGAAAGTCAGCGATCCATCCATGACTCGCGATATCAGTGTTTTATTGCAGGTACTGCGAAGTTGAACAAAAGATGTATGAATTGGGGATAAAGCAGTTCTTTGGGCATTATTGAAAATGAATCCACAAACTGTCCACAGCCCATGCAACACTTTATACAGAAACTAATAATCGACTTATCATATTGAAAATGAAAGACTTTTGTTAGTTATACAAAATACATGCGCACATTATCTATTAGTATCAAGGTATATATATGTTATTAATGAAAATCAATAAGGAAGAATTTCTTAAACCATTGCAATCGGTAGTAGGTATCGTTGAACGACGTCATACACTGCCCATTCTTTCCAATGTTTTAATCCAAATTGGAAATCAAAGTATTGCTTTTATTGCCACTGATCTGGAAATCCAGATCACTGCAATGCTGGAAAACAAGCAAGACAACAATGATTCAGCAATCACGGTATCTGCAAAGAAATTACAGGACATCGTACGAGCTCTCCCTGAAAGTTCGGAAATCTCTTTTTCAAGTAAGGACAGCAGGCTGCAGCTTAGAGCGGGCAAGAGCCAATTCAATCTGCAAACCTTACCCGCGGAAGATTTTCCTAGACTTGCTTTGTCAGATGAATTGGTTTCAGAAATTTCAATATCCCAGAGCATGCTGAAACAGTTGTTCAATCAGGTTCAATATGCAATGGCGCAACAAGATATTCGTTATTACCTGAACGGGTTATTGCTGGTTCTCGAGCCCGGATTTGTAAAAGTTATTGCTACAGACGGGCACAGATTGAGCTTGGCCAGCATGGGTATGGAAACAGTAAACCATGCAGCGGAAGCCATTCTTCCGCGTAAAACCGTTACCGAACTTATCAAATTGCTTGGTGATAGTGACGAAGAAGTAAAAATCAGTCTTGGAAAAAACCTGGTTACATTTACATTCGGAAATATCAATCTGGTTTCTAAAGTGATCGAAGGTAAATTTCCAGACTACAACAAGGTTATTCCTTCACATTATAATAATCACGTTGTGCTGGATAGGCTGACACTGTTGCATGCAATGCAGCGAGCTTCAATTCTTTCAAATGAAAAATTTCGTGGTGTACGAATGGTGCTGACGCAAAACAGCATGCGCGTCATTTGTAATAATACTGAGCAGGAAGAAGCGGAAGAAGAACTGGAAATTGAGTATGTAAACGAACCGTTGGATATTGGTTTTAACGTAACGTATTTGCTGGATGTGCTTAATAATATCAATACCAAGGAAGTGGATTGTTCTTTTGGGGATGCAAATAGCAGTTGCCTGATTACTGTTCCAGGAGATGACAGGTTCAAATATGTCGTTATGCCGATGCGGATTTAATATGATTTATGGAAGAAATGAATTCCTGTTCCACGTGAAACCATAGGGAAAAGAATGAGCGAATACAATTCCGACAGCATCAAGATTCTTAAAGGCCTGGATGCGGTACGCAAGCGCCCTGGTATGTATATTGGCGATACCAGTGATGGGACTGGCTTGCACCACATGGTCTTTGAAGTTGTCGATAATGCCATTGATGAAGCACTAGCTAATTATTGTGACGATATTCAAATCATTATTCATGCAGATAGTTCGATCAGTGTTGTGGACAATGGCCGCGGAATACCCACCAGCATCAAGCAAGATGATGATTTAAAACGCTCTGCTGCCGAAATCGTTATGACAGAATTGCATGCCGGTGGAAAATTTGATGCAAATTCATATAAAGTTTCTGGCGGATTGCACGGTGTTGGTGTGTCCGTGGTCAATGCATTATCAGAATGGTTGAAATTACGAATTTGGCGTGATGGAAAAGTGCATCAAATGGAATTTCGTTATGGCGAAGCAGTGTCTCCATTGAAAATAACCGGAGATACAGAACGTCGCGGTACGGAAGTACACTTCATGCCAAGTGTGGAGACTTTTGGGAAAATAGAATTTCACTATGAAATACTTGCCAAGAGATTGCGAGAGTTATCATTTCTGAATAATGGCGTAAAGATTGAACTGTTTGACAAGAGAGATGGAAGAAGTGAAAACTTTGCTTTTAGTGGTGGCGCTAAAGGGTTTGTAGAATATATAAACCGCACAAAAACAGTCCTGCATCCTAAGGTTTTCCATGCGATAGGTGAAAAAGATGGTGTAACTGTCGAAGTTGCGATGCAATGGAATGATTCCTATGCTGAAACAGTTCAGTGTTTTACAAATAATATTCCGCAGCGAGATGGGGGATCACATTTAACAGGTTTGCGCTCCGCACTAACTCGGACGTTGAATAATTACATTGAACAGAATGAAATCGCAAAAAAAGCTAAGGTTGATACTTCCGGTGACGATATGCGGGAAGGACTCACATGTGTACTTTCGGTGAAAGTTTTTGAGCCTAAATTTTCATCTCAGACTAAAGATAAACTCGTATCAAGTGAAGTTTTACCGGTTGTTCAGGAAATTGTTTCGGCGAAACTTTCCGAATTCCTGCTTGAAAATCCAGCAGATGCGAAAATCATCACAGGTAAAATTGTTGAAGCAGCCCGTGCACGTGAAGCCGCTCGCAAAGCACGTGACATGACGCGCAGAAAAGGCGTACTGGATAGTATGGGGTTGCCAGGCAAACTGGCTGATTGCCAGGAAAAAGACCCCTCTCAATCGGAGCTCTACTTGGTTGAGGGCGATTCTGCAGGAGGATCAGCAAAGCAGGGTCGGGATCGTAAATTTCAGGCCATTCTTCCCCTTAAAGGAAAAATATTGAACGTTGAAAGAGCGCGATTTGATCGCCTCATTTCATCTCAGGAAATTGCAACCCTGATTACGGCACTGGGCACCAGTATAGGCAAGGATGAGTACAACCCGGACAAACTCCGTTACCACCGCATTATTATCATGACAGACGCCGATGTGGACGGTTCACATATTCGTACACTGCTACTGACATTTTTTTACCGGCAGATGCCTGAACTGGTCGAACGCGGCCATATTTATATCGCCCAGCCACCACTTTACAAAGTCAAGCATGGTAAACAGGAACGCTATATAAAAGATGAGCACGAATTAAAACAATACCTGCTGCAAAAAGCGATGGAAGACGCAAATTTGGTGACGGAGGCGGGTAAAGAGCCACTGAGCAAAGAAGCATTTGAAGAAATTTCTAAGGAATATCTGCTTGCAGAAGCTGTGATTGATCGTTTGTCGAGAGTCATTGATCGTGAAATATTACAGGCATTACTCAAGAACATTGTTCTTGATCTATCAACATCAGAATTTGCGGTCCATAGTGCGCGCCTTTTATCCGCACTACTTCCAGGCGCAGAATACCAAGTTTCCAGCCAGTACGATGAACGTACGGAAAGCCACAGACTGGTTGTGCAAAAACAGGTTCACGGCAATATGCTGGTTAGTCAGATAGACCAGAATTTTATTGAGAGCGGGGACTATATTCAGCTTCAAAAAACGGGACTGGTTTTGCACGATTTGTTTGGAAAAGGCGCATATGTTCAGCGAGGAGAACAAAAGCAAGCCGTTACAGAGTTCAAAGAAGCGCTTGACTGGCTTCTGAGCCAGGTCAAACAGGGAATGGCAGTCCAGCGCTATAAAGGTCTTGGTGAAATGAATCCTGAGCAACTGTGGGAAACGACGATGGATCCAAATGTGCGGCGTTTGCTGAAGGTACAGATAGAGGATGCAATTGGAGCGGACGAGATTTTTACGACGCTTATGGGAGACCAGGTCGAGCCACGCCGTGCTTTTATTGAATCAAATGCCCTGATTGCACGAAATATCGATATTTAGAATGGTTTTTGGAAGTGGCAGACAATTAAGGCTCCGAAAGGAGCCTTAATTGTTTTGGAATTTATTCAGGTGCAGCTATTTGTTCTACAAAACCACATTCTTTTTGAGGGCATACTTTTTCTGTGCCTCTGCGTTTTGTGATTTTGATTGTCAGGATGGGCCAACCGCATTTTGGACAAGGTTCATTGATGGGGGGATTCCAAGTGGCGTACTTGCACTTCGGATAGCTGTTGCACGAATAGAACAGTTTGCCATATCTACTTTTGCGTTCGATCAGCGCGCCTTCCTTGCATTCTGGGCAAGATACGCCCGTATCCTTTGGTTTTTCCAGCGGTTCTATGAATTTACATTTTGGATAGCTGGTACAGCCAATGAATTTACCGTAAGGCCCAGCCTTGATGACAAGTTCACTGTCGCATTGCGGGCAGAGTCGCCCTTCCACGATGACTGGCTGAGTCGTTTCTCCAGGATCGCCGTCAATGTTGCGGGTATAGTCGCACTCAGGGTAGGCAGAGCAACCAATGAACTTGCCACGTTTTCCAAGCCGAGCAGTCAAGGGCTTGCCACATTTTGGGCAGGCCTCATCGAGTATTTCTACGCCAGGACGATCCACATCTTTTTTCTGTTCCAGTTGTTGGCTGAAGTCCTTCCAGAATGCATCCAGCACAGGAATCCATTCGCGTTTACCGGTTGAAATCAGGTCAAGCTCATCTTCCAGTTGGGCGGTGAAATCGTAATTTACATAGCGCGTAAAATGTTCGGTAAGAAATTTGTTGACGACTCTACCTACATCGGTGGGATAAAAACGTTTTTTGTCCAGTAATGCATATTCCCTGGCCTGCAGCGTACTGATAATACTGGCATAGGTTGAAGGGCGGCCGATGCCGTGTTCCTCAAGCGCTTTGACCAGACTGGCTTCTGAATAACGTGGTGGAGGTTGTGTAAAGTGCTGTTCGCCCGATATCTGGTCGATCGCAACTTGCTCTCCTTTTTCGAGAGGCGGCAATTTGCTTTCGCCTTCTTCCTCGCTGTCGTCCTGATCTTCCTGATAGACCGCGATATAGCCGGGGAAAACCATGGTCTGGCCTGTGGCGCGGAACAGGTTTTCTTCACCGCCAACGGCCAGATCCAGGCTGACCGTATCGAATTTCGCCGCGCTCATCTGGCAGGCTAGAGTACGTTTCCAGATCATTTCATACAGTTTGATCTGTTCTGCACTGAGGTGCTGCCGAACTTCCTGTGGAGAGCGCAGGATGGAGGTAGGGCGAATCGCTTCGTGCGCTTCTTGGGCATTCTTGGATTTGTTTTTGTAGCTTAGTGCGGCTTTGGGCAGATAGTCTGCATCAAAATTGCTGGAGATATAAGTCCGAATTTCTTCAATAGCTTCTTGTGCAAGATTGACCGAGTCGGTACGCATATAGGTAATCAGACCGGTGGTTTCTCCACCGATATCGATACCTTCATACAGTTGCTGCGCGACTTTCATGGCACGGTCAGTGGTAAATCCAAGCTTGCGCACCGCTTCCTGCTGCAAGTGTGGACGTGGTGAAAGGCGCCGCCGCTACGCGTTGTTTTCGTTTCTTCTCGACCTGGGTAACGGTGGCTTTGTCACCCCCGGCTTGCAGCAGGCTAGCAACAATAGCGGCTTGTTGCGCATCGTTGTTGACACTGAATTGAGTCAGCTTTTCGCCCTGGTACTGAAACAGTTTGGCATTGAATTTTTGCCGGCCCTTGTGGCTGTCGAGATGAATGCTCCAGTATTCCTGAGTCAGAAATTTCTCAATCTCCAGCTCGCGCTCGACAATCAGGCGTAATGCAGGACTTTGTACCCGGCCTGCAGACAGGCCGCGACGAATTTTGCGCCAAAGCAGCGGGGACAGATTGAAACCCACCAGATAGTCCAGTGCGCGCCGAGCTTGCTGCGCGTTGACCATGGCCATCTCGATTTCACGCGGCTCTGCTACGGCAGCTTGTACCGCTGATTGCGTGATTTCATGGAACACCACGCGCTTCAATATCTTGTTTTTGAGCAGCTTCTTGGATTTCAGTATTTCCGCCAGATGCCAGGCAATGGCCTCCCCTTCACGGTCCGGGTCGGTTGCGAGGTAGATGGTATCGGCTTCCTTAACCGCTTTCGCAATGGCATCTACGTGCTTGGTGTTACGCGCGATCAACTCGTACTTCATGGCGAAGTCGTGTGCTGTATCCACCGCGCCCTGTTTGGGCACAAGGTCTCGTACGTGCCCATATGAGGCAAGGATTTCAAAATCCTTGCCCAGATATTTTTTCAGGGTTTTGGCTTTGGATGGAGATTCAACAATCAGCAGGGAGGATGACATAAACGATATAAAGTGGCGCCGTGATTGATTGGCGGCTGGAAAGGGTTGAGTGGGGTCAGTGCATTTGCGGCGTACTGTCGCCGAACAGCAGGTCTTCCATGAACAGATAATCTTCGGCCTGGCCCTGGCTCCATAGAACAATCAATACGGTCCATTTGACTTGCTCTAGGCTCACATCACGATCACTCAACGCAAGAATGCGGTCTATTACCCATTCGCGTTGAACCGGATTAATAATGTTGGAAACTTCAAGGAATGACAGAAAGCCTCGGCTTTCGGTATCGATCTTTTCTATTTCAAGATCTGAGTAAATCCGAGTTGAAGTACTGCTGATAAGGCTTTCTGGATAGGGTGCGTTGGATAGTTTGTCCAGTCCGTTGAGCCAGTCGAATGCGAGATGGATTTCAGAGCTGTCGAAACCGGCGGCCGATAGTTCCTTCTCCAGCGTTCCCTGATCAGGGTGAAGGTTGGCTTCGAAATAATTTTCGAACAAATATACGAGGATATCGAACATCATTAATAGGCTTCGCTTTTAAACTTTTCCGTTGCGCTGGTAAAGACCGCCAGGCAGGCTGGTTACATAACCAGCCAATTCCATGGTTAACAGAATGGCGCAAACGCTATCACTCGTCAAGCCGCTACAGCCGACCAGGGCGTCTATTCCGGCAGGGTCGAAGCCGAGGCACTGCATCAGCAAGGCTTCATCTTTATCTAGAGATGTGGAAACGGGCGTGTTTGCGGAGGCAACAACAGCGGGATAGCCGAGTTCATCCAGAATGTCCTGTGCGCTATCGACCAGTTTGGCGCCCTGTTTTATCAGATAGTGGCAACCTTTGGCCATCGGAGAATGGATAGAGCCAGGAATGGCAAACACCTCCCGCCCCTGTTCCGCTGCCAGTCGTGCAGTGATCAGCGAACCGCTCTGGAGCGCAGCTTCAACGACCAGGCATCCTCGCGATAGGCCGCTGATCAGGCGGTTGCGACGTGGGAAGTTCTGGGCTTTGGATGCTGTGCCTAGCGGAAACTCAGATACCAGTGCGCCGTTCTGCGCCAACTCATGTGCCAGCTCGCGGTGGCGGGCTGGGTAAACTATATCCAGACCGGTACCAACTACGGCAATGCTGCTTGCCTGGCCCTGCATTCCCCCGCGATGAGCGCTACCATCAATCCCCAATGCCATCCCGCTAACAATGCACAAGCCATGGTTGCTGAGATGGCGAGCAAAACTTTCCGCATTGGCGAGCCCTTGAGGCGTCGCGTTACGGCTTCCGACGATTGCCAGCGCCGGGGCATTGAGATATTGGCGCTGTCCTTTGACATAAAGCAGGGGCGGCGGGTCTGGAACTTCCAGCAAGGCTTGAGGATAGTCCGTATCTGCCAGGGTGACGATGTGATTGAGCGGATCTTCAAGCCATTTCAGCGTCGGCGTGAGCGCACCGAGATCAGGTCCGGCGCTGATTTGCCGTGCGACGGGGGCACGAACAACTTTCTCAAGCGCCGCGTAGCCGGCGGTGAAAATCTGATCGGGCTCACCAAAAGATTGCAGCAGGCGCCGGTAGCTTCCCCCGCCCAGGCCATGAATCAGGCTCAGGGCGACCCACAGGGAAAGCTCATGTTGCTTGTCGATCAAGGATTCTTGACAACGTCCAGCAGGTAAACCGGGCGATTGGCGCTCATGACCAGCGCATATGAAACACGGTCAAATACGCGGTAAACGAAAATC
This sequence comes from uncultured Gammaproteobacteria bacterium, assembly GCA_963741495.1. Classification (GTDB taxonomy): domain Bacteria; phylum Pseudomonadota; class Gammaproteobacteria; order Burkholderiales; family Sulfuricellaceae; genus Sulfurimicrobium. The sequence goes on from CAVUID010000007.1 coordinate 210,355, forward strand.
AGGCCTGTGCGTGCATCAGGCAGGGTAATTCCGTCTTCAGCGCTACCAGAGCGGCAGTGCAGTTTGTAAACTTCTTTGGGGTTAAAGAACTGGTCAAAGCTGATTTTTGCACCCGGTTTCAGGCAACCGATATCGGAATAGGTAACTTCTTTGCTTGGCGTATCGGCAATCGGTTCATTTGCGCAAGGCTCGAGCGTTTCCTTGGGATCATAAAACTGGTCGTAGCTGATGGTTTTCCCCGGTTTCAGACACTCTTTATCCATGTAACGCCAGGCGTTTTTACGTGTTTCGGCCGGTTTTCCTGCAACGGTGCGCCCTTTGCTATATAAGGCAAGCACATGACCCGCTTCCATGCCATCTTTGCGACCCTTATTAATCAACACCGTGCCATATTTGCCGGTATCAGAAATGGAGCCATAGGCAGAGATAATCTGGCCATTGACTACCTGCTCCGGGGCGTGCGGGACGTACTTGAGTTCACCGTTGTTGATGCTCGGCACCAGGCGGTCATCACGGCGGATTTCTTGCACCGAGCGCGTGACTTCCAGTTCCATCAAATTATCTTTGCTGTTACTCAGGGCTCTGGCTTCGCCAACATATTCGCCTTCATACCCCATCGGTTGCTTGCTGTCTGGGTCATGGAGCAACTTGCCCTGGCGGAAAATGCTCCAGTCCTTGATGTCGCGGTTTTTCGCGTTGGCAGCATAGACGCGGTCCCCGAGGCCCATGATGACCCGGTCTTCATCTGTGCCAACGATGTAAGGCACATTATCCAGATCACCTTCCTCGATAATCAATGGCTTGGTCAGGAAAGGGCCAATGGCAGAGAGGGGAATTGACTGCACGCCCTGCGCTTCAAGCGCTTCGGCGCGAACTTGAGGGCTCAACTTGACGATTCGCTCGCCCTGTACCAATCGCAATCTTGGAGATCCACCCTGCATGTCGAGCACAACCACATCGCCGGGGTAGATCAGATGAGGGTTTTTAATTTGTTCACGATTCATTTGCCACAGTTGTGGCCAGCGCCAGGGATCTTTAAGGAATTTTGAGGATATTCCCCACAGCGTGTCGCCTTTTACCACCACATGTTGTTGGGGTGGATTTTCCTGCAACTTGATATCATCCGCTCCTGCCAAGGAGGAAATCAAGCCGGAAAAGGAAAGCACGGCTATAATGATGGGCTTACGCATAGGGGCGCCTCGCTCTGGTGAAGAACTTTTCTGCTTTGCCATATTCAGAAGTTCAGTGTATCGGTCAGTCTGTCTGGCCAGACTTAGGTTTTAAATTAAATTCTGCATGTAATTAATTAAATAGGCAAGCAATTATGGCCCTTTTATCGATCCTGCATTACCCCGATCAACGGCTGCATACGGTCGCCTCCCCGGTCAAGGAGGTTAATGCGGAAATCCGGAAACTGATCGACGACATGGCACAGACCATGTATGCCGCGCCGGGAATAGGATTGGCCGCGACCCAGGTGAATGTGCACAAGCAGGTCATTGTGGTCGATATTTCTGAATCCCATGACAAGCTAATGGCGCTCATCAATCCCAGGATTATTGCACTTGACGGTGTGGGTGAGCGAGAGGAAGGCTGTTTGTCCGTTCCGGGTATTTACGAGAAAGTTACGCGTGCCGAGCGCATCACGGTAGAGGCGCTTGATCGCACAGGGAAATCCTTTACGCTTCATGCCGATGGCCTGCTGGCTGTATGCATACAACATGAAATAGACCACCTGAAGGGAAAGGTTTTTATTGAATACCTTTCACGGCTAAAACAGACGCGGATCAAACTCAAGCTGCAGAAGCAGCAGCGCGAGACCATGTAATGAAGCTGATTTTTGCCGGTACGCCGGCGTTTGCTGCAAGGGCTTTGCAGGCGCTATTGCACGCCGGCCATGAAATTGCGCTGGTGCTGACTCAGCCGGATCGGCCCGCCGGACGGGGGATGAACTTGACCATGAGCCCTGTCAAGCAGTTGGCGCTGGCCAATGATTTGACAGTGTTGCAGCCAACCAGCCTGAAACAGCCGGAAACACAGACGCTACTTTCAAATTTGCAGGCCGATGCCATGATCGTTGCGGCTTACGGATTGATCCTGCCCCGCGAAGTGCTGGCCATGCCGCGTCTGGGTTGCCTCAATATCCATGCTTCGCTACTTCCCCGCTGGCGTGGCGCAGCCCCTATTCAACGGGCGATACTGGCCGGAGATAATGAGACCGGTATTACCATCATGCAGATGAATGCCGGTCTCGATACCGGGCCGATGCTTCTGCGTTTCCCCATCTCCATCGAGGAGAAAGATACGGCCCAGACTTTGCATGACAAGTTGGCCACGCTGGGGGCGGAGAGCATTGTGTCGGCCCTGCAGCTGGCGCAGCAAGGATCTTTGCCAAGCCTGCCCCAGGATGACGGTTTGGCCACCTATGCGGCCAAGCTCAGCAAGGCTGAGGCACGGCTAGACTGGCGACTCCCGGCACGAGAGCTGGAGCGGGCCGTGCGTGCTTATAACCCCTTTCCAATCGCTCAGGCCACTTTCGGGGGCGATGTCTGGCGTATCTGGCAGGCGGCTATGCAAGAAGAAGCCGGACAACCGGGCGAGGTGTTGCGAGCAGATCGGGACGGTTTGCTGGTGGCCTGCGGTCAGGGCGCCTTGCTGTTGCAGGAGGTGCAGAAGGCGGGCGGAAAGCGCCTGCCGGTTGCTCAGTTTCTGCAGGGCAATCCGGTGGCGGTGGGCGATCGTTTCGATATTTGATTTAACTTGGCATTGCCCCATTCTGTAATGGGTTAATGCGCTATATGAAGGACTGGCAATGCTGGAGAACTGGCTCAAGACAACGACCCTGATGGCCGCCGTCGTGGCTCCGCGCGATCCTTGGTGCGCGACTAAAAAGAGGGGGGCGTATTTGGTGTCCAGGGTGCGCGGCGTTGCGTGACGTCCAGCCACTGGCGAGTACGGCCGTTGCCCAGGTGTTTGCCGGGCGCAACCTGAATCTGGTGCTGCAGGCAACATTCGAGCGAAATGACAAGCTGACTCCCCAGCAACGCGCCCTTCTCCAGGATTTGAGCTATGGCACGCTACGCCATTACGGCCCGCTGCAGGCTATTCTTGCCCGGCTGCTGCAAAAACCGCTGCAGGATGAAAGCATTCGCTGCCTGTTGCTGGTAGCGCTTTACCAGTTGGCTTACACCCATACTCAGCCGCATGCGGTGGTGGATCATGCGGTCAAATCAACCCAGTTGCTGCGCAAGACGTCTGCCAAAGGGCTGGTGAATGCGGTTCTGCGAAACTTTCTTCGGAGCAGTGAGCGCTTGCTGACAGAGGCGTCCGCGACAGACGAAGGTCGTTTTTCCCACCCCCAGTGGTGGATTGACAAGCTGCGCCGCGATTATCCACAGGGATGGGAGCAAATGCTGGCGGCCGGCAATCAGCATCCTCCCATGACTTTGCGGGTGAACCGCCGCAAGGCCAGCGTAGAGGGCTACTCGCAGCAACTCGCCGAGGCCGGGATTGCTGCTCGTGCGGTGGGGGCGTCCGGCATTCTGCTGGAGCGCCCACTGGCGGTCGACAAGTTGCCCGGCTTCAGCCAGGGGCTGGTTTCGGTTCAGGATGGCGGCGCGCAGCTTGCTGCAAGCTTCCTGGATATTAAGGATGGCATGCGGGTGCTGGATGCCTGTGCCGCGCCAGGCGGCAAGACTGCGCATATGCTGGAGTTGGCTGATGTGGCGTTGACCGCGCTGGATCACGATACCCGGCGCTTGCAGAAGGTGGAGCAGAATCTGGCCCGTCTCGGCTTGCACGCCAAATGTGTGGCTGGCGATGCTTCGCAGCCATCACAGTGGTGGGATGGGCAAGCATTCCAGCGCATTCTGGCGGACGTGCCGTGCAGCGCTTCTGGCGTGGTGCGGCGCCATCCTGACATCAAATGGCTACGTCGTGAGAGCGATATTGCTCAGTTTGCCGGGCAGCAGGCGCTTATCTTGGATGCTTTGTGGCATTGCCTGGAGCAAGGTGGTAAATTGCTGTACGTTACCTGTTCCGTATTTGCCGAAGAAAATCAGCAGCAGATCAAGGCTTTTTTGGCGCGCCATGATGACGCCCGACTTTTACCTTTGGCGGATAGTGTGGAGCAGGGTCTGCAACTACTACCCGATCGTGAACATGATGGCTTTTATTACGCCCTTCTTGCCAAAATCTAGCATCCTGCGCCTGTTTGTCATGTTGCTGTTTTGCATGGCGGCGAGTGTTCGTGCGGAAACCGGGATCCTGGTCAAGACCGCGGAGCTGGACATGGTGGATGAGGTTTACCAGCTCAAGGCAGACGTTGAGCTGAACTTCAGCCAGGCGGTCGAGGATGCACTGAATAAGGGGATTCCGCTCAATTTTGTAGTTGAGTTCGAGCTGAATCGCCCGCGCTGGTACTGGCTGGATGAAACGATTTCCAGTACCCAGCGGCAGCTGCGCATCAGCTATCACGCCCTGACAAAACAGTATCGCTTGCAGCATCAGGAGCAGCAAAGGAGCTTTGCGTCCCTGGCCGAACTCAAGAGCGAACTGGGCCATATCCAGGAATGGCGAGTGGTGGAGCGGGCCCAGCTCAAAAAACGTTACAGTTACGAGGCACGGCTGCGGATGAAGCTGGATGCGTCCCAATTGCCCAAACCGCTGCAGGTAAACGCGCTGGCATCCAAGGACTGGAGCTTGGAGTCAGAATGGTTTAACTGGACGTTAACGCCTTGAATTTTAGATGAAATATGTAGTCTTTCTGGCGGTTTCACTTGGCACGGTTCTGCTGTTTCTTCTCTCCCGCGCCAGTAGCAACACCGCCGCTTTTTCCCAGAACTACACCCTGCTGCTGGTGCTCAACCTCGGTGTCGCGCTGGCATTGATGGGTTTGGTGGGTTACCAGCTATGGGTGCTGTGGAAAAAGCTCAAGCAGCGCGTTTTCGGCACCAAGCTGACGCTTCGCCTGCTGTGGATGTTCGCGCTCATGGCGCTTCTGCCGGGCGCGCTGGTGTATGGCGTGTCGGTTCAGTTCCTCAACAAGAGTATCGAATCCTGGTTCGACGTGCGCGTGGATAATGCGCTTGAAGGCGGCCTGAGCCTGGGCCAGAGTGCGCTGGAAAATCTGCTCCTGGATCTGGTTAAGAAGGGCGAGGTGATGGCGCTGTCACTGTCTGACGATCCTGTGAGCGAACATCTGACCCAGCTGAATCGCCTGCGTGAACAGGTTGGGGTGCAGGAAGCCGCGTTGTTCAGCTCGAGGGGCAAGGTGCTGGCCATTTCCGGCGGTGAAAACAGCAGTTTGCTGCCAGACATGCCCAGCGCGTCTGTTATGCGCCAGGTGCGCCAGCAGCAGCCGTTCAGCGTGATTGAGCCGATTGCCGGGAAGGGGCTGTATTTGCGCGTGGTGGTGCCCGTCAATGTCCTTACCCTGAGTGAGGACATGCGTATTCTGCAGCTGCTGCAACCGGTGCCCAAACGACTGGCCAGTGATGCGGAAACGGTGCAGGCTGTATATCGCGACTATCAGGAGCTTTCTTTTTCCCGTCTCGGCCTAAAGCGCATTTACGGTATGACCTTGACGCTGACCCTGTTGCTGGCGCTGCTATCGGCCATCGCCCTGGCCTTTGTGCTGTCGCAGAAATTGTCGGCGCCTCTGGGTTTGCTGGCGGAAAGCACGCGAGCTATTGCCAAGGGTGATTTTACCCAGATCAACCCGGTGCAGAGCCGGGATGAGCTGGGCGCCCTGACCCTGTCATTCAACCGTATGACGCGGCAACTGGCGGATGCGAGCGCAGCGGTGGAGAAAAAACAGCAGCAGCTGGAAGCGGCCAAGGTTTACCTGGAAAGCATCCTCGCGCACCTCTCATCCGGGGTGCTGACTTTTGACGAAAAATTGCACCTGCGCGGCGCCAATCCGCGGTCTGGCGAGATTCTGGGCTCGGATTTGAGTGCCATGCGCGGCTTGCCTCTGCTCTCCTGGGGGGGCCGCGACATTGTATTGCAGCCGCTGGCACAAGCAGTGGCGCAGCAGTTTGATGCGTCCGATACCAAGGAATGGCAGCAACAGATGGAGTTCGCCAGCGGTGCCGGCAATCAGGTGTTGCTGGTGCGCGGCACTCGTTTGCCAGGGGCGGTGGACAATGGCTATGTCGTGGTATTCGATGATATTACCCACCTGTTGCAGGCGCAGCGTGATGCGGCATGGGGTGAGGTGGCACGGCGGCTGGCGCATGAGATCAAGAACCCTTTGACGCCAATCCAGCTTTCTGCCGAGCGCCTGGAGCACAAGCTGGCGGACAAGTTGAGCGCAAGTGATGCAGAGGTGTTGTCACGCTCCACGCATACCATTGTGAATCAGGTTGCAGCGCTGAAAGGCATGGTGGACGCATTTGCAGAATATGCGCGTTCACCCCAGCTCAATCTGGCGCGCCTGGATTTGAATCGGCTGGTGCAGGAAGTGCTCACGCTGTACGAGTCTTCGAGCGTGCATATCGATGTCACTCTGGCGCAGGATCTGCCGGCAGTGAATGGGGATGCGGCTCTGCTGCGCCAGGTCATGCATAACCTGATGCGTAATGCCGAGGATGCGCTGGTTGATCAGCCTCAGGCAGAGATCAGGGTGCGCACCGAACGGGTGGATGGATCCTCGGTGCGCTGGTCGATTGAGGATAATGGTAAAGGGTTTCCGGAGGCACTGATGGGACGTTTGTTCGAGCCTTATGTCACTACCAAGTCAAAAGGCACGGGTCTGGGTCTGGCAATCGTGAAAAAAATCGTGGACGAACATCAGGGACGGATACTGGTACAGAATATTGAACCGCACGGGGCGCGGGTATGCATCCAGTTGCCGTGCGCAGGAGAAATGAGCTAATGAACACCAATCAGATCCTGGTGGTGGATGATGAAGCAGGAATCCGCGAATTGTTGCGCGAAATTCTGGAAGATGAGGGTTATCAGGTCAAGTTGGCGGAAAATGCCACCGCTGCACGCGAAATTCGTGCGCAAGGCCGCCCCGAGCTGGTGTTGCTCGATATCTGGATGCCTGACAGCGATGGCATAACATTGCTCAAGGAGTGGGCAAGCGCGGGCCTCTTGACCATGCCGGTCGTGATGATGTCCGGCCACGGAACGATAGACACAGCTGTCGAGGCCACGCGCATCGGCGCATTTGATTTCCTTGAAAAACCGATCGCCTTGCAGAAGCTGCTGGCAACGGTCAAACGTGCCCTGACGCGTGGCGAGGTCGAGGTTCACAACGATCTTGGCTTGTCCAGTCTGGGCAAGAGCCCCGTGGTGCGGGAATTCGAGCAAAGGCTTGAACAGGTGGTAAATCTCAGCACGCCTCTTCTGCTTTTGACCGAAAGAGGCGGCGGCGCGGAGCTGTGCGCGCATTTTTTACATCGCCCCAATACCCCCTTTGTCGCACCGGAAACCACGGCCTGGCTGACGGGCGAGCCGCTGGACGTGTTGGAACAGGCCCGCGATGGCGTGCTGTTCGTGGCAGAAATCGCCACGCTTAACAAGCAGGAGCAAAAAGGACTGTTGTTCGTGCTGAGCAAGCTGGAGAAAAGCAACGTACGTCTGGTGTGTGCAGCGAGCGATACTTTGCCTACCATGGTGGAACAGGGCGAATTTGATGCCGGGCTTTACCAGGAGCTGAGCGGGTTGACGCTGAGCATGCCGTCATTGCGTGATCATCGCGAGGACATTCCCGACCTGGCCAATCGCATACTTGCAAAATACGTGGAATCGAAAGAGGCGCCGCCGCGCCATTTCAGCGTTGCCGCGTTGAATGCGCTGCGCAACGACAACTGGCCGGGCAATCTGGCGCAACTCAATAATGTGGTGAAAACCCTGGCACTGACCAGCCTGAATGAAGAAATTTCGCATCAGGATGTGAGCCGCGTGCTGGCCCAGTTCGGTCCTGCCGAATCTGTTGATGAGCCGTTGGGCCTGCCGCTGGATATGCCCTTGCGAGAGGTGCGGGATATTTTCGAGCGAGCCTATTTCGAGCACCATATTGCCAAGGCGGGAGGCAACATGAGCCGGGTGGCAGAAAATGTCGGCCTCGAACGCACCCATTTGTACCGCAAGCTGAAACAATTGGGCATGAAGTTTTCCCGCAAGGAATAGCAAGCTGCTGGCTGTCTGGTTATTAAAGGCATAAAATTCCTCTTTTCCCTTCTTTCCAGGTCTTCCACCCGTGAAAATCGTGATCCTTGGCGCTGGCCAGGTGGGTGCTTCCGTAGCAGAAAATCTGGTACGGGAGTCCAATGATATTACCGTCGTGGATATCGACGCGGCCAAGCTGCAGAATCTGCAGGACCGCTTCGATCTGCGCACAGTGCATGGCTTTGGCTCTCATCCCTCGGTATTGCGCCAGGCCGGTATTGAAGATGCTGATATGCTGCTGGCGGTAACGCAGAGCGATGAAACCAACCTGGTGGCTTGCAAGCTGGCCGCAACGCTATTCAATACACCCACCAAAATTGCACGGATTCGTTGTGCCGATTACCTCCAGCAGAAAGAGATCATCTGTTCTGCGGAGAATTTTGCCGTGGATTACATCATCAGCCCGGAAGAAGTGCTGACGGATTATATTTACAAGCTGATCGAGTATCCGGAAGCGCTGCAGGTGCTGGATTTTGCCGACGGCAAGGTCAAGCTGGCAGCAGTCAAGGCTTTCCAGGAGGGGCCGCTGGTAGGACACGAGCTGCAGTATCTGCGCAAGCATATGCCGCACATTGATACGCGCGTGGCAGCGATTTTCCGCAAGGACCGCCCCATCATTCCTGAAGGGAATACGGTGATCGAGGTGGAAGATGAGGTGTTTTTTGTCGCTGCGGCTGAAAATATTCGCCTGGTCATGCGCGAAATGCGCAATCTTGACAAGGCTGCAAAGCGGGTGATGATCGCCGGCGGCGGCAATATTGGCCGGCGACTGGCCAGTAGTCTGGAGCAGCGTTACCAGGTCAAGTTGATCGACCACAACAAGAAAAATAGCGAACGCCTTGCCGCCGAACTGGATAGCACGCTGGTTCTTTGCGGCGATGCAACCGACCCGGATCTGCTGCAGGCTGAAAATGTCGAGGACATGGACGTGTTCTGCGCGCTTACCAATGATGACGAAATCAATATCATGTCCGCCCTGCTCGCCAAGCGCATGGGCGCGCGCAAGGTCATCGCCCTGATCAATCGCAGCGCCTACGTGGACCTGGTGGAAAGCGGCCGCATCGACATCGCAATTTCGCCTGCTCAGGCCACTATCGGCAGCCTGCTAGCTCACGTGCGGCGCGGCGACATGGCGGTGGTGCATTCCTTGCGCCGTGGCGCGGCAGAGGCGCTTGAAGCGATTGCCCATGGCGATGCCAAAACCTCAAGGGTGGTGGGCAAAAGCGTGGAACAGATCGACCTGCCACGCGGGGCCACCATTGGCGCCATTGTGCGCGGTGAGCAGGTCATCATTGCGCACCACGACACGGTCATCGAGAGCGAGGACCATGTCATCCTGTTCGTGGTCAACAAGCAGATGATTTCCAAGGTCGAGAAGCTGTTTCAGGTCGATATCGGCTTCTTCTGATGAACAGGTTTTTCCCTATTGCGCATGTGCTGGGCATGGTCACCATGCTGTTCAGCCTGACCATGCTGGCGCCACTGACGCTTTCCTGGTGGCTTCAGGATGGCGCGATGGCAGCCTATGACGAGGCCATTGCCACGACCTTTCTCGCCGGCCTGCTGGTCTGGTGGGCAACCCGCCATGCCAAACGCGAGCTGAAAATCCGCGATGGATTCCTTCTGGTGGTCTTGATCTGGTCCTCTCTTGCTGCTTTTGCCACGATTCCCCTGATGGTTTACATCCCCGAGCTGAGTTTTACTGACGCCTATTTCGAAACGATTTCCGGCCTTACGACCAGTGGCGCGTCGGTATTGTCGGGGCTCGATAGCCTGCCCCCCTCGATCAACCTCTGGCGGACGGAGCTGGTCTGGCTCGGGGGCATGGGCCTGATCGTCTTGGCTGTAGCCGTGCTCCCGCTTCTCGGGATTGGTGGCCGGCAGCTCTACAAGGCAGAAACGCCGGGGCCAATGAAGGATAGCCAGTTGACGCCGCGCATCACGGAAACGGCAAAGGGGCTGTGGCTGGTTTATGCCGGCATTACCGTGGCCTGCATGCTGGCATTTCGCTGGGCCGGGATGAGCTGGTTCGATGCCCTTGTCCACGCTTTTTCTACCATGGGCCTGGGCGGATTTTCTTCGCATGATGCCAGTTTTGAGTATTTCAATTCACCGACGATTGAAGCTGTTGCCATTGTTTTTATGCTCATTGCCGGGATTAATTTTGCCTCTCATTTCATGGCCGTGCGCAGCAAAAGCCTTGCGCCATACCGGCATGACCCGGAAGCCCGGCTGTTTTTGGGTGTGATTCTGGCAAGTGTGGTGGGGCTTGCGGCCTACTTGCAGATGATGGGCGTGTATCAGGATTTCATGACGGCGTTGCGTTACGCGGCGTTCAATACGGTATCGGTTGCAACCACTACCGGCTTTGCCAATACGGACTACAATTTGTGGCCAGCTTTCGCGCCACTGTGGATGCTCTTTCTGTGCAGCTTCGTCTCCAGTTCCGGATCGACCGGTGGCGGCATCAAAATGATCCGTGCCCAGATCCTGTACAAGCAGGTGTACCGGGAAATGAAAAAATTGCTGCACCCCAATGGCGTCATGCCCACCAAGCTGGGTGGCCTGGTGGTGCCGAACAAGATTATTTATGCAGTATTGGCTTTCCTGTTTATCTATATCGCAAGTATTGTTTCCCTGACGCTGATTCTGACCGCCTCCGGGCTGGATGTGATTACGGCTTTCTCCGCGATTGTGGCCATGATCAACAATACTGGCCCAGGGCTGAACCAGGTGGGACCGGCGACGAACTACGCGGTATTGACCGACTTTCAGACCTGGATTTGTACCTTCACCATGCTGCTGGGACGGCTGGAGCTGTTTACCCTGCTGATTCTTTTTACCCCCGCTTTCTGGCGCAAATAAGGATTTCATGACGACAGCCATCATTCAGAATCTGGAAAAAATACTGGCGGCAGGCAAGGATAGCGCGTTGCTGCGCTTCAGCCTGGGCGGCGAATACCTCAAGGCGTCGCAAGCTGATGCTGCGGTTACCCATCTGCAGCACGCGGTAGATCTTGATCCGGCATATTCTGCCGCCTGGAAGCTGCTGGGCAAGGCGCTGCTGGCTGCTGGGCGAAAAGTGGAGGCGCTTGCCGCATATCGTCAGGGCATTGAGGTTGCCGAAACCCGGGGCGACAAGCAGGCGGCCAAGGAAATGACGGTCTTTGCCCGGCGTATCGAGAAGGAACTGGGCGCGCCCTAAAGAGCCTTAGTGTGCCTGTTCCCAGTTGTCGCCTTCACCCATTTCTGCCAGCAGGGGTACGGCAAGGGACGCGACATTGCACATCAATCCGGGCAGCGCCTTGCGGACGGCGTCTAGCTCATCCTGCGGCACTTCCAGCACCAGTTCATCGTGTACCTGCATAATCAGCAGTGTTTTCATGCGGTTTTCCTGCAGCCAGCGATGCACCGCAATCATGGCCAGCTTGATCAGGTCGGCCGCCGTGCCCTGCATCGGGGCATTGATGGCGGCGCGCTCGGCGGCCTGGCGGCGCGGTCCGTTGCCGCCCTTGATGTCGGGCAGCCACAGGCGGCGACCGAAAACGGTTTCCACATAACCCTGCTGCTTCGCCATGTCGCGGGTGCGCGCCATGTAATCGGCCACCCCGGGATAGCGGGCAAAATAGCGGTCCATGTAGGCTTGCGCCGCGCTGCGCTCGATCCCGAGCTGGCTTGCCAGGCCGAAGGCCGACATGCCGTAGATCAGGCCGAAGTTGATGACCTTGGCGTAGCGTCGCTGTTCCGGGGTGACTTCCAGCGGAGTACAGGCAAAAACCTCAGCCGCGGTGGCGCGGTGGATGTCTTCCCCTGCTGCAAAGGCGCGCAGCAGGTTCTTGTCGCCCGAGAGATGCGCCATGATGCGTAGTTCGATCTGTGAATAGTCCGCCGAGATGATGCGGCTCCCGGGCTGCGCGATGAAGGCCTCGCGTATGCGCCGCCCTTCTTCGCTGCGCACCGGGATGTTCTGCAGGTTGGGGTCGGTCGAGGAGAGCCGTCCGGTGACCGCGACGGCCTGGTTGTAGCTGGTGTGCACGCGCCCGGCTGACCGGGTCGACCATGCGCGGCAGTTTGTCGGTATAGGTCGATTTGAGCTTGGCCAGTCCGCGGTATTCCAGCAGCAGTTTCGGCAGCGGGTAGTCCTCTGCCAGCTGCTGCAGGACATCTTCATCGGTGGAAGGCGTTCCGCCCGGTGTTTTTTTCTTGACCGGCAGGCCGAGCTGGCCGAACAGGATTTCCTGGATCTGCTTCGGCGAATTGAGGTTGAACGGTTGTCCGGCCAGTTGATGAGCGCCCTGCTCCAGCGTCAGCAATTTTTCTCCCAGCAGCCTGCTTTGCTTGGCCAGCAGGTTGCTGTCGATCAGTACGCCATTGCGTTCCACGTGAAACAAAATTTGTGAAACCGGCACTTCGATTTCCCGGTATACATATTCCAGCCGGGCGTCCGGGCTGATCTGGGGATACAGGTTGTGGTGCAGTTGCAGGGTGATGTCCGCATCTTCTGCCGCATAGCGGGTGGCCGTCTCCAGGTCGACTTCATCGAAGCCGATCTGTTTGGCGCCCTTTCCTGCCACTTCGGCATAGGTCAGGGTTTTTACGCCGAGGTGGCGCGAGGCCAGCGAATCCATGTCGTGCGGCTTGTGGCTTTCCACCACGTAGGATTGCAACAGGGTGTCATGAACGATGCCTTGCAGGGCAATGCCGTGATTGGCGAAAACATGTGTGTCGTACTTGAGGTTCTGGCCCAGCTTGGCGCTTGCCGGGTTTTCCAGCCAGGGCTTGAGGCGTTGCAGGGTCTGTTCGAAATCGAGCTGCGCCGGCACGCCGGCATAATGATGCGCCAGGGGCAGATAGGCGGCTTCGTGGGGTGTGATGGCAAACGAGATGCCTACCAGTCGTGCGCGCATCGGATCAAGGCTGGTGGTTTCGGTGTCCACGCTGACCAGTTCGGCCTGCTCAATCCGGGCCAGCCATTGCTCCAGTTGCTCTTCGCTCAGAATGCATTCATAGCACGTTTCAGTCGGTGGTTTGCTGCTGGTTGCTGGCTGCTGGCTGACAGCTGACAGCTCTCTCAGCCAGGTTTTGAATTCGAGCCGCTCATATAACTCGGCCAGTTTATGCGTGTCCTGAGGGCTGGCGGTCAGGTTCTCCAGCTTGAGTGGCAGGGGCACGTCGCAGCGGATGGTGAGCAGTTCCCTTGCCCTGGGTAGCCAGTCCAGCGCCTTGCGCAGGTTCTCGCCCACCACGCCGCCGACCTCATCGGCATGGGATACCAGGTTGTCCAGGGTGTGGTACTGCGACAGCCATTTCACCGCCGTTTTGGGGCCGACCTTCTCCACGCCCGGCACATTGTCCGCGCTGTCGCCGATCAGGGTCAGGTAGTCCACGATGCGCTCCGGCGACACGCCAAATTTCGCTATTACACCCGTTTCGTCCAACTTTTCGTTAGACATGGTGTTGATCAGGCTGACGTGGTTGTTCACCAGCTGCGCGATGTCCTTGTCCCCGGTTGAGATCACCACGCGCATGCCCGCTTCAGAGCCGATCCGTGCCAGCGTGCCGATGACGTCGTCGGCCTCTACGCCTTCAACCGCCAGCAACGGCCATCCCATGGCGCGGATGCTGTCGTGCAGCGGTTCGATCTGTGCCGCAAGATCGGGCGGCATGGCTGGCCGGTGGGCCTTGTATTCGGGATACAGGTCGTCGCGAAAGGTCTTGCCTTTTGCATCGAACACGCAGGCGCTATAATCGGCCTGGTAATCCTGATGCAGACGGCGCAGCATGTTGAGAACGCCATAGATCGCCCCGGTGGGTTCGTTATGCCGGTTGCGCAGATCAGGCAGCGCGTGGAATGCGCGGTAAAGGTAGGACGAAGCGTCAACCAGCAGCAGCGTTTTCATAAGCGAGAAAGACCATCACATGAATGCAGAAGAAAAACTACCCAAACCCCTGGACCCGGAAATTCTGTCGCAGTCCTACTCAGCGCGGGAGTCGTGGCGTGTGTTCGAGATTATGGCAGAGTTTGTCGAATCCACCGAACGCCTGAGCGCGATCCGGCCAGCGGTCAGTATCTTCGGCAGTGCGCGCACGCCGCCAGACCATCCCTACTACCAGCTTGCCGAGAAGATTGCGCGGAAATTGTCGGATGCCGGGTTTTCCGTCATTTCCGGCGGCGGTCCAGGCATCATGGAAGCGGCCAACAAGGGGGCCTTTTTTGGTTCCTCTCCCAGCGTCGGCCTTAATATCCAGCTGCCGCACGAGCAGCATACCAATCCCTATCAGGATATCAGCCAGACCTTCCGCCATTTTTTTGCGCGCAAGGTGATGTTCGTCAAGTTTGCCACGGCTTATGTGGTGATGCCCGGCGGTTTTGGCACCCTGGATGAACTGATGGAGGCGCTGACCCTGGTGCAGACCGGAAAAACCCGCCGCATGCCGATCATCCTGGTGTGCGACGCCTACTGGCGAGACCTGGTTAGCTGGTTCAGCAAAACGCTGGTGGCGGAGAAAACAATCAATCCGGAGGATCTTGACCTGATTCAGATGATCGACGACCCGGACGCCATCGTGGCGGCAATTTTCAAGCACTACGAGACCAGCGGCTTCGAACCGACGGTGGCGGAGCAGGAGATTCAGCTCCGTTTGTAACAATTATTCGGCTTCGATTCGTCAAGGCGCTTATCGGTTACGGCGGCAAGCGCTATAATCCGTCTTCAACCTTTCCTTCAGGAATTGCTATGCGCCGTTTCCTTCCCCTGCTGTTGCTGTGTGCCCTTCCTGCGATTGCAGATACTGTTGCACCGCCTGCCGGACTGCAGCCGCTGCCCGAGCCACCGGCACCGCCGCCCGGTTATGAGCCTGATCTGGCCCTTGAGCCGCAGGTGACCATCACCAAGCGTGGCGAGGACAAGGTCGAGGAATTTCGCATGCATGGCAAGCTCTACATGATGAAAGTGACACCGTCGCATGGCGTGCCCTACTTCCTGATCGACGAAAAAGGGACGGGAAATTTTGTGCGTCAGGGTGAAGTGAGCCCCAGTATTCTGGTGCCCATGTGGCTACTTAAATCGTTCTAGCCTGAAGCAGCCCCGGGGCTGATTTCCTCATGTCCGTTTTTACCACCGTTACCTTAGAGCAGCTCGAGCACTGGCTGCATGGCTATGCCCTCGGCACCCTGCAAGATCTGCAGGGCATTTCCGCCGGCATCGAAAACACCAATTATTTCGTGACCACCAGCCATGGCCGCTATGTCCTGACCCTGTTCGAGAAGCTGGCCGCCGACGAACTGCCCTATTTCATCAACCTGATGGCGCACCTTGCTACACATGGCATCCCCTGCCCCGCGCCAGTGGCCAATCTGGAAAACGGCTACCTGGGTCAGCTCAATGGCAAGCCGGCATGTATTGTCAGCTGCCTTGAGGGAAAATCCTTGCTCGAGCCAAGTGTGCAACATTGCGCGGAAGTCGGCGAAATGCTTGCGGCGATGCATCTGGCGGGTAAATCCTATCCTGCGCAAATGGCCAATCCGCGCGGCCCGCGCTGGTGGAATGCAACCGCGCCGCAGGTCATGCCCTTTCTGGCGCCGGAAGATGCGGCGTTGCTGACGGAAGAGTTGCGCTTCCAGTCGCTGTATCGCTTCGAAGATCTGCCGCGCGGCGTGATTCATGCCGACCTGTTCCGCGATAACGTGCTGTTCAAGGGCGATGCCATTGGCGGCCTGATCGATTTTTACTTTGCCTGCAATGACGTCTGGCTTTATGACCTGGCCATTACGGTCAACGACTGGTGTGTGGACGCAAACGGCGAATTTGATAGCGCGCGCATGATGGTCATGCTGCAGGCCTACCACGCCACCCGCCCGCTGACACCGGTTGAGCGCGGCGCCTGGCCGGCCATGTTGCGTGGAGGCGCATTGCGTTTCTGGCTCTCGCGGCTGTACGACTTCCATTTTCCGCGCCCCGGCGAACTGACCCAGGCCAAGGATCCCACTCATTTCCGCCGCATTTTGCAGCAGCATGCGGCGCACCACGATCAGTTGCAGGCGGCCTGGGTTAAATAGCGATGGCAATCACTCCTTCCAATCCCATCGATGCGCCGGAGCCGCGTACTGTCGCGGCAATACAGGGCTGGCGCTGGATTACGGCTGGTTTTCAGTTGTATGCCAAGAGTCCATTGATCTGGATCGTTTTTTTCATGATCTACATGGTGGTCGAACTGGTGCTGGCCTTCGCCGTGCCAGTGGTTGGCGCAGTTGCATCTGCCGTGCTGGACCCGATCCTGATCGCCGGATTCATGGCGGGGTGTCGTGCGCTGGAGCTGGATGAAGAACTGGAAATCAGCCATCTGCTGGCGGGGTTTCGTACCGGTGCGGGGCAACTGGCGGCGGTAGGCGGGTATTATCTGGCGGGAAAAATGCTGCTGGTCATGGTCGCCATGGGCCTGGCAGGGATCGCTATCGGTCCCATGCCGGAAGTGGATTTTGCCAGCCTGGAGAAGATGGATCCTGTGCAACTGGAGCAGGCAGTTCGCCATTTCATGCTCGTGGGCGCGTTGCTTATGAGCATGCTGATCCCCCTGCTCATGGCGTTCTGGTTTGCGCCCGCGCTGGTGCTGTTTGACCACATGACGGCTACGCAAGCCATGAAAGTGAGCTTTACGGCCTGCCTGCGCAATATCTGGCCTTTTTCACTTTTCGGCGTGGCCGGCAGTCTGCTTTTCCTGCTGGGTGCGATACCCTTTGGGCTGGGTCTTCTTGCGGTGATTCCGGTCCTGTTCGGCACCTCCATTTATGCCGCCTACCGGGATATTTTTGTCGCCAGCCTGAAGGTGACGGACCAAGCCTGAGCTTGTTCTATGCGGCTTCCAGCTTGGCGTATTCCAGCGCCAGCCACTTCACGCCGGCGTGGCTGAAGCTCACCTGAACCCGGGCGTCCGTACCCCGGCCCTCGCTGTTGATAATGATGCCCGGCCCGAATTTGGGGTGCGAGACGGCCTGCCCGACATGCCATGCTGATCCAGGCTCGCTTCTGCCCCGGGGCGGACTGGCCTGCATCATGGGCTCGATTGTTTTGGCTGCGGCACGGTTCAGACGCTTGAGCAAAGCCGGGGGCAGTTCATCGAGAAAGCGCGATGCGATGCCGTAGCGTAACTGGCCGTGCAGCATGCGGCTGTTGGCCAGGCTGAGATACAGGCGTCGCCGTGCACGGGTGATGGCGACATACATCAGGCGCCGCTCTTCTTCCAGACCATCCCGTTCCTGGGCCGCGTTCTCGTGCGGGAAAAGCCCTTCTTCCAGCCCGCTGATAAATACCGCATGAAACTCCAGTCCCTTGGCGGCATGTACGGTCATCAGCTGGAGCGCTTCCTGCCCGGCTGCCGCCTGGTGTTCTCCGGCTTCCAGCGAGGCATGAGTCAGGAAGGCCGCGAGCGGATTTGGTAAATCTTCGTTGTTTTCCGTGCTGTGCTCCAGCACAAATCCGGCGGCCGCGTTGATCAGTTCGTTCAGGTTTTCCAGCCGATCGGCGCCTTCTTTTTCTGCCTTGTAGTGGGCGATCAGGCCGCTATGCTCCAGCATGTGCTCGATCTGTTCGGGCAGGGGCAGGTTGCCGCAGGCTTCGCGCAAGGTGTCGATCAGCGCGATGAAAGCGGCGATGCTGCTGCCCGCCTTGCCGCCCAGCCGCCCGAGTTGGGCGGCCCGCCACAGGCTGATATTTTCCTGCCGAGCCACTGCCTGCAGTTGTTCCAGGCTGCGCGCGCCGATGCCCCGGGTTGGAAAGTTGATGACCCGGAGCAATGCGCCATCGTCGTCCGGGTTGGCGACCAGGCGCAGGTAGGCCAGGGCATGCTTGATTTCCTGACGTTCGAAGAAGCGCAGGCCGCCGTAGACCCGGTAGGGCACGCCGGCATTGAACAGCGCATGCTCCAGTACCCGCGACTGGGCATTGGAGCGGTAAAGCAGGGCCATGTTGGATAGCTCGATGCCTTCGCGCTGCAGCGCCCGGACTTCATCCACGATGAAGGCGGCTTCTTCAAAGTCGCTGTTGGCCTCGAACAGGCGGATCGGCTCGCCCGAGCCTTCCGCTGTCCACAGGTTCTTGCCCAGGCGGCTCTGGTTGTGATGAATGAGCGCATTGGCGGCATCCAGAATGTTGCCGTGGGAGCGGTAATTCTGTTCCAGGCGGATGATCTGCTGCACCTGGAAATCGCGCTCGAAGTCCGCCATGTTGCCCACCCGCGCACCGCGGAAGGCGTAAATCGACTGGTCGTCGTCGCCCACCGCAAATACGGCAGCCTGTTCGCCGGCCAGCAGCTTGAGCCACAGGTATTGCAGCTGGTTGGTGTCCTGGAATTCGTCCACCAGGATATGCCGGAAGCGTTCCTGGTAATGGTGTCGCAAATGGGCCTCGCGCTGCAGCAGCTCATAGCAGCGCAGCAGCAGTTCGGCAAAATCCACGACACCTTCGCGCTGGCACTGCTCGTCGTAGGCGCCGTAAAGTTCTTGCTGCTTGCGCGTGTAGGGGTCGAAGGCCTCGATCATGTGGGCGCGCAGGCCCTGTTCCTTGGCGCCATTGATGAAGTGCTGCAGCTGTTTGGGCGGGTATTTTTCGTCGTCGACATTGAGCGCTTTCAACAGCCTCTTGATGGCGCTTAGCTGATCTGCCGAATCGAGAATCTGGAACAGGGCCGGCAATCCGGCTTCGCGTGGTGTGCCCGCAGCATGCGATTGGCCAGGCCGTGGAAAGTGCCGATCCACATGCCGCGCGTATTGATCGGCAGCAGCGTCGAGAGGCGAGTGAGCATTTCCTTCGCCGCCTTGTTGGTGAAGGTGACGGCGAAAATGTTGCTGGGGCCGGCCTGGCCGGACTGGATCAGGTAAGCGATGCGGGTAGTCAGCACCCGGGTCTTGCCGCTGCCGGCGCCGGCCAGAATCAGCGCGGATTCATGCGGCAGGGTGACAGCAGCAAGCTGTTCCGGATTCAGGCCTTGAAGCAGAGGTGAGGTCATGAGGTTTGCCAAATAAAAAAGGCCGGCGTGACACCGGCCTTTTTGTTTTCAGAACAAGCCGGATCAGGCTTTTTTCTTGTTCTCGATCAGGTCGTGAATCATCGGGGCCAGAATCACTTCCATGGCAAAACCCATCTTGCCGCCAGGCACCACGATGGTGTTGCGGCGTGACATGAAGGAGTCGTGGATCATGTTGAGGTAATAGGGGAAATCGATGCCCTTGGGGTCGCGGAAGCGGATCACCACGAAGCTTTCGTCCGGCGTCGGAATGTCGCGCGCGATGAACGGGTTGGACGTGTCGACAGTCGGCACGCGCTGGAAGTTGACGTCGGTGCGGGAGAACTGCGGCGTGATGTAGTTCACGTAGTCCGGCATGCGGCGCAGGATGGTGTGCACGGTGACTTCGGCCGAGTAGCCGCGCTCTTTGCCGTCGCGGTGAATTTTCTGGATCCACTCCAGGTTGACGATGGGCACCACGCCCACGCCCAGGTCGACGTACTTGGAAGCATCGACATCGTCATTCTTGACCAGGCCATGCAGGCCTTCGTAAAACAGCAGGTCGCTGCCGCTCGGGATGTCTTCCCAGGGGGTGAATTCACCGGCCTTCAGGCTGGTTTCCAGGCGCGCGTTCAGTTCGGCAGCTTCTGCATCGGAGTGGATGTAGTAACGCTTCTGGCCGGTGCCGGTTTCGCCGTAGGTCTTGAAGGTTTCCGCGATTTTCGCGAAGTGGTTGGCTTCCGGGCCAAAGTGGCTGAAGATAATTGTTGCCGGCTTCTTCGGCTTTTTTCGAGGCTTCCTTGAATTCCACGCGGCCGAGGGAGTGCATGCTGTCGCCTTCGATCACGGCGGCGGTGATTTTTTCGCGGTCGAAAATGTGCTGGAACGCGACTTTGACGGTGGTGGTGCCGGCGCCGGACGAGCCAGTAACAGCGACGACTGGGTGTTTCTTAGACATGGTTGAGATCCCCGAAAATAAATGACACGAATGTTTCAGTATAATCTTGACGAGGCTATTTTGTCACTAGCCCGCATGGGCATGAAGCGTCCGGTTTCAGCGTATAATCATCAGCTTTCTATTCATTCATTTATTGCCAAGACTCATGGAAAACCTCTATAACCCTGCCACGGTGGAAAATCAGGCGCAACAGCACTGGAACTCGATTCAGGCATTCCGGGCGGAAGAAGTGCCGGGCAAGCCCAAGTACTACTGTCTGTCCATGTTTCCCTACCCCTCGGGCAAGCTGCACATGGGGCACGTGCGCAATTACACCATCGGCGACGTGCTTTCCCGCTTTCACCGTTTTCAGGGTTATAACGTGTTGCAACCGATGGGCTGGGACGCCTTCGGCCTGCCCGCCGAAAACGCGGCCATTGCCAACAATGTCGCGCCTGCTGCCTGGACCTATTCCAACATCGACTACATGCGCGGCCAGCTCCAGTCGCTCGGGCTGGCCATCGACTGGTCGCGTGAGCTGGCGACCTGCAAGCCGGACTATTACCGCTGGGAGCAGTGGCTGTTCACCCGCTTGTTCGAGAAAGGGCTGATCTACAAGAAACTGGCCACGGTGAACTGGGATCCGGTGGACCAAACCGTGCTCGCCAACGAGCAGGTGATCGACGGTCGTGGCTGGCGCTCCGGCGCGCTGGTGGAAAAGCGCGAAATTCCGATGTATTTCATGAAGATCACCGCCTACGCCGACGAACTGCTGAGCGAGCTGGACAATCTGCCCGGCTGGCCCGAGCAGGTGCGCACCATGCAGAAGAACTGGATCGGCAAGAGCTTCGGCGCCGAAGTGCATTTCCCTTACGCCGAAGGCGAGGGAACGCTCAGCGTTTATACCACGCGTCCCGATACGCTCATGGGGGCAACTTATGTGGCGGTGGCGGCCGAGCATCCGCTGGCCACGGATGCGGCCATCGGAAACCTCGAGCTCACCCGCTTTATCGAGGAATGCAAGCAGGGCGGCGTTGCCGAGGCGGACCTGGCGACGATGGAAAAGAAAGGCATGCCCACCGGGCGTTTTGTTATACACCCGCTGAGCGGCGAGAAATTGCCGGTGTGGGTGGCCAACTATGTACTGATGGGTTATGGCGAAGGCGCAGTCATGGCCGTGCCGGCGCATGATGAACGGGATTTTGCGTTTGCCATGAAGTATGACCTGCCGGTCAAGCACGTGATTGCAAGCAATGAACTGTTGGCACAATGGGAAAAATTGCTTCGCCTGCTCGAGGCTCAGGGCGTCAGCATCAATCAACTGGCAATCAATCACCTGGGGATGCTGCATTACCTGAGCGAGGTCCTGGCGGATCTGACTACGGCGACGGCGGACATAAGCGAGGCGGTCAACGCGTTTGCCATGCAGATGGAGCGGGAGTCGCCCTATGTGGAACATGGGGCGCTGGTTTGCTCGGGAAAATATGACGGCCTTGAGTTTCAGGCAGCCTTCGATGCCATCGCCGATGACCTCCAGGCCAAGGGCCTGGGCGGCAAGCGCACCCAGTTTCGCCTGCGCGACTGGGGTATTTCGCGCCAGCGCTACTGGGGCTGCCCGATCCCGATCATTCACTGCGCAAACTGCGGCGACGTGCCGGTGCCGGAAAAAGACCTGCCGGTGGTGTTGCCGGAAGACGTGAAGATCGATATTGGCTCGCCGATCAAGAAAATGCCGTCGTTTTACCAGACCACCTGCCCGAAGTGCGGTGGCGCTGCCGAGCGCGAGACCGACACCATGGATACTTTTGTCGAATCGTCCTGGTATTACGCGCGCTATGCCAATCCGGACAACGCCCAGGCCATGGTCGACGAGCGGGCCAAATACTGGTTGCCGGTGGATCAGTATATCGGCGGGATCGAGCACGCCATCCTGCATCTGCTGTATGCGCGCTTCTTCAACAAGCTGATGCGCGATGTCGGCCTGTTTGGCGAGGAGGAGGCCCTCTCCCCAACCCTCTCCCATGAGGAGAGGGAGCAATCGTTAAAAACCTCCCGATATACCGAACCCTTCACCAAACTGCTGACCCAGGGGATGGTGGTGGCGCCGACTTTCTACCGCGAGTTGGGCGAAGGCAAGAAACAGTACATCAACCCGGCTGAAGTGAATGTTCAACTGGATGACAAGGGGCGCCCGATCGGGGCTACGCTGAAAGCGGACGGCCACCCCGTGGTGATCGGCGGCACGGAAAAGATGTCCAAGTCGAAGAATAACGGCATTGATCCACAGGCCCTGATCGATATCTACGGCGCGGATACCGCGCGCCTGTTCATGATGTTCGCCGCGCCGCCGGATCAGCAGCTGGAATGGTCCGATGCTGGCGTGGAAGGCGCATTCCGTTTCCTCAAGCGGGTCTGGAAGGCGGTCACAGACCACGTTCAGCAGGGCGTGGTGCCGGCCGGCACCACGGACTTGAGTGCCGAGCTCAAGGCGCTGCGCTTGCAGCTGCACAGCACCATACAGAAAGTGAGCGATGACTACGCTCGCCGGCAACAGTTCAACACGGCGATTGCTGCCGTGATGGAGCTGATGAATGCGCTTGGCAAGAACAATGACCATAGCCCGGCTGGGCGGGCGGTCATGCAGGAAGCACTGGAGGCGGTAGTGCTGCTGCTCGCGCCCATCGTGCCGCACATCAGTCATGCCCTGTGGAGGGAGTTGAAGCCGGGGAGCGATATTCTGGAGGCTCCTTGGCCCAAGGTGGATGAAAGCGCACTGGTGCAGGACGAAATTGAGCTGATGCTGCAGGTCAATGGCAAGCTGCGCGGCAGCATGACCGTGGCGAAATCGACAGGCAAGGACGAGGTTGAGAAGTTGGCGCTTGCTAATCCCGGTGTGCTCAAATTTATTGAAGGTCAGGCGATCAAGAAAGTCGTTGTCGTGCCGGGTCGCCTGGTTAACGTGGTGGTTTAAATCATGAAAAAACTCCTGCTTCTGTCCTTGGTCCTGATGCTGGGTGCCTGCGGCTTTCACTTGCGCGGGCCGGCCCAGCTGCCGTTCGAGACGATTTATGTGCAAGGCGGTGGCAATCAGCTGGGGCCGGACCTGCAGCGTTATTTGCGGCATGGCACGAATGTGAATGTGGTGCAAACGCCGGGCGAAGCCCAGGCCGTGCTGGTCATTCTGGGCGAGAGCCGCGAGAAGCGCATCCTGTCCCTCACGGGCGGCGGCCGGGTGGGTGAATTCGATCTTTACTATCGCCTTTCTTTCCGTCTTCATGACGGCAAGGGCGTGGAACTGATGCCGGCGCAGCAACTGGAGCTGAAGCGTGTTCTGTCGTTCAGTGACGCCCAGGTGCTGGCCAAGGAACAGGAAGAAGCCCTGCTCTATCGTGAAATGCAGAATGATGCGGTGCAGCAGATCATCCGACGTCTCAGTGTGCTGAAAAAGTAACGGATTCTGGTCGATGCGGATTAAGCCGGAGCAGCTGGATCAGCATTTACAGAAAGGGTTGCAGCCGCTGTACCTGCTTTTTGGCGACGAAGCACTGCTGATCCAGGAAGCGGCGGACGCCATCCGCAGCCGTGCGCGGCAGGAAGGATGCGCCGAGCGTGAGGTGTTCACGGTTGAGCGCGGCTTCAACTGGCAGATCTTGCTGAGCAGCGGCAACAGCCTGTCGCTGTTCTCATCGCGTCGCCTGGTGGAAGTGCGTATTCCTTCCGGCAAGCCCGGCAATGACGGCAGCCAGGCGCTGCAGGAATATTGTGCCCGCCTGCCGGCGGATACCGTGACCCTGGCGATCTGCCCCAAGCTCGACAAGACCGCCCAGGCGGGAAAATGGTTCAAGGCCATGGAGCAGGTGGGCGTGGTGCTGCCATTCTTCCCGGTCGAGCGTGCCCAGTTGCCGGCGTGGATCGGCGCGCGCCTGGCGCGGCAGAGCCAGCGCGCCGAACCAGTGGTGCTGCAGTTTCTCGCCGACCAGGTGGAGGGCAACCTGCTGGCGGCTTTTCAGGAAGTGCAGAAACTGGCCCTGCTGTTTCCTGCGGGCGTGCTGACGCTGGAACAGGTGCGGGATGCGGTGGCGGACGTGGCGCGTTTCGACGTATTCAAGCTGGGTGACGCCCTGCTGGCGGGTGATGGCGCGCGCGTGAGCCGCATTCTGGACGTGTTGCGCGGGGAAGGCGAAGACCCGGTGCTGATCCTCTGGGCGCTGACGCGCGAGATTCGTACGCTGGCCAAGCTGCGCGGCGGCATGCGTCGAGGTGGCAGCCTGCCGCAACTGATGCGCGATGCCTGGATCTGGGAATCGCGCCAGCGTCTGGTGGAGCAGGCCTTGAAACGGACCTCTGAAGCACGTTTGCTGCAAGGGTTGAAACGGGCGGCAGGAATCGACCGCATGATCAAGGGCCTGGCCAGGGGCGATGTGTGGGACGAATTGTTGCAGCTCGGCTTGACCATGGCCAAGGTATAAAAGCGGTCAACCACGGAGGGCACGGAGTACACGGAGAAAGTCCGTGGGGCAAAATAATCAGCCAACTCCGTGCTCTCCGTGTGCTCCGTGGTTTAATGCAGTTATCGGGATAGAAAGAGGACAAGGATATGGACGTCAAAGCATACATGCACAAACTCGGCCAGCAGGCGCGCGCGGCTTCACGCGCCATGGCCAAAGCCGATACCAACGCCAAGAACAAGGCGCTCACCGTAATGGCAAACGCAATATTGCGCGACAGCGCCAAGCTGGTGGCGGCCAATGCCAAAGATCTGGCCGCAGCCAGCGCGGCCGGGCTGGAAGCGGCCATGCTCGACCGTCTGACCCTGACGGAAAAAGGCGTGGCGGGCATGGCCGAAGGCCTGCTTCAGATTGCCGCCCTGCCCGACCCGGTGGGTGAAATCAGTGGATTGAATTACCGCCCTTCCGGCATACAGGTCGGCAAGATGCGCGTGCCGCTGGGGGTGATCGGCATCATCTACGAAGCGCGCCCCAATGTGACGGCGGACGCCGCCGGACTGTGCCTGAAATCCGGCAATGCCTCCATCCTGCGCGGCGGTTCGGAAGCGATTCATTCCAACCAGGCCATCGCTGCCTGCGTGCGCGAGGGGCTGGCCGCTGCCGGTCTGCCGGAAACGGCGGTACAGGTGATCGAGACAACCGACCGCGCGGCGGTGGGCGAGCTCATCACCATGCGCGAGTTCGTCGACGTGATCGTGCCGCGCGGCGGCAAGGGCCTGATCGAGCGCCTTATTGCCGAAGCGCGCATTCCGGTGATCAAGCATCTGCACGGCGTGTGCCATGTCTATATCGACGACAGGGCGGACCTGACCAAGGCCGTCAAAATCGCTGACAATGCCAAGACCAGCCGTTACGGCACCTGCAACACCATGGAAACCCTGCTGGTGGCAGCGGGCGTGGCCGGAGAGGTGCTGCCACCGCTGTGCAAGATCTATCAGGACAAGGGTGTGGAACTGCGCGGCTGCGCGGCGTCCCGCGCCATTGTGCCGGCGATGAAGGAAGCCACCGAGGAAGACTGGCATACCGAATATCTTGCGCCGATGCTTTCCATCCGGGTGGTGGCCGACCTCGATGCGGCCATCGAGCATATCAATACCTACAGTTCGCAGCATACGGAATCCATCGTGACGGAAGACTACGGCCGGGCACGGCGTTTTCTGCGCGAGGTGGATTCAAGCTCGGTGATGGTGAATGCCTCCACTCGCTTCGCCGATGGTTTCGAATACGGCCTGGGAGCGGAAATCGGCATTTCCACCGACAAGATCCACGCGCGCGGCCCGGTCGGACTGGAAGGGCTGACCTCGCAGAAATTCATCGTGCTGGGCGACGGTCACGTCCGGGGATAGTTTCGTGACGCCGATCGGCATTCTCGGCGGCACTTTTGATCCGGTTCACTTCGGCCATCTGCGGCTAGCCGAGGAGCTGGCGCAGCAACTGGCGCTCTCTGAGGTGCGTTTTATCCCTTCGGGCAAGCCGTGGCACCGCGGTTCGCCTGGCGCAACGCCCGGGCAGCGGCTGGAGATGGTCAGCCTTGCCCTCGCCGGCAATCCGCGCTTTGTTCTTGATGAACGCGAAGTCAGGAAAAATTCGCCGGGCTACACGGTGGAAACGCTGTCCGAATTGCGCCAGGAAATGGGTGGTGAACAGCCCATGTGCCTGCTGCTGGGGGCCGATGCTTTTCTCGGCTTGCCGACCTGGCATCGCTGGCGCGAGCTGTTTGCGCTGGCGCATGTGGTGGTGGCCCATCGCCCGGGGTTCTCGCTGCTGGAGGGGCAAATGGATGGCCAGCTGCGCAAGGAAACGGAACAGCGCATATGCGCCGATCAGGCTGATTTGCGGCAAGTGCCTGCCGGTCGGGTGATGACCTGCCCGATCACGCCCCTGGCTATTTCGGCCACGGCTATTCGTGCTGAAATCCTGGCCGGGCGAAGTCCGCGTTATTTGCTCCCGGAAAGCGTTCTCGATTATATTCAGACGCATCAACTCTATCGTTAAGGAAAATATGGAACTGGAAGCAATGAAGCAAGCCGTGGTTTCGGCACTGGAAGACATCAAGGCAAAAGACATCGCCGTGCTTAAAGTCTCGCATCTGACCAGCATGACGGATTACATGATTGTCGCCACGGGTGATTCCAACCGCCAGACCCGGGCGCTGGCCAGTAACGTGGTGGAAAAGCTCAAGGCACAGGGCGCAGAGGTGTTGGGTGTCGAGGGCGAGGATAGCGGCGAATGGGTCTTGGTCGACCTGGGTCAGGTTGTGGTTCACATCATGCAACCCAGCACGCGCGAGCACTACAATCTTGAGCAGTTGTGGGGCGAAGGACGCCGCCATGGCCCGCAAGTCATTGCCTAGGAACCTGTCAGACTTAAAGAAAATCGGCGGCAAAGTCGCATGAAGTTATGGATACTCGCCGTTGGCAACAAAATGCCGGGTTGGGTCAGCGAGGCGTTTGCCGAGTACGCAAAGCGCATGCCGCGGGAAGCGCGTATCGAACTGCTGGAAATCAAGCCGGAGAAGCGCGCGGGTGGAAAAACCGTGGAGCAGATGCAGGAATCCGAGATGGAGCGGATTCAGGCGGCGCTGCCAGCAGGGGCGATGCATGTCATGCTGGATGAGCGCGGCACGGAAATGAGCACGCTGGAACTGGCTGGCAGCATGAAGTCCTGGCTTCAGGAGGGGCGTGATGTGGCTTTTGTCATCGGCGGTGCCGATGGCTTGCATCCCGTTCTGCGCCAGCGCGCCGGCAAATTGTGGTCGCTGTCGCGCCTCACCCTTCCTCATGGCATGGTGAGGGTGCTGCTGGCGGAGCAATTGTACCGTGCCATGTCGGTGATTCAGGGGCATCCTTACCACAGGGAATAAAGTATCGATGGGCTTTCCATACCAGACGATCTACCTTGCATCTGCGAGTCCGCGCCGGCGTGAGTTGCTGAAGCAGATCGGGGTGCATTTCGAGGTGCTGTTGCTGCGCACGCATCCTTCTCGCATCGATGTCGATGAAACGCCGCTGCCCGGTGAAGATCCTCATGATTATGTGTTGCGACTGGCCGGTGCCAAGGCGGAAATCGGCAATATGGCCTGTCGTGCCCGTCGTTTGCCGGTTTATCCGGTGCTGGCAGCAGATACTACCGTTGTGCTGGATGGCGCCATTATTGGTAAACCGGCAGACCGTGCGGAAGCTGAAGCCACGCTGGCACGGCTGGCGGGTCGCCGCCATGAAGTATTGACCGCTGTGGCAATGGCCTTCGGCGATCGTTTTGAAGTAAAACTGAGTGCTTCCAGCGTCGAGTTTGCGTCTCTCGACTCGGCTACGATTAAACGCTATGTTGCCAGCGGAGAATCTCTCGACAAGGCTGGCGCGTATGCTATTCAGGGGCGGGCTGCCGCGTTTGTTGCCCGGCTTGAGGGCAGTTATTCCGGCGTGATGGGTTTGCCCTTATGTGAAACATATCAACTGCTACAAAAATTTGGCATCGACATACTATGAGCGAAGAGATCCTGATCAACGTAACGCCCCAGGAAACCCGTGTGGCGGTTCTGGAGCAGGCCGTGGTGCAGGAATTGCACATTGAGCGCGCCAGTGCGCGCGGCCTGGTGGGGAATATTTACCAGGGACGGGTGTGCCGGGTATTGCCCGGCATGCAGTCCGCTTTTGTGGAGATTGGCCTGGATCGCGCAGCTTTTCTTCATGTGGCGGACATCTGGTCTCCGCCCGGAGATGAGCCGAGACCGATTGAACGCCTGCTCTATGAGGGCCAAAGCATCATGGTCCAGGTTTTCAAGGACCCGATCGGCACCAAGGGTGCGCGGCTTTCCACGCAGATCGGACTGGCAGGCCGTTTTCTGGTTTATTTGCCGCAGGAAACGCATATCGGCATTTCCCAGCGCATCGAGGATGAGGCGGAGCGCGAGCACCTGCGTGAAAAGTTGCAGCACCTTCTGCCGGAATCGGACCATGGCGGTTTTATTATCCGCACCATGGCGGAAACGGCAACGGACAAGGAACTGCTCGCTGATGTCGAGTACTTGCGCAAGGTGTGGAGCGACATCCAGGCCAACTCCAAGGGCGCAGCGGTAAAAACCATGCTGTATCACGACCTCGACTTGCCGTTGCGAGTCTTGCGCGATTTTGTCAACGATGAAACCGACAGGATCGTAGTGGATTCACGTGAAACATTTACGCGTCTGCAGGGTTTTGCGCAGGAATATACCTCGGGGGTCGGAGAAAAGCTTTCGCATTACCAGGGCGAGCGACCGCTGTTCGATCTGCGCGGGGTGGAGGATGAGATTGAAAAAGCGCTGGCGCGGCGCGTGGATCTGAAATCGGGCGGCTACCTGATTCTCGACCAGACCGAGGCGCTGACGACCGTGGATGTGAATACCGGCGGTTTTGTCGGCGGACGCAATTTTGACGACACCATTTTCAAGACCAATCTCGAGGCTGCGCAGACCATCGCGCGCCAGCTCCGGTTGCGCAATCTGGGCGGAATCATCATTGTCGATTTTATCGATATGGATAACGAGGAGCACCAGGCATCGGTGCTGGCCGAATTCAAGAAGGCGCTCTCAAAAGACCGTGCACGCATCACCATCAACGGTTTTTCCGCGCTGGGTCTGGTTGAAATGACGCGCAAGCGCAACCGGGAAAGTCTGGCGCACGTTCTGTGTCAGCCGTGCCCGATTTGCCAGGGGCGGGGCGAGCTCAAGACGGCACAGACGGTCTGCTACGAGATCCTGCGCGAACTGCTGCGCGAGGCGCGCCAGTTCGATGCGCGCGAATATCGGATACTGGCTTCGCAGCAAGTGATCGACATGTTTCTCGACGAAGAATCTCAAAGTCTGGCCCAGCTTGGCGATTTTATCGGCAAGCCGATTTCCCTGCTGGTGGAGAGCCAGTATTCGCAGGAGCAGTACGACGTGATCCTGATGTGATTGCTAGTGCCGTGTTGCGTGCAACACTACACTAGAGCAAGGCCTGGGCTTTACTTTAATTCCGACATGCCGTTGGCGGGTTAAGCAATTCATCCGGCATGTGTCTGGATCCCTGAATTTCCACGACTTTTCGCCGCCCAGCGCTGCCCTGCTTTAATCTCACCTGGCTGGATGGCACATCAAATGCTTTTTTAAGGAAATCCAGCAGCCTGGCGTTAGCCTGCCCCTCAACGGGGGGTGCCGCCACCCTGATTTTCAGTGCGCCGTCATGAATGCCGGCTGTTTCCGTGCGTTTTGCGCCGGGTTGCACGTGCAGGGTCAGAATCAGGCGGTCGCCGTCGATACGGTACCAGGGCGTGGGCATTGCGCTATTCAGAAGAGACGCAAGGCGAACTGTTCCAGCCAGGCGATGGGCAGTATCAGGAGTAATTGCCCGCACAGAATCAGCACCAGAGGTGAGAGATCGACGCCACCCAGAGTCGGGATGAATTTCTGCACTGGACGTAGAAGCGGTTGCACCAGGCTGCCGGCAAGACCGTTCAGCCAGTGGTAGGGCTGCACCCAGCTAAGAATGGCGCTGAGAATGACGATCCAGATCAGCAGGTTGATCCCCAGCCCCAGCAGCTTGACCAGGGCCAGAACAGCGAGTCCGCCAAATGCAGCGGTCAAGCTCGCGGCCTGTCCGGCGAGCAGGAAGCCGGCTGTGACCAGGGCCATTTGTGTTGCCCATGCCGCTGCCAGCGATGCCCAGTCCCACCCCAAAAAGCCGGGAATGATGCGGCGCAAGGGTTTGACTGCAAAATCTGTTGCCGCCAGCAGGAATTGCCCGATAGGGTTGCGGAAGGATGTGCGCATGAGCTGCATCATGAAACGCAGCAGGAATGCCGCTGCGACCAGCGACAGCAATGTATCGAGTAAAAACAGCAGGGCCTGGTTCAGCATGATTATGCTTTCCCCAGCGCATCGCCCAGCTCACGCGAGCGGCCGGCTGCGGCATGGATGGCCTGGACGATGGCGGCTTTTACGGCAGCATCTTCCATCGTGGCCAGGGCGCGTTCAGTTGTCCCGCCCCGGGATGTGACGCGCGCCCGCAGGGTGGCGGCATCCTCTTCGCTCTGGCTGGCGAGACTGGCTGCGCCGAGAAAGGTTTGCAGCGTCAGGGTGCGAGCCTGCTGGGGTGAAAACCCCAGCTCTGTGGCAGCAATCTGCATCGCTTCCATGAAGTAGAACACATAGGCCGGGCCGCTGCCGGAAACGGCAGTGACGCCATCCATCTGGGCTTCATCGTTCAGCCAAAGCGTTGCGCCCACTGCCTGAAGCACTGTTTCGGCCTGTTGCCGCTGAGTTTGCGCGACCTCCGGCAAGGCGTAGAGGCCGCTCATGCCGGCAGAAATCATGGCCGGGGTGTTGGGCATGCTGCGTACCAGTTGACGGTAACCACCCAGCCAGCGGCTGAGATCCTCGGAACGTACGCCGGCGGCGATCGAGATGACCAGTTGTTGTTTCAGCAGGGGTGCCAGTGCGGCGGCAACTTCTCTCAGTTGCTGTGGTTTCACCGCGAGAACAATCACATCGCTGGCCATTGACTCTGCGTCGACAGCGGCAAAAGTCTGCACCGGGTAGCGGGCCTGCAGGGCTTCCCGGGTTTCATTTGAAACGTCGACCACGCGAATTTTGGAGGCTTCAAAACCCTGTGTGACAAGGCCGCCGATCAGGGCGGTGGCCATGTTGCCGCCGCCAATGAAGCTGATATTCATGATTGTTGGTCCCGATGCTTTAAAATGAGAGAATTATAAAGCCATCCATGGTTTGCGCTGAAAATCTTCCGCGCTCACTGAGCCATCAAGACTTTCGCACACCTCGGACTGTTGTCGTGGGTCTGCTGCTGCAAGCCTCCGCGTGTGACCGTGCCATACGCGGAGGTTTACAGTCGATTCGTATGGGATTAAAGTAATGCTAAATCCTGACGTTAGAGAACATACTTAAGAACAACTTAAAGGATCAGTCATGAAAGCGAAATGGTTAATAGCCTGTTTGCTGCTTTCTTCCTCGATCGCAGTCGCGGCCCCGGCAGATAAAAAAACAAGTTACAGCAAGGCCGGTAAGGCAAAAGCAGTCAAAGCAGTCAAGGTGAGCAAAAAGATCAGGCCCGCGAAATTACATGCGGCTGCTGAGGATGGTCGTCTGCATCTGGGGTCCGCGGTGGCCATGATTGTTGATCAGAAAAGCGGTGAGACGCTTTTTTCGCGCAACGCCGCCAACCAGGCACCGATTGCTTCCATTACCAAGCTCATGACTGCGATGGTGGTGCTGGATGCGGGCCTTGGCATGGATGAGGCGATCACCATCAGCGAGGCGGATGTGGATTCGCTGCGCAATTCCGGATCTCGTCTGCGGGTGGGTACGACCCTGACGCGGCAGGAAACCCTGCATCTTGCACTGATGTCTTCGGAAAATCGGGCTGCCGCCGCGCTGGCGCGCACCTACCCTGGCGGTACGGCGCAGTTTGTCGCTGCCATGAACCGCAAGGCGGTAGAACTGGGTATGCGCCAGACTCATTTCGTCGATTCCACAGGCCTGCATAGTGAAAACGTGTCTACCGCAGAGGATCTGGTGAAAATGGTCAAGGCCGGTTATCACTACGAGTCGATTCGTCAGATGAGCACTGCCGAGACTTACGACGTGGTAAATGACAACGGACGCAGTATTCCGTACAGGAATACCAATGCGCTGGTGAAGAGTCCTTCCTGGGATATCGGCCTCTCCAAAACCGGTTTCATCAATGAGGCAGGCCGCTGCCTGGTGATGCAGGCGCAGATCGCCAGCCGGCCAGTCATCATCGTGCTGCTGGATTCCGCGGGTAAATTCACCCGAATCGCAGATGCCAATCGCATCAAGAAATGGCTGGAGTCCAGCCGCCCCGTCCTTTCTGCTCGTCTGGGTTAATGCTTTGTTAGCTCAGGGTTTCTGACGCCAGGCTGGTGTTGACCTTGCCACAGCGGCGCGCAATGCGCCGCTTTCGCTGGATTGCCTTTTCCCTTCTGATTCTGGCGTATGTTCTCGCCTTTTTTCATCGCATGGCGCCAGCGGCGATCGCTGGCGAACTCCAACTGGCTTTTAATGCCAGCGGCACCGCTCTGGGTGTGCTGGCAGCAAGCTATTTCTATATTTATACCCTGATGCAGGTGCCTACCGGTGTGCTGGTGGATACGCTGGGCGTGCGCAAAATAGCTACTCTGGGCGGCGTCGTCGCAGGTATTGGATCCATCCTGTTTGCTTATGCAGATACGCTTGGCGAGGCGTCATTGGGTCGATTGCTGGTGGGGTTGGGGGTTTCCGTGATGTTTATTTCCATCATGAAACTCAACGCAGTATGGTTTCATGACCGGCATTTCGGCACGGTCGGCGGGTTGACCATTTTGCTGGGCAATCTCGGTTCAGTTCTGGCTGCTGCACCGCTGGTGTGGGTGCTCAATTTCACTTCCTGGCGCAGTGTTTTTGCTGTTCTGGGTGTGATTTCCATCCTGCTGGGGGTGCTGACCTGGTTCATGGTGCGTAACCATCCGGGTGAAGCGGGTTTCCCTTCCATGCGAGAACTGGATGGCGAACTGCCTCATGCGCCCCACACCGGTCACTGGTATGACGGGCTTGTCAAAGTAGCAAAAAATCGGGCAACCTGGCCCGGTTTCTGGCCGAATTTTGGCATTGGCGGCACGCTGTTCACCTTCGCCGGGTTGTGGGCCGTGCCTTTTCTGCACGATGTTTACGGCATGTCGCGCGCGCTTGCAGCGGGGCACACCAGCCTGTTGCTGGCTGGCTTTGCCTGCGGTGCGCTGCTCACGGGGGTTGTTTCGGATCGGATCGGCCGTCGTCGCCCTGTCATGGTGGCAGGTGTTTTGTTGTACCTGTTGTGCTGGCTGCCTTGGCTGGCCTTGGCGAAGATGCCCTTGGTTGCCAGCCTGGTGGTGTTTTTCGTCATGGGAATTGGCGCGTCCGGCTTTACGCTGGCATGGGCCGTAACCAAGGAGGTTAATCCCCCTTCCCTGTCCGGCATGGCCACCAGTGTGGTGAATACCGGCAGCTTCCTTGGTGCCGGGCTGCTGCAGCCGCTGGTCGGCTGGGTCATGGACCTGGGATGGGATGGCACAATGTCCGAAGGCGTTCGTGTCTACACGGGAGAAAATTACCAGATCGGTTTGTTGCTACTGTTCATCTGTGCACTGAGCGGCCTGGCCGGCGCGCTCAGGTCCAGAGAGACTTTTTGCCGCTACGCCTGACCCAGACATTTGTGGGAGGGGATTTTTTTGCTGCAATAAAACGCGCCTCGCAGTTTGTGATTTCATGTGCTTGGGCAGTAGAGCGATAACTTGGCTGCACTTGAGACATGAGGCAGAAGTAACCGCTTACTATGCGCAAACTTTTCCCATGGCTGATGCTTATCAGATTGCGCCAGAATGCCGGCGTGGCCCAGACATTTCAAAGAAATTTGACTGTCCGTGGCGCATAATTTAGACTAAGTCCACAGTTGGGAATGAGTCGCAAATGCGATTCCTGACTTTATCTACTAATCACCCTTTAATATGACTGGAGTCACAAATGGCTAAAAATACCGTACTGTCCCTGGCTGTCGGCGCTGCTCTTGCGAGTTCACTGACGGTTGCCCACGCTGCTGAAAACCCTTTTGCCATGAAAAATATGGAAAAGGGCTACATGCTTGCTGATGCCGGTGACAAAGCCAAGGAAGGCAAATGCGGCGGCGACAAGAAGACAACTGAGGCCAAGTGCGGCGGTGATATGAAGACCAAGGAAGCCAAGTGTGGCGGTGATAAAAAGGCCGTTGAAGCCAAGTGCGGAGCAGCCAAGTAAGGTTCATCAGGCAGCGCCCCTGTTCATGAGCGCTTTCAATGTCCATGGCGCGGGGCTGGGCTTGAGGCGGGAGCTGATCCCCGCGCTCAAGGCTGGAGTCCCTGCCGTAATCGATTTTTTCGAGATTGCGCCGGAGAACTGGATTGACCTGGGTGGCGCCCTGGGCAAGGAGTTCCGCTGGTTCTCCGAGCGTTATCCGCTGGTTTGTCATGGCCTGTCCCTTTCCCTGGGCGGCCCGTCTGCCCTGGATGAGGTGCTGCTGAAGCGCATCAAGGCCTTCATGCGTCAGCATCGTATCGAGCTTTATACCGAACACCTTTCGTGGTGCAGCGATGACGGCCATCTTTATGACCTGCTGCCCATCCCCTTTACCGAAGAAGCCGTGAAACATGTTGCAGCGCGTATCCGCCGTGCCCAGGATATTCTGGAGCAGCAAATCGCGGTGGAAAATGCGTCCTACTATGTTGCCGCTCCAATCAGCGAAATGAGCGAGGCCGAGTTCATTCGCGCAGTGCTGGAGGAAGCGGACTGCCTGTTGCATCTGGACGTCAACAATATCTACGTCAACAGTGTCAACTTCGGCTTCAACGCGAGCGAATTTCTGCGTGCCCTGCCTGCAGAGCGGATAGTCTACATGCACACAGCCGGCCACCATCGAGAGGCAGATGACCTGGCCGTCGACACCCATGGCGCCACCGTAATCGACCCGGTATGGGCGCTGCTGGATGAGGCGTATCAAGTCCACGGTGTTTTTCCCACTCTGCTGGAGCGCGATTTCAACATCCCGCCGCTCGCTGAACTGGTGCCGGAAGTGGCGCGTATTGCAGCGTTGCAGCAAAAATGGCAGCCACGAGATCGGGATGTTCATCATGACTGATGCCCTGCCCGCGTTTCAGCGCTATCAGTACGATTTTGCGGCGCATATCCGCAACCCCAAAGCGCACCCTCGCCCGCAAGGCGCGCCGGTAAAGCGCATGAAGGTTTACAGCGAGTTGCTGTACAACAATCTCGAAGGTTTTCTGCTGGCCTGTTTCCCGGTGCTGCGCAAGGTGCTGGGCAAGCGGCGCTGGGGCTGGCTGGTGCGCGATTTTTTCGCCGACCACCGCTGCCACACCCCGATTTTTCGTCAGATACCGGAAGAGTTTGTGCGCTATCTCAAGGAAAAGCGCGGTTTGTGCGCTGGCGATCCGGTTTTTCTCGCCGACCTGGCGCATTACGAATGGGTCGAGCTGGCACTTTCTGTCTCTCCCCTGGAGATAGACTGGAGCGGCGTCGAGCGTGATGGCGACATGCTGGCCGGGCAACCGGTCTTGAATCCGGTGCTGGCCTTGTTGCACTACCCCTGCCCTGTTCACCGTATCGGGCCAAAATTCAAATCATCTCAGCGCATTGAGGAAACGCACATCCTGGTTTTCCGCGATCTTGATGATCATGTGCGTTTCATCGAGCTTAACCCGGTCAGTGCGCGCCTGGTGTCGTTGCTGCAGGATCAGGCGATTTCCGGCAAGGACGCCTTGCTGCGCATTGCCGGCGAACTGAATCACCCTGATTCCCTGGCCGTGATCACCGCCGGCCATGCCATTCTGGCAAATCTGAAATCAGAACAGGCCATTCTGGGCGTTTCTCGCTGAGCCTCGTGCTTGCTTAATCCTGATTCATGAGGGGAAAATGCTCAATTGAGTCTTTCTCTGAAAAACAAAATCATTTCTGAAAGGGAGAGTTACGTGACCGCCGAAACAAACCAAAACCAAAGTCCTGCTGCTGGAGCGCATAAATGGCGTTTTTTCAGGGCAGGAGGATTCGATCAGGTGCAACTGGAGACAGGTGCGGATCTAATGGCGCTCGACCAACTGGACCAGAAACTATGGGTTGCGCTTAGCTGCCCGACGCGTGGCATAGAATTCGATACCCGAACCCTGGATCTGATCGATACGGATGGAGACGGGCATATTCGCTCCCCGGAAATCATCGCAGCCGCAAAATGGGCTGGCGCGCTGCTTAAAAACCCCGATCTGCTGGTGCAGGGTAAGGACACACTTCCTCTGGAGGCCATTCGCGACGATACCGAGGATGGCCGCCGCATCCTTGCTTCGGCACAGCATATTCTTGCCAATCTGGGCAAACGCGAAGCTTTGGCCATCTCGGTGGAAGATGCCGCGGATACGGTAAGGATTTTTGCGCAGACGCGTTTCAATGGTGATGGCATCATTCCGGTTGACGCAAGCGATGACCTGGCCGTGCAACAGGTTATTTCCGAGCTGATCGAGTGCCTGGGCGCAGAACTCGACCGCAGCGGCAGAGATGGCCTGTCCGAAGCCAAGGCGGTGCAGTTTTTCGAGCAGGCGCGTGCATATTCGGACTGGCATGATGTCGCCGCGCAGGATAATGCCATTCTGCCCTTGGGGCCGGAAATGGACGCCGCCGCCGCGGCTTTTGAAGCGGTACGCGAGAAGATCGGGGACTATTTCACGCGTTGCCACCTGGCCGCCTATGATGGGCGCTCCGCGGCCTTGCTGAATGGCAGTGAGGCTGATTACCAGGCGATCAGCGGCAAATTGTTATCTGCCGCGAGCGACGATATCGCCGCGTTTCCACTAGCCGAAGTCGGCTCCGCCAAGGCGCTGCCATTGTTGGCAGGCCTCAATCCAGCCTGGGCGGGAAAAATGGCGAAATTCCGTGCAGTGGTCGTGAAACCAATGCTGGGCGACAAAACCGCCCTGACGGAAGAAGAGTGGAGCGACATCGAGGGCCGCTTTGCAGCCTATCAGGCATGGCTTGGGGCAAAACAGGATTGGGCGGTGGAAAAAATGGGTCTGGCGCGCATACGCGAGATTCTTGCCGGACCGTTCGAGGCAGCCCTGAACGAATTGATTGCCCAGGACAAGGCGCTCGAAGATGAAGCTGCTGCCATTGTTGAAGTGGACAAACTGGTGCACCTCTGTCGCGATCTGGGTGCACTGGCCAATAATTTTGTATCCTTCCGCGATTTTTATACCCGCCGCGCCAAGGCCATATTCCAGGCCGGCACCTTATACCTGGATGGCCGCAGCTGTGAATTGTGCGTGGAGGTCACGGATGCGGCGAAACATGCCGCGCTGGCTACTTTGAGCAAGGTCTGTCTTGTCTATTGCGACTGCGTGCGCGGGGCGGAAAAAATGCAGATTGCCGCGGCTTTTACCTCGGGCGATTCCGACCAGCTCATGGCTGGCCGCAACGGCGTCTTTTACGACCGTAAAGGCCGTGACTGGGATGCCACCATCAGTAAGATCATCGAACACCCGATCAGCATTCGCCAGGCATTCTGGTCGCCCTACAAGCGCATCGGAAAAATGATCGGCGAGCAGATTCAGAAAATGGCCGCTTCCAAAGCTAAAGCAGCGGAGGAGCATGCCGCAGCATCGGTGAGCATGGCCGGTCAGAAAGTCGAGGGCGGCAAGCCCACCGCCGCGCAGGCTTTTGATGTCGCCAAATTTGCCGGTATTTTTGCGGCCATCGGTTTGGCGGTGGGCGCCATTGGCACCGCTGTCGCTGCCCTGCTGACCGGCTTCCTCGGCCTGAAAGCATGGCAGATGCCGCTGGCGCTGGTGGGATTGATGCTGATTATTTCCGGCCCGGCAATGGTGCTCGCCTGGCTGAAATTGCGGCAGCGCAATCTGGGCCCGATCCTTGATGCCAACGGCTGGGCTGTCAATACACGGGCCAGAATAAACATCCCGTTTGGCGTCTCACTGACAGGTATTGCCAGTCTGCCGGAAGGCGCGGAGCGTTCACTCGTCGACCCATTTGCAGACAAGCGCCGGCCATGGAAAACCTACCTCTTCCTGATTACGCTGGTTGTTGCGCTGGTGTGGATGTGGTGGCGCGGCGTTTTCACTACCTGAGCCTGTGCGGCCCGATTTCAGTGTTCTGCTGAAACTGGGCCAAACCCTGTTAAGTTCCTCTTAAGAATCGGGCGCTACAGTTCACCTTACGTTGTTTATAAGGAGAACTGTAATGACCCGATTTGCTTTTCTGTTTGCCGGTCTTTTCGTCTGTAGCGCGGCCCAGGCAGCCCCCCAGGATCTTCTCCAAAGCTATGCCGTTCAGGCAAAGCAGGAAAACCCCCAGTTTCAGGCTTTTTCAGCCGCCCGCGGCGAACAGCTTTATCACGCCAAGCGTACCCACAGCAGCGGCAAAATGCTGAGCTGCGCCAGCTGCCATACCGACAATCCCAAATCAGCAGGACGCCATGAAAAAACCGGAAAAGCCATCCAGCCGCTTGCGCCTATAGCCAACCGCGATCGCTTTGCCGATACCGCCAAGGTGGAAAAATGGTTCAAGCGCAACTGCCAGGATGTGCTGGAACGCGCCTGCTCAGTTCAGGAAAAAGGCGATTTTGTGACCTACCTGCTTTCGATCAAATAGGAGAAAGAGATGAAACGTTCACTGATTGTATTTACCCTGCTGCTTAGCGGCGCGGCCTGGGCAGATGGCAATGCGAACCTCGCGCCTGCTGTCAGCAACCTTAAATGGAAGACGGAATGCAGCGATTGCCACATGGCCTACCCCCCTGCCCTGCTGCCGGAGCGTTCGTGGCGCAAGATGATGGCCGGGCTGGGAAGCCACTTCGGCCAGGATGCCAGTCTGGATACGGCCACGGCAAAAGAGATCACTGATTATCTGGCCAACAATAGCGCGGAGCGGGCTGGAGGCAAACGGGCAAAAAAGGTGCTGGGCGCCCTCGGCCCCAATGAGGCACCGCAGCGCATCAGCGAAACCGCCTGGTTTGTGCGCGAGCACGACGAGGTGGCGCCGCAAGTCTGGAAGCGCGCCAAAATCGGCAGCCCGGCCAATTGCAATGCCTGCCATCAGGGCGCCGAGCAGGGCAACTATGCCGAAAATCAAATCCGGATTCCGCGTTAAGGAGGTGATATGAAAATCCTTGTATGGGATATACCCACCCGTCTTTTCCACTGGTTATTTGCCGGGGCGTTCACGCTTGCCTGGCTGACCTCAGATTCAGATAGCTGGCTCAACGTGCATGTTTTTTCCGGCTACCTGATGCTGAGCCTGCTTGGTTTCCGCCTGATATGGGGCTTTATCGGCGGGCGTTATGCCCGTTTCACTTCTTTTCTCTACAACTGGAAAGAAGGTGTCGCGTATGTGCTGCAGGTAGTGACGGGCAACGCTAAACGTCATATTGGGCACAATCCGGCTGGCAGCTGGGCGATTTACCTGTTGCTGACGCTCGGCTTGCTGGCCGGCCTGAGTGGCATGATCACGCTGGGCGGACAGGAAGGCCAGGGTCCGCTTGCCCAATGGGTGCCCTATTGGGCCGGAGAGGCTTTCAAGGAGGTGCACGAGGCAGTCGCCAGCATCATGCTCGGCGTGGTCGTTCTGCATCTCGCCGGCGTGGCGCTGGAAAGCTGGCGCCACCGCGAGAACCTGCCGCGTGCGATGATCACCGGCTTGAAGGACGGTACACCCGTCGAGGCCACCCCTTCGCGCCGCCTGCTCAGCGCACTGCTATTGCTGGCGGCCATCGGCGCGGGCACGGTGTGGTATTTCTCCGGCGCGCCCATTACGGGCGGAGAACATGATGCGGGCTACAAAATCAGCCGTTCGATTGATTCACGTGAAACACCGCTGCGCATCACCGAAACCCCTTACTGGCAAGGCAAGCATCACGACATTGCTGCGCAGGTGTGGAATCGGCCGCAGGTCGGTTCGCGCGCCAATTGTGTGGCCTGTCACCGGGATGCGGAGCTGAACGTGTTTGCCCCGGCAAAGCTGCCCCGTGCATAGCCATATCTGATCGGTTAGACTGGCCACCATGCTGACAACATTACAAAATCATGCGCCTGCTGCTGGTTGAAGACGATCCGCTGCTCGGAGACGGCATCCGTGTCGGCCTGCAACAGTCCGGCTTTGTCGTGGACTGGGTGAAGGACGGGCTGGCCGCGAAACTGGCGCTGGAAGCAGAGGCCTATGCGCTAGTGGTGCTGGACCTCGGCCTGCCGCGCCTGTCCGGAACGGATCTGTTGAAATGGCTGCGCGCTACGGGCAATGACACTCCGGTGCTCATCCTCACTGCCAGAGATGCCGTGGGGGACCGGGTTGGCGGTCTCGATGCTGGCGCTGATGATTATCTGATCAAACCCTTTGATCTGGATGAGTTGTCGGCCAGAATCCGTGCCTTGCTGCGGCGTGCCGGCGGACGTGCCACACCCCTGATTGTGCACGGCCAACTGGAAATCGACCCTGCATCCCGCCAGGTGACGCTGGCGGGCAAGCCGGTCGAGCTTTCTCCTCGGGAATACGCCATTCTGCTGGCGCTGCTGGAAGGTGCTGGCCGCGCCCTGTCGCGCGAACAGCTGGAGCAGGGTTTATATGGCTGGGGCGACGAAGTGGAAAGCAACGCGGTGGAAGTGCATATCCACCATCTGCGCAAGAAACTCGGTGCCGAGCTGATCCGCACCATTCGCGGGGTGGGCTATCTGGTGGACAAGGCATGAAATCCCTGCGCGCCAAACTGCTGCTGCTGCTCCTTGCCATTATTTCGGCTGCCTGGGTCGTGACCGCCGGGTTCATCTATTTCGACGCCCACCACGAGATCGATGAGCTGTTCGATGCCCAGCTTGCCCAGTCGGCCCTGGTGCTGCTGGCCCAGGCCGGGCATGACCTCAAGGATGCGCGCGAGGACGATGACGGCATTGCAACTGAAATTGCCGGCGCCGGCCACAAATATGAACGCAAGATCGCCTTCCAGATCTGGGATGCGCATGAGCGCCTGCTGTTGCGCTCCGCCAGCGCGCCATCGACGTTGCTGGCGGAACCAGTGAGTGGTTTTGCCGACAGCATGATCGAAGGCAAGCCATGGCGGGTTTTTACCCAGCATGATGAGGACGGCGAAATCCGGGTGCAGGTAGGTGAGCGCCATGAGGTGCGCAATGAACTGGCCGCCTCCGTGGCCCTGCGCCTGCTGCTGCCCCTGGGTATTGCCCTGCCGGTGCTGGCCTTGCTGATCTGGTTCGCTGTCGGCAAGGGCTTGAGCCCCTTGCGGCGTATCGGCAGCGAAGTCGCGCAACGCGATCCCGCCAATCTTGCGCCGCTGGAGGAGCGCACCGCCCCGGCCGAAATTACGCCCCTGCTGCATGCACTCAATGCACTGCTGGGCCGGCTGGATACGGCACTGGAAAGCGAGCGGCGTTTCACTGCCGATGCCGCTCACGAACTACGCACCCCGCTCGCCGCGCTGAAAATCCAGGCGCAGGTTGCCCGCCGCGCCGAAAATGAGGCTCAGCGCACCGCAGCCCTGGACAACCTGATTTTGGGCGTCGACCGCGCAACCCATCTGATCGGACAATTGCTGACCCTGGCGCGGCTTGAGCCCACGGGCGGCGGTACTGCCCTCATGGCGGACTGTGACCTGGCTGCCCTTGCCCGCCAGACGCTGGCTGATCTGGCTCCGGCAGCGCAGGACAAGGAAATCGAACTTGAGCTGTCCAGCCCCGATTCAGCCCTGGTAAAGGGCAATGCTGACATGCTCGGCATCCTGCTGCGCAACCTGGTGGATAATGCCATTCGCTACACCCCCCGGCATGGGCAGGTAAACGTAATTCTGACCGTGGAGCAAGACCGGGCGCGGCTGGATGTGCTGGATAGCGGGCCGGGTATCCCGGAACAGGAAAGGGGACGGGTATTCGACCGCTTTTACCGCATTCTTGGCAGCGATGCCGCAGGCAGCGGCCTGGGCCTTTCCATTGTCAAGCGCATCGTCGATTTTCACGCGGCCAAACTTACCCTGGCTGACGGCGAGCATGGCACTGGCCTTAAGGTAAGCGTGAAGTTCTCTTTGGCGTGAATTTTCGAAAGCCGGTGGCGTTTAACAGGCAATAAAGCCGTCTGGCAGCCGAATTTTTTTCAAGGACTGCAAAAACGCGACCATGGTTTCAATGGCTCAAGCTTGTGGGAAAGCGCCCTTCGGATTGTCTGCAAAGATGCGCTGACGAAAAAGGCGTTCAGTGAGGCGCTGATCTGGCCTGCATGGTTTCATGGTGGCGGAAGGCCTCGGCGACTTGTGCGCGCAAGGCATCGTCTTCCCATGGCTTGCTAAGAAACTTGAAGATGGCGCCACGGTTCACCGCATCGGTCACGCTGCCCAGGTCAGCATAACCGGAAAGTACCATGCGCAGCGTATCCGGATACAGTTCGCGAACCCGGCTGAGAAACTCGGTGCCACTCATTTCGGGCATGCGCTGGTCGGAAATAACGACATCCACCGGGTGCTTCGCGAGGATATCAAATGCGGCTGCCGGGCTGGTAGATGTCAGAATGGTGTAGCCTTCATGGCGCAGCAGGCGTTGCAGGGATGAGAGGATATTGGGTTCGTCATCCACCAGCAGCAAGGTGCGATTTGTGCTTTCCTGCGGTCTGGGGAGATTGAGCTGGCGGCCGTCGCGCAACAATTGCGCCATCTGTTCCAGCGCCACGGGACGGCTGAAATAGAAGCCCTGAATGGCATCGCAGCCATGGGCGTGGAGAAAATCCAGCTGGCTTTCTGTCTCCACCCCTTCTGCGATGACATCGAGCTTCATGCCGTGCGCCAGTGCGATGATGGCTATCGAGATGGCGGCGTCGTCCGGGTCGGAAATGATGTCGCGCACGAATGACTGGTCCAGCTTGAGCTTGTTGATGGGGAAGCGTTTGAGATAGCTGAGGCTGGAATAGCCGGTACCAAAATCGTCGATGGATAGTCTGACGCCCATGTCGCGCAATGCGTCCAGGGTTTGCTCCGTGCTTTCGGCGTGCTGCATGGCCACGCTTTCGGTGATTTCCAGTTCCAGGAATTCGGGAGGCAGGCCGGTTTCCGACAGGGCTTTTTTCACCAGTTGCGGGATATTTTCGCGGAACTGGCGGCCCGAAATATTCACGGCCACGCGAACTGGCGGCAGGCCTGCGTCATGCCACGCTTTGGTTTGTTTGCAGGCGGTATGCAGCACCCAGGCGCCGATGGGAATGATCAGGCCGGTATCTTCTGCCAGGGGAATGAAGTGGGCGGGTGAAATCATGCCCAGCTCGGCGTGCTGCCAGCGCAGCAGCGCTTCCATGCCAATCACCTGGCCGGTCAGCAGGCTGACCTGGGGCTGGTAATGGAGGGTAAATTCGTTGCGCTCCAGCGCGGAACGCAAGCTGTTTTCCAGCATCAGGCGCTGTAAAATCCGGCTGTTGATCTCGGCGGTGTAGTACTGGATGCTGTTGCGACCCTGCTCCTTGGCCCGGTACATGGCGGCATCCGCATTCTTCAGCAGGGTGGTGGCATCCTCGCCGTCACGCGGGAACAGGCTGACGCCGATGCTGCAGGTGACAGTCAGCTGGTGGGTCTCGACCATGGCGGGCTCGGCAATGGCCGCAAGAATTTTGTGCGTGACGCGCGAAATATCTTCTTCCTGCGAAATGTCGGTGAGGATCACCGCGAAATCGTCACCGCCCATCCGTGCCACGGTATCGCCGCCGCGCACGCAGTCAGCGATGCGTTGCGCCACGATCTGCAGCAACTGGTCTCCCACGTTGTGTCCCAGGCTGTCGTTGATCACCTTGAAATTATCGAGATCAATGAGCAGCAGGGCGAGTTGGCTATTGGTTCGCCGGGCAAAGATGATGCCCTGGGTGAGCCGGTCCTGGGCCAGGTTGCGGTTGGGCAGCCGGGTCAGGGTGTCGTGGGCGGACTGGTAGGCCAGTTGCTCCTCATATTGCTTGCGCTCGGTGACGTCGTTCTGGATGCCGATGTAGTGGGTGACCTCCCCTGCTTCGTTGCGCACCGGTGAAATGGAAAGCTCGTTCCAGAACAGGCTGCCATCTTTGCGGTAGTTGCGCAGCAAGGCCTTGCCGTCGCGCTTCTCCCGGACTGCACGACGGATGTGTTCCAGTTCCGGCTGGTCGGTGTCCTGATTTTGCAGGAAGCGGCCATTTCTCCCCAGGGCTTCTTCGGCGCTGTAACCGGTAATGCGCTCGAAGGCAGGGTTGACGTATACGTAGGGGAAATCTTTGTGGTTTGCGTCGATGATGGTGATGGCATTGACGCTTGACTCGAGCGCCCGTTGCCACAGGCGAAGTTTTTCCTCCGCTTCCTTGCGGCTGGAAATGTCCTGTTTGATACCAACGAAATGGGTGATCTCTCCCTTTTCATCCTTGACGGGGGAAATGGTCGAGGATTCCCAGAATAACTCGCC
The DNA here is from genome assembly GCA_963741495.1 of uncultured Gammaproteobacteria bacterium. Lineage (GTDB taxonomy): Bacteria > Pseudomonadota > Gammaproteobacteria > Burkholderiales > Sulfuricellaceae > Sulfurimicrobium. The sequence continues at coordinate 254,989 of CAVUID010000007.1, forward strand.
ATTCTTCTTGCGGTTGAGTACTTCCCCGCGCCATACCTTGCCGGCCAGAATGGTTTGCCACATTTCCTCATAGGCCTGTATTGGCGTTTCGCCTGATTGCCAGACATTCGGGTTGTTACCGATAATCTCCTCTGGGGCGTAGCCGGTCAGAGCATAAAAATAGGGATTGACGTATTCGATCACACCATTGCGGTCGGTGATGACAATAGTGTTGGCGCTTTGTTCCAGCGCCTGGGTGAGCTTGCGCCGTTCGGCTTCCCTTGCCTTGCGTCCGCTCAGGTCATGCATGATGGTAGAGAGAAAGGCGACCTGACCATCTGCAGCGCGGTGAGACAAAATCACTTGGGCAACCGGGATCTCCTTGCCGTCGCGGCTCAGCAGGGCGGTTTCGCCCTCCCAGTTCCCATCCCGTATCGCGGTGGGTATGCCTTCCTCCTCGGTTAACTTGCGAGCCCATTCGGGAATAAAGGTAGCGATAGAGATGCCCGCAATATTTTCGTCACTGCCGATACCGAGAATTTTTCGTGCAGCACGGTTTGCAGATAGCATTTTGCCATCCGGCGTGGCGGTGCCAACAATATCCGGCATGGCTTCGATGATTTCAGCCAGGCGGGAAATCTCGCCGATATAGTTTTCCATCTGATCTGCGCCCAGGTTGAAGCTGCGCATGAGTTCGCCGATTTCATCGTAACGGTGATTCTGCATCCGTACGCTGTGGTCCCCGGCGGCAAAACGCTTCACCATGTCGGTGACTGTGACCAGAGGCGTGACGATGCGCCAGTGCGCATAGGCCACGAGGGTGGCGAGAAAGGCCAGGTTGAGCGCCACCAAAATGGCGATCAGCCAGTCGATATGGCGGTGAGCCTGTTGTGCTGCTGCCGTCAGCGAGCCCACCACCCGGTCGGTGCGCTCCAGGATGGCATCGGTTTCCCGGGTGAGCCGCGGTAAATCTCCCGGTTCCAGGATCGTGGCGGAGTCGGAAAGAGATTTTTCCAGCGTGTGCCGGAAGATGCGCCAGCTTGCCTGTACCTCTCCGATTTCTGCGGTGAGTTCGCCACTTTCCCTCATCAGCAGAAAAGGAAGGTCTGCGCTTTCGTGTTCGATTTGCGCGAGCGTATCTTCAAAGCGTTGTATCAAGGGTGGAATCGCATCGCTGGGTCGTTTCTGGAGAGCGGATTCGGCGGTGTAAAAGGCCAGGCGCTGGCTCAGGTAGCGCAGTTTGCCGCTGTCGTTGACCAGCCGTGAGGTATCGGCAACGCCGTTATAAAGCGTTTCCATCAAAATCAGGCTGGATGCGGTAAGCAGGAAAAAAGCCAGGAAAATCGCCACCAGTCTTTGCCCGACTCGGAGCCTTGCCAACCGGGAGGGGGTTGGCTCGACAGGGTCCGGCAGATTGGGCGGCTGCATGTTTTTTTGGGGCATGGCAGTGAGTTTGTGCCGGAAAATTCAATGCTGTGTTGACAGCGTCCGGAACCCTCCCGACTAATTATTGTGGAATTGGTATAATAAGCACATTTTTCCGTAAACGGGCCATAAATTGATTTCCACCGCCAACATCACCATGCAGTTTGGGGCCAAGCCCCTGTTCGAGAACGTATCAGTCAAGTTTGGCGAGGGTAATCGCTATGGCCTGATCGGCGCCAACGGCTGCGGCAAGTCCACTTTCATGAAAATCCTTGGCGGCGATCTGGAGCCTTCCGGGGGCAATGTTTCCATCGACCAGGGCGAGCGTCTGGGCAAGCTGCGCCAGGACCAGTTCGCCTATGAAGACCGGGTGGTGCTGGATGTGGTGATGATGGGCAATGCCGAGCTGTGGTCCGTGAAAGAGGAAAAAGATGGCATTTATGCCAATCTGGAAGCCACCGAAGACGACTACATGCGCGCGGCCGAGCTGGAAGTCCTTTTCGGCGAACTGGATGGCTACACCGCCGAATCCCGTGCCGGTGAGCTGCTGCTGGGCGTGGGTATTCCGCTGGAGCAGCACAGCGGGCTGATGAAGGAAGTGGCGCCCGGCTTCAAGCTGCGGGTTTTGCTGGCGCAGGCGCTGTTTTCCGATCCGGACATCCTGCTGCTGGACGAGCCGACCAACAACCTCGATATCAACACCATCCGCTGGCTGGAAGACGTGATCAATGCCCGTTCCAGCACCATGATCATCATTTCCCACGATCGCCACTTCCTCAACAGCGTGTGTACCCACATGGCCGATCTGGATTACAGCACCATCCGAATCTATCCCGGCAATTACGACGAATACATGATCGCCGCGACCCAGGCGCGCCAGCGGATGCTGACGGACAACGCCAAGAAAAAAGAACAGATTGCCGAGCTGAATGCTTTCGTCGCGCGCTTCTCCGCCAACGCCTCCAAGGCGCGTCAGGCCACCAGCCGCGCCCGGCAGGCGGACAAGATCAAGGACAGCGTGGTCGAGGTAAAGCCCTCCAGCCGTCAGAGCCCCTATATCCGCTTTGAAACCGATGACCGGGAAAAACTCCATCGCAAGGCGGTGGAATTGCTGGAAGTCGCCAAGGGCTACGACAAGGTGCTGTTCCACAGTTTCAGCCTGCTGCTCGATGCCGGCCAGCGCCTTGCCATCATCGGACCCAACGGTGCCGGTAAAACCACCCTGCTGAAAACCCTGGTAGGCGAGATCGAGCCGGACCAGGGCGAGGTGAAATGGGCAGACAAGGCCAAGATCGGCTATTTCGCCCAGGATCACCATGCCGAATTCGAGCATGACATGACCCTGTTCGAATGGATGGAGCGGCACGGACGCAAGAGCGACGACGACCAGATCATCCGCGCCACGCTGGGCCGCCTGCTGTTTACCGGCGACGATTCGAAAAAATCGGTGCGCGTGCTGTCAGGCGGCGAGAAAGGCCGGATGCTGTACGGCAAGCTGCTGCTCGAACGCCCTAACGTGCTGGTGATGGACGAGCCCACCAACCACATGGATATGGAGTCGATCGAGGCGCTCAACATGGCGCTGGAACAGTACAAGGGCACGCTGATTTTCGTCAGCCACGACCGCCAGTTCGTTTCTTCCCTCGCCACGCAGATCATCGAGCTGGATGGCAATGGCGGCTTCCGTCACCATATCGGCAATTACGAGGATTACCTCATGAGCCAGGGCATCGCATCCTGATGGAAAAAACCATCATCATCATTGGCCTGGGCCAGCTCGGTCGTGTCTTTGCCGGGGGTTTCCTGCGTGCCGGTTTCACGGTTGTGCCGGTGAATCGCGACGACGACATGGATATCGCCGCAGCGCGCCATCCCGAGCCAGCCCTGGTGCTGGTGGCGGTTGGCGAGGCGGACCTGCAAACGGTTCTGGCGGCCCTGCCGCCAAACTGGAAAACCCGTGTCGGCCTGATCCAGAACGAATTGCTGCCACGCGACTGGGCGCAGCACGGTATCGCTAACCCCACCGTGATCCCGGTTTGGTTCGAAAAGAAAAAAGGCAGCGATGCCAAGCCGCTGATCCCTTCACCCGTTTTTGGCCCTGCGACCGAGGTTGTGCTGGCCGCCTTGCGGGCCATCGATATCCCCTGCCGTGAAATTCCGTCCGCGCAGGATCTGGCTTACGAGCTGGTGCGCAAGAATGTGTATATTCTCACCACCAATATCGCCGGCCTCCGAACCGGTGGCAACGTGGGCGACTTATGGCAGCAGCGGCGTGATTTTGCCCGCAGCGTGGCGCAGGAAGTGATCCAGATTCAGGACTGGCTGACGCGGCAGAAGAACGATCCGGCGCGCCTGATCGAGGGCATGGCAGAGGCTATCGAAGCCGATCCGGCGCATATGTGCACCGGCCGCAGCGCGCCCGCCCGCCTGGCACGGGCTTTACAGCACGCGGATGAGGCGAAGCTGGCTGTGCCCATCCTGCGTGAAATCCAGCAAATTAAAGCCTAGTTCTCAGTACCCGGTCTTAACACAATGCCCCGCAAGCGGGCGAAGTCGCGTGGCGCAACGTATTGCAACAGTTCCTTGCCCTTGCCGTCCAGCGTGAGGGCCAGTCCTTTTTCCGGGTAGAGCAGGTGCTCAACCTGCTCTGAGGCACGAATGCGTTCAGCCGGCTGGCCGAAGCGGCCAAGGGCCGTTTCTTCATCGAGATTGGCTGTGGGGATGAAGGTGATGCTTGCAACCGGTGCGTTGTAAGCCAGGGCCAGATCCTCCTGGCTGAGGGTGAATTTTCGCGCGTTGTTTTCTGTGATTCTGCTTTTTACTGCATGCTCACGCATGCGCGCTACGGTTTCCTTGTCCAATTCGCCGACCAGAATCATTTTGCCGCTGAGCACGCCCGTGGTGACCCTGCTGTAATACGCTTCCAGCGTGCCGGTTTCACCCCGCTGGGCGATCACGGCGACTTCCATGTCGGGTCCGAAATGTTTGCGCGCATCGTCTAGCGTGCTGCGCGAGAGCGTCAGGCCGAAAACCTGCGAATTGCCGTTCGGTAATACTTCGATTTGCCACGGCAAACCGGAAACCGGTTGCGTTTCATGTTCCTGGCCCCCGGGGCGCAACAGCATGGCCGCCATGATGACGGCGGCCAGCAGAAGCGGGATCAGGATGGATTTTTTCACCTGCGCGGCTATACGCGGGTGAGGTGTGCCGAATAGCTGGCGCCGCTGGCGATGATTTCGAACAGACGGTCGATGTTGGGATGCTTGCCGGGGTTCTGGCGTGCGTCTCCGGTATGTTCTGCGTATAGCGCCAGGCCTTCATGCGCCGCTTCCGTATTGATGCTGCCCCATTTTTCAGCAAGGTGGCGATACACTCGAAGGGAGCCCTGGCTGCCGGGCTTGTTTTCGATCACGGAGACGGAATTGCCTGCGGCATCGAATAGCTCCAGTTTGGCGTAGGCATCAATGCTTTCAAGTTTGGTGAGGTTTTCCGCGAAAGTTGCCAAGATTTATAACTCCAGAAGTGGCGTCATTGCGAGCGCAGCGAAGCAATCTCGCTGTCATGCATGAAAACAGGATTGCTTCGCTGCGCTCGCAATGACCAGTGTTCAAACCCAGTAAGTCGTTTGGGTCATGATTTTCGAAGATAGCTTCATGGCGGTTTTTACCGGCAAAGGAAGTTCCGCCCCGCCGTGTTCCAGCGCGGTGGTGGCGTGCTGGATTTCATCGCTTTTCATCTGCTCCAGAATGGCGCGGCTTTTTTCATCCTGCTGTGGCAGGCGGCCAAGATGACTGTCCAGGTGCTGTTCCACCTGGTGTTCGGTTTCGGCCAGAAAGCCCAGGTTCCATTTGTCTCCCAGTGATCCGGCCAGTGCGCCCAGCGCAAGCGAACCGGTGTACCACAGCGGATTGAGCAGGCTGGTGCGCCCGCCCAGTTCGGCGATGCGCGTTTCGGTCCAGTTAAGATGTTCGGTTTCTTCCCACGCAGCCTGCTCCAGCGCAGTTTTCACCTCCGGGTTGCGGGCAGTCAGCGCCTGCCCCTGATACAGGGCCTGGGCGCAGACTTCGCCACTGTGGTTGATGCGCATGAGCGATGCGGCCAGGCGTTTCTCTTCCGCGCTTAGCTCCGCATCGGGAAAGTCCTTTCCCGGCAGTGGGCGCAGGGTGGGTGCGTGGGCAAACAGGGTGCGCAGCCCCTTGTCGAATTCGGTAATGACTTTATCCAGATCAAGCATTTTCATATCCCATTTGACGTGCTAACAGACGTGCCGGATGCAGCACTTCGATTTCAACCCCTTCGGCACGGAGGCCGACGGCCAGGTGCATGGCGCAACCGGGGTTGGAAGTGACGATAATGCGTGCGCCGCTGGCTTTGATAGCCGTGATTTTATCATGCAACAGCAAGTCTGCCATTGCGGGCTGGGTCAGTGCGTAGCTGCCAGCCGCACCACAGCACTGGTCGTTCCCGGCCAGCGGCAGGATGCTGGCGCCAGGGATGCGCTGCAGCAGCTGATAGGCGGCATCCTGATCATGCAGGACGTTGCGGCTGGAGCAGGGTTCATGCACCGCAATGGTTTGATTTAGCGGCGTCACCGGCACCTGCGCCCAGCCCTGAGCCCCAGAAAGGAAGTTGCTGATGTCTGCCAGGGGCGTCGTCAGCGGTGGGCGCTGCTCGGCCAGGGTGACCCCACAGCCGGATGCAGCGTGCAGAATGGCTTGCAGGCCGGGCGTGCTGAAAGCTTGCCGGTTTTGGTTGGCCAGCACCCGGGCTGTTTCCGGGTCGCCGTTATGCAGGTGCAGCGCGCCGCAGCAGGTCTGCGTTTGCGGCACATCGACGCTGTAACCCAGCCGGTTGAGGATAAAAATGGCTGCGCCGAGCGTAGCCGCATCGGTCATCTGGGCGATACAGCCGAGAAACAGGCTAACGATGCCGCGCGGCGTGCCCTTGGCGGCATGCATGCCATGCAGGGCATGGGGTTTTTGCAGGACGGGTAGTTGCGCTTCGGCCTGCTCCAGACCGAATGTCGCCAGCACGCCGGATTTGCGTGTCAGTTGCTGCATGCCGGATCTCTGGTAGATCCGCAGCAGCCAGCCAGCGCTGCGCAGACGGCGTGGATGACTCACGGTGTCGAACAGCATGCGCCTCAGTCTTTGTTGTCCTGCCGGTCGCTGCCGCTGAGGCTCCAGCCATGCCCGCATGCCGTCCGCCAGCCAGCCGTAGCGTACCTTTGACGGGCAGGCATTTTCACAGGCACGGCAAGTCAGGCACAGGTCAAGGTGGTGCAATACTTCTGGAGAAAGCGGCAGGCGTTGTTCCAGCAGTGCGGCCATCATGAATATTCGACCACGCGGCGAGTCTGCCTCGCTAAGTGTTTTGCGGTAGGTCGGACAATGCGGGACGCACAAGCCGCAGGCAACGCAGTGGCCTGCTTCCTCGCTCAGCCTGGCAGTCGGATATTCGCCGGATACGGGGGGCTGGTCTGAATTCTGCGTCATTCGAAGGGGCCTGGATGGGGCGTGGGTCAGCAGGTGAGGTTAAGTTTGGAGGGGGGAAAAGTCAATCGCCCGCATGCGTGCAAAGCGCCTTTGGTGAAAGAATATTGAGAATGCCTGGCATTTGTATCAAGATGGAAGGCAAGGTTTACCCGCCTGAAGGAGTCTTCACATGGTTCAACTTCTTTCCCTGTCGCGTGCGGCACGTCTGGTTGGCGTCACACGTGGCGCATTGCAGAAAAAGATCCAGAATGGCGAGATGGCGTCTTTTGATGGCACGGTGAAGGTAGAGGATCTGCTGGCGGTCTACCCCGATGCCCAGCTGGAAAACAATGTCGAGTTTGAGCGCGTACGCCATATCAAGGAAAAATCTTTCGGCAAACGGGTATTCGAGCGTGCCCTGCCGGATGCGGAAGTGCTTGCTGCCCGGGTAACAGAATTGAGCACGGAGCTGGCCAACAGCCAGACGCAGGTCAGACGGTTCAATATTCTGCTGGATCGTTTAAGAAACAAACTGAGTGAAATCGAGGGCCAATCCAACGCCGGGATGAAAGATGTGCTGGCCGATTTCAAAATCTGGCTCAAGGATGAAGCCGCTGCTGCCATGGCGCCTGGTTATGCCAATTCGCTGGCAGTGCGAGACAGTATCCTGCGGGTGATGTCGGCCCACGTTCGGGTGTTGCCGAGTGGTCACGATTTTTTTATCGATGGGCCGGACAGTATCCTGGAGGCCGCCCTGCGTGCCGGCATCCCGCTCAACTATGGCTGCAGCGGGGGCAATTGTGGTTTGTGCAAGGCTAAAGTGGTGTCGGGCCAGATCAAGAAAATCCGCCATCACGATTACGTGATCCCCGAGGCTCAAAAAAGCCAGGGGTATGTGCTGTTGTGTTCCAACACGGCGGTGACGGATGTGGAAATCGAAGCACCAGTGGCCGGCAGCGTGCAGGATATCCCGTTCCAGCAGCTATCCGCCAAGGTCAAGGCCGTCGAGCCGCTCTCACACAACATGGCCTTGCTGCACCTGCAGATGCCGCGCTCCTGCCGCCTGCGTTTCCTGGCTGGACAATATGCCACATTGCAGCTGGGCAAGTCGCTTTCGGCTGATTTGCCGATTGCCAGCTGTCCTTGCGATGAGCGCAATCTGCATTTCCATGTGCGGCGGATGCCGGGCAACCTGTTTTCAGACTATGTGTTCAACCAGCTCGAAAGCGGCGAAATAGTGGACGTGGAGGGGCCACAGGGCGAATTCATCCTGCAGGAGAAATCGCCTCGCTCCCTGTATTTCATCGCTTTTGATACCGGTTTTGCGCCGATAAAGAGCCTGATCGAACACGCCATGTCACTGGATAAGGCCGAGGCCATACACCTTTACTGGATTGGCTCGGACGAGGACAGCATCTACATGCCGAACATGGGGCGCGCCTGGGCGGATGCGCTGGATAATTTCACTTTTTCTTCCCGGATTGCAGGCTATGACCTGCGCGCCGTGAGCGGCAAACGCGAGGAAAACCTGCGCGCCATGCTGCAGGAGATCATAGAGGGCGCTCCGAATTTGCGGGCTGGCGATATTTATCTTGCCGGGCCTGAGTCGGCGGTGGAGATTGCGGAAGATTTATTCCTCGGCCTCGGTTTGCCCAAGAGCCGGGTGTTCACTGGTTTGGTTTAAGGGCTCCAAACGCCAATTTACAGGGTGGGGCCTTGTCGTCATGGATTGCCGGAAGGCTTCTCGTTTGGCGATGAAAATATGTTCGCCAGGAACTATTCTGATCTGGGCAAATCCACTCTTTCTTTATCCCTTGCTTAAATGGGGTTTGATTATAAATGCTTTAATACTTGAACTTTTTACTGTACTATCACTCTCATCTAACGAGTGCTAAGATATGCGCGTAAGGAGAAATTAATTTATGACTAATGCTCTTGCCATTCCTGTTCCAAATTCAGTGGGCAGTCTGGAAAGCTATATTCAATCCATCAGGGCCGTGCCTTTGCTAACGCCTGAAGAGGAACATGACTACGCCATGCGCCTGAAGCATGACAATGATGTGGAAGCTGCTCGCATGCTGGTCATGTCGCACTTGCGCGTGGTCGTGAGTATCGCTCGCGGCTATCTGGGCTACGGCTTGCCGCAGGCAGATCTGATTCAGGAGGGCAATATTGGCCTGATGAAGGCGGTAAAACGTTTTGATCCGGATCGTGGCGTGCGCCTTGTCTCTTTTGCCGTTCATTGGATCAAGGCCGAAATTCACGAGTTCATTCTGCGCAACTGGCGCCTGGTCAAGATTGCCACTACCAAGGCACAGCGCAAACTGTTCTTCAATCTGCGCAGCCTGAAGCAGAACCTGGGTACACTGAACCATGATGAAGTGCAGACCATGGCACGACAGCTAGGCGTTAAACCGGAGGAAGTGGTCGAGATGGAGACCCGCCTTACCGGTAAGGATATCAATCTGGAAGGCAACAATTCTGAGGAAGAAGATGGTTTCGGCCCGATTTCCTATCTGGTTGACCCCGGCGCAGAGCCTGCTGTTCAGCTCGAGCAGGACGACACGGCACGGCGCCATAGCGAAGGTCTGAGTGCCGCGCTATCCAGTCTTGATGATCGCAGCCGCCGTATTATTGAAGCGCGCTGGTTGCAGGAAGATGGCGGCTCAACGCTGCATGATCTGGCCGCGGAATATGGCGTATCTGCTGAGCGCATTCGTCAGATTGAACAGAAAGCGATGCAGAAAATGAAAGTGCTGATCGGAGAAGGCTGATTCAGTTCTGGTCGCATAAATAAAAACGGCGCCGTGTAACAACGGCGCCGTTTTTATTTATGCATTTTCCGGATCAGGACAGAATGACGGACAGGAAACTGATCCAGGACCAGACGATCAGGGTGATGACCACCGTCATCGGCAGATTTTCTTTGGTAAACAGGTTTGCCATTGCGCATTCTCCGGTTGATTTTTAGCAATTTTAATTCATTTGTTGTCTTTTTTCAATGTCCTGCGCGGAATTCTGGGGTCATCATCATCCATCAAAATACGCTGGGCAGGGCCTTCCATATCCTCAAACTGACCGCTCCGGATGGCCCAGAAAATACCAATGCCAGCCACGATGACCATGAAACCAGCCAATGCCAGCAAAAAAATCAAAATGGAGTTCATGCGATTTATTCTCTCATACTTGCCGCAAGCGCAGCGCATTCAGCACCACAACCAGCGAGCTGACCGACATGCCGAGCGCCGCCAGCCAGGGCGGGATATAACCCATTGCGGCAAATGGCAGGGCCAGAAAATTGTAGCCGGCCGCCCAGACAAAATTCTGGTGCATAACTGTCAAAGTTGCCCGGCCTGCCTGCAAGGCTCGCCAGATATCGGGCAGTTTCTCCGACAGCAGCACAATGTCACTGCTGGCACGAGCGACCTGTGTGCCGCCCCCCATGGCCAGGGAAACATCCGCGCCTGCCAATACTGGCGCATCGTTGACGCCATCGCCGACCATCGCCACAATCCCGCCTCCGGCCTGCAACGCCTTGAGTGCCGACAATTTGTCTTCTGGCCGCTGCGCACCGCGATATTCGGCGATCCCCAGCCGAGCCGCAAAATGCTGGACTGCTGAATTCGAGTCGCCGCTCAGTATGGACACGCCTAAACCCTGGGCTTTCAACTTGTCTATCAAAATGACAGCATCCGGGCGCAATTCATCCGCAAGCTCGAAGGCCGCAAGCACCATGTTTTCGTCGCAAAGCCAAACCACGGTGGATCCTGCCGTTACATCCATCGCGGGCTCCTGCCGTGCCTGGGTCAAATCCGACAGCAGGCGGTTGCCCAGGGTATAGCGATGTCCGTTTATCTGGCCCGCCACCCCCTTGCCTGGAAAATTCTGCGCTTCCGTGACCGGGTACAGTTCGTTCCTGCCCATGCGCTCCAGAAAGCTTTGCGCCAGTGGATGTTCGGAGGCCTGCTCCAGGCTGGCGGCTATACGCAAGCAGGAGTGCGGGTCCAGCCGGCCGAATGGCAGCACCTTAAGCAGTTTTGGTTTGCCGAAAGTCAGGGTTCCGGTTTTATCAAATACGACATGCGTCACCTTGGCCAGGGTTTCCAGCGCATGTCCGCGGGTGAGCAGAATCCCCTGTTTGAGCAAGTGAGAACCAGCTGCCGCAAAGGCTGCCGGTGCGGCAATCGAGAGGGCGCAGGGGCAGGTAACCACCAGCACCGCCAGCACAATTTCCAGAATTCTGTCAGGATCGTGCCACCACCAGGCAAGCGCAACAACCAGCGTCACCGCCAGGAGCACATAGGTAAAACGCCCGGCCACCTGATCCGCAAGCTGAGCCAGGCGCGGCTTTTCCGCAACGGCCCGATCCAGTAGCCGCACAATCCCGGCCAGAACCGTGTTTTCCCCGGTGCCTGTCACGCGAATTTCAAGCGGCCCTTCGAGATTGATGCTGCCTGCGATGACCGGGTCGCCAATTCCCTTGGAAACGGCTCGACTTTCACCGGTCAGCAAAGCCTCGTCCACGCTGCTGATACCGGTGGCTACTTCCCCGTCTGCCGCAATCGCTTCACCCGGCTTGGTCAGGATGATATCGCCCACCACCAGATCCAGCACCGCCACCGCCTCCTGCCTGCCATCGCTGATGCGTAGCGCCATGGCCGGCACCAGTTTAAGCAGGTTTTCGGTGGCTTCAACTGACTTTTCCCGCGCATTACGCTCAAGAAAACGGGTTGAAAGCAGAAACAGGGCGAACATGGTGATGGCATCGTAGTACACCACGCCTTCACCGTGCAGTGTGATCCACAGGCTTCCGGCAAAGGCGGTAATGATCGCAATGCTCACCGGCACGTCCATGTTGAGGCGGCCAGATTTGATGGCCCACCAGGCGCTGACATAAAAGGGAACGGCTGTGTACAGGAATACGGGCAGCGTAAGCACCAGGCTGACGTAACGCAGCAGATGGGCGGTTTCTGCATCCATGCCCAGAGAAGCGCCGGCATACAGTGCAACTGCGAGCATCATGACCTGTGCGGCAGAAAGACCGGTGACTGCAATGCGGCGTATATCGCGACTGCGCCCCTTGCGCCGCAACTCTTCCTGCTGCAGGGCATTATAGGGGTGGGCGTTGTAACCCAGGAGCTGGATTTCCTTCAGAATCCGGGAAAGCTGGATTTCCCGTTCATCCCAGCTGATGCGGGCACGATGATTGGCGTAATTCACCTGAACCGTCTTGACCCCGGGCAATTGCTGGAGGTGCCGCTCATTGAGCCAGACGCAGGCAGCGCAGGTGATGCCTTCGAGAATCAGCGAAGCCTGTTTGACGTGAGGGGTATCCTCGATAACAAAGCTTTTCTGGATTTCAGGGTGATCGTAGAGGGCGAGCTTAGTCAACTCGGCGGGGATCAGTTCCTGCCCGGTTGTGGGCATTGCCGTTCGGTGCCGGTAATATTCCTGCAAACCGTTTTCAACAATGGCCTGTGCGACTGCCTGGCACCCACGGCAGCACATTGTTCGCGTCTCGCCTTCGATTTCCAGTGGAAAATCGGCACCTTGTGGTACAGGCAGGCCACAGTGAAAACATGTGCCGTCACCGCTCATGGTGCAGCGGATACTTCAATGTTCCGCTGCAGTTCGAAGCGGTCATCGTCGCGTTTCAGCTGAACCGCTGCCACCCACATTCCTGGCAGATCCATCGTCAGCTGCCCGCGATATACGCCGGGGTCTGTCTCAATCAGGTCGGCAAGCTGTTCAGGTTGCGCCAGGCCGGGACGGACGATGGCAATCTTGACCGTAGCGCCGCGTAGCGGCTGACCCTTGGCTTCCTGCGCACTTACCGAAACAGTAAGCTGGCGCCCCAGCATAATTTCATCAAGGCCTGAAATCTCGACTTCCCAGCCCAGCCTGCGCTGTTTTTCAGCGGTTTTCATGAATTGATTGATCGTCTTGGCGGCTTCTTCGTCATGCGGCACCACGCCGGAAAAGGCCGTATGGGGCGGGTTTGCCGTTTTCTTTTCAGGCTCGGGCAGCAGCCATCTGGCCACCGAGGGCGGCACGCCCTGACCAGAAATCAGCAACAATCCGCCATCAATAACGAACAGCAACAGAAAAAAACCGATGATCAGCTTTGGCCCCCAGTGCAGGTTTTTTGCAGTGCCCGGCTTGCGGCCGCCAATCAGTGTGAGAACCGTTGCAGTGGCAAGGAACACGGCCATATGCATGGAAACCACATCGCCCCCCGGCCACTTCGCGGTACTCAACGCCAGATAGGCCGTCACGGACACGGTTCCGCTGATTACGCCTCGCCAGTAGTTGCTGACGCCAAGCACGCGCAGCACGTAATACAGAGCGATTATCAGTAATGCACCGCCAAAAAGAGTCTGAAACATGAATTAGGGCTCGTTATTCGTGTTTGAAATCAAATCGTGTTTCAAGGTGCAATGCATTCTCAGGATTGGATTTTGGGGTAACGATGAACTCGAAATTGTGCGTGTTCTCCGCCAGCTTCGGAGGCAAGGAAACGCTGGCCTGAATGATCAGGCTCTTTCCGGTGTGCACTTGCACTTCACTGAAATTGCCCATGTCCAGCGCCTGCGCCGGTATGCCTTTTGCACTGATTGCATACACCTCATCTTCAGTCGATTTGTTGGTGATGCGAACCTGATAGCGATTGCGTATGTTTCCATCCGAAAGCATTACGTACAGCGGCTGGCGTACTTGCTGTACTGCCGCATCAATGCTGCTGCGCTGCCCGACGCTGTTGATCAGCGCAGCTGTCATGATCAGCATGGCAGCTCCCCAGCCGATGATCTTGAGACGTTTCCAGTGTAATTTTGGCTGGCCTGGTGTCGGCAACTCAAGATTCGCCTCTGAATCATAACGAATCAATCCTCTCGGATAGCCCATGGAGTCCATCATGTTATTGCAAGCATCGATACACAGGCCACAGGCGATACACTGGTATTGCAGGCCTTTGCGGATATCGATGCCCGTCGGACAAACCTGAATGCACAGTTTGCAGTCGATGCAATCACCATGCCCCTTGGCCTTGCGTTCTTCCTGGGTTCTCAGGCCCGCGCGAGGAATCGCCCGTCCGGCCTCCCCTTCCCCGCGATGGCTGTCGTAGGCAACCGAAAGGGTTTCCGGGTCATACATCACGCCCTGAAAGCGTGAATAAGGGCACATATACTGACACACCTGCTCACGTGCCCAGCCGGCAGCGATATAGGTCGTAAGCGTGAGAATCAGAACCGTGAAATAGGCAACGTTTGGCGCCTTCCCCGTCATGAAACGCATGATGAGGTCGGGCGCATAGCCGTAATACAGAACAAAGGTAAGAGCGGTCCAGAATGCCAGCAGCAGCCACAAGGCGTGAGTCATGGATATTTTCAGGATTTTCTCGCTGTTCCATGGCTGCTTGTAAAGACGCTGGCGCGCAGGCCGCTCACCCTGGATAAACTTCTCGATCGCCATGAATGCGTCGGTCCACAGGGTCTGGAAGCAGAAATACCCACAGAAGGCGCGCCCAATCAGTCCGGTAGCGAAAAACAGCAGCGCGCCGGCGATGAACAGCAGCAGTGAAAGCCAGAAGATATCCTGCGGATAAACAACCAGGTCAAACAGATAGAACTTGCGCCCCGGCAAATCAAACAGAACGCCTGAGAAGGCGCCTCGTGCCCTCGCGACCACGGCAGCCAGGGCAGGAGAAAATAGACGCCATAGGCCAGCACCATGACCGCCCATTTGAAAGTTCGAAACTTGCCCTTTACCGAACGGGTAAAAATGGGAATTCGTTTCTGATAAAGTGCCGAAGGTTCCTGATCTGCCATGTCTGTTTTCCTGAAAAGACAAGGGCCCGCTTTGGGCGGGCCCTGTATTATATCAGGATATCCTAATGTTTAATTACTTGGCTCCGCCGCCCAGTCCGTACACATAAGCAGTCAGCAGCTTGATCTGTTCGGGCTTGAGACGTGCTTCCCAACTCGGCATCACGCCGCGGCTCAGTCCGTTAGCGATGACCTGCCGGATTACCTCGACTTTTTTCTCGTCACTATCCTGGCCCGGAACATCCGCCCACAGCCAGATCTTGTCGGTCAGGTTGGCTGATCCAATGTCCTGACGGCCCTTGCCATTATTATCGTGGCAATAATAGCAAGCTGCTGCATCGCCATGAAACAGCGCGTCACCTGCCTTGACCTTGACCGCATCGGCCTTTTCGCCCGAAAGCGATGCGACATAGTGTGCCAGGCTATCCAATTGCTCACTGTTCAGCACTTCCTTGAATGCCGGCATGTAGCCGTTGCGTCCCTTGGCAATGGTTTCCTGGATCTTTTCGTGCGAGCCGCCGTAGAGCCAGTCGTCGTCGGTCAGATTGGGAAAGAAGCCAATTTTCCCCTGCCCGCCCGCCTGATGACAGGGCGCGCAATTATCGGAAAAAATGGCCTTGCCCGCCGAGTTGACGAAGCTGGTCAGCTCTGGATCCTTGACGATCTGTTCAAAGGGCGTGGCAGTTACCTTGTCGAAATAGGGCTTCTGCATCTGTTCGGCTTCATTCATGTCTTTCATCAACTGCGCGCGGGTATTCCAGTGCGAGGATTTTTCCACACCCTTGTCGTTGACGTAGCTAACCGTGCCGAAGCCCGTGGTGAAATGCTTGCCGATCGGCCAGGCAGGATAAATCATCCAGTAGATGATGGAGATGACTACCGTGGCATAGAACCCCATCAGCCACCAGGCGGGCAGTGGGTTGCTGTACTCCTGCAGGTCATCATCCCAGACGTGACCAGTGGTTTGTACGGTTTGCGGTTTTTGCTGACTCATTATTTCGCTTCCTTTGTATCCGAATCCTCATCGAGGAATGGTATGTCCTTGTGAGATTCCAGGCGCTCACCGCGTTTTTTGCTGCCAAAAACATAAAACAGAACCAGGCAGAAAACGATAAAAAATATTACCAGTGCGAGCGGCTTGGTATTCTCATCCTTGGAAAACCACTGTAACCATTCCATCTAGCCACCCTAATTAACGGAATTTGACGAATTCGTCGTTGTCGTACTTGCTGAAGTCCACCATGGTGCCAAGGACCTGCAAGTAGGCAACCAACGCGTCCATCTCGCTGACATTGCTGCGATCGCCGTCAAAATTGCCTGCCTGCGCCTGGGCAATCAGGTTTTTCTGGGCATCCGGGATGTGCAGCGTTTGAGCCACATCGGCGCCAAAATCCTTGACGTTTCTGTCGTATTCGCCCTGCGTCAGGGAGTACGGCACGCCGACCTGGCGCAGCGCCTTGAGGCGATCAGCCATGTCGGAATAATCCAGCGCTGTCGTCATCAGCCACGGGTAACGCGGCATCACAGAAGGCGGCACCATGGATTTTGGATCGATCAGGTGTTGCACATGCCAGTCATTGGAATACTTGTTACCTACACGGGCCAGATCCGGTCCAGTGCGTTTGGACCCCCACTGGAACGGGTGGTCGTACTTGGATTCAGCCGCCAGCGAGTAGTGGCCATAACGCAACGCTTCGTCACGGAACGGGCGAATCATCTGCGAGTGGCACAGGTAGCAGCCTTCACGGACGTAAATGTCACGGCCACGGGATTCCAGCGGCGTATAGGGCCGCACTCCGTCCACTTTTTCCACGGTCTCCTTGATGAAGAACAGCGGTGCGATTTCGACCAGGCCGCCGATACTGATAGCGATCATGGTCGCGATCAGCATCAGGCCGACGTTTTTTTCAATCCATTCATGTTTGAAATTGAACATATTATTTCTCACTTAAATCCATTGCTCCAGGCGGTCGGCAGAGCCGTCCGCCTGCTCCCGATGCTTATTTATGCAGCCGCCTTGGCGGGGTTCACTTCCATTTCCGCGACTTGGCCTTTGCTTTGGCGAATGGTCATGTAGGTATTGAACACCATCAGCAACATGCCGGTCAGGAAGAACATGCCACCAATTGCGCGCATCGCGTAGTAGGGATGCATCGCGGCTACCGATTCGGCGAAGGAGTACTGCAGGTTGCCAAAGTCATCAAATGCGCGCCACATCAGGCCCTGCATGATGCCGGAGATCCACATCGCGGTGATGTACAGCAGGGTGCCGATCGTCGCCAGCCAGAAGTGCATGTTGATCAGCTTTTCGCTGTACATCTGGGTGTCCCACAGCTTGGGAATCAGGTGGTACAGGGAACCGAAGGAAATCATCGCCACCCAGCCCAGCGCGCCGGAGTGCACATGGCCCACGGTCCAGTCGGTGTAGTGCGACAGGGCGTTGACGTCCTTCAGCGACATCATCGGGCCTTCGAAGGTAGACATGCCGTAGAACGACAGCGCCACGATCATGAAGCGCATGATGGGGTCGGTACGCAGTTTGTCCCAGGCACCCGACAGCGTCATGATGCCGTTGATCATGCCGCCCCATGAGGGAAGCAACAGCATGATGGAGAAGGTTGCAGCCAGGGTGGAGGTCCAGTCTGGCAGCGCGGTCCAGTGCAGGTGGTGCGCGCCCACCCACATGTAGAGGAAGGACAGCGCCCAGAAGTGCACGATGGACAGGCGGTAGGAATAGATCGGACGACCGGCCTGCTTGGGCACGAAGTAGTACATCATGCCGAGGAAGGCCGCGGTCAGGAAGAAGCCCACTGCGTTATGGCCATACCACCATTGCGTCATTGCATCCTGCGTGCCCGCAAACAGGCTGTAGGACTTGAGGGTGAACAGGCTGACCGGCACGGCCAGGTTGTTGAAGGTGTGCAGCAGGGCGGTGGCCAGAATGAAGGACAGGTAGAACCAGTTGGCCACGTAGATGTGCGGCTGCTTGCGCTTCATGAGGGTGCCCACGAAGACGATCAGGTAGGTGACCCACACCACTTCGATCAGCAGATCGATGGGCCATTCCATTTCAGCGTATTCGCGACCCTGGCTATATCCCATCACGTAGCTGAGTGCGGCCAGCACGATGACAGCCTGCCAACCCCAGAAAGTGAAACTTGCCATGCCGTCGCCGAAGAGGCGGGCCTGGCAGGTGCGCTGCACCACGTAATAGGAAGTGGCGAACAAAGCGCTGCCGCCAAAGCCGAAAATGACGGCGCCGGTATGCACCGGGCGCAAACGGCCAAACGTGATATAGGGCAGGTCGAAATTCAGGAAAGGCCACGCCAGTTCGGAGGCGATATACACACCCACGAGCATGCCAACCGCACCCCATACCAGGGCCATGATCGTAAATTTCCGGACAATATCGAAGTTATATTGTTCGGTACCCGCGACGCCAACTGCCGCCATAACCTTCTCCTTTTGTTTTTGAAGCGAGCCACAACATTACCGGTGCAGCCTGTCGAAGTCCCTGCCGGACACGTTATGCCAAAGGCAAGAAAAATGCCAGGCACCTTTTACGGTTCGGCTGGCTTCGACAAGTTCAACGGTTGTTACTGACAAAAAAGTAAGCGCCAATAACACAATCGTGCTGAACCTACTCTGCCGATCAATATAGCCTGAAATGGCTATAAAAACCCTGACCAATGTCAACTTCGTGGTGTTATTTTAGACTTCTGCTTAAAATGAAGAGGCTTGCTGGTGCTGCCCTTGTCGTCATTTCAGGGAAGCGGAACCGCCTCTGGATATTATTCGCAGCCGGTCCGGCTGCTTCAGGCGCACGATGCGGCGCTGGGTGGAGATCAGGGATTCATCTTCAAAACGGGATATCACTCGGCACACCGTTTCCTCGGCCAATCCCAGGTAATTCCCGATATCGCTGCGCGACATGCTGAGCTTAAGCTCGGTTGCGGGCTGCCCATGACATTCCAGCCGCCGGGAGAGATTGACCAGGAAGCTGGCAAGGCGTTCTTCTGCCCTTTTCTTCCCCAGGAGCAACATCATTTCCTGGTGATGATTGATTTCCTGGCTCATGATTTTGAGCATTTGATGCTGAAGACCTGGCACATGGTCAACCAGTTCTTCGTAGCGCTCAAACGGCACCTCGCATACGCTGGTGGTTTCAAGCGCCCGTGCCTCGCTGTTGTAGCGATCGGCAACGAGAGAGTTCAGGCCCATCAGCTCTCCGGCAATATGGAAGCCCGTCACCTGGATTCGTCCATCGTCGGTCAGCACCGAAGTTTTTACAGACCCGCTTCGAATGGCGATTACGGCCCTGAAAGGCTCGCCAATCGAAAACAGGGATTCGCCGCGCTTGTAGGTGCGGCGATTTTTAACCAGCGTAGTAAGGAGACTGAGATCCGTGTCCCCGCCTACGGCTGAACACAAGTTGAAAATCCCGCAATCCTTGCAGGCAATGGGAACACACTTGTCTTTCACGCCCCTGGAGGAACTGACACGTTTGAGAGGAAAACTGACGGCAAGCATGGCAAATTAGACGCCGAGTATGGCATGCGGAAGATCGGTAATGCGATATTTGCCGCTTTGTACCGCAATCGCCAGTGTTTCCAGGGTCTGATCGTGCAGCATGCTGACGATCTTTTCCTTGATGGGTTTCCAGCGCACATGCATGGGACATGCGGTTTCGTCGCTGCATACCTTTAAGCCGAGGACGCAATCTTCAGTAAAGCCCTTGCCCTCGGTCAGCAGCAGCACTTGCATCAGATCGGTTTTTTCTGCCTCTTCGCGCAGGCAAAAGCCACCCAGCCGGCCACGAAAAGAGTAGAGCAGATTGCCCTTGCACAGATTTTGCATGATCTTTGCCAGATAGGCGGAGGGAACGCCCAGATGTGCGGCGATTTCGCGGTTGAGTACAGGCTCGCCACGCGGTTGTGTGGCGATGTAAATCAGTGCCTGTATCGCATATTGACTGGTTCGGGAGAGTATCATAATCGCCTTATTATGACGTAATCGGGGAATTTGTAAAGGATGGCGCTATCCTGAATTTGCATGGAGCGATGATCCAATTTCGGGCAAAATCAGGCCTGGCGAAATTCTGGCCGGATCCGGCGCGGCCTCGAACTCAACCACACTTAACAGCGGCGCCCCAAGACGCTGCCGCAACGCAGCCAGATTAGCCTCGAAACGCGGCATTTTTGGCTCAATTCGATTCGCCACCCAGCCGGCAAGCGTCAGCCCCTGTGCGCGAATGGCATCCGCCGTGAGCAGGGCATGATTCAGGCAACCCAGTCGCATGCCCACTACCAGCACCACGGGCAAGCCTAGTTTACGAGCCAGATCGGCACTATCCTCATGCAGATTCAAGGGCACCCTGAAACCGCCAGCGCCTTCGACAACGACAATATCAGCGTATTCGGCCAGCTTCAGAAAAGCGGCGTGGATGCGCTCAAGATCAATGGCGACGCCGGCTTCTTCGGCGGCTATATGCGGCGCCACGGAAGGCTCGAAGGCGTAGGGGTTGACCAATTCATGGGGCGCCTGCACGCTGGAAGCTTGGCGTAGCATGGTTACATCGCCGCAGATCAGGCTTTGAGCCTGAATTTCACAGCCGGCGGCTACCGGTTTCATGCCTATCGCGGTCTTTCCTGCTGCACGCCAGGCATGCAGCAACGCGCAGGCAATCAGGGTTTTGCCAACATCGGTATCCGTCCCGGTTACAAAAACGCCCCTGGGCATGGCATCAAGTCTCACCGTCTTCCCCGCTGGCGAGGCGACGGCATCTGAACCACCTGCCTGCCGTCGGGCAACTGGTTCGGCGCCCAGGCGTGGCCGTAGATTACTTCATAGGTGGCCGGGAGCTTGCCGTCCTGGCGCAGCTTTTCATATTCGGCTTCCATGTGCTTCCATGCACCCTTGCCCGCCAGCCCCTGGCGCCGCCCCTGCGTGGCGTTATGTGCCCCCAGCGCCTTGAGGTCGCGCATCAGGCTGGATGCGGTATCGTAGGTCAGGGTGAAATGCTCCACATCCATGACCGGATCGGCAAACCCTGCCCGCATCAGGGCGTCACCGATATCGTGCATATCCTGAAAGCGGCTGACATGGCTGTAGCCGTCGATCTGGCTGAAGGCATTGCGCAATTCCCTCAGTGTATCCGGGCCGAAAGTGCTGAACATCAGCAAGCCATTGGGCGCCAGCACACGGCGCATGCCGCTGAACGTCGCATCCAGATCATTGCACCATTGCAGCGCCAGGCTTGACCACAGCATATCCACGCTGCCGGTTTGCAGCGGCAGCGCTTCAAGATCGCCGCAAATATAGGCGCCGGCCGCGGATTTTCCCGGCAGCATTTTTTGCCACCACGGACGGACGCCACGCGCCACGCGCAGCATGCCGAGGGCAAGGTCCAGGGAAATCAGCCGTGCATCGGCATAATGCCCCTGCAGCAAGGGGCGTGCGTAGCCGGTCCCACAACCCGCATCGAGAATGCGGGTCGGATGATACTTGATGAATTGCAGGCGCTCCGCCATGCGGTCGGCCACCGTGCGCTGCAAGACCGCGACCTGGTCATAGCTTGCCGCCGCCCGTTCGAATGAACGCCGCACCTGACGCTTGTCGATGAGAAAAGCATCCGTCACTGAAAAAACTCCCTTACCACTCGCACAAAGACTTCAGGATGAGATAAAAATGGCGCGTGTGCACAACCCGGGATCACGTCCAGCCGCGCGCCTGCTGCCTGAGTTGCCATCCACTGCGCAGCCGCCACCGGAGCTAGCATGTCGCGTTCGCCATGCACAATCGCCAGCGGCATTTTGAATTTGCCTGCGTCTTTGCGCAGGTCCGTATCGAGCAGCACGTTCAGCCCCGCTTTCAGCACTTCGGCAGTGGGCCGTCCCTTGGCGAAAAGGGCGGTACGCAGGTATTTCATCACGGTGCGCAAGCTCTCGCCATTGCGCGCCTGCAAGGACAGGAAGCGCAGCAATGTACCGGCGTAATCCTGGTCCAGATCATGCGCGAAAGTTTGTAAAATAACCGGGTCAATGCCGCTTGCCCAGTCACTGCGCTGCACAAAACAGGGCGAGGAGCCGACCAGCATCAGGCGTTGAACCTGCTGCGGCTGATCCAGCGCCCAGCGTTGCGCTACCAGCCCGCCCAGCGACCAGCCTATAACATTGATTGCAGGCGGCAGGGTCTCGGCCACCGCCTGCGCCAGGGCGTCCAGATTGTAAGGCTGGCACGCGGCACTGGTGCCGTAGCCCGGCAGATCCAGGGCGTGCACCCGGAAATGATGCGCCAGATCAGCGCGGACACCATCCCAGATGCCGCCGTGCATGCCCCAGCCGTGGATCAGGGCGAGATCCGGCCCGGCGCCCGTAATCTCGACATGCAGGCTCATTGCCGCTCCAGTTGATGCAGGGCATCGAGCAGATGTTCGACATCCTCCCGGCAGTGCGCTGCGGAAAGCGAAATGCGCAGCCGCGCGGTGCCCTGCGGCACGGTCGGGGGGCGTATCGCCGGCACCAGAATTCCTTTTTGCTGCAAGGCCTGGCTTGCTGCCGTGGCCTCCTTGCTGGAACCGATCAGCAGCGGCTGGATCGGCGTTTCCGAAGGCATGAGCTGCCAGCGCTGGAGTTTCAGTCCATGGCGCAGTTGTGCAATCAGCTGGGTCAGCCGCTCACGCCGCCAGACTTCAGCGGAAATGATGCGCAGGCTTGCCTGCAATGCCGATGCCAGCATGGGTGGCGTGGCAGTGGTATAGATATAGGTGCGCGCATTCTGCACCAGGCCGTCGATCAATTCCTGCGCACCGGCAACGAATGCGCCGGATACGCCTGCCGCTTTGCCCAGCGTGGCCATGTAGATGATGCGAGAAGGGTGAGGGGTGAGGGGTGAGGTGTAATGTTCCAGGATGCCGCATCCTTTTTTTCCCAGCACGCCGAAGCCGTGGGCATCGTCCAGCAGCAGCCAGGCATCGTATTTTTCACACAGGGCCAGCAGTTCCGGCACTGGCGCCAGATCGCCATCCATGCTGAATACGGCATCGCTTGCCACCAGCTTGCGGCGTGCCTTCGATGTGGCCAGCTGGTTTTCCAGCGCGGCCAGATCCAGATGCGCATAGCGCGTGAAGCTGGCGCGGGAAAGCAGGGCGGCATCGTTCAGGGAAGCATGGTTCAGCTTGTCGGCGAATATCGCGTCATTGCGCCCCAGAAGCGCGGTAACGACGCCCAGATTGGCCATGTAGCCGGTGGAAAACAGCAGTGCCGCAGTGCAGCCGGAAAATGCCGCCAGCTCCTGCTCCAGTTGATGATGTGCGAGTGTGTGTCCAGTCACCAGGTGGGACGCACCGGCACCCACGCCAAACTGTCTGCGCTCCACGGCAGGCGGCCTCGATCAGCGCCGGGTGGTTGGCAAGGCCAAGATAATCGTTGCTGCAGAAGGACAGAAGATCCGCCCCATCCACCCGCACCCGAGCACCCTGCGGGCCTTCCAGCATGCGGCGCTGGCGCAGCAGGCCATCTGCTTCTCTTTGTTTCAGCTCAGCAGCAAGATATGAAAAAGGCATGTTCATTCAGATTGGGTAACGTCTTTCTCACCGCGAAAGACGCAAAGGTACGCGAAGTAGGGCATTCGCTTTCCCTTGCGTATCTTCGCGTCCTTTGCGGTAAATATCACCCTCTCACGCCGCCATTGCGCGGATTCCCAGCTTGTTGAACAGCGCCTGGTCGGAATCGGTGTCAGGATTGCCGGTGGTGAGCAGTTTTTCGCCGTAAAAAATAGAATTGGCGCCGGCCAGGAAACACAGCGCCTGCACGCTGTCCGGCATCTCGCCGCGACCGGCGGAGAGCCGCACCAGGCTGTTCGGCATGGTGATGCGCGCGACCGCGACGGTGCGCACGAATTCCAGCGGGTCCAGGCTTTCCGCATTCTTCATCGGCGTCCCTTCAACCTGCACCAGCATGTTGATCGGCACTGACTCCGGCACCGGGTCCAGATTGGCCAGCTGGGCGATCAGGGCTGCGCGCTGGGTGCGCGATTCGCCCATGCCGATGATGCCGCCGCTGCACACCTTGATTCCGGCCTTGCGTACCCGGCCCAGCGTGTCGAGACGATCCTGATAGGTATGGGTGGTAATCACCTGGCCGTAGAATTCCGGCGCGGTGTCGAGATTATGGTTGTAATAATCGAGCCCCGCATCCCGAAGTTGATCCGCCTGTTCTTCCTTGAGCATGCCCAGCGTGACGCAGGTCTCCAGGCCCATGGCCTTGACTGAACGAATCATCTCCAGCACCGGCTCAAGATCCTTCTGCTTCGGCCCACGCCACGCAGCACCCATGCAGAAGCGTGTGGCACCCGTTTCCTTGGCCTTGCTGGCGGCGGCTATCACTTCGTCCAGCTTCATCAGCGGCTCGCGTTCGACCGGGGTTTCATGATGTGCCGATTGCGAGCAGTAGCCGCAATCTTCGGAGCAGCCGCCGGTCTTGATGGAAAGCAGCGTGCTCACCTGCACTTCGTTGGGGTCGAAGTGCTCGCGGTGTATCGTGTGCGCCTTGAACATCAGGTCGTTGAATGGCAATGAGAAAAGGTGCTCGATTTCTGCCACTGTCCACGGCGACTTGGCCACGTGCTTCAGGTCTGCTGCATTATTCATGTGTGTGCCTCGATTTCCATATCTTGCCAATTTTCCCGCTGCACCCTCAACAGATCGCGAATGCCCCAGGGAAGAACAACCAGTGCGAGAACAGCCCAGACTGCCAGCAGGCCATGCCAATTATTGAATAGCCCATAAATCGGCTGGCCCAATACCACCATGGCGCCAGCCACGCCATAAAAGCGATAACCGGCAAAGCGGTTATAGTGAACCACCTTGGGGTTAGGATGATGGGCCACCGAAGCGTAGGCAAAAATCGAAGCGCCGATCCAGATCATCAGCAGGGGCGGGAACAGTACCGCGATCATGCTGGCGAGGTTGAATATCCGGGCTGAAAAGCGTTGCTGGGCAGCGCTGATGATCTTTTTCTGGTCCATGCCAAAGTCTGCGCGAATGATAAAATGGCCCGCATAATCAGAGATTACAGCAGACTTGTCAAATTATAGACCATCCATTCTGAACGGCTGCACAAATATCAAGCAGGCCATTCTGCCTCATCGGTGCCTGCTGTGCGGCATTTCCGGCGCTGATGAAATGCTCTGCCCGTCGTGCCACGTCAGCCTGCCCTGGCACCAAGACCCGCACTGTCCACGCTGCGCCCTGCCCAGCCTGGATGGCATGACTTGCGGTCACTGTCTTAACACCCCCCCTTCTTTTGATCGAACGCTTGCCGCACTGCGGTACGAATTTCCACTGGATGTTCTAATGCAGGAGTTGAAATACCGGCATCAACTTGCCCTTGCATCATTTTTGGGCGCCGAGCTAGTTAAAAGAGTCCAGTCCGCTCCCCGTCCCGATGTGCTGATCCCGATGCCGCTGCATCCCTCCCGCTTGCGTGAACGAGGCTTCAACCAGGCGCTGGAACTGGCGAAAATTGTTGCAGGGCAGCTTGAGCTGTCCCTTCTCGCCCAAGGCGCCGAACGCATCCGCGCCACGCCACCTCAGGTGGGACTACCGTGGAAAGAAAGGGCCAAGAGCGTGCGCGGCGCTTTTTCCAGTGTTGCCGATCTGAACGGAAAGCATGTCGCCATTCTGGATGACGTTATGACCACGGGTACCAGCCTGCATGAACTGGCCCTCACCCTGCGAAAACAGGGCGCGGTGGAAATCAGCGCCTGGGTGGTGGCACGGACGGTTGGGAAGTAGCTATCAGCTATCAGCGGTCAGCAAGAGCAACGTCGGTTTGGCTGATAGCTGATAACTTTATTGCAACTGCTTCAGCCTTTGCTCTGCAAACGCTTGTAATTCAGGCGATAACGAGCCGCTCTGGTGGGCGCGGCGGAAGATTTCGGCTGCCTTGGCGGCCTGGCCATCTGCTTGCAGAGAAATGCCCAGCCCCAGTAACCACGGCCCAGATGAGGGGTTAGCGCGTAAGGCGGCAAGATAATGATCGATGGCTTCCTTGTGACGCTCGTTGCGCTGCAACAGTGCAGCCAGGAAACCGTGATATTCAGCGTTTTCACTGGCTGGCGGATTGCGCTGCAAGGTTGCCAGGGCAGTTGCCACCGCGCCCCGTTCAACCTGAATCCGCGCCAAGGTCATGGCATACCCGGAATTTCCCAGTTGCAACTCCAGGCCTTCCTGCAATACCTGTTCGGCACGATCCAGGTGGCGCGACTCTACCAGCAGCGCAGCCAGCGCTTGTCTTGCGGCCGCATGGCGCGGCTCGAATTGCAGCGCTTGCCGCAAGCTTTCTTCCGCTTCGCCCATGCGGCCCTGCTGCAAACTGGCATACGCCTGCCGATAGGCAGTTTCAGCGCGCTGGTGCGGGGTGGGCTGGCGGATTTCCTTGTTGATGCCCGTAGTTTGGGGCGATTCAACTGTAATGGCCTGTTTTTTGATTTCAGCCACAATCGGCAATGGTTTTTCCGCCGGCAGAGCCGGCAAGACTTCCGGTTTGGCCGAGGTGTCCATGGATGAAACGGCGGCTATTATTTCCGGTTCGGCGGGTAAGGCGGTTGGCGAGAGGCTCAGCTCGGAAGCCGGTTGCAATACCGATAGCGCGTCGTCTGGCTGAGGTGTCGGATGTGGAGCGGCAATTTCTGGTACGCGCACCATTGCTGGAAAAGGGGCTGGCTGGTCGATGCTTTGGGTCGGCATGCTGAAAAACCAGTAAGCACCGCCCAGCGTCATGGCAAGCAGTAAAAAAAGCACCCCGAGCCAAGGGTAAAAGGAGTGTTTCACGGGGCTGCTTACTGCGCGCACCTGGGCGGCGGTTGCGCCACCATCCACCTTGCGCTGCTCGAGATCCTGCAACATCTGATTGATCAGACTCATTTTCTTTCCTTATTTCAGCCCAATCCACCCGGGCATGAGCCACCACCAACCCAGGCGGCGAGCTGCAGGCGTATCCGCTACAGCAGCACGAATATGCCGAGCTTCCACCTGCATCCTGCCCTGCCCATACGCCAGCAGCAATGCCTTGTGGGCAAGAATATTGACCAGCCTGGGCACGCCGCCGCTGGCACGATGGAGCTGGCGCATCGCATTTTGAGTAAACAGATTTACCCCGGCATACCCGGCAATGGCCAGTCTGTGCTTTACATAGGCTTCCAGCTCGGTACGACCGAGTTCACCCAGGCGATAGTGAAAACTGATTCTTTGCTTGAGCTGGCGTATTGAATCCTGATCCAGCTTGTCATCCAGCTCCGGCTGGCCGAACAGGACGATCTGCAGCAGCTTGCGCTTTTCGGTTTCGAGGTTGGTGAGCAGGCGCAAGGCTTCCAGCGTTTCCAGCGGCATTGCCTGGGCTTCGTCCAGACACAGCACCACGCGCTTGCCTTCGCGCGCAAAATTCAGCAAGCCCAAAGTCAGCGCCTTGAGCAGATGGTGCTGATCAGCCATGACATCCACCGTGACGTGAAGATCTTCCGCCACTGCCATCAGCAGGGTGCGCGGCTCCAGGTAGGGATTGGGGATGTAGGCAGTGACGAAATCATCACCCAGGCTGGCCAGAAATTTTCGACACAACAGGGTTTTCCCCGTCCCCACCTCGCCGGTGATCTTGATGAAACCCTCACCGCTTCGAACCGCCACCAGCAGGGTGTTAAGCGCTTCCTGATAGCTGGTGAAGGCAAAGAAAAAACTGGTATCCGGGGTGATGCCGAAGGGCGGTTCACTCAAGGCCGAAAATGCGCCTGATACATGTCAGATACGACGTGGCATCGGTCACTTTCCGGCGCCACTGGACACAGACGTCTCCGCCCGTTCGTCGGCAGAGGTTCGGTCGCATGCCCTGAACACGTCGCTGGCTTTCCAGAATATCCTGCTGCCAGCTGGCGTCGTTCTGGATCACCGTCGGCTTGAGCAGAATCACCAGTTCCCGCTTCACCGTCGCACGACTGGTATTGCGGAACAGGTTGCCAAGGACGGGAATGTCGCCTGCCCCCGGCATTTGCGAGCGGTCATCGTTCATGGTCTGTTTCATCAGACCGCCGATGGCAACAATCTGGCCATCCTGGGCACGCACGATGCTGTCAGTCTCGGAAATATTGCTGGAGGCCAGCGGCAGGATTGATGGAGCCAGCCGACCCCAGATCAACTACCTTGTTGACCGTGGTTACCTTGCTGACCGAAGGGTGGATATGCAGGGTGATATTGTTGTTTTCATCGATCTGCGGCGTCACATCCAGCGCAATGCCGGAGAAAAAGGGCTGCAAGGTTACCGAGGGCGTGGTGGTAGTGGATGTACCCGTTGTGGTGGTGGTCGTCACATTGGTCACGAAAAACTCATCTGTGCCGACTTTAAGCACCGCTTTCTGATTATTCAGGGTGGCAATGCGCGGGCTGGAAAGCACCTGCACATTACCCTGGGTTTCGAGAAACTGGATCAGGGCGGCAAAATTGCTGGTCTGGAATGCCAGGCCGAAAAGGCCGCCAATATTGCTGGGGTTGGTGACCATGTTCACGCCGGGAAGTGCGCTCAGGATGGGGCTCGTAAAGGTTCCTGCAACCGTATCAATCGCACTCGCCCCTGTTGCCAGGGAACCATCGGTCTGCAAGACCGTCCCGGGAGATGCATATCCACTGGAGAGGCGACGATTCGAACCAGTTTTAAAAGCCGACCAGTTCACCCCGGCCTGGAAACCATCGCTCAACTCCACTTCCAGAATCTTGGCTTCAATAATCACCTGGCGCTCAACGGACAGTTGTGAGGCATTCAGGAAAGTCGACACGTCGCGCAGCTCGGAAGGCATCGCACGTACCAGTACCACACCGGACTGGGGGTTGATGACGACGCTGCGACCGCCTTCACAACCTTCCACGCCTCGACTGGAGACCGTTTCTGTTCCACCTGCCGTAGCGCTCCCACTTGTCGTGCGGGCTGGCATCTTACAGCCAATCACAGTACGTACCGAATCTTCGATATCTCCCCAGAAATCATTACGCGTCGAGGTATAAATCGTGCTGCTATCCCGTGATGAAGAGGTACCGCCACTGGAACTGGATGTTGCACCCGTTGACGAAGTTCCCGAGGCCGCCGGTGCGCCCGTAATGGAGCCTGAATGCACACGTGTATCCGACCCGCCTACCCGTTGCCCGACCAGATAGTTCACCTTGTAAAGCCGGGTCTGCATGGCCAGCGGCTGAATGTAAACGCGAAATCCGTCCACCTTGTATTCATAACCATAGATTTCACGCACGGCATCGAGTGCTTCGAATACTGTTACATCCTTCAGATTAACAGAGATAGAGCCTGTCACTTCCGGGTGAACCAGCATGCTGTAACGCGTGCCGTGCACGATTCCCATGAAGACCTGACTGGCTGGCGCGTTATTGACCACCAGATCGAATCTTTGCTCCAGCGGCTTGCCTCCAGCCTTTGGCATCTCGACCCTGAGTGGTGGCAGCAGTGCCGCCCCCAATGCATCGTTCTGAGCTATTTTGGCTCTGTCCCGGCTTGCTGTGGCCAACTCGGCATTGATTTGATCAAATGTAGCGCCATGCTTTGCCTGAGAGGCGCAGCCCGATAAAGTCAGAACCAGAAGTCCGAAATATACTTTCCGCATTACGATGCCTTTTGTTCAGAGTTGCGTTTTGACTTGCTGTTGCCGCGATTCGGCATTTTTTCCTGCGGGGGATGGGCAAGTTGTTTCGTTACCCCGGGAAAAAGTTTAAGCGTCTGACGGCCTTCCGGCCCTGCAAGGATGACCTCCCCCTCGCTTACCTTGATCAGTTTGCTGTCGCCAAAGCGCTCGCCTTCAGCAACCAGTTGGCCACTAATCACGGCAGCCCGGCGACCGGGGCGAATCAGGACGGACTGGAGTACCGGGCCGGCCATAACAACCGGCATACCGGGCGCTTCCACGCTAGCTTCCTGCGGAGGGCGGGTCGGGTCGGGCAGCGCTTCAACCGCCAAAACTTGAGTTGCCCCGCTTAGAGCAAGCGCAACAAATATTGTTCTCACATGCTTAACCATGTCTTGTCCATACTCAGCGTATACAGTGTAATCGTCAGGGTGACGAGCGGGTATTCTTCTACCCGCATTTCGGCCTTCCCCCAGATCATCCGCCATGGAAGCTTTTCCATTGTATCGAGATATTGCGTCAGTTCGGCATAACTGCCAGACACGGCAATTTCCACGCCATGCTTGTAAATCGCCGGGCCGGCTGGTTTTTTCTCCTCGGCCTGCGGCTTCGCTATATCAGGGGCCTCATCCAGAATGCCACTGACAGGCAAGGTCTTGAGTGACGCCAGCTTCAAGTGACGGTTTTGAGTCAGTACATCCTCCAGCAAGCGTGCCATTTTATCCGGCGGTACCAGGCTCTGCTGCACGCTTTGCAGCGCGGCGCGGCTCTGCTCGAGCTTCTGGTTCAGCGCCGCCATCCTGACCCGGGTAGCTGCATCGGGGTCTGCCCGCCCCGCGCTCAGAACAGTCTCGATCTGGGCCTGCAATTCCTGCACCTGCAGCTGCTGTTGACTTACATCCTGATTCAGACGCTTCTTTTTGACCGCAAGCGGGTCCAGCAACAGGACACTGAAAAGGCTCCACACCACCGCCAGCACCATGAAGAAAATCAGGGTGCGTTCACGCGGATTACGGGCATCAAGCAATGCAGCATAACGTTCCCAGTATTGCTTCATTTCACCCCCTCGCCGCTCTCGGAATGCAGCCTGAATTCCAGGTAATTCGGCACTTTCGGCTGGTTATCGCCAGAGGTCGCTTCCACCTTTGGCCGCTGTATTTCCAGCGCAGCAAAATCCCGCCCCTGCGTTGACGCTTCCTGATTCAGCCGCTGGATATAAGCCGGCACCAGTTCCGGGCGCAAGGTCCGCCCTCCCAGATGCATTTCATTGCCTGCACCCTTGATGCCGAATTCCGTCAGCCACAGCCCATTCACAGTCTGGCGCGCAAAAGCGCGCATATAGCCGGAATATCCCTCGGTATTGCCCAGACTGCCACTCTGCAGCACCGCCAGTACAGCCTCTTCGCCTTTAAGTTGCCGTTCCATTTCGACCACACGCAACGCCAGCGCGGCATTTTTATTTCGTGGCGCATGCTCGGCCGACACCTTGACCAACCGGGCTTGCTCCTGCTCCAGCGTGGTGGCACCGTTTTTGATTTGCGTATTCAGCAGCGCCACCTGGCGGTACTGATAGCCATAAATGCCTGCCATGACCAGCGCCAGCGCAGCAAGTGCCTGGACAAGCATAAGCGATGTAAATCTTTCGCGCTTCTTGTGAAAGGCGGGGTTAACAAGATTGATCTGCTGGCTCACTGCGCCTTGTCCTCCGTGCGCAATGCAGCCCCCAGGGCCTGAAAGCACTGCAAGCGCTGGGTTGGCCCCACACCTGAAACCGTGGAAAAATCGAATAATTCATCCAGATTCAGGGTCGACACCGGCAGGTAAAGGTTGGACGCCAGATACGCTTCCAGATTGACATCCGGAGGCAGGGGGGCCAGCACCAGCTTGTTGATGGTGATAAAGCTGAACTGGCGTTCAAAGCTGTCCATCGAACGTTGCAGTTCCAGCGTAATGCGATCGTATTGGCGCTGCCGCTGTTCGCTATCCGACTGGTTTAGCTGCGACAGCGAAACGTCAATATGGCGCGACGAATAAAGCTCGCCTTCAAATGAAAAAGTCAGCAGGCCGCCACTTTCGTCAAAAGACAACAGGGCGACCCCACGATCCTGATCTTCCAGCAGACTGGCAATATTGCGCTGCGCCAGTTCCGGGATATCAATCACGCTCAGGGGTAATTTGGCGCCATCAAAATCCGCCATGCGCTGCCTGATTACTTCATTGCGCGCTGCCACGGCATAGAGCGACCTATTGCGCGGCTGTGCATTCTTGCCGGCAGGGATTTCAAGCACATCCACAGTAGCATCATCCACGGGAAAATCCAGCATGTCCTTGATGCGCCAGCGTACCGCCGTTTTGATCTCGGCAGCAGGGACGCCGGGCGCCTCCACTACCAGTAACTGGTATTGACCAGAATTCAGCAAAAAACTGGTGTTGTAACGGTTGAGCTGATGCTCTTTTGCCAGCTTCTCCAGCACAGGTACGTCCACCCTGCTTTCCGGAGAAATGGCACAAAGCGTCACCAGCGGCCTGTCGCCCGTCACCCTGCGCACATGAACCAGGCACACCCCTTCTGGGGTGAACTGCATGGTCATCCAGCCCGGCTCCTGTTTTTTTCTGGTCAAGAAAGGCATAAATTCACAAATATTTAATAATCGGCTTGAAGTTAAATTAATAAGTCGTTGTTGTCAATTGTATATTTACGAATATTCATTTGTGATTTCCAGTTCGCACTGTGTAGGCATACATTTCAAACTTGCTGAAGGGCTTTGGGCTGGAAGCATCAGCAAGCCCGCAACCTGTTGCGACTTCATGGCCCGGAACAGGCGGCGCCATCCCATTCGCAGTAAGCAATCGCTACCCGCTGGCGCTCGACATAGCCTGGGTTCGTTACAGCGGTATCATCCGGGCAGCTCGCCGCACCGCCGTTACAGGCGGTGGCGACAATGCGAAAGACGCGTACCTGGCGTGCCGTGCCGGGCACGCTCTCACCATCGTTGTAGGTATGCTGCGAACAGGCAACCGTGACCCGGGATGCCGGATCATCCGGGTTGGCCCAGGTCTGCGTATCGCAAGTCGTACTTTTCAAAGCCCGGTGAAGCCCCCATTCCGTGCCTGAAAAAGCCATATGCCAGGTGCGGGCTGCCTGCACGTCTTGCGCCGAAGCCATTTGCTGGCCGGTGGAGAAGCTGGTGATCGCCGCAGCAAGTGCCGAAAGGATCACCAGGACCATGATCGCAGCAATGAGACCAAGACCGCGCTGACGGATTTTCATGGCACGTTGCTCACATGCGCGCCGTAGGCAAGCGCGACCCGCTCGCCCGCTTCCAGCAATTCGATGCGTAGCCAGACAAAACCGGATTGCTGCGTGGCGCCCTGATTCGGGTCATAGATGAATTCGCAGGCGGCTACACGGCTCGCGAGTCGAGTGCCGCCGCTAGCCGGACATGATGAAGGGTAGGCCGCATTGAATCCCTGTACCAGGCGCACCATCTCTCCTGTGCCATTGCCGCCCGATACGCCCGTACCCCGGCAGATATAAAATACGCTACGTTCGTTCTGGTCGACAATGAAGAACCTGCCGCCGTCATAGCCGGCGGGAAACTGCGTCGCGGGATTCAACGAGATTCTTCCTTCCCCCACCAGCACCCCGCCGGGCGCGGGCGGATTTTGCCATCCGCTCACCGTGCCGCGCGTCGCGCCGGTATAAACATCATCGGTGTTCTGATTGCCGATGACGACAAAATCACCGGCTACAGGCGTTGCCGAGAGCGGCGCCAAAACATCGAAACTGGCGTCGGGCCCGGTCGTGTCGAGAGGATCGGAACCGGCATTGACAATATCGACGGCGCGGCGATAAAGTCCGCCAGTCTTGCCCGGCACAAACTCGAAGCACTGGTCGTTCGGGATGCGAACGGAATTGGGGACAGCGCGGCGCACTTCCCGGCCGATTCGCTTCACTGCCGTATCCGCCATATCGGAAAGCATCGCACGCCGGCGGCTGTCAAAATAACCATCAACCGCTGGCTTGAAGATCGATGCAACCGCTGCCGCGATGATGCCCATGATCACGATCACGATTACCAGCTCGACCAGCGTAAAACCGCGCATCTTCATCATGACGCCCAGTCCGTGCGATACGAGGTCAGCGAAAGGCTTTCTCCGCTGCTGGTCACCGTCACAACAATCTTTTTTGCGGCAATCCCGCTGAGCGTTGTATCGCTGATGATTATCGAGGCAATGCCATAACCAGTGAGCGACGGAATGGCATTGCCGTCGATGTCGCAGATATTCGCTGTCGAATAGCCGTTATAGTCGACGATGTCGTTATAGGTGTTCCGCGCACAAGTGGCAGGCGCGGCATTGGCAACCGGCACGTAGGGTTTGAAAACAATCTCCTCCATCATTTCCTCGGCGATCGCCAGCATCTGTTTTCTCACCATCGGGTCGGCGGAACCGCGCACTGCCTGACTGAAGGCGGCCAGCATGCCCGCCAGCCCCACGCCGATCACGACGATCGTGAGCACGAGTTCGATCAGCGTCATGCCGCGCGACCTATTCCACATCGCCCGTCTCTCCATAGACCTGAATGGGCGTCTGGTTGGTCACCGTCAGGGTGAAATTCGCCGGCGTTGTGCCAGCGCCATCACTGGTCACCGCCCCGGAAGGCTGAAAATAGAGCGGCCCCGCGGGCGCCGCCACGAGGGTAATGTTGTCTGAAGGAGAGCTTGCCGCGGGCTGCTGGCCATCCGAACCGGCCAGTGGGTTGGTGCAAGCCGAGGCGGGATGGCTAGCTGCGATACCCAGCGAAAGGGAAAGCTGGTCACCTGCGACCGTCACGCACACCAGCCGCCGGTGCGAGACCGCCGTTTTCTGCGCGTAACGCAGGGCAGCAGCGGTCTGGTCACTGAAAGCGATCTCCCGGAACATCTGGCTCGACTCCATGCGCGGCAGAACAACGGCGGCCAGGACACCGACGAGTATCATCGCCGCAACAAGTTCAACCAGGGTGAAGCCGCGCGCCCGGGGCAACATCAATAAAGCTCGCGGTTATAGACACCCTTGCGGCCTTCGGGGCTGAAGATGCCGAAGGTCGCCGTGGCGGAGGGGTCATTGTTGTAAGCCGCCCCGCCGGGCCACTTAGATTGCAGCCAGGGCAGGTTGGCGCTCGTTGCCGAACAAGCCACCCCATTGTCAGGCGCGAGATCGGCGCAAACCTTGATGCTGCCGGGCGCAGTGGGCGTCAGTGCGATGATGCCGCTACCGCCCGCCAGCGCGCCAGGCACCGCCGTCCAGCCCGAAGGCGTGAGCAGCAGGTTGCTGCCAGCAAGCGCAGTGCAGCTGTCGCCGCTGTTTTTCACCCAGGAATTGCCGCTCCAGTATTGCGCCTCGACCGGCATCTGGAGCGGGGAAACGGAGCCGTACACATTCGACAGGCGCAGGCGGCCGTAGCGTTGCGTCTTGCCGGTGGAAAACGCCATGCCGTTGCCTGCCGTTGCCTGGCCGAAACGCGCCGGATTGCCCGGATAGGACACGGCATCCTCGTCAATCACATTGATCGCGAGAGAAATTTCGGCGTTGAACGGTGCGGTTGGCGCAGCGGGTCGCGTAAAGCTCAACCCGGTACCGGAACTGAAAGTCAGCGTCCCCGTTCCGTCATTATTCTTGACAATAACCGGATCGGTGCCGGTGACGCCGCTGGTATCCAGCATCCCTGACAATGCTGTATATGCCTTGCCCGTCAGTGAGGCATTGGTGATTTTCCAGAAGTTGCCGCTGTAGTTGGCGGTCAGGTTGTTGCCTGCATTCTTTGCCGTTACGGTGACGATGGGCGACACGGCGTAATTGAAGAGCTGCCCCATGTAGGTAAAGGTCGCGCCACATCCGGGTGCAAACAAGGGTGTGTTGTAACTCACATCGAAATGATCGGGAATGAAACGGCCAAGCGAATAATTGCTCATGTTGCCAATCGAACAACCATATCTGCCGGAAGCGAGCGCGTCGGCAAGATTGGCGTTGCTGGCGGTGTCGGTTACACAGTCGCAGCTGTTGGTGGCCGCGCAACCGGAAGGCTGGTCAACACTGGTATAAATATCGTCCCGAAAAGCGCCGGGGGCAAGATACAGGTAGCCCACCTCGGTATAGCTGGCATTGTTGCTGGCCGATGCGTTGGCGGTCAATGAAACCGGCGAAAGCGTTCCGACGATCCCGCCACTTTGCACGGTAGCATCCTGGCTCGTGATCTGCGCCGTCAATTTAGCCGCATCCAGTAGCAGCGAACCCGCATAGCCGGCAGCAGGGCTGGTGCTTGCCGCCAGGGTAAAGCTCGCCCCTGCCTTGATTGTCGGGGTGGCGCTGGCCGAGGGTGGCGTAGCCATTGCCGGCGAGACATTCAAGGACACGGCCGACGGCCGCACCGCGAAATTGTCGCTGGAACAGCCGACGATGCTTGGTGACTGATTGGCGTCCGTCACCCGGCAGCGCAGATCAGGGTAGGCCTGGGATACCGTCATGTTCGCAGCACTCTTGCGCCCTTGCTCCGTCGGCTGATTGGTCTTGGTGAAAATCAGCGTCTGGCTCACCGCAGGGCTGATGGCAGCGCGGGAAGCGCAGGCCGTGGCCCCCGACCCATCCACCAGTTCCACCGTGACGGTTTTGTCGGCATCGGAGGCGTATGTGGTTTCCACCCCATCTGCGACGCCATCGCTATTGGTGTCCTTGAGCGCTACTACGTCGAAGCTGAAAGGCGCCCCCGCCAGTTTGGTATAGAGCCGTCCGGTCAAGGCGTCCGCCCCGCTCAGCACGCAGTTGAAACCCGAGGGTTTGATCACGCCGCCGCAGACGTGAGTGGCCAGATAGATGGCGCTGACCTCGCCTGGCTTCAGCTCGCCGTTATAAACCCGGATTTCGTCCAGCCGCCCGCTGAAGCGGTAGCCGGTGCTGGCTTGCCAGCCCCCGGCGCGCAGGGTCGAATTCACGTAGGCATTGGCATTGTTGGGGGTCGATAGCCGCTGGGTGAGCGTCTGCGCCGCGCCATCGATATAAAGCTTGTTGCTGGGCACGCTACCGTTGGTGAATATGGCGACCACATGATGCCAGCCGTTGGCCAGCCCGGCCGAACTGATGCCGAAAACATCGCTGTTGCCGGTATTGAAGCCAAAATGTCCGCTCACCAGCCACAGGTCATGCACATTCCAGCCGATGGGCATGACGCTATTGGTGCCATCCCAGTACATCCAGAAGGACACGCTGGTCTTGGCGCCGGGCGTTGTGCTGACCGGCAGACCGGAAAAGCTGAAAGCGCCACCATTGGAACTGGTGCCGGGCATGCCGCCATAGCCGCAGGTGCCTGGACTGCCGGGTCGCGCCGGGCTGACGCTGGCGGGTGAAGGGCGTGGCGCACCGATAGTCGTTCCATCGCGGTTGTTGCCGCTACTGTCCTTCACCTCGCCTGCCGCGCCAATCCAGGCGGATTCCTCCAGGCGGTATTCAGCGAGCAGGGTCGCCGGGACAGGGCAGGCATGGGCTTTAGCGGCAAGTGCGGCGATTTCGGTTGCCGACAATGCGCCGGTATGAACACGCACATCGTCGATATTGCCCTTGAAGCGGAATGATGCGCTCGCCTCTGTCGAGGCATTGTTTTCGCCCCCGATCGATGCAGCTCCAATATCCGTGCCCCAGCCGGTAAAGTTCGTGCTGACTGCGGAAAGCTGGGTGCCCGACGTGTCATAGACGTACATCCAGCGCTTGCCAGCAGAAATATCGGCGATGGCCGCGACGAAATACCAGGTGTCGTTATTGATGACCGCCGGCGTATCCAGAATAATGGGCGACGAGCCGCGGGCAAAGAAACGCAGCCTGCCCGCCCCGCCATCACCCAGTGAAAAGCCGTAGCCCCCGGTATTCTTTTCATCATCGATCAGAATGCGCTGTCCGCCTTTGCTTCTGTCCGTGGTGCGGATCCAGGCTGTAACGGAAAAATCCGAGGTAAAGCTGGGGAAACTTGCGGGCAGCGCCACATAATCGTTGCTGCCGTCGAATACGCCATAGCCGCAGGTGCCCGGATTGCCGGCAATCGGGGCGGGGGGAACCGAAGCGGTGCTTGCGCCATTGACCGCCGTGGCCGGATAGGTGCCGACACTATCTTCCACTTCGCCCACAGACGCGCCCCAGCTGCTCTCATCGAAGCGCCACTCTGCAATGAGCGTGGGCGCGCAGGGGTGAGTTTCGCTGTACAGAGCGCTCACTTCGGCAGAATTCAGCGCGCCGTCGTAAACTTTCACTTCGTCGATACGGCTGGAAAACTTGTAACCGCTGTCCGACCCCCAGCCACTAATGGTCAGGGTGGAGGAAACAGTTGCATTAACATTATTGGGAGTCGATTGCAGCTGGGTGAGCGCCTGTGCCACGCCATCGATGTAAAGCTGGTTGCTGGTCACGCTGCCATTGGTGAATATGGCAGCCACGTGATGCCAGCCATTGGCCAGCCCTGCCGAGCTGATGCCATACACATCGCTGCTGGCGGTGTTGAAGCCAAAACGATTGCTCACCAGCCACAAGTCATGCCGAAACCAGCCGATAGGCATGACGCTGTTGGTGCCGTCCCAATACATCCAGAAGGCCACGCTGGTCTTCGCCCCGGCTGAGGTATTCACTGGCAGGCCCGTGACCTTGACTGTCCCGCTGCCGCCAAAAAAAGCGCCGTTGCCACAGGTGCCGGGGCTGCCTGCCCGTGCGGGCAAGGTATTGACCGGCGCGGGAAGCGGGCTGCCGCTTGCCGTGCCATTGAACGGCCCGCCAGCATAAGTCGCCGAGTCCTTCACCTCGCCCGCTGTGCCATTCCAGCTGGCTTCTTCCATGCGGTACTGGCCGAGCAAGGTGGCGGCAAAACCGTTTGCCGCTGGAAGCATGCAGAAGAACAAAAGCCACGCCGCAAGCCACCCACGCATCCCCGTGAATGAAAAAAGGGAGGAAGATTCCCTGACAGTCGACGGAAGCGGCAAACCGTGGCTTATCACTGCTTCTCTCCTGTCTAAAAAAGGGAGGGGCTGCCCCCATGCCGCGTAATGTTTAATATCGTAAAACACGGGGGACGACCCCAATGGCACTTACTTAAGCGGTTCCATAATCGATGTAGGGTGGGTTAGGCACGTAGTTTGTGCCGTAACCCACCAGATGTGCCGCCAGGCACTCACTAAAAAAGCGTTGTGTTGCTACGCAACGCTTGGCGGGTTAAGCAAAAAACGCTAACCCACCTTTTGGCTTAAGTAAGTGCCATTCGGGCACGATCCCATCTGCACCGGGCATTGCGCCAGTTTCACGGTCATGGCGCAATGCCCGGTGATGATTACATCCTGAGCTTGCTCAGGAAAATCAGTTGCAGTTGGTCACGTTGAGCGTATAAGTCGGTGCCGTGGTGGCTGTAGCTGCCGCATAGGTTACACGGCAATTGGTGGTGGCCTGGGCGCCGGCATGACCGATGACGTTGGTGGTGGCAATATTGAAATCCGCAACCGGGCTCAAATCCATCACCCGCAACAGGCCGGTGCCGGCGGTGGTGCTGGTGCCGGTGGCTGAAGCAAAACCATACGCCGTATTTACAGTCACCCCGTTGATGGTCACCGTGCCCGTGGCGCCCAGCTGGTTTGCGGTAGCTGCTTTTGCATAGACCATCACATTGGCCGCCCGCAGCGACCCCTCGACACCCTTCATCACAGCCACTCTCGCGTCCGCACCCAGATTGACGAACTTCGGCAACGCGGTAGCAGCAAGAATGCCGAGAATCACGATAACCATCACCAGCTCGATCAAGGTAAAACCTGTTTGTTTATTACGCATGTTCATAACTCCTTTTGCTTGTTGATTCAGTTCAATAAAAACACCATGACTCTTCGGCCATTTGTTCCAGAAAACCTAAAACCACTGGTAGGTTTCCACCAGGGTCAGGCGTATGCCGTTGATTTCCCTTTTATCGGCCGCTTGACCACTTTCTTTACTGATATTCCCATAGACAGGGCTGGCCTGGTAACGTACCCACTTCTTCCCCTTGCTATCCGCCACAAAGTGACGATCGTTGCGCACCAAGTATATCAGGGTGCGGTTTTCGAGGTCGAAGTACCAGCTGCCGGGAGGGATTTCTCCTGGCTTGGGGTACAGGTACTCGCCCAGATAATTTTCCGGCTTCTCCGCCAGCCAGTCCATGGGGTTGGACAGAACCATTTTCTCCACATCCTGCCATTTTCCGCGTACCAGGTATTCTGCCAATTGAAGGTGCAGGGCGCTGCGGAGTATTCCGGCCGTCTGTTCCATCGCGGTTTTTTCAGCGTACTCCTGGTAGCGCAATACCCGGTCCAGCAGCACCGCGCCCAGCGTGCCTATTATTGCAATGGCCACCAGCAGTTCGAACAAGGTAAATCCTCGTTCGCTCACGATAGCATTTGTTTGTGCGTGCCTGCTGCGTAACCTATTCATGCACCGGAACGATGTTGCTCATTTATGAAAAGCCGCCTTGCCGAGATCCCAGATCGGCAGGAACACACCCAGGGCCAGAATCAGCACCAGAATACCCAGGCCCACAATCAAAATCGGCTCGATCTTGGCGGACAGATTGTCCACTTCGTAATCCACCTCGCGCTCATACATTTCTGCGACTTCCTGCATCAGTTCGTCCAGTTCGCCGGTTTCCTCGCCTACCGCGATCATTTGCAGCACGACCGGGGTAAAGACACCGGAGGCCACCGCCGTGCGCAAGATGCTGTCGCCTCGCTCCACGCCTTCGCGGATGTTATCGATCTTTCTGGCGATGAAATCATTGTCCACCACCTGTGCCACCACGCTCAAGCCTTGCACGATGGGCACGCCGCTACGACTGGTGAGGGAATAACTGCGGGCAAAGCGGGAGAGCGTGGCTTTTTCGATAATGCCTCCGACCACCGGCAGACGCAGTTTGAGCCTGTCCCACTGATAGCGTCCTGAAGGCAGGCGCACATAAAAGCGAAAACCGTAAAACGCCCCTATCATTGCAAATAGCATGAATGGCCAGTACTGCACGGTAAAATCCGAGCTGGCAAGCAGGATTTTGGTCATCAGCGGCAACTCGGCGCCGAAGCCCTTGTATACTTTGGCAAAAGTGGGGATCACAAAAAGGTTGATGATTGCCATTGCCACCACCATCGCGATGATGACAAAAGTGGGGTAACGCATTGCCGCCTTGATCTTGTCCTTGGTCGACTTCTCGAATTCCAGGTAATAGAAGAGGCGCAGGAAGATTTCCTCCAGCATGCCGGTGGCTTCGCCCACCCGCACCATGCTGACGTAAAAAAGGCTGAACACGTCGGGATGGCGCCGCATGGCGGCCGAGAGCTCACGCCCGCCGTCCAGACTCTCGCGCATATCCTGCAGCACTTTTTTCATGCTTTTGTTATGCGTCGATTCCTGCAGCCCGGCCAGCGCACGCATGATGGGCACGCCCGCCTTGAGCAGGGTGTACATCTGGCGCGAATACAGCATCACATCGACAGCAGTGATTTTCTGCTGCTGCATACGCTCCAGCAGGCCTTCGCCCTGCTTGCCCGGACCTTTGGCAGAAGGAATGATATCCACCGGCGTGGCGCCGCTATTGAACAACATGTCCGCTACCGCGGCGCTGTCGGCGCCTTCCTGTATGCCTTCGATCAGGTCGCCGCGGGCATTGCGGGCTTTGTAGGCGAAGAAGGGCATATTCAGCTTTCAGCCATCAGCGGTCAGCTCTCAGCTTATGGAGCAAGGATGTAAGCATTTTCTTCACTTCAATAGTATCAATTTGCATGGTTTCATAGCTTTCGGATTTCAGGTATCCCAAATCACGCGCTAACAGCAGATGGTATTCGAGTTCGCTTGCCGAACCCAACGCAATTTGGAGAAATCTCGCAAAATCAGCACCTCCATTTCTTCCACAGCCTTCGGCGATATTCGCCGGAACAGAAGCAACCGCACGTCGCATCTGGCTGGTCAATCCATATAACTCGGCAGCAGGAAAATTGCTCGTTTCCCGATATACAGTCAGCGTCAACTGATGCGCCTTTCCCCAAACCGAAAGATCACGAAAGTCCCTCATTCAGCCACCACCAGAAGCTGATTGCTGAAAGCTGATGGCTGGCATCTAGTCCTCGAACTGATTGCTGATGCGCATCGCTTCCGCAACCGTTGTGCGCCCCTTGATCACTTCACCCACGGCCTGGCTGCGCAGGGTTTTTCCTGCCATTTGCTGGCGTGCCATTTTCATGAAGTGCTGCGGATCGTGATGGTTGGCGGCCTCGACCATCTCGAAGCTCATTTCCAGCATTTCGTAGATACCCATGCGTCCCTGGTAACCCGTGCCGTTGCAGTGGGTGCAGCCTCGGCCATGCTGGTACTGGTGCTGGTCCACTGCGTCCTTGAGTTCGAGGCGCATCCATTCATGCTCGTAGGGTTTGAGCGTATACGTCTCGCTGCAGCGTTCACAAATCAGGCGCACCAGGCGCTGGGCCAGCACCACCTGCAGGGAAGTCGCCACCATAAAACGCGGCACCCCCATGTCGATGAGGCGGATCGGGGTGCTGATGGCGTCGTTGGTGTGCAGGGTGGAGAGTACCATGTGGCCCGTCATGGCGGCCCTGAGGCCAATTTGCGCGGTTTCCTGGTCACGGATCTCGCCTACCAGAATGATATCCGGGTCCTGGCGCAGCGTGGAACGCAGCACGCGAGCGAAGGAAAGTTCGATCTTTTCATTCACCTGTACCTGATTGATACCGGGCAGGCGATATTCCACCGGGTCTTCCACGGTGAGAATTTTGGATTCGATCGAGTTCAGTTCTGCCAGGGCGGAATACAGGGTGGTGGTCTTGCCGGAACCGGTCGGCCCGGTCACCAGCACCATGCCGTTGGGGCGATGGAGAATCTTGCGGAATTTTTCCAGCATGTCCGGCGGCATGCCCAGCTTGTCGAGCGTCAGAATCCCTCCGCTCTGGTTGAGCAAACGCATTACGACTGATTCACCGTGCTGGGTAGGCATGGAGGAAATACGCACGTCGATCGATTGCCCTCGCACCTTGATGTTGAAACGCCCATCCTGGGGCAGGCGCTTCTCGGAAATATCCAGGCCGGACATCAGCTTGAGGCGCAGCACCAGGGCCGCGGCAATCTTGTTGTCGGCCTCGGTTTGCAAATGCAGTACGCCGTCAATGCGAAAGCGGATCTGGAGTTTTTCTTCCTGCGGTTCGATATGAACGTCGGATGCGCGCACCTGGGTGGCATCCTCGAACATCGTCTGCAACAGTTTGACGACCGGCGCTTCTTCAAGATTGGTGGTGGCGCCGATTCCGCCGATGCCGCCGAAATCCACCACGGTATCGCCCAGTTCTTCTTCCAGCGCCTGAGCCAGACCGCTGATCTGGCCGGTGCGGCGATACACGCGGTCAATGGTTTGAAGTAGCTGGCTTTCCGCCACCGCCGCGAGGTCGATGTCACGTTTTAGCAGGCGTACCAGTTCGTCGTAGGCGAACAGGTCGGACGGATCGGCCATGCCGATCAGCAGAGTTGCTTCTTTATCTTCCAGCACCAGGGCACGGAATCGGCGCGCCTGGGTTTCAGGCAACTTGTTGACCAGCTCGGTGTTGATGTTGTAGAACTTGAGATTGATGAAAGGGATTCGCAACTGGCGCGCAATCGCTTCGGCTATTCCCTCTTCGGTAACGAAGCCATTTTCGATAAAAATTCGGCCCAGCTTGCGCCCGCTGCTTTTCTGCTCGGCCAGAGACTGCTTTAGCTGATCTTCTGTCAGCAGATTCTGCTCGATCAGGACCTCGCCGAGCCGAATTTTTTCAGGTTTGGCCATCTTCGCCCCGATTTCTCATGTTATTTGTCATAAGTTAAACACATCTCATTGATAGTGTTAAATTAACGTTTTTCCAACCGGGACACAAGAAATTGTTTGAGATTGTACTTTTTGAACCTGAAATTCCACCCAATACCGGCAATATCATCCGTCTCTGCGCCAATACCGGTACGGCCCTGCATTTGGTGGAACCGCTTGGCTTTACGCTGGAGGACAAGCAATTGCAACGTGCCGGGCTGGATTACCACGAGTATGCCTCGCTCAAGGTACATCCGGACTGGGAAAGCTGTCTGGCACATTTTGCCGGGCGAAGACTGTTTGCGATCACGACCAAGGGCGCTACGCGCTACACCGATGTGAATTTTCAGGCGGGCGATGTCTTTGTTTTCGGGCCAGAAAGCCGGGGGCTGCCTGCGGAGATAAGGGAAAAATTTATGCCTGAGCGGCGTGTCCGCCTGCCGATGCGGCCAGAGAGCCGCAGTCTGAATCTATCCAATTCTGCAGCCGTCCTGATTTATGAAGCCTGGCGGCAAAATGGCTTTGATGGCGGGGTTTAGCGCTAAACATGTATATGGTGAGGGGTGAGGGGTGAAAACATACTGAGTCTGCATTTGCATTTCACGTTTCACAGCAAGGGCGTAGCCCAAGCGGTTTCACATTTCACTTGTTCCATGATTCCGGGCGGCAATTTGCCATGCCTGTTAGTGTCTGAACTCCGCACTGGGCACCCGGTTGAGCAGGCTTTCCACTGCTGTGCGCGGTGCCAGGCCCTGATACAGCACCTGATATACTGCCTCGGTAATGGGCATTTCCACATCGTGCTGCTGCGCCAGTTTCAGCACTTCCTGTGCGGTGTTGACGCCTTCGGCAACGTGACCGAGGCCGCCCAGAATATCTGCCAGTTTTTTTCCCTGCGCCAGTTGCAGGCCAACCTGCCGGTTGCGCGACAGGTCGCCGGTGCAGGTCAGGATCAGGTCGCCCATACCAGCCAGTCCCATGAAGGTTTCCTGACGTCCGTCGAGCACCAGGCCGAGCCGGGTAATTTCAGCCAGGCCTCGTGTAATGAGCGCCGCACGGGCATTGTGACCAAACCCCATGCCATCGGAAATGCCGGCAGCAATCGCCAGTACGTTCTTGACCGCCCCGCCCAACTCTACGCCCATGACGTCCCTGCTGGCATAGACCCGCAAATGGTGGCTATGCAGAGCCAAGGCTGTCTGGCGAGCAAACGTCTCATCCAGCGAGGCCAGCGTCAGTGCTGTGGGCAAGCCCAGCGCCACTTCTCGCGCAAAACTCGGCCCGGATAGCACGCCACGTGGCGTATCCGGGTGGAGTTCGTCATTCGCCACCTGATGCGGAAGCTTGCGGCTCCCAGCCTCGAATCCCTTGCAGGCCCAGACCACAGGAATGCCCGGCGCCAGCACATTGACCTCACGCAATAAATTCCGCAATCCGCTGCTGGGAACAACGGCAAGTACCATCTCGGTGTGCTTGAGCAGTGACTCAAGGTTCGACTCGAGACGCAATAACGGGGGAAGTTTTACATCCGGCAGATAGCGTTGATTGATGCGGGACGAGGTCATCTCTGCCACCTGAGAAGCGCTGCGCGCCCACAGGCTCGCCTCGTGGCGCCCTGCCAGGCTGACCGCCAGTGCAGTGCCCC
Organism: uncultured Gammaproteobacteria bacterium; assembly: GCA_963741495.1. GTDB lineage: Bacteria > Pseudomonadota > Gammaproteobacteria > Burkholderiales > Sulfuricellaceae > Sulfurimicrobium. Next base: position 299,878 of record CAVUID010000007.1, read on the forward strand.
ATGCGCCAGCACCAAGCACGGCAATCTTCATGAGCCCCACACCTGCGAAATTCGCACAAATCCGGTCGCGCCGTCCGGATGTTTCACCTTGAGCCATCCGGTGCCGGTATATTCGATTAATTCCAGAGCAACATTGCGTTCTGCCTGAAAAGCCAGCCCGGCTTTTTCATCCGCTGCCTGGCGGATATCGGCCAGCGGCACATTCACCAGCACCATACGCTTGCTTCCAAGATGTTTTTTTTCAATCCACGCCAGATCTCCGGCAGCATCACGCACCTTGGCAAAGTGCTCCAGGCTGACGATCACTTCGACCGGATAGTAACGGCTGGCAAGATAGAGTTTCTTGCCATGCAGGGAAGGCGTGTCGTACATCACCACCCGGTCACTGAGAACGGAGCGGTACTCCAGCGCCCAGGCAGCAGAAGAGAAAAACGCCGCCAGCAGCAACAATCCCGTCCTGTGCCAGCGGTTCATTTCAGCGTTCCCGTTTTAATGCGTCGTGGCGGCTTGATTCTGGCTCGCCTGCATCTGCTTTTGCTGCTGGTAAATCGATTCAAAATTCATCGGTTGCAGCACGACTGGCGGAAAACCTGCGCGCGTCACCATATCGGAAACCGCTTCGCGAACGTAGGGATAAATAATGTTGGGGCAGGCAATGCCGAGCAGCGGCTCGATATCTTCCTGTGGCACGTTGCTGATGCGGAAAATGCCTGCCTGCGAGGCCTCCACCAGAAACACCGTCTTGTCGCCTTCTTCCAGTTTGGAAGTCACGGTAACCGTGAGAACGGCTTCGTAGACATCTTCACCCAGCTGTTCGGCCTTGGTGTGGAATTCTACGTTGATCGCCGGTGTTCCCTGTTCCAGGAAAATCTGGGGCGCATTGGGAATTTCTAGCGAAAGGTCTTTGACATAGATTTTTTCGATGCTGAAAACAACCTTTTCGTGCTCTTCACTCATGGGGAAAACCTCTGAAAAAAGGGGAATTGTAACGCGAAGCAGCGCCAAACGGGGGCGGCCAGGCCTGTTTTAGTGGCGCAGCAGCCAGTTTTTGAGCTTGCCCGCATCCATCGCGCCGGCAACCCGATCCACCTCGGCCCCATTCCTGAACACCGCCAGAGTGGGAATGCTGCGGATGGAGAACTGTTGCGCCAGCGCCTGTTCCACTTCGGTATTGACCTTGATGAACAGGAAGCGAGTTTTGAATTCGGCGGCTACCTGGCTGAATACTGGCGCCATCATCTTGCACGGTCCGCACCATGGCGCCCAGAAATCCACCACCAGCGGCATTTCGCTTTTGGCCACGAAGCGGCCAAAGTTCGCAGCGGTCAATTCAAGCGGCTTGCCATCCAGCAGCGGTGTCGAGCACTTGCCGCATTTTGGATTCTGGCTTAGCCGCTCTTCTGGCACCCGGTTGATTGCGCCGCAATCAGGACATACCACGTTCATGGCATCACCCCGCCAGAAGAGCGTCCAGCTTGCCTTCCACGTCAAGCGCGGAAAGATCGTCAAAGCCGCCGACATGAAAATCGCCGATATAGATCTGGGGCACGGTGCGCCGCCCAGTTCTTTCCATCATTTCTGCCTTGCGGCCTTCCTCAAGATCGATGCGAATCTTGTTGATTTCGGTCACGCCTTTCTTTTGCAGCAGCTTCTCTGCCATGGTGCAATAGGGGCAGGTGCCGGTGCTGTACATGGTTATGTTGGGCATTTCTTTTCCTTGTAATAAAAACTTGCTTAGCGAGGCTCCGTCCCTCTCTCACGCCGGGAGAGAGCCTGGAGAAGGGGCCAGGCTATTTTCGTTCAACCGGCATATTGGCCTGCTGCCAGGCTGATATGCCGCCACTCAGATTATAAACCTGCTCGAAACCGTTTTTGCGCAGCATGCGGCAACCGTGCCCGGAACGCGCCCCACTGCGGCAGATGGCGATGATCGGTTTATTCTTGAATTTTTCCAGCTCCTGCATGCGACCGGACAACTGACCCAGGGGGATATGTTTTGAATTCGGCGCGTGCCCGCTGTCGAATTCCCGGTCTTCCCGCACGTCGAGAATCAATGCATCGTGGTGGTTGATGAGCTGGGTCGCCTCCATCGTGCCGACTTCCTTGATCCCGGAAATGCGCCGGTTGATCATGGGCCAGAACAGCATCATGGCGCTAATAATGACCAGGGCCACCAGGCCCAGATTGTTCTGAATGAATTGCACTGCCATGAAACTCCTTAGATTTAGCTATCAGCTATCAGCTATCAGCTGACTGCTATTTTTTTATACATCGCCGCATAATACAGCACCGGTATCACTACCAGTGTGAGTAAAGTGGAGACGAAGATACCAAAAATCAAGGAAATTGCCAGTCCGTTGAAAATCGGGTCATCGAGAATAAACAGTGCGCCCAGCATGGCTGCCAGCCCCGTCAGCACAATCGGCTTGGCGCGCGTGGCGGCGGAATTGATGACGGCTTCCTGGAATGCCATACCTTCTGCTACCTGCATATTGATGAAATCCACCAGCAGGATGGAGTTGCGCACGATAATCCCGGCCAGGGCGATCATGCCGATCATCGAGGTTGCGGTGAATTGCGCGCCGAACAGCGCATGGCCGGGCATCACGCCGATAATGGTCAGCGGAATCGGCGCCATGATGATGAGCGGCACCAGATAGGACTTGAACTGCGCCACCACCAGCAGATAGATCAGTACCAGGCCGACGGCGTAGGCGATCCCCATGTCGCGGAAGGTTTCGTAGGTCACCTGCCATTCGCCGTCCCATTTGATGGCATATTCTGCATAGGGGTCAGCCGGCTGCCGGATGAAATAGTCGCCCAGTTCGCCTCCCTGGGTCAATTTCATCCCATTGGTCAGGGAGCGGATATCGAACATGCCGTAGAGCGGGCTATCCAGTTTTCCTGCCATGTCGCCAAAGACATAAACCACCGGCAGCAGATCCTTGTGGTAAATGGTTTTCTCCGCGATGCCGGACGATACTTCCACCAGCTCTGAAAGCGGCACCAGGGTGCCATCGCGGGCGCGGACTGTCAGCTTGAGCAGTTCGTCCAGATTGTTCAGGCGCTCAGGCGCCAGGGTCACGCGTACCGGGATTTCATACTTGGTTTCGCCGGTATGTACCGGGGTGACATCCTCCCCGGTCAGGCCCATTTTCATCACCGCCACGATGTCGTTCTGCGCCACGCCCATCAGCGCCGCCTTGGCTTGCAGCACGCGCAATACCAGCTTGCGCGACACTTCCTCTATGCTGTCGTCGATGGCGACGATATCGGGTGTCCGGGTGAAGGCCATGCCTACTTTTTTTGCCACTTCCATCTGACCTTCGTAATCCGGACCATAGACTTCCGCTACGATCGGTGACATCACCGGCGGTCCGGGCGGCACCTCGACGACTTTTACGTTGGCCTGATATTTTTCGGCAATTTTTTCAATCGGCACCCGTACCGCCTGGGCGATTTCATGGCTCTTGCGCTCACGCAGGTGCTTGTCCGCCAGATTGACCTGGATATCGCCCATTTCCGGGCTGGCGCGCAAATAATACTGGCGCACCAGACCATTGAAATTGATCGGCGCCGCCGTTCCGGCATAAGCCTCATAATCGGTGACTTCGGGCACCGTCGCCAGATACTGGCCGATTTCGCGCATGGCGCGCGCGGTCTGCTCCAGCGGCGTGCCCACCGGCATGTCCACTACGACCTGGAATTCCGATTTGTTGTCGAAAGGCAGCATTTTCAGCACCACCAGCTTCACCACCGCCAGCAGCATGGCGACGATAATCATGCCCAATACCGCCAGCCAGAGTTTGGTGCGATTCCGTCCGCCCTGTTCGCGGCGCAGGAACGGCATCAGCCGGCGCTGAAAAAAAGCCTGCAAGCGCGATTCCGCTCCCGTCTCACTGTGGCTGGGCGCAGCATGCTGGTGGCTCAGCAGCTTGAGCGCGAGCCAGGGCGTGATGATGAAAGCGATGGCCAGCGAGATCACCATGCCGATGCTGGCATTAATGGGAATCGGGCTCATGTAGGGCCCCATCAGGCCGGAAACAAAGGCCATGGGCAGCAGCGCCGCGATCACGGTAAAAGTTGCCAGGATGGTGGGGCCGCCCACCTCGTCCACGGCCTCCGGAATGACCTGGGCCAGGGGTTTGTGCTTATCCAGTTCGCGCCGGCGGTGGATATTTTCCACTACCACGATGGCGTCATCCACCAGAATCCCGATGGAAAAAATCAGCGCGAACAGCGATACCCGATTGAGGGTAAAGCCCCACGCCCATGAAGCAAACAAGGTTGCAGCCAGCGTCAGCATCACCGCCACGCCGACAATCAGTGCTTCGCGCCTGCCCAGCGCGAACAGCACCAGCAGAACCACGAAGGCGGTAGCAAAAATCAGCTTGCCGATCAGCTTCATGGCCTTGTCGTTGGCGGTCGCTCCGTAATTACGCGTCACCGTGGCCGTCACGCCATCCGGGATCACGCTGCCATGCAACTGCTCGACCCGCTGGATGACCCGGTTGGCGACATCCACGGCGTTCTCGCCCGGTTTCTTGGAAATGGCCAGCGTCACCGCAGGGAACTCACCCTGCTGGCTGATACCCTGATGTGTGCCCGCCGGCCCTGTGCCGAGCCAGACATAACGTCCCGGCAGATCCGGCCCGTCGATCACCTGGGTCACGTCACTCATGAAAACCGGGCGACCATCCTGCACCCCCACCACCAGTTGCTGCACATCTGCAGCGGAGGAAAGAAAAGTGCCGGTCTGCACCAGGATTTCCTGGTTATTGTCGACCAGTTTGCCAGAGGGCTGGGAGGCGTTGCTCAGTTGCAACGCATCGCGGATATCCTGGGCTGAAATCTGGTGCGACTTCATGCGTTCCGCGTCCATCAGTACCCGCACCACATGTCGGGGGCCGCCGATGGTGTTGACCTCGCGCGTTCCCTGGATGCGTTTCAGCTCGATCTCGGCAGCATGCGCAATCTGCTCCAGCTCGTATTCACCGCGCGCTGGGTCGGCTGTCCACAAGGTCAGGGCAACAATTGGAACGTCATCGATACCCACCGGTTTGACAACGGGCTCGAGCACGCCCAGGTTGGGAGAAATCCAGTCGCGCTTGGACTGTACTGTGTCGTACAAGCGCACCAGGGCCTGGATACGGTCCTCGCCCACTTTGTATTGCACGGTGAGAATGGCCATGCCGGGGCGCGAGACGGAATAGATATGCTCGACGCCGGAAATTTGCGACAAAACCTGCTCGGCAGGCGTCGCGACCAGGTTCTCCACGTCCCTGGCCGAAGCGCCGGGGAAGGGGATAAATACGTTGGCCATGGTGACGTTGATTTGCGGCTCTTCCTCGCGCGGCGTGACCAGCACCGCAAACAGGCCGAGCAGGAAGGCGATGAGCGCAATCAGCGGCGTCATCTGCGAAGTCAGAAAGAGCCTGGCGACACGTCCGGAAATACCCATCTTTTCGGGTGAGGGGTGAGAAGTGAGAGGTGAGGCGTCGGATGCCGGCACGATTTTCTCCTCACTACTCACTGCTTGCTGCTCGCGGCTTTCAGCAGCATGCCCGCCTTGATCGGTTCCAGCGCAACCTGTTCGCCCTGCACCAGTCCGGACAGGATTTCCACCTCATTATTCTGTTCGATCGGTTCGCCAAGGCGCACTTGACGGAAGCCGATCTGGCCCTTTGCGTCCACCACATAAACCGCGGTGACTTCGCTGCGACGCACCACCGCAGCAACCGGGATCAGCAATTTTTGCATACGTCCGATGGAGAAATACGCGCGGGCGAACATGCCCGGATGAACATCCCGCAAATCGGCAGGCAGATCCACTCGTGCTCTGGTGGTATGGGTGCGCGCATCCGCTACCGGCAGTATCGTGACGCGGGTGCCTGCTACCCATTGTTTCAGCTCTGGAAACTCCACCTGGGCGCGAGACGACTGGCGCACCTGCGCCAGCTTGTACTGGGGAACGCTCGCCACTACGCGCAAGCCTTTGGGAGAAAACATGGTCAAGAGCGCCCTGCCGGGACTGGCCATTTCACCCAGCTCAACCTGACGCGCGGCAATGATGCCGTCGTAGGGCGCAACAATGGTGGCAAAGCGCCTCGTTGCCGTGGTCTGTCCGACGCCCGCCAGCGCTGCCTTGACCTGCGCTTCGGCCGTTTTGTAGTCGGCCAGGGATTTGTCCAGCGCGGCCTGGCTAACAAATTTCTGCGCCAGCAACTGTTTGCTGCGTTCGTAGGCGAGACGGGCATTCTGAAGATTGGCCTGCGCCTGGGCTAGCTGCGCTTCGCTGCCCGCCACCGTCTGACTGACTTCGCTCTCGTCAATGCGCACCAGCACCTGGCCTTTCCTGACCGCATCGCCGACATCGAATGCAACTTCCATCACGCGCCCCGAAATCTGGGCTGCCAATGTGGCCTGATTGACCGCTTCCACAACGGCTTCAGCGGCAAAAATCTGGTCAACTTCGCGATACTGAACCGGTGCCGTGGCAAAAGGCAGGGCGGCCTGGGCAGAAGGAACAAGGGAAAGCGCGCCAAGGAGCGCAAGAAAGAATTTCAGCACAGCGCAGACTCCGCGTGTAGGCAATGGCTACAAGATAATGGCAGGCGGAACAGATTACAAGCGGACAAAGCCACGCAGATCATGGGCCCGGCAGGGCGGGCGACGCTACTTGGCGAAACCGCAGAAAACATCCCGCATCATGCTGATCAGCTTGAGAGTGCGCGTATCGCCAACCCGATAGTAAACACGGTTGGCGTCCTTGCGCGTACGCAGCACACCCTTGTCGCGCAGAATGGCCAGATGTTGGGAAATATTGCTTTGCGAAGTGCCGACGCTGTCGACGATCTCCTGCACGCTGATTTCACGGTCGCCCAGCACGCACAGAATCTTCAGCCGCAACGGGTGAGACATCGCCTTCATCGCCCGTGACGCCTGTTCGATATGTTCGTCTTTATCTATCAATCCGACCTGATCAAAATTCAACATGAAAATATCATCGCTTCACTTTGCTAGAAATTTTTAGAACAAGTTTAATGCGTACATTATTAAAACATAATAAAATGATACATGAATTGTATTAATGATCGATAAATAAAGTCTATATTTGTTATGAAGGTTACGCCCGTTTTACTTTTGATCCTTGATGGTTTCGGCTGCCGCGAAACCGGGCCGGATAATGCCGTTGCGCTGGCAAAAAAACCCAACTGGGACAAGCTCTGGGATACGTGCCCTCACACCAGAATTCATGCCTCCGAAGCTGCCGTTGGCCTGCCGGCGGGCCAGATGGGCAATTCAGAGGTGGGCCACCTTAATCTGGGCGCTGGCCGGGTTGTCTACCAGGAAATTTCGCGCATCAATATGGCGATCAAGAGCGGCTCGTTTTTTACCAACCACGAACTGACCGCCACGGTTGACGCCATCAAGAAAAATGATGGTGCGCTGCATATTTTTGGCTTGCTCTCGGATGGCGGCGTGCATAGCCATGAAATCCACATTCAGGCGATGCTGGAAATGGGTGTCCGTGCCGGAATCAGGGAAATTTACGTTCACGCCTTTCTGGATGGCCGCGACACGCCGCCCAGAAGTGCAGAAATCTACCTGCAACATCTCCAGGATAAAATCGATCAGCTTGGCAGCGGCAGGATTGCCACCATCGTGGGCCGCTACTATGCCATGGATCGTGATCACCGCTGGGTGCGCGTCAAGACCGCATACGACCTGCTCACCCAGGGCATTGCCGAATTTCAAGCCAATACCGCTATCGAAGGCTTGCGCAACGCCTATGCGCGCGACGAGAACGATGAGTTCGTCAAAGCCACAGTAATTGGTGAGCCGGTGAAAATGAAGGACGGCGACGGTGTGGTTTTCATGAATTTCCGTTCCGACCGTGCCCGCGAGCTGACCCGCACCCTGATCGATCCGGGCTTCGATGCCTTTGAACGCGAGTATGTGCCCAAGCTTAGCGCCTATTGCACCCTGACTGCCTACAGCGCAGACTTTGATGTTGCTGTGGCCTTCCCCCAGGAGCGCATCAAGAACGGCCTGGGCGAATATCTCGCGGACCAGGGCCTGCGCCAGTTGCGTATCGCCGAAACCGAAAAATACGCGCACGTCACGTTCTTTTTCAATGGTGGCGAAGAAACCAGCTACCCGGGCGAAGACCGTATCCTGGTCCCCTCTCCTGACGTTCCCACCTACGACCTCAAGCCGGAAATGAGCGCTTACGAGGTAACGGAGAAACTGGTCGAGGCCATTCAGAGCCGTCAGTACGATGCGATCATCTGCAACTTCGCCAACCCCGACATGGTCGGCCACACCGGCAACTTGCAGGCCGCCATCAAGGCCATCGAAACCATCGACAACTGTATTGGAAAGATTGTCCCGGCCATGCTGGAAACCGGCGGCGAAGTGCTGATCACTGCGGACCATGGCAATGCCGAAAAGATGTTCGATGAAGGCACGCAGGATTTTCACACGGCCCATACGCTCAATCTGGTGCCGTTCGTCTACATTGGCCGCCCGGCGCAAATCGCGGACACGGGTGCACTGGAAGACGTCGCCCCGACACTGCTGAAAATGATGGACCTGCCCCAGCCACGGGAGATGCGGGGGCATCCATTAATCACATTCGAGTGATTCCCGGCTTCAGGAAAGCCATCCGCGCCGGCATTCTGGCTCTGGCCTGCCTGGGCACACACGCTTCTGCCGCACCCAAACCCGAGTTGCAGGAGCTTCGCGGGCGTATCGAATCGCTGCAAAAAGCGCTCGACAGCAAGGAAGACGCAAAAGCCGATGCTGCGGATGAACTCAAAACTTCGGAACAGGCCATCAGCGAAATCAACAGTGAGCTACGCGACCTGACCCGGCAGCAGCAAGCCAGCCAGGCCACCCTCAAATCGCTGGAGCAGGAAAAAAACGATCTGGACAAGCGCATCGGTGCTGAACAGGCGATGCTGGGGCGCCTGCTCTACCAGCAATATCGCTCCGGTCAGCAGGACCAGTTCAAAATCCTGCTCAATCAGGAAAATCCCGGTCAGGCCGCGCGCCAACTTCGTTATTACACCTATCTTGCCCGCGCCCGCAGCGAACTGCTCGAAAAATTGCGTGGAAACCTCATCAAACTGCACCGCCTGACGCAGGAAAGCGAAATCAAACAGACCGAACTTTCGAAAATCCGCAGCGAACAGGATAAACAGCGGGGAAAACTGCTCGCGCAGCAGGAAATGAAAAAAAAGCTGGTCACCCAGCTTGCAAAGCAGATCGGGCAGCAACGCAGCGAGCTGTCGCGTCTGCAACGCAACGAGAAAAAACTGACCCAGCTTATCGAACGTCTTGCCAAACAACAGCGCGCAACGACCCAGGAAAACAGAACGCCCGTCCTCCTCGGCCCGCAACTCGGCCGTACCGGACGCTTCTTATGCCGGAACATCATTTCCGCAGCTGAAGGGGAAATTGCTGCTTCCGGTACGAGGGGAACTTACCGGGCGTTTCGGTACTCCACGTCAGGACAGCGGTTCACCCTGGCGCGGACTGTTCATTCGCACCGCCGCGGCACAGGAGGTACATGCCATCGCCAGTGGCCGGGTGGTGTTCTCGGACTGGCTGCGCGGCTTCGGCAACCTGCTGATCATTGATCATGGCAGCGGTTACATGAGCCTGTATGGCAACAACGAATCCCTGTTCAAACAGGACGGGTGAAGAGATTCGCGCCGGCGACGTGATCGCCAGCACGGGAAACAGCGGCGGCAACCCGGAAACCGGTTTATACTTCGAAATTCGCTACCAGAGCAGGCCTTTTGACCCGCTGGCGTGGTGCAAAATTAGCTGACAAAGCAAATGTAAATGGAGAAACGCATGTACGGCAAACTGCAAAAATTCGGCCTCATCGCCATGGGCGCTCTGCTCGGTGTGATGCTCAGCCTGAATTATTCCGCCGTGGCTGACAAACCCGAGGCAACGCCACTGCCCGTGGAGGAGTTGCGCGCCTTTGCCGAAATATTCGGCAAGATCAAGTCCGATTACGTGGAACCGGTAGAGGACAAGAAGCTCATCACCGAAGCCATCAACGGCATGCTTTCCGGGCTCGACCCGCACTCTGCCTATCTCGATCTGGATGCCTTCAAGGATCTCCAGGTCGGCACTCAGGGCGAATTCGGCGGGCTCGGCATCGAAGTCGGCATGGAAGACGGCTTCGTCAAGGTGGTCTCGCCGATCGAGGATACACCGGCCTATCAAGCCGGGCTCAAGAGCGGCGACCTGATCATCAAGCTGGATGACACCCCGGTCAAGGGCATGACGCTCAACGATGCAGTCAAGCGCATGCGCGGCAAGCCCAATACCCAGATCACCCTGACCGTGATGCGCAAGGGCGAGAACAAGCCGCTGACCTTCACCCTGACCCGCGCCATCATCAAAATCCAGAGCGTGAAATCCAAGCTGCTCGAGTCGGGCTATGGCTATGTGCGCGTCACCCAGTTCCAGGAACACACCGGCGAAAACCTGGTCACGGCGCTGGATGAACTCTACAAGCAGAACAAGGCGTCACTCAAGGGCCTGGTGCTGGATCTGCGCAACGATCCCGGCGGCTTGCTGAATGGCGCAGTCGGCGTTTCCGCGGCCTTCCTGCCGGAAAATGCCCTGGTGGTCTATACCGAAGGCCGCACCGAAGATGCCAAGATGAAACTGACCGCCAGCAAGGAAAATTATCTGCGCGGCGCCAGAGAAAGCGATTACCTCAAAAATCTGCCGGCAGGCGTAAAAGACGTTCCGATGGTGGTGCTGATCAACGGCGGCTCGGCTTCCGCCTCGGAAATCGTTGCCGGTGCGCTGCAGGATCACAAGCGCGCCATCATCATGGGCACCCAGTCCTTCGGCAAGGGTTCGGTGCAGACCGTCCTGCCGCTGGGCAACGGTACCGCGATCAAGCTCACCACGGCGCGTTATTACACCCCCAATGGCCGCTCCATCCAGGCCAAGGGCATCACCCCCGACATCGTGGTGGAAGAAGCCACGGTCAACGGCGTGGACAAGGATGCCGCATTCAACCTGCGCGAAGCCGACCTCGAACGCCATCTGGTCAACGGCCAGGATGGCAAGGCCGACAAAGCCCCGGCCAAACTGCCAGCACCGAAGAAAGATCCGGCCAAGGACAAAGGGGCAAGCAAGGATGAAAGTGCGAGCGGCGAGCGCGAAGTCGTCTCGAAAAACGACTACCAGCTGAATCAGGCCGTCAACCTGCTCAAGGGCTTGAAGATCCTGAAAAGCCGCTAAGCCCTACCAGTCCTCCCACGGCACCCTCCTCCCTGCAGGGGGATAGAGTGGCGGAGCCGGGAATGGGACCGCCGACATGAACGACAACCAGCTCCTGCGCTACAGCCGCCACATCCTGCTGCCGCAGATCGGTGTCGAAGGCCAGGAAAAGCTGCTTGCCTCCCATGCCCTGATCATCGGCGCAGGCGGGCTGGGTTCCCCCGTCGCGCTGTATCTGGCTGCAGCCGGCGTCGGCCACATCACCATCTGCGACGGCGACAGCGTGGACCTCACCAACCTGCAGCGCCAGATCGCCCACTTCACCCACTCCCTCGGCAGCAACAAGGCACTCTCGGCGCAGCACACCCTGGCCGCAATCAATCCGGAAATCCGGGTGACAGCGATCCCGCAGCGCGTCGAGGGCGAAGAGCTGGCGCAGCTGGTTTCCCAGTCCGACGTGGTGCTGGATGCCAGCGACAACTTCGCCACCCGCCACGCCGTCAACCGCGCCTGCGTCCGGCACAGCAAACCGCTGGTTTCCGGCGCGGCAATCCGTTTCGACGGCCAGGTCACGGTGTTCGACCTGCGTCGCCCGGACAGCCCGTGTTACCACTGCCTGTTTCCGGAAAACGTGGAAGAGGAAGGCGAGCGCTGCGCCGTGATGGGCGTGTTTGCGCCGCTGGTGGGCATCATCGGCGCGACACAGGCAGCAGAAGCGCTGAAAGTCCTGGCCGGCATCGGTCAGCCGCTGCTCGGGCGCCTGCTACTGCTCGATGGCCTGTCCATGGAGTGGCGCCAGATCAGGCTGAAAAAAGACCCGGCCTGCCCGGTGTGCGGCACAGCCTAGAACCTCAATTCGAAGCCACGGAGAACACGGAGTAAAAACAGACTGCAGTGCTTGCATTCACTTGTTGGGCGATGGCATAAAAGACGCAAGATAGGCTTTCTCTGTGCCCTCCGTGTTCTCCGTGGTTATCCAGTTTTTCTACTTACCCCAGCAGTATCTTTTTCTGGGTTTCCAGAAATTCCATCGGTTCACGCTTGAAACCGCTCTTGGCGAACTGCTGCCAGCGCCCGACGATGAAGCTCATGATCAGGTTGGCATGAGCCGCCGGGTCTGCGCTGACGCCCAGTCCGCCCTGGCTGGCCGCGATGCGCAGGGACTGCTTGATGCTGGCTTCGAGACGGTCGTGAACCTGATTGATGCGCGCCTGCAGGCGTTCGTTCTCGTTCACCAGCGCATCGCCGATCAGCACCCGTGTCATGCCGGGATTTTTCTGCGCAAAGCCGAGCAGCAGGGACAGCATGGTTTCCAGCTGTTTCGCCCCATTCTGCTCCTCGCTGGTGACCTTGTTGATGATGCCGAACAGGCTCTGCTCGATGAACTCGATCAGGCCTTCGAACATCTGCGCCTTGCTGGCAAAGTGACGATACAGCGCCGCCTCTGAAACTTCGAGCCTGGCCGCCAGCGCGGCGGTGGTGATCTTTTCCCCTTGCGGCTGTTGCAGCATTTCCGCCAATACCTGCAAGATCTGGAGCTTGCGCTCGCCTGGTTTGGTCGCCATGATTTTTTCCCTTATTGTGTTCCGAATTTTCGTTGTGCCCGTGGCAGTTCCAGAACGGAGCGCAAACTGACATCCACGCCCGCTACCCGTCTGGAAGCAGAGCCCACCAGCACGGTTTTCATGCCCAGCCGTTTCGCGGTTCTGAGATTGCCCAGCGTATCTTCCACCATTACGCAGCGCTCTGGGGCCAGGCGCCACGAGCGAAACAGGCGGTAAAAGCCTTGCGGATCCGGCTTGGGGCGATAGTCCGCCCCTTCGATGGAAAACACTCCGGCAAACAGATCGTCGATGCGCAAGAGGCGCAGCACCGCCTCGGCATAGAAGGCGGGCGCATTGGTATAGACGATCTTTCGTCCACGCAAGCGCTGCAAGGCGGATCTCAGCCCACGCTCGCGCAGCACCATGCGTTCCAGCGCGGGAAACTGGTGGGTATGCCAGAGAAAGTGGTCGGGCTCTGTGCCGTGATGCCGCACCAGTCCCTGCAGGGTTGCTCCGTAGCGCTGCCAGTAGTGGTCGCGCAGGCGGTTGGCTTCCACTTCGTCCAGTGCCAGATGATCCTGCAGGTACTGGGTCATGGCGCGATTGAGATGCGGGAAGATATGCGGCGAGGCATTGTGCAGGGTGTTGTCGAGGTCGAACACCCAGGTCAACCCGTTCCTTGAGATGCTCATATATTGGAACGAATCAGCGTGCCCACCCCTTCGTCGGTAAGAATTTCCAGCAGCAGTGCATGCTCCACCCGTCCGTCGATGATGTGGCTGGTCTTGACGCCATTCTTCACGGCCTCCAGCGCCATGGAAATTTTCGGGATCATGCCGCCGGAAATGGTGCCGTCATCGATCAGCGCATCCACCTGGGCCGCCGTCAGCCCGGTCAGCAGCTTGCCATCCTTGGCCGAGCACGCCGGTGGTGTTGGTCATCAGGATCAGCTTCTCGGCCTTGAGCGTTTCAGCCAGCTTGCCAGCCACCAGGTCGGCATTGATATTGAATGCCTCACCGAGGTCGCCGACCCCGATCGGGGCGATCACCGGGATGAAGTCCTGGGTGTCCAGCAGGGTCACCAGCGCCGGGTCGATGCGGGTCACCTCGCCCACCAGCCCGAGGTCGATCAGCGCCTGGTTGGCCTCCTTGGATTTGACCATCAGCTTTTTCGCCCGGATCATGCCGCCATCGGTGCCGGTCAGCCCCACGGCCTTGCCGCCATACTGGTTGATGAGGTTGACGATTTCCTTGTTGACCTGGCCGCCGAGCACCATTTCGACGATATCCATGGTCTCCTCGTCGGTCACGCGCATGCCCTGGATGAACTCGCCCTGCTTGCCGACGCGCTTCAGCAGGTCGTTGATCTGCGGTCCGCCGCCGTGAACCACTACCGGGTTGAGGCCGACCAGCTTGAGCAGCACCACATCCTTGGCAAAACCGTGCTTGAGATGTTCCTCGGTCATGGCGTTGCCGCCGTACTTGATGACGATGGTTTTGTCCTGGAAGCGGCGGATATAGGGCAACGCCTCGGAAAGGATGGCGGCTTTTTCCTTGGCTGAAGCGGGGGAGAGCGACATGAATGGGCCTCTGATTGAAATGGATGGTTCGGATGCCGGCTATTTTCTCTCAGCACGCCCCTGTCCCGCAAGCGCGGAAACACTGGAAAAAAGTGAAAAGCCCCCAATTTACGGGGCTGAAGGATGAAGTGAGTACAAACGGAACAAGCAGGCAGGTTTTTATGTCGAACTGTTTTGCCAGCGCTGAAAGGATAAAAGCCCATTGTTCAGCATGGCCCGTTCGTGATGAACACGCGGGAAGAAATCGAGCAGGCCATCCGCGATTACGAGAACGGCGAGCTGGTTTGAGCCCAGCAAAGCAGAACCGCAAAGGACGCAATGGATCGCGAAGGAATTCAGTGTCTTGCAGGGGCTTGCACCGTTTACCCGGTGGGCGAGTTGCTGCGGTTTATCAAACCCAAATACTCAATTGATGTACCTCGCGAACCTTCGCGTACTTTGCGGTAAAAACCCGTTTTTTTCATTGATGGAGACGCCCCATGACCGACCTCTTTTCCCCGCTTCAACTTGGTGCCATCGAACTGGCCAACCGCGTCGTGATGTCCCCGCTGACGCGATGCCGCGCCGCTGAAGGCAACGTACCGACCGATCTCATGGCGGAATATTACCGCCAGCGCGCCTCGGCGGGCCTGATCATCACCGAGGCCACCCCCATCTGCCCTGAGGGCCACGGCTATCCCCGCACACCGGGAATCTACACCGCTGAACAGAATGCCGGATGGAAAAAAGTCACCCAGGCCGTCCATGCTGCGGGCGGCAGAATTGTGAGCCAGCTCTGGCATGTGGGCCGCATCTCGCACCCGGATTTCCAGCCCAATGGCGTGCCGCCGGTGGCGCCCTCGGCGCTGCGTCCGGCCGGGCAGGTTTTCACTGGCCAGGCGATGAAGGACTTCGTGACTCCGCGTGCGCTTGAAACCGCAGAGATTCCGGGCCTGATCGCAAGCTACGTGCAGGCCGCCAGAAACGCCATGGAGGCGGGCTTCGACGGCGTCGAAATTCACGCGGGCAACGGCTATTTGATCGATCAGTTCCTGCGTTCATCAACCAATCAGCGCACCGATGCCTACGGCGGCGGCAAGGAGAACCGTGCCCGGCTGCTGCTGGAAATCCTGGATGGCGTCTGTGCCGCTATCGGCAGCGACCGGGTCGGGGTGCGCCTGTCGCCCGTCACGCCGTTCAACGATCTGCATGACGAAAATCCGCAGGAGACTTTCGAGTATGTCACGAGCCAGCTTAACCGCTACAACCTGGCTTTCCTCGACCTGCTGCAGGGCATGGGCGGCGCGCCGCAAGCGCAATGGATTCCTTTTGATTACAATCGCCTGCGCACGATTTACAGCGGCAAACTTATCAGCAACAACGAGTACGACTTCACCAGCGCACAGGAGGCGATTAACACCGGCGCCGCCGATGCCATCGCCTTCGGCCGCCTGCTGCTGGCCAATCCGGATCTGGTGGAGCGCTTCCACCGCGGCGCGCCGCTCAATGCGCCGGATCGTGAAACGTTTTATGCCGGCGAGGAAAAAGGCTACACGGATTACCCTTTCCTGGCTGAGTAAGCCTGATTTCCGTGCCGAAATAAAAATGCTCGCCAAAAGGCGAGCATGAGAATTTCCAATAAGTTTCCACATGTGGAATAGGCATGAGCCGGGCAAAAACCCGGCCCGCGTTCCTGAATGCAGCGTGGCCGCAGGGCGCATACGCCCTGCAGTCTTATGCCACCCGGAACTGACCAACCATGCTTTGCAGCCGGGCCGCCAGATCTCCCAGCGTGGCGGCGGCGGACGACGTTTCCTGCACTGCGGCACTGTTTTCCTCGGTCATCTGCGCGATGGTTTCGACGCGCTGGGCAAGGTCGGTGCTGGCAACGCTCTGCTCGCGTATGGCTGCCGAGACTTCTGTAATCAAGACTGCAACGCTTTCTGTGGACTGCCGCATTTGATCGATGGCATGGCCCACCTCGCCGGCCAGTTTCGCTTCTTCATCGACTACGCGCACCTCGTCGGACATCTGCTGAACCGCGTCATTTGTCGTTTCCTGAATACCGTCGATCATAGAGGCAATTTCCTTGGTGGCCTTGCTTGAGCGCTCGGCCAGCTTGCGCACTTCATCCGCCACCACTGCGAAGCCGCGCCCCTGCTCACCGGCCCGCGCTGCTTCGATGGCGGCATTAAGCGCCAGCAGGTTTGTTTGTTCGGCGATTTCGTTGATGACATTGACGATGCTGCGGATTTCCTGTGAGCGCGTTCCCAGTGTGCCAATGGTTTCCGCCGAGCCACGCACCGAATCGGCGACATGCTGAATGCCGTCAAGCAATTGCCCGACCAGTTCGCCGCCGCGCGCATAGATTGCCCTTGCGTTTTCCGAGTGCCGCGAGGCATCGCCGGCATTATCGGCCACCGTCGTAACGCTCACGGTCAGCTCTTCGACTGAAGCCGCCATCGAAGCTGCAGCCTCAGCCTGGCTTTGCGAGGCGGAAGCCACCTGCTCCGACGAGACGGAAAGTTCCTCGGCTGCGGCAGCAACGGACTCTGCCGACGAGCTGACGGAAGCCAGCACGCCTTTGAAACTCTCCATCAGGCTATTGAAGGCACGCCCCGTCTGCCCGATTTCGTCATTGCTGTCAGCCGGCACCTGCAAGGTCAGATCACGCCGGCTTGCGGCTTCATTCATGGTTTGCCGCAGACGCGCCAGCGGAATGTTGATCGAGCGGCCAATCAGAAACGAGACGACGGCGCCTACAACCATGCCAATCACAAAAATGCCGATCAGCAATTTCATGGCCCAGAGCTCGGTATGCTCTGCTTCTTTGGCAGAGGCCTCGGTAAATTTCTCGATTTCGTGCAACAGTGTTTCGAGATGATGCTCGAGGCCGTCAGATTCCTTTTCAACTCTGGCAGCCAAACCTTCAATATCCACCAGGTCCCCCGCCTCGATTCTGGCTGCCAGACTTTCCATTTCCTTGTGGTAATGCGCAGCTTCCGCCTCGATATCCTTGAGGGCAGCCAGCACTTTCTGGCCTTCCGTCCGTGCCTCATCGTTGTGCCCGGTGGTGACCATATGTTCTGCCAGCTTCTCGGCCTCCCGTATCTGCTGGTCGATGTCGGCGGAAAACTTCCTCATGCCAGCCAGCAATTCTTTCACGTCCACCTTGTCGCCCTGGATGCGGGCTGCGCGCAGGAGTTTTTCAAGCAACACTTCCTGCTGCAGTTGATGCACTTCGATCCCGGAAATGATTTCGGTGAGCGGAATGTCGGTTTCGGCGATTTCCGCGATCTGACCGCCGATTTTGCCCATTGCCCAGATGCCGGCAAACGAGGAGATCGCAATCAGCGCGATCAGGGTGAGGGATAGCAATTTGATGCGCAGGCTAATGGTCATAAAACCCCTCTTATATGGATATCCGGACTCGGAGGTGTGGAATGTAGCAGAAAAAAACCATCTGCACTGCCTGCGCACAGTATCTATTGTGCGAAATCAGCCCTCATACACCACATGACCTTCCACCAGGGTGTATTTCACCTTCCCAGCCAGCTCCATGTTGAGGAACGGCGTGTTCTTTCCCAGGCTCTTGAGCGCACGAGGAGTGACGCTCCACAGCTCATCCGGGTCGAAGATGCACAGGTCGGCATTGAGGCCCGGCGCCAGCACGCCCTTGTTGAGCGCCAGCACTTTCGCCGGTTCAGTGGTGAGCCTGGCAATCGCCACGGGCAGAGCGACGCCCATTTCATTGGCCCACTTCAGGGTCAGCGGCAGCAGCAGTTCCAGCCCGGTCACCCCCGCCTCGGATTCGGCGAAGGGCAGGAGCTTGGCATCGTCGTCCACCGGGGCGTGGTCTGAGCAGATGGCGTCGATCGTGCCGTCCTTCAGGCCTTCGCGCAGCGCGTCGCGGTCGCGCAGACTGCGGAAGGGCGGAATCACGTGGCAGTTGGAGTTGAAATAGCCGATGTCCATTTCGGAAAGGTGCGCATGATGCACCCCGATGTCGCATGTCACCGGCAAGCCCTGGCGCTTGGCTTCACGCACCATGTCCACGCCTTCCCGGGTGGACAGGCGGCACAGGTGCACCTTGGCGCCCACTTCCTTCATCAGCAGCAGGATTCTGGCAATTGCGATACTTTCCGCGCAGGCAGGAATCCCTGCCAGACCCAGACGCGAAGCGACTTCGCCGTCATGCGCCACGCCATCGCGGGTGAGGAAGGAATCCTGCGGACGCAGCCACACGGTAAAACCAAAGGTCGAGGCGTACTGCATGGCACGCAGCAACACATTGGAATCGGTCAACGGCGCGTCCGCCTGCGAAAAGGCGATGCAGCCGGCATCATGCAGTTCCGCCATTTCCGTGAGGCGCTGGCCTTCGAGCTTCTGCGTCAATGCCCCGAGAGGAAACACGCGGGCCTGGTGAAGATTCTTGGCGCGGTGCCTGAGCATTTCCACCAATCCCGGCTCATCCAGCGGCGGATCGGTGTCGGGCGGGCACACCAGGCTGCTCACGCCGCCGGCTACTGCGGCATGCATCTCCGATTCCAGCGTGGCCATGTATTCCAGGCCGGGCTCGCGCAGGCGCGCAGAAAGATCGATCAGCCCCGGGCACACCACCAGCCCGCTGGCATCGATCACCCGGGCGGCGTGAAAATCATGGGGCGCTTCGCCTATGGCCACTACTTTTCCGGCGGCGATAAACACGTCCTGCTGTGCATCGATCTGGTTTTTCGGGTCGATCAGGCGACCGCCGCGAATGTGAATTTTCATTGTTTGCTCCCCGCCAGAATGCTCATCACCGCCATGCGCACCGCAATGCCGAAGGTCACCTGGGGCAGGATGACCGACTGCGCCCCGTCCGCCACGTCAGAATCGATTTCCACCCCGCGGTTCATCGGGCCGGGATGCATCACGATGGCGTCGGGCTTGGCGAGTGCCAGCTTGTCCTGGGTCAGGCCGTAGGATTTGAAGTACTCCTGTGCCGAGGGCAGCAGGGCGCCGCGCATGCGTTCGTTCTGCAGGCGCAGCATGATGACCACATCCACATCTTTCAGGCCCTGGGCCATGTCGTGATAGACCTGCACGCCCATGCGCTCGACCTGGGCCGGCAATAGCGTTTTTGGCGCGATCACCCGTACTTCCGGCACACCCAGCGTGGTGAGGGCATGAATCTGGGAACGTGCCACGCGCGAGTGCAGTACGTCGCCGACAATGGCCACGCGCAGGTTATGGAACTCCCGCTTGAAGTGGCGGATGGTGTACATGTCCAGCAGCCCCTGGGTGGGGTGGGCATGGCGGCCATCGCCCGCATTGACGACATGGATGTGGGGGGCAACATGATTTGCAATAAAATGCGCAGCCCCCGACTGGGCGTGGCGCACGATGAACATATCGGCCTGCATCGCCGCCAGGTTGTCCACGGTATCCAGCACGGTTTCGCCCTTGGACTGGGACGAAGCATTGATGTTGAGATTGATCACGTCGGCAGATAGCCGCTTGGCGGCGATCTCGAAGGTGGTGCGGGTGCGCGTGCTGGGTTCGAAAAACAGGTTGAAAATCGATTTTCCGCGCAGCAGCGGGATTTTTTTGACTTCCCGTTCCGATACGCTGACGAAGGATTCCGCCGTATCGAGAATATGCCGCAGCATCCCCGCATTCAGACCCTCGATCGTGAGCAAATGCTGCAATTCGCCATGCTGGTTCAGCTGTGGATTACGACTCAGAAAAGCCATGGAATGACTCCGTCAGACGGTTGTTTGACGCAGGCTGAGCGCAAGCTGCCCCTGCGGATCGCGATTCAACTGGATATTCTGGTCTGGCGCCAGTTCCAGCTCTGCGCCTGTCACCTCGGCCGAGATCGGCAACTCGCGCCCGCCGCGATCCACCAGCACAGCCAGAATGATGCTTGCCGGGCGGCCATAATCGAACAGTTCATTCATTGCGGCACGCACGCTGCGACCGGTGTAGAGCACGTCATCCACCAGGATGATATCGCGCCCCGTGACATCGAAAGGGATATCCGAAGGCGCCACTTCTGCATGCAGGCCGGACTGGCTGAAATCATCGCGATAAAAGGAAACGTCGAGCGTGCCCAGCGGTATTTCCCGACCCAGCAGGGCATGGATTTTCTCCGCCAGCCAGACGCCGCCGGTATGCATGCCCACCAGCACGCTATTTTCACCCAGAAGAGGCTCGATTTGCTGCGTCATGGCTTGCGCCAGTTTCTCGGCATCAGGTAATTGCATAGATTGTTTTCCTGTAACACTCATTATGGTGCGGCTAGTTTTCGCTTCCAGAATTATCCAGATAGGACTGCAAAATTTGCTGCGCGGCGACCTGGTCCAGCATTACTTTCTGCCGCCGGCCGGTAATGCCGGCCTCGCGCAGATCCTGGCTCGCAGCACTTGAGCTGAAGCGCTCATCGACCAAGGCCACCGGCAGGCTGAAGCGGCCTTCAAGCTGGCGCGAAAAACGCCGGCAGCGCAGGGTCATGTCATGCTCGCTGCCATCGATATGGAATGGCTGACCCACCACCAGCAGGCCGGGTTGCCATTCCTTGATCAGCGCTTCAATAACGGAAAAACGCTGCTCGTTGCTTTCGCCATGGATGGTTTGCAAGGGATGGGCCACGCCGATCATCCGGTCGCCCACGGCCACGCCAATGCGCTTGAGACCGAAATCGAAACCCAGCACAGTTGTTTGGTGAGGGGTGAGGGGTGAGGGGTGAGGGGTAAAAGTCGCAATCACCGGACTCGCCTCATGCCTAACCTCTCACCCCTAACGGCATCACGCATGGCCCGCTTCATCCGCCAGAGAGGCAAAATCCACGCCCAGCAAATTCATCGCAGCAGCCAGTCGCGTTTCGGTCGGCTCGTCAAATATGAGTTGTGGTATTGCCGGCACGGTCAGCCATGCGTTTTGCCCCAGTTCATGCTCAAGCTGGCCCGCATCCCAGCCTGCGTAACCCAGCGTCACGAACAATTTGTCCGGTCCTTCGCCGCGTCCCACGGCTTCAAGGATGTCCTTCGATGTGGTCAGCGCAATGCCTTCTGCTATGGCAAGGCTCGACTGCCATTCTCCTTCCGGTTGGTGCAGCACAAAACCGCGATCCATTTGCACCGGTCCGCCATAGTGAATCGGCATGCCGGCCAGTTCTGCTGCATCGAGCGGGATATTGATCTGTTCGAACAGCGCCTTGAAATCGAGGTCGATTTTGCGGTTGAGCACGACCCCCAGTGCGCCGCGTTCGTTGTGCTCGCAGATATAGGTCAGGGTCTTGGCAAAATAAGGATCCGTCATCGCCGGCATGGCGATGAGGAAATGATGGGTGAGATCGACGCTTTGCATGGGCGTTATTATGGCATATTCACCAGAATCCATGCCCCATGAAAAATGCCGCTGACCCTGCAGAAGGTGAGCGGCATTCTGATTTTCAGACCCTTGCCCGGCCTTGTTCGGGGCCAGGCGAGATTCAGGCCTTGTGGTAGGAGATGACTGTTTCCACTTCGTTTTTCGAACCCAGAATCACCGGTACGCGCTGATGCAAGCCATCCGGCTGAACATCCAGAATGCGCTCGCGACCGGTGCTGGAAGCGCCGCCCGCCTGTTCCACGATGAAGGACATCGGGTTGGCTTCGTACAGCAGGCGCAGTTTGCCGGCCTTGGTGGGGTCCTTGGTATCCTTGGGATACATGAAAATGCCACCGCGCATCAGGATGCGGTGCACTTCCGCCACCATCGAAGCTACCCAGCGCATATTGAAATCCTTGCCGCGCGGGCCGGTCTTGCCGGCCAGGGCTTCTTCCACATAACGCTGCACTGGCGGCTCCCAGAAACGCTGGTTGGAAGCGTTGATGGCGAATTCCTTGGTATCGGCCGGGATAGTCATATTGGGATGGGTGAGGATGAATTCGCCGATATCGCGGTCCAGGGTAAAGCCGTTCACGCCATGTCCGCTGGTCAGCACCAGCATGGTGGAGGAGCCGTACAGCGCATAACCGGCGCAGACCTGCTGGGTGCCCGGCTGCAGGAAATCCTTGGCGGAAGGCGAATCGCTCTCGCCCTGGCAGCGCAGGATGGAGAAGATGGTGCCGACGGAAATGTTCACGTCCACGTTGCTGGAACCGTCAAGCGGGTCGAATACCAGCAGGTATTTGCCGCGCGGGTATTGCGCCGGAATCGGGTAAATGTCATCCATCTCCTCCGACGCCATGGCGCACAGGTGGCCAGCCCACTCGTTGGATTTGATGAAGATTTCGTTGGTGATGACGTCCAGTTCCTTCTGTGTCTCGCCCTGCACGTTTTCCGAGCCGGCAGAGCCCATCACGCCAATCAGTGCGCCCTTGTTCACGACATTGGAAATCACCTTGATGGCGGTAATGATGTCGTTCAGAAGCGAGGTGAAATCGCCGCTTGCGCCTTGAATGTGGCGCTGTTCCTCGATAATGAACTGAGTGATGGTGGTACCGTTATGCATGCTTTACCCTGCCATAAAAAAATATAATGAACCTGACATTATAGCTGATGGGCCAAAGACTTGGCAGTAAAAAATCAATCGGGATATGATTGCTTCGCACACTTCATCTCAAAAAGGGCTCAAGACATGTCGCAAACCAAGATCCTGCTGGACGAATCCGAAATCCCGACCCACTGGTACAACGTCGTTGCTGATATGCCCAACCCGCCAGCACCGCCGCTAGGGCCCGACGGTAAGCCGATTGGCCCCGAAGCCCTGACCGCCATCTTTCCCATGAGCCTGATCGAACAGGAAATGTCTGCCCAGCGCTGGATCGAGATACCCGAGAAAGTGCGCGAGATTTATCAATTGTGGCGCCCCTCGCCCATGTTTCGTGCCCACCGCCTGGAAGCGGCGCTCGGTACCCCGGCGAAGATCTATTACAAGTATGAAGGTGTTTCCCCGGCGGGCTCGCACAAGCCCAACACCGCCATTGCTCAGGCCTATTACAACAAGGAAGCCGGCATCAAGCGCATTGCCACTGAAACCGGTGCCGGCCAATGGGGCTGTTCCATGGCGCTGGCGGGCCAGATGTTCGGGCTGGACGTGCGGGTGTATATGGTCAAGGTCAGCTACGGCCAGAAACCTTACCGCCGCTCGATGATGCAGACCTGGGGTGCGGAAGTATTCGCCAGTCCAAGCACGGAAACCAATTCTGGTCGCGCAGCGCTGGCAGAAGACCCGAATAACCAGGGCTCCCTCGGCCTGGCGATCTCTGAGGCCGTGGAAGATGCCGCCTCGCGCACTGACACCAATTATGCCCTGGGCTCGGTGCTGAACCACGTATTGCTGCACCAGACCGTGATTGGCCTGGAAGCCAAGAAGCAGTTCGAAAAAGTGGGCGACTACCCGGACATGATCTTTGCCCCCTGCGGCGGCGGCTCCAACTTTGGCGGTGCGGCCTTCCCCTTCCTGGCCGACAAGGCAGCCGGCAAGAAGGTGCGTTTGGTGGCGGTAGAGCCTACCTCTTGCCCGACCCTGACGCGAGGCCATTATGCCTATGACTTTGGCGATACCGCGAAATTGACGCCGATGATGCTGATGTACACCTTGGGGCACGACTTCATGCCGCCCGGCATCCATGCCGGCGGCTTGCGCTATCACGGCGATTCGGCGCTGGTGTCGCAGCTCTACCATGAAAAACTGATCGAGGCGGTGGCCGTTCACCAGCTCTCCACTTTTCAGGCCGGTGTGACCTTTGCCCGCGCAGAAGGCATTATTCCCGCACCCGAATCCAACCACGCCATTGCCGCATGTATAGATGAAGCACTGCGCTGCAAGGAATCCGGCGAGGCCAAGACGCTGTTCTTCAATCTTTCCGGTCACGGCCATTTCGACATGGGCGCCTATGACAGCTACTTTAGCGGCAAGCTGGAGGATTTTGCCTACCCTGAGGAGGCTATCAAGGCGGCTCTGGATCGCCTGCCCAAGGTCGGGTAATCGAGCTGGATGTGAATTTTAATATTAGTGGGAACTAATTCTTGACCCGCCTACTCTGAATTAGCAGACGATTCAGTTCGTCTCCCGCTTCTCCTCCCTGAGCGGGCGCCTTAATCTTTATTAAGGCTCTCCTCCCCCCGGCTTATCCCCTTTAGCTGGGGGGTTTTTTTTGTCCGTCGCACGCTGAATATCCGTCATTTTGTACCAATCGCGCTGGGTCGGTCGCCGACGCTGCACTCCTTGCCGAGCCGGATGCCCTGTTTATATTCTTCCTGGTTTTAGGTGGCTCATCTCATGAGCTTTACATGCTGGATGATGTAAATAACACGAAAATTCTCGTGTCCAAATCGACGCCAATAAAGGGGGTATGCATGGACAGGCACAATCAACTGGAACTGATGCTGGCGATCCGTCGCATCTGTCACAAGGCAGCGGCTGAGGGGAAGACTCACATGCGAAAGGCAACGCTGCGCAAAATGGATGTGCAAATCAATCAGATGAAGAAACTGCAAAGCCAGAATGTGACCCGCCCCCTGATGCTTTGACCCGGAAGAGCTGGGTCCCGCCAGCGGTTGGCGGCTAGGGACGAATAAGTTGTCATTGCGAGGAACAAAGTGACGAAGCAATCTCGCACTGAAAAAAGATTGCTTCGCTACGCTCGCAATGACCTCGCGCACTTGATCAGGGGCTCCCTAGGCCTTTCCTCGATTCTGGTGGTGATGTCGCTTTCGCGGCGATTGCTGCTCCGGCGCGCCTCCGGCGCCCGGGTGTCATACAGGCTGGCGCCTGCGTGCCGGAGGCGCCGCGAAATATTGCGCCGCTCGCGTCCGTTGCGTCGCTCCACTGAAGGCGGCGCATCAGGGATAGGCGCTGTTTTTTGGGCTGGGCGATGGCGAGGAAAAACCAGCGGCGTCAGGTTGCGCTCACCGACCACTCGCGCCGCGCGCAAATAGTTAACGGGCTTGACCTCCACCTCATCCGTGTTGGTCGCCGATAAAGGCGTAATGCTGGGCGTGTATCGCATCAGATAATCCCTGCCAAGACAGTCATCGCAATTGACCTGTCAGTACCGATAGCACTACGGCCAGCAAAAAATTCGGGGCAAATTGTTTTCATGCCATTTTGAGTTGAAATTTGGAAAATAATTCATTCAGCCTGTCGCTTTTCTGGCGGATTTGCCTCGGTCGGCATGGGAATAATATCGATTTTGGCTTGTTTGAGGTAACGGGCAAGAATCTTGTAAACATCAAGATCAAATGCCGGGCGAAAGTCCGGCACCTGCGGAAATGCCTGCGTCGGATCGAGCAGTCCGATATAGGACCAGCGATCGATCAGGTGAATCTCCGTCATGCTGCCCCAATTCGCTGTCTCGCGAATCCCCACTGGCCCCGGGAATGGCCATGGTTCAAGCTGCATGCGGGCCAGTGCGCCCATGAGGCGAATGTCGTGCTGGCCCGGTGCTTCCTTGCCGATGCACAGTCCTTTGCATTGCGAGAGCGGATAGGCCGAGCAGGGCGCACGTTTGCCCTGCGGTGAATGTTCGAGTCCCAACTGGATCAGACACAAGCGATGTGCAGCTGCAATTTCGCGCAGGGCATCAACAGCCTTTCTTTTCGAGGGAAACAGTCCGTAAAGTCCGGGTTCGGCGCCAAAATCCAGCGCCTGTGCATATACCAGCCTTACGGTCATGCCGCCATTTTCTGCCGGTTCCAGCTTCCAGGCACAGAGTTCGCTATCGTCCTTCCTGCGCGGATTATGGACCGGATGGAGAGCTTTGAGCAGGCGCAATTCGGTCAATTGCGCCCCCAGTTCGCCCGCTGTTTCAATCCAGTCGATGCGACGTGTCTGCTCGGCAAGCAACACGTCTCGCTGATGTTTGCGGTCTGACACAAAATGCGCCAGTGCGCTGCGACGGACATTGCTGCTTTTGCCGATGTAAAGCGGCGCATCATTCTCGCCGTAGAACAGGTACACGCCATGGGCTTCCGGCAGATCTTCCGCGGTCGCAGCGTCCAGTCCGGGCGGAAGGCAGATCGGTTTCAGCAGCTCTTGCAGGGCATCGTGAATCGCATCTGGCGGCAAATCCGCATGAATTTTCCCCCAGAAAGCATGAATCGCTTTCGCGTCGGCCAGCGCACGGTGGCGTGAAGTCACCGGCAACTGATGGCGCTCGACCAATGCATCCAGGTTGTGCTTGTGGTGTTGTGGAAATAGCCTGCGCGAGAGTTTGACCGTACATAGCACGTCCGCCCGAAAATCCAGGCCTGCGCGCTTGAATTCGCTGCGCAAAAAGCCGTAATCGAAGCGCACATTATGCGCAATAAAAAGCCGTCCTTTCAGCCGCTCCAGTAAAGCCACCGCAATTTCCGCGAAGGTTGGGGCGGAGGACACCATCGCATCGCTGATGCCGGTCAGGCGCTGGATGAAGGGAGAAATGGGGGCTTGCGGATTCACCAGGGTGGACCATTCGCTGACGCCGTGCTGCGAAACCTCAACAATCCCGATCTCGGTGATGCGGTCTCCGCTGGTGTTGGCGCCGGTTGTTTCCAGGTCGACGAATACCAGCGATTGCTGCCGCAAATCCGTCATGATCCGGGCCACATCCGGCAGGCGCCAGTCATGAAGATACAGGAGGAAATGTCCACGGCAATTTTCCAGGCACAAAACGCCATTATATCAACCGCCGCAGATTCTTCCCCGGACAAGTGTGGCTCAGTGATTGCGCACCCTGCTGAAGCGGCTGCCTACCGTGATGATTTCGCCATGACAGTCCATTATGGCGAACAAATCCAGGCGGTGTTCGATACTGGAAAGCGCGATGCCGGTTTGAGGCAGGGCACGTGCTTCATGGTCGAAATACACGATCTTTCCGCCCAGCTGGTCCTGCTCGACACGGCCGCTGGCCAGCAGTCGCTGCAACGCCGCTTCGCTGATGCCTCGCTGCCGCATCTTCACACGGGCATGGCTGCTGATTTTTCCAAGTTTCATCACGATCTCCCTGATTCGATCCGGATGGATCATCGTGATGCCAGTATGCAAGGCTGTTGGCTCACAGGATGAGCCTATACGGAACTCACTTCCCGTAAATGGAAAAGGCGGCCTTGAGTAGTTTT
Source organism: uncultured Gammaproteobacteria bacterium (assembly GCA_963741495.1). Classification (GTDB taxonomy): domain Bacteria; phylum Pseudomonadota; class Gammaproteobacteria; order Burkholderiales; family Sulfuricellaceae; genus Sulfurimicrobium. Next base: position 327,311 of record CAVUID010000007.1, read on the forward strand.
TTCACCCGCTCACGCAGCGATTCAGGGGCCAGCACCTCTACATCGGGCCCATATTTCAGGATGTCCATCACCAGTTCGCGGTCGTCGCTGTAAGGTATTTCCAGCACATAGGCGCCATTTTTTTCCAGCCGCCCCTTCTGTTTCGGGTGCCACTGCTCCTGGGCAACCCAGCGTGCCCGCTCCGGGGTAAATCTGAGCTCGGCCCGGTATATAGCCTTGCCGGAAAAAATACCGTAGCCGCTGCCCAGGGTGTCATCCAGCTGCCGGTTCGGCGCCGCCTTGGCTGCACGCTCAAGGATCACGGCTTTCTTGATGGTGTCGACAGAAAAACTTCTGAGCCCCTTTCTCAGGTGGCACCATGCATCGAGATACCAGTTGTCGCGGTAATACACCAGGCGTTGCGGTGAAATTTCGCGCTCGGTTTGCTGGTCGTTGCTGCGACTGTAATGGGTAATCTGCAGGCGCTGGCGCTTGAGCAGGGCGTGGCTGACCAATTCGAAGTTTTCCGACGTCACCCGGCGTGCTGCGGCATGCAGGATCTTGATGCGCTGCTGAACCTCATCTGCCGAATGGTCGCCGCTATCCAGCAACTGGTTGAGCCGTGACTGGAGCGGCTGGATGTGCGGTCCAAGCAGACCGGGCTGCAGATTGGCGAGCAATTGCTGCATGGTCAATAGCGCATGGATTTCCGAAGCGTTGAACCACAGACCGGGCAATTCGTATTTGGGCGCCAGGGTATCGGCCTTGCCGAAGCGATAGCCGCCCGCGTCGCGGTCCCATTCAATGGGCGCATTGAGCCGGTCGCGCAAATACTCGAGGTCGCGCTTGAAAGTGGCACGGGAGATGCCAAGTTCGTTGAGGAAGGTATTCAAGGGCACGACCTTGTATTCATTCATCAACTGGTCTATCCGGTAAAATCTTTCGGTACGATCCATATTTTTCCATCTCATGGCTCACATAATGAGCCCACAGCGTGCCACACTGGCGCCGAATTGAACAGATCAACAGCCATGGAGGCCCGATGACCACACTGTATGTTTCGACCTATCTGGGCAACCGTTTTTATCCGCTGGAGCCGCGCATCGTCGATGTGGCAATCGAAGACATCGCGCATGGCCTGGCCTACCAGTGCCGCTTCAATGGCCAGACCAGCGCATTCTACTCGGTCGCGCAGCACAGCCTGATCGTGGCCTCGCTGGTACCGGACGAACTGAAGTTTGCCGCCTTGCTGCACGACGCAGCCGAGGCCTATCTCGGCGATATGGTGAAGCCGCTCAAGGTGCTGCTGCCGTCATTTTCGGAAATCGAGGATAGCGTTACGCGGATAATCGGTGAACGCTTTGGTGTGAATCTGAGCCACAACCCGGCCATCAAGCGGGCTGACCTGATTTCGCTGGCAACAGAAAAGCGCGATTTGATGCCGTATTCCGCCGAACCGTGGACCTATCTTGAGGGCGTGGAGCCCTGCCAGGAAATCATTCGGCCCATGCCCCCGGAAGAGGCTAAACAGGCGTTTTTGCGGCGTTTTGAAGTATTGAGCCAGATAACCGCTAGCCGCATGTGAGCCCGCATGTGACGACCGCGTTTGCGCGCTTGGTTGGCCCGGCGGACCCCGATTGATCGCGGTCTTTGTATCGGAATACTCGAACCTATCGTAACGATAATTCGAATTTTTATTATTGCAGATTCTCTGTAGGATGCACTGTCTTTCTGCCATGCTTCTATAGAGAGTCAGGCATGCAAACTGCCGCCCAAAGCCCAATCACTTAATGAGTGGCGAAAGCCGCCTTTCCCGGCGCCTTTATCCCTGCATGGCTACACCGATTTTGAAAAAACGCCGGCACAAAGAATCGGTCACATGGCATTGTGTCATCGTCAACGAGCCGTATTAACCCTGTCTAGGGCCTTTAAAAATGCAAAAAATTGAGCACTTCCTCGAAAGTTTTATTTTCGCCAGTCGCTGGCTGCTGGCGCCATTCTATGTCGGACTGGTGGGCGCCATCGTGTTGCTGCTGTTCAAGTTCGGCAAGGAATTCGTTGGCCTCCTGCCGCTGGTGGTGACTGGCGAAGGCGGCCAGGTCATGGTGGGGGTTCTGACTCTGGTGGATGTGGCTCTGGTGGCCAATCTGCTGCTGATCATCATCTTTGCCGGATATGAGAACTTTGTCTCCAAGATCAATACCAATGACCATGAGGACCGGCCCGAGTGGATGGGGCATGTGAGTTTTTCGGACCTGAAGATCAAGGTCATTGGCTCCATCGTCGCCATTTCCGGCATCGAACTCCTGAAGGCGTTCGTCAACGTCGATGCCTACACCAATGTGCAACTGGCATGGAAGGTCGGCCTGCACCTGACTTTTGTCGTCTCGGGTGTGCTGTTTGCGCTGATGGACCGGCTTACAAAATCCGCCAGCCACTGAGAAAATTTCCATGAATATGACTGGATCATGGGGGAGTGGCGCATCATGTTGCCGAAAGCACGATAAGGTACAAAGGAGATAAAGCATGATCGCCAATCAGGTTCGGGACATCTTCATCCACCTTGCAGATTTCCCGCATATCGCCCAAGACGCCTCCATCCGCGAAGCCTTCGCCGTGCTTCAGAAGCAACATCTGACCGCAGGCTGGCGATTCCGCCACCTGCTGGTGTTCGACGCACAGGAAACGCTGGTGGGCATACTCGGCATTCGCGATCTGCTGCGCGCGCTGATGCCCGACTACCTGAAAGCGACTGCGGCGCAACATGTCTTTGGCGCCCTGCCGGACGACACCGCGCTCAGCGCCCTCTGGCAGGACTCATTCGTAGCGCAATGCCGGCAGGCGAATGAGATGCGCGTGGAAAAACACATGGCGCCGGTACACGACACCGTGCAGCTCGGCGACCCCCTGACCCGCGCCGCCTACCTGATGATCTCGAACGGCATCGACATGCTGCCGGTGCTGGATGGCGAAAAAGTGGTCGGTGTGGTGCGCATCGTCGATGTGTTCAACCAGGCTGCTACGGCGGTTCTGCATGCCTGATGTCAGTCAGAACAGCGAAGCCACCCTTCGCGTCCTGACCACGAAACCCGGCTACGACTGGAAAAAACTCCTCATCCTGCTCGCCGGCCTCGGCGTTTTCCTGGCAATCTATTTCATGCCGGCCTGGCCGGACGCCATCGACCCCGTCGGCAAGGTCTTTCCATCTTTCGCCGCAAGGCAAGGCAGCCATTGGCCTGTTCCTGATGGCCGGCATCTGGTGGGTGTTCGAGGTCATTCCCATCGGCGTCACCGCCATCGCCATCGGCATGTTCCAGGCCCTGTTCCTGATCCGTCCGGGCAAGGATGCCTTCCGCGACTTCATGGACCCGTCGGTCATGTTCATTTTCGGCTCCATCGTGATTGGCCTGGCCTTCACCAAATCCGGCCTGACCCGGCGCATTGCCTACAAGGTGCTGGCGGTGGCGGGCGAGAACACCAACATGATCCTGCTCGGCTGCCTGGTGGTGACGGCAGCCCTCGCGCACCTGATGGCGCATACTGCCGTGGCGGCCACCATGTTCCCCATTCTGCTGGCGATCTACTCCCTGTATGGCGAGGGCGACAAGAAGACCAATTTCGGCAAGAGCCTGTTCATCGGCATGGCCTACGCGGCGGGCGCCGGCAGCATCATCACCTTCCTGGGTGCGGCACGCGGTCCGGCGGCGGCAGGCATGTACAAGGAATTCACCGGCAACGAGATCGGATTTTTCGAGCTCACGTCCTACATGTTCGTGATCGGCTGGCTGATGGTGCTGCTGATCTGGTTCTACCTGATCATCTTCATCAAACCTGAAAAAAAGACCATCCCCGGCCTGAAGGATACGGTCAAACGCCTGTCCGCCGGCCTGGGGCCGATGAGCGCGCACGAGAAGACTGTGCTATTCATCGTGCTGGGCGTGGTTGTGCTGATGACGCTCAGGGGATTCATCCCGTTTTTGCAGCAGATCGATCGCGCCGCGCTGATGCTGATCTCCACCCTGTTATTTTTTATTATCGGCATCCTGACGGTAAAGGATCTGGAGGAAATTCCCTGGAACATCATCCTGCTGTTCTCCGGTGCCATGTCCATCGGTTTTTGTCTGTGGCAGACGGGCGCGGCGGAATGGATGGCCGTGCAATGGCTGGGCCTGCTTCAGGATGCGCACTGGTTCGTGTTCGTCATGGGCATCGCCGCTTTCGTGCTGATGATGACCAATTTCATCATGAACGTGGCGGCCATTGCCATTGTCCTGCCGGTAGCGCTGGTCATTGCCCGATACATGGGCGTGGCGCCGGAAGTGGTGATGTACGCCTCTCTGGTCACCGCCGGCATGCCTTTCCTGCTGTTGATCGGCGCAGCCCCCAATGCCATTGCCTACGACTCGAAACAGTTCACTACCGGTGAATTTTTCAGGCACGGCGTGCCCATGAGCCTGGTCCTGCTGGTTGTGCTGGGACTGTCTGTCACCCTGCTATGGCCGCTGCTGGGCATGCCGATTCTGGTCCGGTAAGTGCATGAAACAGCCAGTTTTTAAAATTTGAACGTAATAACCCTCGATCAACTGGATAGGTAAATGAATAACTCGATTTCCATCGGCGAACCCTGGATGTGGGCCGCCTTCATCGCCTTCGTGCTGGTCATGCTGGCGCTGGACCTGTTCGTGTTTGGCGGCAGGAAGGCGCACAAGGTCAGCGTCAAGGAAGCGGCCGCCTGGTCGCTGGTCTGGGTGAGCCTGGCGCTCGCTGTTCAACGCCGGCCTGTGGTGGTATCTGAGCGGCACGGTCGGGCCGGAAATCGCCGACCGCAAGGCGCTGGAATTCCTCACCGGCTATCTGATCGAGAAGTCGCTGTCGGTGGACAACGTGTTCATCTTCCTGCTGATCTTCTGCGTCCTTCCATGTCGCGCCCGAATACCAGCGCCGGGTGCTGATCTACGGCGTGCTCGGCGCCATCGTCCTGCGCGCCGTCATGATCCTGGCCGGCGCCTGGGTGGTGCGGGAATTCAGCTGGGTGCTGTATCTGTTCGGCGTCTTCCTGGTCATCACCGGCATGCGCATGCTGGTCATGGCGGAGAAGGAGCCCGATCTGGAAAAGAACCCGGTGCTGAAATTCGCGCGCCGCCATCTGCGCATCTCCGAGGGCCATCACGGCGAGAAATTCAGCGTGATGAAGGATGGCGTGCGCTATTTCACGCCGCTGTTCCTGGTGCTGATCCTGATCGAAGTCTACCGACCTGGTGTTCGCGGTGGACTCCATCCCGGCCATCTTCGCCATCACCACCGACCCCTTCATCGTCTTCACCTCCAACATCTTTGCCATCATGGGCCTGCGGGCGCTGTATTTCCTGCTCGCCGACGTGGCGGACCGCTTCCATCTGCTGAAATACGGCCTGGCCATGGTGCTGACCTTCATCGGCACCAAGATGCTGATCGCGCCCTGGTATCACGTGCCGGTGGCGGCCTCGCTGGCCATCGTCGCCGTGCTGATCGGGTCGAGCGTCATCGCCAGCCTGATTGCCACGCGCAACGAGGCTTCACATTGAAATCCGATTTTGAAAGGAATTACGCCATGATCGCCCGCCTTTTCGCCATCGTTCTTCTGGCACTCACTCTCGGCGCCTGCGCCGAGCCGCCCTACACCAACGTCGATAACGGCCAGATTGAAGGCGCTGCTGGCTCAGGGCGTGCCCCTGTACGACATCCGCCGGCCGGAAGAATGGCGCCAGACCGGCGTGGTGGAAGGCAGCCGCAAGCTGACCTTCGTTGACGCGAGCGGACGGATTGAACCCGGAATTCCTGCCACGCTTTACGGCCGAGGTGGACAAGAACGCTCCGGTCGTCCTGATCTGCCGCACCGGCAACCGTACCGACGCCCTGGCGCGTGAGCTGGCGGAGATGGGCTATACGCAGATTTATAACGTGCGTGACGGCATCACCCGCTGGATCAGCGAGGGCCATCCCGTCGTCAGGAACTGAGCAATGATGAACCCTGTCATGCAAATTCCCTCTTCAACCATGCGCGAACGCCTGCGCGCCTTCATCGAGCACCGCCGCGTGCAGGGTGTCATCATCACCCTGATCCTGATCAACGCGGTCCTGCTTGGGCTGGAAACCTGGCCCGCCGCGATGGCGGCTGCGGGCGGGCCGATTCGTATGCTGGATACAGCCATCCTGGCGGTGTTCGTGGTCGAGATCGCGCTGCGTCTTTATGTCCATCGGAAAGCTTTCTGGCGTGACCCCTGGAGCATATTCGATTTCGCCGTCGTCACCATCGCCCTGCTGCCGGCCACCGGCCAGCTCGCTGTGCTGCGGGCGCTGCGAGTCCTGCGGGTGATGCGACTCCTGACCATGGTGCCTTCCATGCGGCGAGTGGTGGGGGCGCTGCTGGGTGCAATACCAGGGCTGATTTCCATCGGGCTGGTGTTGCTGGTCATCTATTACGTGTTCGCGGTGATCGCCACCAATCTGTTCGCCGCCGACTACCCGGAATGGTTCGGCCACCTGGGGCGCTCGCTCTATACCCTGTTCCAGATCATGACCCTGGAAAGCTGGTCGATGGGCATCGCCCGCCCGGTGATGGAAAACTTCCCCTACGCCTGGGCCTTCTTCGTGCCTTTCATCCTGATAGCGACTTTCACCATGCTCAACCTGTTCATCGCCATCATCGTCAACGCCATGCAGAGTTACACCGAAAATGAGCAAAAAGAGACGGTTGCCGCGGTCGAACAGGCACGCGAGCACATCGAGGCGGATGTGCATGCCGAAGTTCGCGCCATGCGTGATGAAATCCGGGAACTGAAGACCTTGCTATTGCAAGGCGCCTCTTCCCGACTAAAATGATGATGTCACACCGCACCCTGAACACCCCACTGCCAGCGTGAAATGAATTACATCCTGATCAGCATCGCCAAATCCAGACAGGCTGGACTCATTGTTCAGCATCGGGCAGCGGCTCGCCCGCCGCCAAACCCTGGTCGCGGGTAAAAACTGCATGCACGGCGTCTTCAGCGAATTTGCTCTCCTGCTGCTGATCTCAGCCGCCGCCGGGGCGGTGGCGATCCGGCTGCGTCAGCCGGTGCTGATCGCCTACATCGTGGTCGGCATTGCGGTCGGCCCGGCGGTGCTGGGCCTGGTGACGGCACAGGACCAGATCGATCTTCTCGCCCAGGTCGGCGTCGCGGTACTGCTGTTCGTTGTCGGCCTCAAGCTCGACCTGCACCATTTGCGCCATATCGGCCCGGTCGCGCTTGCAACCGGGCTTGGACAGCTCGGCTTCACCATTGCGTTCGGATTCGCCCTGACCATGCTGCTGGGCAAAAGCGCCATGGAAGCGCTGTATGTCGCCGTCGCGCTCACGTTCTCGAGCACCATCATCATCGTCAAGCTGCTTTCCGACAAGCGCGAACTCGACTCCCTGCACGGGCGCATCGCGGTCGGCTTCCTGATCGTGCAGGATCTGGCAGTGGTGCTGGCCATGATGGCCATGAGCGCCCTGCGCGGCGCGGACGACGCAACCGCTTTTGAAGTCGGGCTTTCGCTGGTCGGGCGCGTAGCGGCTGCCGCGCTTGTGATGGCGGTCCTGATGCGTTTCGTCCTGCCCAAGGTGGTGACCACCATGGCGCGCTCCCAGGAATTGCTGCTGATCTTTGCCATCGCCTGGGGCACGGGACTGGCGGCGCTCGGCGAATGGGCGGGTTTTTCCAAGGAGGCTGGCGCTTTTCTGGCCGGATTTTCGCTCGCTTCAACGCATTATCGCGATGCCATCAACGCCCGGCTTACCGGCATTCGCGATTTCCTGCTGCTGTTCTTTTTCATCGACCTTGGCGCCAAGCTCGATTTCTCGACCCTGGGCGACGAGGTCTGGCCAGCCATCGTCCTCTCGCTTTTCGTCCTGATCGGCAATCCGCTCATCGTCATGGGGATCATGGGTTACATGGGCTACCGCAAGCGCACGGGATTTCTTGCCGGGCTGACTGTTGCGCAGATCAGCGAATTCTCGATTATTTTTGTCGCCATGGGCATTTCCCTCGGCCATGTCGGCACCGGCGCGCTGGGTCTGACCACCCTGGTCGGGCTGACCACGATCGCGGTCTCCACCTACATGATTCTCTACTCGCACCCGCTCTATGAGCGGCTGGCGCCCTGGCTCGGCATCTTCGAACGGCGGCGGCCTTCCCGCGAACTGGCCGTCGAAAGAGAATACCGGGCGCCGGACCAGCCTGGTATCGTGGTATTCGGTCTTGGCCGTTACGGTGGACACCTGGCGCTGGCGCTCAAGGATGCCGGTCTGTCCGTGCTGGGCGTGGATTTCGACCCGGAGCTGGCGAGAGGGATGCGGCACAGGGGCCTGCCAGTGCGATACGGCGACGGCATGGATCCTGACTTTCTGGAAACCCTGCCCCTCGATGGCTCGGCCTGGGTCATCAGCACGCTGCCCGATATCGAATCCAACCGGCAGCTTTTACATGCCCTGAAGGAGCGCCACTTCAGCGGCAAGGTGGCCGTTGTTGCGCGGGAGGAAAAAGACGGCCCGATTCTGGAGAAAATCGGGGTACAGACGGTACTGTATCCGATGCGCGATGCGGTGGACCATACCGTTGAACGGTTGACCGCGCTGCTGCGCCCGGAGGAAAATGCCCCATGACGACACCAATCCGCATTCTTGCCAGCACGGATTTATCCGCCCTCTCGCGCCACGCCATGGACCGGGCCTTTCGCCTGGCGGCGGAAACAGGCGCCCAGCTTACCCTGATGCACGCCGTCCAGCAGAGCGCCATCGAGGCATTGCAAAAACTGCTCGGGCAGGACGCCGCAGCAGTCGTGGCGCGCATCCGCACCCAGGCGCATGAAGCGCTTTCCCAACTCGCTGCCGATCTCGGCCAGGCATGCGGCATTTCTGCGGCCATCCACCTGGCAGCCGGCAATGTGCCCCATGCCATCGTCGAATACGCTGACACCATCGATGCGGATCTTCTCGTTATCGGCTCACAGGGCGAAGGTTTCCTGCGCCATCTGTTGCTCGGCACCACCGCCTCGCGCCTGTTGCGGCTGACCAGGCGCCCGATGCTGCTGGTCCGGCAGGCGCCGCACGAATCCTATCGCCGCATCCTTGTCCCGGTCGATTTTTCTCCCGCGTCAGTTGCGGCTCTGCGCCTGGTCCGCGCGCTCGTCCCGCAGGCGCATATCGTGCTGCTGCATGCCTTCGAGGCGCCGTTCGAGGGCAAACTGGCCTATGCAGGCGTCAGCAAGGCAGTGATCGATCACTACCGGTCGAGCATGAGGCTGGAAGCCTTGCAGCAATTACGCACGCTCGCCGCGACAGCGGGTCTCGCGCCCGAACAGGCCACGCTGCTCGCCCTGCACGGCGACGCCTCGCAACACATTCTCGAACAGGAACAGGAGCAGGACTGCGACCTCATCGTCATGGGAAAACATGGCGCAGACATGATCGAGGACTTCCTGTTCGGCAGCATCACCAAACACGTGCTGCTTTCCTCCCAGGGAGATGTGCTGGTGACGGCATGAGGGCAGGGTTCAACGCATGAATCTCCTGCTCGCCATTCTCGTTCCGTTTATCGGCGCGCCTTTCGTCGCCTATGTTTCCCGCCGCAGCCGGGCGGCCAGTGCCTGGACAGCAGCCGGCGTGGCCTTGCTTTCGCTCGGTATCCTGCTGCCGGATCTGGCCGCGCCCTTTGCCGGAGAAACAATCCTCCAGCGCCTTGTCTGGATGCCCGCCCTCGGCCTCGACCTCGTCTTCCGCCTCGACGGGCTGGGCCTTCTGTTCGCGCTGATGATCCTCGGCATCGGCCTGCTGGTCATCCTCTACGCCCATTATTACCTCTCGCAGCAGGACAGCCTGGGGCGGCTGTATGCCTATCTGCTGCTGTTCATGGGCTCGATGCTGGGAGTCGTGCTCTCCGAAAATCTGATCCAGCTGCTGATTTTCTGGGAGCTGACCAGCCTGTCCTCCTTCCTGCTGATCGGCTACTGGCGCACCCGCCATGCAGCGCGCAGCGGCGCGCGCATGGCGCTGGCCATCACCGGCGCCGGTGGTCTTGCACTGCTCGGCGGCTTCATATTGCTCGGCGAAATCGCCGGCAGCTACGAGCTTTCCGTGGTGCTGGCCAGCGGCGACATCATCCGCGCCCATCCGCTCTACCTGCCGGCGCTGATCCTGATCCTGCTCGGCGCCTTCACCAAGTCGGCACAGTTTCCCTTCCACTTCTGGCTGCCCAACGCGATGGCGGCGCCGACGCCGGTTTCGGCCTACCTGCATTCGGCGACCATGGTGAAGGCCGGCGTGTTCCTGCTCGCGCGCCTGTTTCCGGCGCTCTCCGGCACCGAGGCATGGACCTGGCTGGTTGGCGGCACGGGCATCGCCACCCTGCTGATCGGCGCGGTTGTCGCCCTGTTCAAGCATGACCTGAAAGGCCTGCTGGCCTATTCGACCATCAGCCATCTGGGCCTCATCACCGCGCTGTTCGGCATCGGCACGCCGCTCGCGGCGGTGGCCGGCGTATTCCATATCATCAACCACGCGATCTTCAAGGCCGGGCTGTTCATGGCCGCGGGCATCATCGACCACGAGACCGGCACCCGCGACATGCGCCGCATCAACGGCCTCAGGCACCAGTTGCCGCACACCGCGCTGCTCGCCACGGTTGCCGCCGCGGCAATGGCTGGTGTGCCGCTGTTCAACGGCTTTCTCTCGAAGGAAATGTTCTTTGCCGAAGCGATGGATGCCTCGTCCCGGCTGAATTTCGGCTGGCTGCTGCCGACCGCTGTAACGATCGCCGGCATTTTTGCCGTGGCCTATTCCCTGCGCTTCATTCACGACGTGTTTTTCAACGATGCAGCGCCGACCGACATGCCGAAAACACCGCACGAGCCGCCGCGCTGGATGAAGGTGCCGGTGGAGATCCTGGTGGTGCTCTGCCTGCTGGTCGGCATTCTGCCCGCGCTGACCGTCGAGCCCATCCTGGCGGCCGCCGCCGGGGCTGTGCTCCAGGCCCCGCTGCCCGAGCACAACCTGGCGATCTGGCATGGCTTCAGCCCGGCGCTGATAATGAGCCTGATCGCACTGGTCGGCGGAGTGCTCCTCTATTCTGTCCGTAAACCCTTGTTCGCCTTCCATGACCACATCGAGAGCAGGCTGAATGCGCGTGCCATGTTCGAACGGGTGCTGGCGCTGCTGTACCAGCTGGCTCGTGCCGTCACGACCCGCCTCGACACGGGCTCGCTGCAACGCCAGGCATGGCTGTTCGTTGCAGCCGCGCTATGCCTGGGCACCGCCGGCATGTGGTCATCCGCTACGCCGCTGGCCGGGCCGCGCACGCTGCTGCCGGTGGACGGCGTGAGCCTGATTGCCTCCCTGGCGCTCGCGGCAGCCGCCATCGGCGCGACCATCCTGCACCGCCAGCGCATCACCGCGCTGATCCTGGCCGGCGCAGTGGGGCTTGTGGTGTCGCTGATTTTCGTCAAATTCTCGGCCCCGGATCTCGCGCTGACCCAGCTTTCGGTCGAAGTGGTCACCATCGTTCTGCTGCTGCTCGCCCTCTACTTCCTGCCGCAACAGAGTCCATCCGAGCCGGACCGCAGCCGCCACCTGCGCGACGCAAGCCTTGCCGTGACGGCGGGTGCGGGCGTAGCCGCGCTCGCCTGGGCGGTGCTGACACGGCCTTACGACTCCATCTCCGGCTGGTTCCTCGCCAACAGCCTGCCCGGCGGTGGCGGGAAAAATGTGGTGAATGTCATCCTGGTCGATTTCCGCGGCTTCGACACCTTTGGCGAAATCACGGTGCTGGCGATCGCCGCCCTGGGCATTTTCGCCATGCTGGAAGGTCTGCGGCTTCCTGCGCCATCGCACGATGCGGCGGGACGGCACTGGGACAGCGACATGCACCCGCTGATCATGGCCACCTTTGCCCGGCTGCTGCTGCCGCTGGCGCTGCTGGTGTCGATATTCATCCTGCTGCGCGGCCACAATCTGCCGGGCGGCGGCTTTATCGCCGGGCTGATCACGGCAGTGGCGCTGATCATGCAGTACCTCGCCAACGGCGCCGTCTGGACTCATGCGCGGCTGCCCGCCCACACCCATCCGCTGATCGCGGCGGGTCTCGCCATCGCGCTGCTCACCGGGCTGGCAAGCTGGGCCTTCGGGCATGCCTTCCTCACCTCTGCCTTCGGCCATTTCACCTTGCCCCTGATCGGCGAGGTCGAATTCGCCTCGGCCATGGCGTTCGACCTCGGCGTCTATCTGGTGGTGGTCGGGGCCACGCTGCTGATCCTGATCAATCTTGGGCTGGCGCACAACGCCAGCCATGCGCCACTCGAGCACGGGGAGACGCGTTGATGGAAGCGCTGCTCGCCCTCCTGATCGGCGTGCTGACCGCCTGCGGCATTTATCTCGTGCTGCGCGCGCGCAGTTTTTCCGTGGTGCTCGGTCTGACTTTCCTCTCCTACGCGGTCAACCTGTTCCTGTTCGCCATGGGACGCCTGGTGATTGCCCGCCCCCCGGTGATCGGGGCCGCGGATGCGTATGCCGACCCGCTGCCGCAGGCGCTGGTGCTGACCGCCATCGTCATCGGCTTCGCCATGACGGCTTTCGTCATCATGCTGGCCCTGAAGTCCCGCGCGGAGCTAGGCAACGATCATGTCGACGGCGGGGGTGCGCCATGAGCAGCCATCTCGTCATTGCGCCGGTTTTGCTGCCCTTCCTGACGGGCGTCGTGCTGCTCGCGCTGCGCGACCTGCCAATGCCGGCGCGGCGCTGGATTGCGCTAACGGCCACGCTCGGCCAGATCGTGCTCGCGACGCTCCTGCTGTTGGCGGTGAGCAGCGGCGACATTCTCGTCTATGCGCTGGGAGACTGGGCGGCGCCCTGGGGCATCGTGCTGGTTGCCGACCGCCTGGCCGCGTGGATGGTGCTGACCACGGCGCTGCTCGCGCTGTTTGCGCTGCTGTATGCCAGCGGCGGGGTCGACCGCAACGGACGGCATTTTCACGTTCTCTTCCAGATGCAGCTGTTCGGGCTTTGCGGCGCCTTCCTGACCGGCGACCTGTTCAACCTGTTCGTGTTTTTCGAAATCCTGCTGATCGCCTCCTACGGCCTGCTGCTGCATGGCGGCGGCGCGCAGCGCGCACGCTCGGGCATGCATTACGTGGTGCTCAATCTGCTCGGCTCCACCCTGTTCCTGTTTGCCGCCGGCCTGTTCTACGGCGTGCTGGGCACGCTCAATTTTGCAGATCTTGCAGTCCGGATTGCGGCGACGCCACCGGAAAATCTGGGGCTGGTGCGCGCAGCCGGTCTCATGCTGCTCGGCGTTTTCGCCCTCAAGGCGGCGCTTTTGCCACTCCACCTCTGGCTGCCGGCCGCCTATGCCTCGGCTGCCGCGCCGGTGGCGGCCCTGTTCGCAATCATGACCAAGGTCGGCGCCTATGCGATCCTGCGCACCCAGACCCTGCTGTTCGGCCCCGAGGCCGGACTACTCGCCGACCTGTTCCAGCCCTGGCTGCTGCCGGCCGCACTTGCCACGCTGGCCTTCGGCATGCTCGGCGCCCTGGCTGCCACGCAGCTTTCCCGGCAGGCAGCGTATCTGGTGGTGGCCTCGGTCGGCACCCTGCTGACCGCTTTCGGGCTGGGCTCGAACGAGGGCATTGCCGCCGGACTTTACTACCTGCCGCACAGCACCTTCGCGGCGGCGGCACTGTTCCTGCTCGGTGACGCCATTGCCCGGCGGCGCGGCGAGAACACGGATCATCTCAGGCCGGCCGAGGACATTCCACGCGCCGGGCTGTGGGGCGGCCTGTTTTTCGTCAGCGCCGTGCTGCTCGCCGGCTTGCCGCCGCTATCCGGCTTTATCGGCAAATTCCTGATCCTGCGCGCCGCGCTCGCCCACCCGGCGCTGCCCTGGATATGGGGTATCGTGCTGTTAACCGCGCTCTTTGCCCTGATTGCGCTGGCGCGCTCGGGCAGCCTGCTGTTCTTCCGCTCGCAACCCAAACCGACGGCGGATATCGGCACGATTGCGCCGACGAGCCTGGAACTCGTCCCCATCATCGGCCTGATCGCGCTCGCGCTCGGCCTGACCGTCTGGGCCGGACCGGCCAGCGACTTTACCCGCGCGACGGCGACCCAGCTCCTGCAACCCGAGGCCTACATCGCCGCCGTGCTGGGAGGCGCACGATGAAGCGCCTGCTCCCTCACCCCCTTCTCACGCCCGCACTGGCCCTGGTGTGGCTGCTGCTCAACAACAGCCTCGCGCCGGGCCAGGTTGTTCTCGGACTGTTGCTGGGCTGGGCGATTCCCCTGTTTGCCGTCTCTTTCTGGCCGGAACAGGTCCGCATCCGCAACTGGCCGGCGCTGCTGCGTTTCGTCGGGGTGGTATTGCTCGACATCCTGATCGCCAACCTGAAAGTGGCGCGGCTGATCCTCGGTCGGCCACGGAACCTGCACCCCGCCTTTGTGGTCGTGCCGCTGGATGTCAGCCACGAACTCGCCATCAGCATCCTGGCCAACACCATCTGCCTCACGCCGGGCACGGTGTCGGCGCATTTGAGCGAGGACCGGCGCAGCCTGCTCGTGCATGCGCTCGACACGACCGATCCGGATGAGCTGGCCGCCACGATCAAGGCGCGCTACGAGGCGCCACTCAAGGAAATCTTCGAATGCTGAGCATCGCTCTCGCCATCGCCTTCACTCTGGTTGCAGCGGCCTTCGCGCTCACGTTGTGGCGCCTGCTCAGGGGGCCCAGTGCGCCTGATCGCATTCTTGCGCTCGACACCCTCTACATCAACGCCATCGCGCTGCTGGTGCTGCTCGGCATCCATCTCGGCAGCGCCCTCTATTTCGAGGCGGCGCTGCTGATCGCGCTCATGGGCTTCGTCGGCACCGTGGCGTTGTGCAAATACCTGCTGCGGGGAGATATCATCGAATGAGCGCCACCACCGAACTCCTGCTTTCCCTCCTGGTGATAACCGGTGCACTGTTCACTTTCATCGGCTCGCTCGGACTCGCCCGGCTGGAGGATTTCTACACCCGCCTGCACGGCCCGACCAAGGCCACCACGCTCGGGGTGGGCAGCCTGCTGATCGCTTCGGCGATTTATTTCAGCATTAACGGCGAAGGACTGAGCCTGCACGAAGTGCTGGTGACCCTGTTCCTGTTCATCACCGCCCCGATTTCCGCCCACCTGCTGGCCAAGGCGGCGCTGCACCAGAGGCTGGCTTCGCTCGTCCCGCTTCCCAAAGCCGCCGAAAGCGGAATCGACCATGACTCGTCGGGAAATCCTCCTTCATGAATCGATTCAAGCAAATGCTGCCGGACCGCGAGCGCCTGCTTGGCAATCGCTGGCTGCGTTGGCTCGGCCCGCTCCTGCAGCATCCGCGACTGTGGCACTGGTCGCGCCGGGGCGTCTCCATGGGCGTCGCCATCGGCATTTTTTTCGGGTTGCTGGTCCCGCTTGCGCAAATCCCGATCTCGGCTGTGGCCGCCGTGGTCTTGCGCGCCAACTTGCCTGCCGCCGTCGCAAGCACGCTGGTGACCAACCCGGTCACCTTTGCCCCCATCTATTACGCAGCCTATAAGCTCGGTGCCTGGGTCACTGGCGAAAGCATGGCTGAAATCACGCCGGAAAGCAGGCTTACCCAAGCCCCCGATACAAAGACCGGCTTCTGGGAGCGTATTGCGAATCTCGGGATGCCGCTTATTGTCGGCCTTGCAATTACCGCCACCATTGCCGGATTGATCAGCTATGCTCTCATCAGCCTCGGCTGGTACTGGCGGGTCATGCGCAGGCGGCGGCGCAAAAAGTAGTCAATATGGAGCTTCAATGAAACTGTTCTCTTCACTCTACCAGCGAGCCATGACCTGGTCCCGGCATCCGCATGCCCCCTGGTACCTGGGCGGCCTGAGTTTTGCCGAATCGTCGTTTTTCCCCATTCCGCCGGATGTCATGCTGGCGCCGATGTGTCTCGCCAACCCGCAGCGCGCCTGGCGGCTCGCCTTGCTGACCACGCTGGCTTCGGTGGCGGGCGGGCTGTTCGGCTACAGCATCGGCTATTTCGCCATCGACGCCCTGCTGCCCTGGCTGCAGGAAAGTCGCTACTGGCCCGCGTATCAAACGGCGGTCGAGTGGTTCGGGCGCTGGGGCTTCTGGGCGGTTTTCGTGGCCGGCTTCTCGCCCATTCCTTACAAAGTCTTCACTATCGCCGCCGGCGCCCTGTCCATGGCGCTGCTGCCCTTTGCGCTGGCTTCGCTGATCGGGCGCGGGGCGCGCTTTTTCCTGGTCGCCGGCCTGATGGCGTGGGGCGGGGCGCGCATGGAAGAAGCGCTGCACCGCTATGTTGAGCGCATCGGCTGGGCCGTGGTTGTGCTCGCTGTTGTGACGGTACTGTGGCTCGGAAATGCATGAGCGCTTCGCGCCTGCACGATTCCCGCCTGATTCGGGCCGTTTTTCTCGGGCTGGGTCTATTGGCGTTGCTGCTGGCCGTGGCCGGAATTTTTCTGCCGATGCTGCCGACCACGCCATTCGTGCTGCTGGCGGCAGCCTGTTTTGCGCGCGGTTCCGAGTTCCTGCACGATAAAATGCTGGCGCACCGTATTGCCGGGCCGATCATTCGCGAGTGGCATGAGCACCGGAGCATGCCGCCCGGCGTCAAACCCTGGGCTTTTCTGTTGATGGGGCTGTCGTTCGGCGCTTCGATCCTGCTGATGGAGACGCCCTGGCATCGCGCCATGCTGGCGGCAATTGGGATCGTATTGGCTTTTTTCCTCTGGCGCGTCCCGGTCCGCCGGGGGTAGCGCCCGGGATTCCGACCGAAGAGGGCGCCTCACCGGGCTGTGATTCCCTACAAACAATTACACGACAGACCTGAACCTACTCATTTCATCCGGTTGCGTTGCGACCATTCACTGGCAGACTCTTCCGTGGTGCGATCCGAAATTTCTCGTGCCGCGTTGCGCTCGGCCTGAGCTCGGCTCAGGCTTTCCCTTGCCTCTTCCACACGTTTGGCCGCTGCGTTGGCATGCTGCTGCGCTGCCTGCTCGGCGCGCTCGGCTTCAGCCAGTTCCCGTTCTGCTGCCTGTAATTGCTGCTCTGTGGCAATCGCCTGTTTTTTTGCAAAATCGGCCTTCTGTTGCGCCGATTCGACCGCATTCACTTTCAGTTCGCGCTCTTCCACCTGCGCTGCAGCAAAGGCGTTAAAAGCAGGCAACAGAAAAAGCGCCATCAACCATTGTTTCGATTTCATGAGTTCACCTCGGGAGATTCGGCCCCAATCCAGAAGGCATTATCCATTTTCAGGAATTCGTCATAAGGAATGTAATGTGAGCCATCGCAGGAAAATGTCAGACCAACGATGCCGTTGAAAATATTCAGGGTGCCGGAACGCAGATAAAACATTTCATCCAGCAGGCGCAAGCCGCGGAAGGCATCCAGCACTTCCCGGATTTTTTCCGCAGGAACCAGTGCATCTGCCGGATAGGGGCGACGGGGATAGGCAAGGCAGGTGTCAGGGTCGATCAGTTCATTGATATCCAGCAAGCGGTAGCGGTAGGGGTCCTCGACCAGCCAGATGATGGCGCGGCTGCTGGAAAAATGCAGGATTACGTGAAACACGCCGTGGTAACACATCAACTCCGCCATCACGCCCATCATGGTATCGATATGCCGATCCATCTCACTATCCGTGCGGGTCTGGTGAAACACCGTACCGCGAATCGAGGGGTCGCCCTTGATCTGGCGCCAGCTGCGAGGCTCATCATAGAGCTCTCGGGTCAGCGGCAGATCGCGCAGGCCGAAATAGGCACCGATGAATCCGAGTAATTTGCCTTCCCTGTTGCGCACAACCTGAATGGCAGTCAACGAGGGGCGCCGTTCGCGCAGGCTGATATAGGCATCGGAAAGAATCAAGCCCGCGCCGGATTCGATGTTTTTCAAGTAGGGCCGATTCGAACGGTCCCGGCCAAAACCATCCAGCAAGCCATGGTGGCTGACATTGTCGCTGATCTGGACCGAACGGGTGTCGATGGCATAAAGGTGCTTGCAGAAAGGCAATGCTTTCAGCGCATCTTCCAGCAGGGCATTAAGTTTTTCACGCTTGCCCCACACCGGGCAACAGGCTTTAGCCAACTGCCCCAGGGGCTTCTGCAACAGTTCCATCAGGGCTTCACGCTGCTGGGCAACACTTTTTTGCAGTGATTTCTTGGGCGCTTTCATGGCGGGGTTTCTTTGTTTGTTAGCGGGGTATCAAAATCGTGAAACACGCTCATTTTAAACGCGGGTCCTCTTCGCGTTGCCACTCGCCTTCGATAATGACATCTTCGCCTGCCTCGCGGTTGGGGGGGCGGGGCGTCCTGGCGCGAGGCAACAGCAGCAGAATGACGGCGAGGGCATCGCTGATCACGCCGGGAAAAATCAGCAGCATCCCGGCAAACAGGGTACGCAGGCTATCCAGCATCGCAAAGCCCAGCGGCTGGCCGGACTGAAGCGATGAAAACAGGCGCCCGAACATGGCCAGCCGTTCTTCCTGAATCAGGGTCCAGCCTGCCGCTGCGCTCAGTATCAGCCAGGGCAGCAACCACCAGCCAATCGAATCGGCCACGCGGAAAAGGACGACAATCTCCAGTGCCGGGAAACCGAGTAAAATGAAAAAAACTATCAGCAATTGCATGGATTTAATGGAACCTCTACTCGTTATTACCAACCTGCCGGATAAGGATAGCGCAGAGCGCGTAGCAAAAAATCTGATTTCCCGGCATCTTGCGGCTTGTGTCAATATACTGGCGCCCTGCACTTCGGTTTACCGTTGGCAGGGTCAGGTCGAGACCACACAGGAAATCCCGCTCCTGATTAAAACACTGGCGATTCATTACAGCAAGGTGGAAGCGGCCATCCGGCAGCAGCATCCTTATGAACTTCCAGAAATCATTGCAGTCCCATTGAGCGCAGGATTGCCGGAATATCTTGCCTGGATAGCGGCAGAAACCAGCAACAACGAGGAGCAACACTAAATGATGCGTTTTATTTTCAGCATGTTGTTGATGCTGCATATCCTGGGCGCTCATGCCGAGGAAGGTGATCTGCTGGAGCCCGAGCAGGCATTCAAGTTCTCGGCCAGAGTATTGGACGCCAGCAACATCGAAGTGCGTTACCAGATTGCCAGTGGATATTACCTCTATCGCGAAAAATTCAAGTTCAGCGTCGATGCGGCTGATGTGACATTAGGCTCAGGCCAGTTCCCCGCGGGCAAAATCAAGCAGGACGAATATTTTGGCAAGGTGGAAACCTATCGCCAGAATGTCATCATCAAGCTGCCGCTCACTCGCAGCGGCAGCGCAGCGCAAAGCTTCACGCTGAAAGCCATTTCGCAGGGCTGCGCCGATGCCGGCGTGTGCTATCCGCCAACCACCCAGACCGCGCGACTCACGCTCCCATCGGCTGCGCCGGAAGCCTCCGCCAAGGCGTCCAGCGGCCTGGCCGCACTCACTGCCCTGGTCAAGGGTAGCGCGCAGGATGAGTTTCTCGATCCCGATCAGGCATTCAAACTGGCGCTCACGGCCAGGGATGCAAACACGCTGGTGGCCGATTTCACGCTGGCCGAAAGCTATTATCTGTATCGCGACAAGATCAAGTTCACATTGAAGGATGCAGCAGGAATCAGCATCGCAAACATCGAACTGCCCAAAAGCGAAACCAAGGCCGACCCGAACTTTGGCCCCACCGAGGTTTATCACCACTCGTTCCAGGCACTTATCCATCTCCAGGGCGCGACCGAAAAGCTTTCCTTGCAAGCCACCTACCAGGGATGCAGCGAAAAAGGCGTGTGCTACCCGCCGCAGAACAAAACTTTTAAGCTCGACCTGCCGGCCTCCACGCCAGCCGATGCGCAAAAAATCGAACAAGCGCCCATGCAGCAAGCCGCTCCGGAACCTGCCGCTACGACGGCAGGAACAGAAGATACTTCGGATTCGTCCAAGGTCGCGGCACTGCTCAAGGGCGGCAGCTTCTGGCTGGTCATCGCCAGCTTCTTTGGTTTCGGCCTGCTGCTGGCGCTCACGCCCTGCGTCTTCCCCATGATCCCCATTCTTTCCGGGATCATTGTCGGGCAGGGGCAGCACCTCTCCCGGTCGCGCGCCTTTGTGCTCTCGCTGGCGTATGTGCTGGGCATGGCCATTACCTACGCCGCTGCTGGCGTGGCAGCAGGATTATCCGGCACGCTGCTGACCAGCGCACTGCAGAACCCCTGGGTGCTGGGTACGTTCGCCCTGGTATTCGTGGCGCTGGCCTTTTCCATGTTCGGCTTCTATGAACTGCAAATGCCGAATTTCATCCAGAGCCGCTTCAACGACGCCAGCAACAAGATGAAGGGCGGCAACCTGACTGGCGTATTCGCCATGGGTGCGCTTTCGGCTGTCATTGTCGGCCCCTGCGTCGCTGCGCCGCTAGCGGGTGCGCTGGCTTATATCGGCCTCACCCGCGACGTATGGCTGGGCGGCTGGGCGCTGTTCGCCATGGCGCTGGGCATGGGCGCGCCGCTGCTGGCGATCGGGCTTTCCGCCGGGGCACTGCTGCCGCGCGCCGGCGGGTGGATGGAGGCGGTCAAGGCCTTCTTCGGCGTGCTGCTGCTGGGCGTGGCCATCTGGCTGATTTCGCCGGTTATTCCAGCCGTTGCGAATATGCTGCTGTGGGCGGCATTGCTGATCGTTTCGGCGATTTATCTGCGCGCGCTGGATCCGCTGCCGCATCCCGCCAAGGGCTGGGCCAAATTCTGGAAAGGCGTGGGCGTGGTGGCGCTGATCGCGGGCGTCGCCCTGCTCATTGGCGCACTGTCTGGTGGGCGCGATGTACTTCAACCCCTATCCGGGCTGCGCGGCGCGGGAACGGCTGTCGCCGCGGAAGCGGCGCATACCCCCTTCGAAAAGGTCAAAAGCGTGGCCGATCTGGAACAGCGCTTGCAGCAGGCGCAGGGCAAAACCGTCATGCTGGATTTTTATGCGGACTGGTGCGTGTCGTGCAAGGAGCTGGAGCGCTTCACTTTCAGCGATGCACGGGTCAAGGCACGTTTCGCAGACATGATCCTGTTGCAGGCCGATGTCACGGCGAACAGCGAGGATGATAAGACGCTGCTGAAGAAATTCGGCCTGTTCGGCCCGCCGGGCATCATATTCTTCGACCCGGCCGGCAAGGAAAAAGGCCGCATGATCGGCTATGAAAACCCGGACAAATTTCTCACCAGCATGGACCAGATCCTCAAATGAAGTTTTTCGCACAAGCATCCGC
Organism: uncultured Gammaproteobacteria bacterium; assembly: GCA_963741495.1. Taxonomy (GTDB): domain Bacteria; phylum Pseudomonadota; class Gammaproteobacteria; order Burkholderiales; family Sulfuricellaceae; genus Sulfurimicrobium. The sequence continues at coordinate 348,592 of CAVUID010000007.1, forward strand.
CCTGCTGCTGGGCATCCTCCTGGTCTCCGGCCTGACTGCATGTTCGGGGCAGGCTGATAAAAGCGCAACGGCGGTGGTTCAGGCCGACACGGCAAAAATCTTTGCTGCCGCCTTTCCTGACCTGGAAGGCCAGTCACAGCCGCTGAAACAGTGGCAAGGCAAAATCCTGGTACTCAATTTCTGGGCGCCGTGGTGCCCCCCTTGCCGCGCCGAAATTCCCGACTTTATCGCCCTGCAGGAAGAATACCGCGCGCGGGACGTGGTTTTTGTCGGTCTGGCGCTGGACCAGAAGGACAAGGTGCAGGCCTTCAGCGATGAAATGGCTATCAACTATCCCATCCTGCTGGGCGAGAACGATGCGGCAGAACTGGGCAAACTGGTCGGGAATCGCCTTGGCGGACTGCCTTTTACCGCGATTTTCGCCAAAAATGGCGACATCGTGTCCACGGTAACCGGTGAACTGAAGCGCGAGCAACTGGAAACGATCCTGAAGGGCTTGATCTAGCACAAATTTCCCCGCTGGAGGTCGCTGTCCAGGTTTGATTTTTGTCGTTATTTAACGTCAAAAACTGGACAAATCACCCCAATTTGCGGCAAACTTGCGCCCATCGAAACCTTTATAACAGGTAACCGGATGCCCGCTAGAAACAGCAAAATTCTGGTACTGCACGGCCCCAATCTCAATCTTCTGGGTAGCCGCGAACCGCAGCATTATGGAAAAGATACGCTGGAAGACATCAACCAGCGCCTCATACAGCAGGCCCGGCAATCCGGCGCCAGCCTGGAAGCTTTTCAAAGCAACAGCGAGGCCGAACTGATCGGCTGCATTCATCAGGCGGGGCGTGACGGGGTAAATTTCATCCTTATCAACCCCGCCGCATTCACCCATACCAGCGTCGCTTTGCGCGATGCACTGGCGGGGGTGAACATTCCCTTCGTGGAAATACATCTTTCCAACATTTTCGCCCGCGAAGCCTTTCGCCATCACTCCTATTTCTCCGACCTTGCTGTAGGCATCATCAGCGGCCTCGGGGCAAAGGGTTATGAACTGGCGCTGGATTTTGCATTGGCACAACCTTAAACAAGGGCTCATCATGGATTTGCGCAAACTTAAAAAACTGATCGACCTGGTCGAAGACTCCGGCATCGCCGAACTCGAAATCACCGAGGGTGAAGAAAAAGTGCGTATCAGCCGCTACGGCCAGGCGCCACAAATGATGCAATATGCGCCGCCGCAGCAAATGATGTCGGTCCCGGCCCAGCAGGTCAATCAGCCGGCTGCGGCAGCACCGGTTGTTGCGGAGCCGGCCCAGCCGGAAGGACACATCGTGAAATCCCCCATGGTGGGCACGCTCTACCGCGCATCCTCCCCCGATGCCAAGTCTTTCGTGGAAGTCGGCCAGAGCGTTTCCGCCGGCGAAACCCTGTGCATTATCGAAGCGATGAAACTGCTCAACGAGATCGAGGCTGATCAGAGCGGCGTCATCAAGGCCATCCTGGTTGAAAACGGACAACCCGTTGAATACGGTGAACCCCTGTTCATTATTGGCTAAGGGACTAAGGGCTCGTTAATGGATAACTTGGACATACGTTGCTGCGAATTCGGGATGGATGCAAGGCGCAAAGCGCAGCGAATGGTTATTCCATTCGCAAGTTTTGCAACGCTGCAGACGCCCGAATACGCAGCAACCCTCCGGGCTGGGGCCGCTTTGAGCGCATCCCCACGTTACGAGCCGCTTGTTGTGAATGACACAACTGCGCGTCCCGCGCCTTGGCCTGCACTCAAAGCGGCCCCAGCGTATGCCCAAATTATTCATTAACGAGCCCTAACATGATAGATAAAGTCCTAATCGCCAATCGTGGCGAAATTGCCCTGCGCATCCAGCGCGCCTGCCGCGAACTGGGCATCAAGACCGTGGCAGTTCACTCCGAAGCCGACTCCGAAGCCAAATACGTCAGGCTTGCCGACGAATCGGTGTGCATCGGCCCGCCGTCCTCCACGCTCAGCTACCTCAACATCCCGGCCGTAATCAGCGCAGCGGAAGTCACCGATGCGACGGCGATCCATCCCGGCTACGGCTTCCTGTCGGAAAACGCCGATTTCGCCGAACGGGTGCAGAACAGCGGCTTCATTTTCATCGGACCTCGCCCTGAAACCATCCGCCTGATGGGCGACAAGGTCTGTGCCAAGGATGCCATGAAGGCTTCCGGCGTGCCCTGCGTGCCCGGCTCCGACGGCGCACTGCCGGACGACGAGGACGAAATCAAGCGCATCGCAAAGGAAACGGGTTACCCCGTCATTCTCAAGGCCGCCGGCGGCGGCGGCGGACGCGGCATGCGCGTGGTGCATACCGAGGCCGCGCTACTGAGCGCAGTCAGCCTGACCAAATCAGAAGCCCAAAGTTTTTTCGGCAACCCCATGATCTACATGGAGAAGTTTCTCCAGCATCCGCGCCATATCGAAATTCAGGTACTGGCGGACGAGCATGGCAATGCCATCCATCTCGGCGAGCGCGACTGCTCCATGCAGCGCCGCCACCAGAAAGTGCTGGAAGAAGCCCCGGCGCCTGGCCTGGATACCAAGCTGCGCGACAAGATCGGTGAGCGCTGTGCCGAGGCCTGCCGCAAGATCGGCTACCGAGGTGCCGGCACTTTCGAATTCCTGTATGAAGACGGCGAATTCTTCTTCATCGAAATGAATACCCGGGTGCAGGTGGAGCACCCCGTCACCGAAATGATCACCGGTGTGGATATCGTGCAGGAACAATTGCGCATCGCATCCGGAGAAAAACTGCGCTACAAGCAGAAAGAAATTCAGTTCAAGGGGCACGCCATCGAGTGCCGACTCAATGCCGAGGACCCCTACACCTTCATGCCCTCGCCTGGCCGCATTACCCAGTATCACGTGCCCGGCGGGCCGGGCATCCGGGTGGACTCCCACATCTACCACAATTACTTCGTGCCGCCTTATTACGACTCCATGATCGGCAAGCTGATCGCTTATGGCGATACCCGCGAGCAGGCCATTGCGCGGATGCGAACAGCCCTTTCGGAAATGGTGGTGGATGGCGTCAAAACCAATCTTCCGCTGCATCGCGACCTGATGCATGACGCTGCATTCCTTAAGGGTGGCGCCAGCATCCACTACCTGGAAAAAATGCTCGCGGACAAGAAGACCGCCTAGCAGCCTTAAGAATCGGGAGTCATCATGGCATGGCAAGCGCTGAAAATTGCGGCAAACGCCCACATTGCCGAAATCCTCGGCGATGCGTTAATGGAGCTGGGCGCGCTCTCTGTTTCCATTGAGGATGCCCATGCCGGCACAGCCGAAGAGCAGGAAATTTTTGGCGAACCGGGTGAGCCGCCCGCAGGCGTATGGCAGGATGCGCTGGTTAATGCCCTGTTCGAGGCAGATGCCGATCTGACCGCTATCGTGGCCGAAGCCTCAGCTGCGGCGGGTCTTGCCGCTGCGCCGGCATTCGAAGTGGAAGCCGTGGCAGAGCAGGACTGGGTGCGCCAGACCCAGGCGCAATTTGCGCCGATTCCGATTTCTCCACGCCTGTGGATCGTGCCGACCTGGCACGAATCGCCCGATTCGTCTGCCATCAACCTGATTCTTGACCCCGGCCTGGCCTTCGGTACCGGCAGCCATCCCACCACCCGCCTGTGCCTGCAGTGGCTGGACCGCCATATTCGCGGTGGTGAAACCGTGCTCGACTATGGCTGCGGCTCCGGCATTCTCGCCATTGCTGCGCTGAAGCTCGGCGCCGGGCAGGTCGTTGGGGTGGATATCGATCCGCAGGCGATTCAGGCCAGCCTGTTCAATGCCGAGCAGAATCAGGTTTCTGCCCGTTTTTATCTGCCAAACGATGCGCCGCAGCTGACAGCAGATGTCGTGGTTGCCAACATTCTCACCAATCCGCTGAAGATGCTCGCTCCCATGCTGGCCAATGCCGCCCGCCCGGGTGGCCGCATCGTGCTTTCGGGCATTCTCTCGCACCAGGCCGACGATGTACTGGCGGTTTACCGCAACTGGTTTGATATCGAAGTGGCGGAAGAATCAGAAGGCTGGGCCTGTCTGGCCGGCACCCGGAAAACATGAGCAGCATCACTGCCTGTCCGCAGTGCCAGACCCGCTTCCGCGTGACGGAAGAACAGTTGGGGATGCGCAACGGAAACGTACGTTGCGGTCGCTGCGCTCATGTTTTCAACGCGCTTGAAAGCCTGATCGAGGAATCGCCGCTGTTGCCGGCGGATGTTCCAGACCCAGCCCAGCAACCTGGATTGGAAGAACAGGCTCAGGAGGTCTTCCCAGCCGCGCAAACACTCGATTCACCCGAACCGGAAGTTTCGCAACCAGCCGCGCCGCCAGAAACTGGCGATACCGCCGAACCCCTGTTCGAGCTTGATGTTAACGATTCTGAGAGCCAGCCTGAAACTGAAGAGGCTTTATTCGAGCTCGAGATCACCCAGCCCGAAGCGCCGGCAGACGCCGATTGGCCGCTGGAATTATTCCCCGATGCGCCTTCCAAGGAAGAAACCAGCGCCATCGAGCCTGTTGCTGAGCAAGCATTCGATACGCTCGACAAACTGCTGTCGCCAGAGCCAGAGCCAGAGCCAGAGCCAGAGCAGAGCCAGAGCCAGAGCCAGAGCCAGAAAGTAAAGCTGAAGCCGAATCTCGCGTGGTCCGCATTCAGCCGCCGCCCGCCGTCATTCAACCCAAGGTTTCACCCGCAAGCCCAAAATATGCGCCGCCCCCCAAGCCCCGGCGAGCCTGGCCATGGGCCCTGGCCAGCTTGCTATTGCTGGCCGGATTGCTTGTTCAGGGGGTTTATTCTTTCCGTGATGCCGTTGCCGCGCACTATCCGCTGACCCGCCCCCTGCTGGAACAGGCCTGTCACTACCTCCAGTGTCGCGTCAGTCTGCCGCGCAATCCCGACCTGATCGGCATCGAGTCGTCCGAACTCCATGCTGATCCGGCGCGCGCCAATATCGTGGTGCTGACCAGCATACTGCGCAACCGCGCAACCCATGTTCAGGCGTACCCCACGCTGGAGCTGACCCTGACCAACACCCGGGATGAAATGGTGGCGCGCAAGCTGTTTACTCCCGCCGAGTATTTGAGAAACACGGCTTTGATTTCCCAGGGCATACCCTCCGGCGGTGAAGTTGCGGTCAAACTGCTGATGGACCTTGGCGAACTCAAGGCCGAGGGATATCGCCTGTACCTGTTTTATCCGTCCCAGCCGTAATCATGGAGAATTCAATGCTTAAACAGACCCCGCTCAACGCCGCGCACCGTGCTGCCGGCGCCAAGATGGTGGATTTCGGTGGCTGGGATATGCCGCTTCATTATGGCTCGCAGCTCGATGAGCATCACAAGGTGCGTACGGATGCCGGCATGTTCGATGTTTCCCACATGCAGGTGCTGGATCTGGCAGGGGCGGGGGCGCGCGGCTTTTTGCGCCAGATCATGGCCAACAACGTGGACAAGCTCACGCTACCGGGCAAGGCACTGTATGCCTGCATGCTCAACGAGCAGGGCGGGGTGATCGATGACCTGATCATCTATTTCATGCGCGAAGACTGGTTCCGCATCGTGGTCAACGCCGGCACGGCAGAGAAAGACCTGGCATGGATGGAAGCGCAGCGCGAAAAGCTGGCGCCTCAGTTAACACTTACGCCGCGCCGCGATCTGGCCATGATTGCAGTTCAGGGGCCCAATGCGCGCGCCAAATTCTGGGCCGCCATGCCGGGTTCGCAGGAAATCAGTGAAAATCTAAAAGCGTTTCAGGCTGCGGAAATGGGCACCATGTTCATCGCCCGTACTGGCTATACTGGGGAAGATGGCTTCGAAATCATGGTGCCGGCCAAGGCCGCGCCCTTCCTGTGGCAGGCATTGCGGGAGCAGGGCGTTGCGCCCATCGGCCTGGGTGCGCGCGATACCCTGCGCCTGGAAGCCGGCATGAATCTCTACGGTCAGGACATGGACGAAAGCGTGTCCCCGCTCGAATCCGGTCTCACCTGGACTGTCGATCTAGCCAGCCCGCGCGATTTTATCGGCAAGCAAGCACTCACCAGCCAGCCCGTGGCGCGCCAGTTGGCGGGTCTATTGCTGCTCGACAAGGGCGTGTTGCGCAGCCATCAGAAAGTGATCACGGCGCAGGGTGAAGGAGAAATCACCAGCGGTGGTTTTTCTCCGACACTCAGCCAGTCCATTGCCCTGGCGCGTCTGCCTGCGCCAGTCACGGTGGGGGACACCGTACAAGTGGAAATTCGCGGCAAGCTGCTGAGTGCCCAGGTCGTGCGCTACCCCTTCGCGCGCAACGGCAAGCCCTGTTATAAAAATACACCGTAGGCGAAGCCTCCTCCCCCTCTCCTCTCGGAAGAGGGCAGGGGAGAGGGAAACCGGTCCGGGCGCAAGCGCCATGAGCGGTTTAGTGGCATAATTCCGCACAATAATATTGAATATCCAAGGACTATAAAATGAGCATCCCGGCTGATCTTAAATACACCAAATCCCACGAATGGGTCCGGCCTGAAGCTGACGGCAGCGTCACTGTCGGCATCACCCACCATGCCCAGGAGTTGCTGGGCGACATGGTATTCGTGGAAAACCCGGTAACTGGGCGCAAGCTGTCCCAGGGCGAAGAATGCGCGGTGGTCGAATCGGTCAAGGCCGCATCTGATGTCTATGCGCCCATCGCGGGGGAGGTGCTGGCCGCCAACGATGACGTGGAAAATGCGCCGGAAAGCATCAACCAGGACGCCTACGCTGCCTGGCTGTTCAGGATCAAACCCGAAAACACGGCTGACCTCGGTACGCTGCTCGACGCGGCAGCCTATCAGGCACTGGTGGACAGCGAAGCACATTAAATCAGCAAGGGGTGAAAAGTGAAGCCGCTTCGCTGTGAAGTGTGAAAGGTAAAAGACTCACAATGAACACCTTTCACCCTTCACACTTCATACCCCTGACGCCTCACCCGGAAAACATATGCCGTTTATCCCTCATACCGAAGAAGACATTCAGGCCATGCTTGCGCGCATCGGCGTGCCGTCCATCGAAGACCTGTTCGACGAAATTCCCGCCGGGCTGCGCAGTGGTCAGCTGACCGGCATTGCGCCGGGCATGGGGGAAATGGATATTTCCCGCCTGATGACCGAACGTGCCGAGACGGATGGGCGTTTTCTCAATTTTATCGGCGCCGGTGCTTACGAGCATCACGTTCCGGCAGCAGTGTGGCAGATCGCCACGCGCGGTGAGTTTTATTCCGCCTATACGCCCTATCAGGCCGAAGCCAGCCAGGGTACGCTGCAACTATTGTACGAATTCCAGACCATGATGGCCTCCCTGACCGGGATGGACGTGGCCAACGCCAGCCTTTACGACGGCGCCTCCGGCCTGGCCGAAGCGGCGCTGATGGCGGTGCGCGCACACAAGACCTCGCGCCGTATCCTGATACCCAAAACCGTGCATCCGCTCTATCGTCGGGTTGTAAACAGCATCGTCAGGCATCAGAAAATCGAGCTGGTCGAGCTGGATTACGACCCCGCGCAGGGTATTACCACGCTGCCGGCAGAAAAGGATTTTGCCGCGCTGATCATTCCCCAGCCCAACTTTTTCGGCTGCCTGGAAGAAGTGGATGCCCTCACCGACTGGGCTCACGCCCAGGGAGGACTGGTCATCGGCCTGGTCAACCCGCTGGCGCTGGCGCTGCTCAACCCGCCCGGACAATGGGGCAGCAAGGGCGCGGATATCGCGGTCGGCGAAGGCCAGCCGCTGGGCGCGCCGCTTTCCAGCGGCGGCCCCTACTTCGGCTTCATGTGCTGCAAGCAGGCGCTGGTGCGCCAGATGCCCGGGCGCATCATCGGGCGCACCGTCGACCTGGACGGCAAGCCCGGCTTTGCGCTGACCCTGCAGGCGCGCGAACAGCACATCCGCCGCGCCAAGGCGACTTCCAACATCTGCTCCAACCAGGGCCTGATGGCCACCGCCGCCACCATCCACATGACGCTGCTCGGACCGGATGGCCTGGAGCGCGTCGCCGCCGCCAGCCATGCCAATACGGTCACGCTGGCTGAAAAACTATGTGCGATTCCCGGGGTCAAACGGGTGTTCTCGCAAACCGTTTTTCACGAAGTCGTGCTGAAACTGCCGATTCCCGTGGCGGACGTGCTGCGCGCACTGGAAGTGCAGGGCATCGTCGGCGGATTTGATTTGACACCCTATTACCCGGAACTGGGCGAGGCGCTGCTGATCTGTGCCACCGAAACCAGAACGCCAGCCGACCTGGAAAAATACGCCGAGCAACTGGAGCGCATCATATCCCGGCGCACTTCCGGCCCGACCTGCACCAAGCTAGTACCCACCGCCACCAGCAAGTGGTAAAAACGAGGAGATTGATATGGCGACAGTAACGCTCGAAGGTGAAACACTCAATGTAGGCGGACATTTTCCGCAGGTGGGCGAAACCGGACACAGCTTCATGCTGGTGGACAAAGATCTGAAGGATGTTTCCCTCAGCGAATTTGCCGGCAAGCGCAAGGTGCTGTCGATTGTGCCCAGTATCGACACCCCGGTATGCGCCACCTCCACCCGCGTTTTCAACCAGCGTGCCAGCGAAATGAACAACACCGTGGTACTGGTGATTTCCGCCGATCTGCCGTTTGCCCAGAGCCGTTTCTGCGGCGCGGAAGGGCTGGACAAGGTGATCATGCTCTCCACCATGCGCGGGCGCGATTTCCACAAGGACTACGGCGTGATGATCACCGATCCCCCTCTCTCCGGCCTGATGGCCCGCGCCGTGATCATCCTCGACGAAAAAGACCGGGTGATTCATACCGAACTGGTGCCGGAAATTACCCAGGAGCCGGATTACGATGCGGCGATCGCGGCTTTGAGCCGGTAAAAACAATTAAACCACGGAGAACACGGAGCGCACGGAGAGAGCAAAGCTTTCTTGGCGCCTTCGATTTTCTCCGTGTTCTCCGTGGTTAAATGCCTTGATTGAAAACTGACATGCTGATCTTCGAACGCTCCCAGCCCAAACGTCGCAATGCCGCCCAGGCACCAGCCTCTCTGGCCGCCTGCACTGACATCCCTGCCCATCTGCGGCGCAAGGCCCCTCCGCTGCTGCCGGAAGTTTCCGAAATGGACGCGGTGCGTCACTACACCCGACTGTCGCAGAAAAACTTCTCCATCGACACCCATTTCTACCCGCTCGGTTCCTGCACCATGAAGTACAACCCGCGCGCCTGCAATCAGCTGGCCATGTTGCCGCAGTTGCTGGCCCGTCACCCCATGAGTTCGGAAAATACGGGGCAGGGCTTCCTGGCCTCCATGTTTGATTTGCAGGAAATGCTCAAGGAAGTGACCGGCATGGCGGCCGTTTCGCTCACCCCGATGGCCGGAGCGCAGGGAGAGTTTGCCGGTGTGGCGATGATTCGTGCCTATCACGACGCGCGTGGCGACACGGCGCGCAGCGAGATTCTGGTGCCGGACGGCGCTCACGGCACCAACCCCGCGACCGCGGTGATGTGCGGCTACACCGTGCGCGAGATCCCGACTGATGGCGACGGCAACGTCGATCTGGTTGCGCTCCAGGCCGCTGTCGGCCCGCAGACGGCGGGTCTGATGCTGACCAACCCGTCCACCCTGGGTGTGTTCGAAAAGAGCATTCAGGAAATTCAGCGCATCGTCCATGAGGCCGGCGGGCTACTGTACTACGATGGCGCCAACCTCAATGCCATCCTGGGCCGGGTCAAGCCGGGCGACATGGGATTCGATGTCATCCACCTGAATTTGCACAAAACCTTTTCCACCCCCCATGGCGGCGGCGGACCCGGCGCCGGCCCGGTCGGCGTCAGTCCCCGCCTTGAACCCTTCCTCCCCATCCCCTTCGTGGTCAGTGAAGAAGGGCGTTACCGCTGGCTGACGGAGCAGGACCGGCCTCAGAGTATCGGTCGCCTTTCCGCCTTTATGGGCAATGCCGGCATTCTGCTGCGCGCGTATGTTTATGCGCGCATGCTGGGCGCACATGGCATGCACCGGGTAGCGGAATTCGCGACGCTCAACGCCAATTACCTGATGGTGGAACTCGCCCAGGCCGGCTTCGACGTGGCATTTTCCACTCGCCGCGCCAGCCACGAATTCATCGTTACCCTGAAAAGGCTCAAGGACGAAACCGGCGTCACAGCCATGGACGTGGCAAAACGCCTGCTGGACAAAGGTTTTCACGCACCCACCACCTATTTCCCGATGCTGGTGCAGGAATGCCTGCTGATCGAGCCGACCGAAACCGAGTCCAGACAAACGCTGGATGCTTTCATCGCAGCGCTCAAGGAAATCCGCGATGAAGCCTACAGCCAGCCCGAACTGGTCAAGGGCGCGCCCTACTCCATGCCAGTGCGTCGCCTGGATGACGTCAAGGCGGCGCGGGAGCTGGATCTGGTATGGCGACCTGAACAGCAATGAGCCTATTCATGCGCTGGACGTTCGCGCTGTTGCTCATTGCCAACATCGCATTCTTCACCGTGATGCAATTGTCGCAGGGGCGTCCGGATGGTGATTCGATGGCCAGCCATGCGCCTTTTAATGCCGAAAAAATCCACCTGCTGCAGGAAACGGAATTAACGCCGGTGCAAGAACAACCCGCTGCCCCGCTCCTGGTCTGCCTGGAATGGGGCGTTTTTCCCAAGCCGGAACTGGAGCGCGCACAAAACGCGCTCAAACCGCTGCAACTGGGCGAAAAAGCCGTGACCGTGCGCAACGCCCCGGAAAAGACCAGCAAGTACTGGGTCTATATCTCGCCGCTTAAATCGAGGGCCGACGCGCAGAAGAAGCAGGAAGAACTGAAAGGACTGGGCATCGAGGATAGCCTGGTGATGCAGGACAACAACAAATGGCGTCACGCCATTTCCCTGGGCGTATTTTCCACTCAGGAAGCCGCGGACAAATACCTCGCTGAACTTCGTACCAAAAACAATATTAAATCAGCCAAATCCGGCCCCCGTACTCTGGATGCCGGCGTGGCCAGCCTGCTTATCAAGGCCAGCGGCGAAAATCTCGAAGCCGACCTGGTCAGGCTGAAACAGGATTTTCCAGGCACGGAACTGAAAGCCGTGCCGTGCACAAACGAAGAGCCGGTCTCCTAGGGAAGGTCAAACGCGCAATGTCACTGCAAGCGTAGCGAAGCAATCCTGTATTTCAAATGGTGACGAGATTGCTTCGTCACTTTGTTCCTCGCAATGACCACTCATGCAGTGGTATCCCTAAGCCTCCAGCGTTTTGTGCGCGCCATCGCAAAATGGCCCCTTGGCGCTGGCCTTGCAACCGCATAGCCAGACCTTGGTTTTCTCGTTCAGGGAAAATTTTTGTGGCGCAAACTCGCTGCCCTTGTGGGCGCCATCACAGAATGGCTGGGTTTGGGACTTGCCGCACGAACACCACCAATAGTCACCGGCCTCAAGTTCCAGGGCATAGGGTGCGCGCTGGGCGCAAACAGGTTTGCTCATTCAGTTCTCCTTGGGATAAATAGCGCCATATTACCATACTAAAACACTCGGGCACTGTATGCGCGTGGGCATATATGTTTCAATGCTGCATCCGCTGACCACAAAAAAAAGAATAAAAAAACGGGCGCCGAGGCGCCCGTTTTAAGCTTCAGACTTCAGACCGGGCAAGCCGGCCGGAAATTAGAATGCGTGCTTCATACCCAGCGAGAAACCAGCGGAGTTGTCGCCGTTGGTCAGCAGTTACTGGGTTGTCGCCATGACCGCCACCGAATGCGGTAAAGGCATTGGTGTTGTCATCGTTGTTGGTGCGGGCGTACGCTACATAGGTAGTGGTGCGCTTGGACAGGGCGTAATCCGCACCAATTGCAAACATGCTAGCACCGGTTTCGGACGCATTGTTCAGATCGCCAGCCTTGTAGTATTGGCCTTTGATGGTGGTAGCACCCATCTTGTACGCAGCACCCAGACCCCAAGTTGTACGGTCAGTTGCTGTTGACGATGCTATCGTCAGGTCATCAGCTTTCTGATACAGGGCAACCAGTTTCACATCGCCGAAGCTGTAGCCGCCAACCAGACGCCATTGCTTAGGATTGATGTCAGTACCAGCAACATTGTACCTTTCATAACCCAGGCCAACCATCACAGGACCGTTTTCGTACATACCCAGAGCGCTAGCGGCTTTGATGGAGTTTTCAGCTGTAGCGCCAGCGTCAACGTTGGTAACATAAGCAATCGCGCCATGGAAACCACCCATGGTTGGGGAAATGTAGGCAATCACGTTGTCAGGACGCATTGTCGCCGAGGCTGCCGGTAGTGATCAGGTTACGGGAATCACCGATCTGGTCGCCGAACAGGTCAGCCTTGCGGCCAACCAGTTTCAGCGGGGTGTCATGACGACCCACAAGGGTGGTACCGAAGTTGCCGGACAGGCCGATAAAGCTGTTGCGGTTGGTCCAGTGTTGTTGCCGTCGGTGCTGGTCAGTTCGCCCATGCCGATCTGGGCTGTCCATTTGCCAGATGGCTTTCAGGCCGTTGCCCAGGTCTTCGTCACCGGAAAACTGATCCAGGAAGAGTTGCTGGAAATGTTGGTTTCGCGGTTGTCGCCATCGTCCAGGCTGTCCACGGACATGTGCACGGAACCGGAAATCGTCACGTTGCCGGAATCGGCCATTGCAGCAGCAGGAGCCAGAGCGGCAGCGATTGCCAGGGCCAGAAGTTTCTTGTTCATGTGATCTCTCCATTAAGAGTTGAGTTTTAGAGTTGCTTAGTAGCTCGGTTATCCGATCTACTTAACCTCTCTATTGAGAAGTTGTAGCCATTCTTGCAAATAGTGAATGAGGCATGCAAGGTGAATTTGGGGTTTGCGCAACATGTGGCTAGATTGTGTGGTTTTTGTGCAACACTTCGCTGAGTGAGGGGTCCCGCTTGCGCGGGATTCCGACTTTCTATGTGATAAATCACATGAAAGATCATATATGAGGGGTGAGGGGGAACAGATTGCCGCCCCCTTTCTCCATATCAACTTGTTCTTAGTCACAGATCAAAGATATAATTGTTATACACGTATAACATGTGGAGGCAAATATGCTAGCTGTTCGCTTGCCCGAAGAGATCGAGAACCGTATTGCCTTGCTTGCGCGCAACACGGGTCGCACCAAGAGTTTTTATGTGCGAGAGGCTGTTGTTGAATATCTTGACGATCTTGAGGATTATTATCTTGCAGAGGCGCGCAGGAATACCCCTTTACCCGCCATTCCCCTTGATCAGATAGAGCGCGACCTTGGTCTGGTGGATTGAATTCGACCCGCGCGCACTGGATGAACTCAAGCGGCTCGACAAAACGGCTCAGGCCAGAATCATCAAAACGGTGCGGGAGCGCATTGCGCCACTTGAAAATCCACGGGTACTGGGCCAGGCGCTACGCGGGGAAGAGCTGGGCCGCTACTGGAAGTATCGCATCGGGGATTATCGTCTGATCTGCGACATTCAGGATGAAACGGTGCTGATTCTGGTGTTGCGTGTGGGGCACAGAAAAGAGGTTTACCGTTAACCCAAGCTCAAATGGGCAAGATGAACGGGAAAAACTAGGAGCCTGTCGGACTTGAAGAATCGAAGCGAATCGGATTTGCAGCCGATTTCCTTTAAGTCCGACAGGCTCCTAGGCAAAGAAGATACGTTATTCTGTCAATCCTGCGTCCCCTACAGAACGATTGCGGCAATCACCGCTTCAGGTCACGATAGAAATTCTCGTGAGGGCCGACCGCTTCCAGTTGAACCAGGCGCACGACTTCGTCAAGCGTGTATCCCAGCAGGTACATTTGCTTCTGGCTATGGAACTTGTAAACGCTCAATGAAGCCAGGTCACCTTTCTTCTGCTCTCCCACGTCGGGGTTTTCAGCGATCGTTGCCACGGCTTGGTCCACATCAGCAGCAACATTATCATTCAGTTTCTTATACTGTCGACTGAAACGCCGGGTCTGCGAGACTGCGTAGCTCATCTAGCCAGGCTGCGTGGAATAAATGGGGTTGCGTCTTCACGTGGTTCTGCCATCGACACCAGCGCCTCGGCAATAAACGCTACCGGCAAATCCGGGTTATCGAGTGCTGCCCGGCCCACTTTGGCCCAGAACTCGACCTGACCAGAAATCGAGCGATGCTCTGCAATTGCATCCGCCTTCGCCTGCTCATATAACTTCTGATCAATGCGTATAGATGTTGTCATGCTCATTGTTTCGCCCTCCGGGTTACCACATTTGTAGCAATACAATTTAGCATGATGCCTGGAAAATATCCAGAGCGCCAATATATGCCGGGTATAACAATACAGGGCGGATTCACCCCCACTTGGACAACCCACCCTGATTTTCTACAAGCCCAGCCGCTGCCAGACGGTGGTGATCAGCCCAGCCTGGTTGAGCGTGTAGAAATGCAGCCCTGGCGCGCCGCCTTGCAGCAGGCGGTCGCACATGGCGGTCACCACGTCCAGCCCAAACGCGCGAATCGAGGCGGTGTCGTCGCCATAACCCTGCATCTTGAGGCGCAGCCAGCGCGGGATTTCCGCACCGCAGGCATCTGAAAAACGCGCCAGCTGGGAGAAGTTGCTGATCGGCATGATGCCCGGCACGATGGGAATGTCGATGCCCATGGCGTCGCATTCGTCGCGGAAGTTGAAGTAGGCGTCGGCATTGTAGAAATACTGGGTGATCGCCGCATTGGCGCCGGCATCGACCTTGCGCTTGAAGTTGGCGAGATCGGCCTGTGCCGTTTGCGCCTGCGGGTGAAACTCGGGATAGGCCGCTACTTCAATGTGGAAATAATCGCCGGTTTCCGCGCGGATGAAAGCCACCAGCTCGTTGGCATAGCGGAATTCGCCCACGTCCTGCGTGCCGGAGGGCAGATCGCCACGAAGCGCGACGATGTGCCGGATGCCATGGCTCTTGTAAGCATTAAGGATGGCGAGGATATTTTCCCGCGTCGAGCCGATGCAGGACAGATGCGGCGCGGCCTTGTGGCCTTCCTGCTGGATTTCAATCACGGTTTCCAGCGTGCGGTCTCGTGTGGAGCCGCCAGCGCCGAAAGTTACCGAGAAGAACTCCGGGTTGAGCTGGGCAAGCTGCTGGCGCGTGGCGCGCAGCTTGTCCATGCCCTCGGGGGTTTTAGGAGGAAAAAATTCGAAGCTCAGGATGGGTTTGCTGTTCATATTTTTTACCAGCCAAGGACGCAAAGGTTCACCAAGGAACCCATCTGCTTTACTTTGCGTACCTTAGCGTCCTTTGCGGTTAAGTCATCAATAA
>CAVUID010000008.1:0-25887 GCA_963741495.1 uncultured Gammaproteobacteria bacterium
TTTAAATTATCCATGCTGATCCTAATTCAATTTCATCAAAACAATAATGCTCCCAGGCAGCGATCGCGCATGGGCGGCAGTGATCCAAATATGGTAACGTGTCTCGTATAGTGAATACAGTTTTACCATAAACAGCGGCATACGGCAGGCATGCGGATGCGAATTTTATCTGCACTATCCCGACCAATCCACATGTCTTATATAAGACATAAGATTGTTCCGGGACGAAATGGCGAATCGGCCGGCAAGAAGCGCGGACTCGCGTCGCAAGTTTCGTTAAAGGGAGTTCCAGGAAAACATGTCGCCCCTCAAGCTGCTTGTATATTTTTTGACACCTATAGGCGTTGCCGTCACAGCCTTGATTTACTCTCAAAACTGCATGGCGGACATAAGAGCAACAGTGGTGAAATTCAACACCGTGTGTGCCCACTGTCATGAAGGCCAGTGTAGCGGCCGCTTGAGCTTTTCTTCCGGTGTTGCGGCTGCCGAGGGGCATGTGCGGCGCTACATCCCCTCTTCTTCACCTCTGGAAGTGGAAGAGCTTTTCGCCATACTCAAATATACCAAGGAAGAGTGCGCTCATTACCCATTACCCGATACCGCTCCCGCTGATGGCACGTGGAACGCGGAGGTCTTGCACCAGTGGAGAGGCCCTGATGGAAAGAGCTACTTCATCCCCTTGGGCAGAATACGTCCAGGGACGTGTCACCTGAGCTTGCGCTTTGACGGTCAGTCAGAAGCAAGCATGAGCATCTGTGGCGAGAAACTTGACGTGCTGCTTGAAGAGCAGCAACGCACGGACCAGGTTTTATGAGCATACTCCGCCAATCGCCGCTGAAGGACTATATTACCTTCATCTCAAATCCACCTCGACGTTGCTGGATCTGGCTCTTACCCCGGCACGGCAACAATGATGAAAAATAATAAAATTGGCCATTTATGGGTGTTCTAACAGGATGGATGCGGCAATCGTCATCCACATGAATGCTCGGTTCGGACGCTGACAAACCATGGAAATCGCCTTCGGCCCCGTCCCCTCTCGCCGTCTCGGTCGCAGCCTGGGGATCAACAATATCCCGCCCAAGCATTGCAGCTACTCGTGCGTCTACTGCCAGGTGGGCCCCACGGACGCCCAGGAAATGACTCCGCGCGCCTTCTACCCCCCAGAAACGATTCTTCTGGAAGTCAGCCAGCGTCTGGAGGCGGTGCGCGCCCAGGGCGAAACGGTGGATTACCTGACCTTCGTCCCTGACGGCGAACCGACCCTCGACAGTCAGCTATCCGCCGCCATCGACGCTCTGCGCTCTCTCGGACGGCCGATTGCAGTGATCAGCAATGCCTCCCTGATATGGCGGCCGGAGGTGCGCGATACACTCGGTCGGGCTGACTGGGTCAGCGTCAAGGTGGATAGCGTCGACGAGGCCACCTGGAGGCGCATCAACCGGCCGCATCCGGATTTGGAACTGCCCGACATCCTGGACGGCATTCGTACCTTCGCCCGGAATTTTGCCGGCACTCTGGTGAGCGAAACCATGCTGCTGGCCGACATCAACGACAGTCCGGCGAGCCTGACAGTCCTGGGGGATTTTCTCCGGAATGCCGGCATCTCCCGCACCTACCTGGCCATTCCCCACCGTCCGCCCGCCGTCTCGGGCGTGCATGGGCCGAGCGAGGAGAGGGTGAACCGTGCCTATCAGATCTTCTGCGAACTCGGTCTCGAAGTGGAACTCCTGACCGCTTACGAGGGTGATACCTTTGCCTTCAGTGGCGATCTGCGTCGCGACATCCTGGCCATCACCGCCGTTCACCCTCTGCGTGAATCCGCCCTGCGCGCCTTGGTGGACAAATCGGGGGGAGACATGACGCTGGTTGAAGCATTGGTTGAGGCCGGCGACCTGAAGCCTGTGGCTTATGCCAGCGATACCTTCTATGTCCGTCGCCTGACCGGACCCGACACATGAGATGTAATATCCGGGCTACCTCGCTCAAGTCCCTGCGGGCCACTCTCTCCCTGCTGGATGCCATGCTGTTGTGCGCGCCCACCAAGCCAAGGCGCAGGGCTTGCTACCACCATCAGTTCAATTCGTCGAAATAGTAGTAATTTTCGGTGTTGATATAGCTCTTGCGCCATTCCACCGGCTGCTTGTTGTAGCTGAAAGCCACCCGCTCGATGCACAGCAGGGGCGTACCGATCGCCACGTTCAGCAACGGTGCGCTGACTTCATCTGCCGCCGCCGCCCGGATGCGTTCCTGGGCGGAAATGATACGAATCCGGTAGCGGGTTTCATACAGCGAATATAGCGTTCCCTTGTGGGCATTGACGTGGTCTTCGATCATCGCGCTGGTGATGCCCTTGAGCTGGGCGGCTGGCAGACGGATATCGTCGTACACCACGGGCTTTCCGGAGAAATCCAGCACCCGGCGCAGTACCACCAGCGCGCTGCCGGGACGGATATCGAGGCGCTTCGCCACCTGGACATCCGCCTTGCCGCGCTCGAATCCGATGAAATCGCTCCTGGGATATTCCTTCTTGCCATCCAGCGCCAGCAAATTGAGAAAGCGGTAGTTGGTGCCTTCATCGGTCAGGGTGGCGACAAAAGTCCCCTTGCCCTGGCGCCGCACCAGCATGTTGTCCATGACCAGCTCATCGATTGCCTTGCGCACCGTGCCCTGGCTTACCTGATAACGCCGCGCCAGTTCCATCTCGCTGGGAATCGCCTCGCCCGGATGCCATTCGTGTTCAGACAGGCCGCGCGTGATCAGGCACTTGATCTGCTCGTAAAGCGGGAGAAAATTCGGGGAGGCAGGCTCTTTCGTCATAGGCCTGATTTATATCAGAAAGGCCGGCAGCAGTCCACATGTCTTATATAAGACATGTGGCAGTAAGGGGCATGGCAAATTGCCCCCCAGAATCATGAAACGAGTGAAATGTGAAACCGCTTGGGCTATGCCCTTGCTGTGAAGCGTGAAATGTAAAACCTCTACACTTCGGCATGCTTCGTGCACCGCTGAGCCTGCCGTTACATTTCACGCTTCACAAACAAAGCGTAGCGAGTGAATTCACACTTCACAATACGTGTTTCACGTTAAAAGAATCGCCTCAAATGGCCTGGGCTAGCCGGTGTTGCGCATCCCGCCTGCAATGGCATTGATCGAACGCAGTAGCGGGTTGATCCACTGTTCGCGCTGACCCTGCGGCAGCGATTCGTCGCGGGTACGCTTCAGCAACATGACCTGGATGTGGTTGAGCGGATCCAGATAGGGACTGCGACGTGCCAGGGACAAAGCCAGCGTCGGATTCTCCTCGATCAGCACCTTGGCACCGGCGATGCTCAGTACCTGAATGACGGTACGATTGTATTCATCGCAAATCGTCTGGTAGATGGCGCGCGCCTCATCCTTGCGCTCGGCCAGTTCGGCGTAGCGCGCGGCAATATTCATGTCTGCCTTGAACAGAGACATCTGGGTATTGCTGAGCAGGGCGCGAAAGAATGGCCACTCCGCATACATGCGCTGCAACTTGGCCAACCGCTCCGGATCGTTGCCGCGCCAGTTTTCCAGCGCAGTGCCGATGCCGAACCAGGCCGGCATGGTGTGGCGCGACTGCCCCCAGCCAAAGACCCAGGCAATGGCGCGCACCGAACTCTTGGAACGATCGCCTTTCTTGCGATGAGAAGGCCGAGAACCGATGTTCATCAGGCCAATCTCTGTGAGCGGGGTGGCTTCGTAGAAATAATCGATAAAACCGGGCGTGTGATCGGTCAGTCCACGGAAGGTCGCTTCGCCGTCTTCAGCCAGCTTATCCATGATATCGAGAAAATCCTGGCTCGCCTTGCCCTGTTCACGGACCAGGCTGGTGCTGGCCTTGAGCAGGCCGGTCATGCCCATGGACAGCTCATAGGAGGCAGTTTCAGTGTTGCTGTATTTGAACGACAGCACCTCGCCCTGCTCGGTCAGCTTGATCTGGCCGCGCACTGTGCCTTCCGGCTGCGACAGGATCGCCTCATGGGTCGGCCCGCCACCGCGACCGACCGTGCCGCCGCGGCCGTGGAACAGGCGGCAATCGATGCCGCGCGATTGCGCCAGCGCGGTGATCCGGGTCTGGGCATCGTACAGGGACCACACCGAAGCCAGAATGCCGCCATCCTTGGCAGAGTCGGAATAACCCAGCATGACTTCCTGCATGTTGCCTGAGCACCTGACCAGCGCGGCATAGACCGGGTTGTCCAGCAGCGCGGTCATCACCGGCTCGATATGCTCCAGATCGATGATGGTTTCGAACAGCGGAGAGATGCTGATGTTGCAGAACCATTCCTTGCCATCGCGGCCAGCCAGGCCTGCAAGGCTGGCGAGGAACATGACTTCCATGACATGGCTGGCGGCATGGGTCATCGAAATGACATAGGCGCCAAATGCCCTGGGACTGATTTCATGGCGCATGCGGGCCATCACCTCAAGCACTTCGAAGGTCTCGCGAGTGGGCTCGCTGAGCTTGCTCTTGTCGATCCCGAATTCCTGCGCACGGCTGATCGCCGCCCCGAGCGCTTCAAGACGCCCGGCTTCGCTCAGCGCGTTGTAGTCCGGCAGGCCCGGGAACTGCGCAAACAACTCGGCGACCGCTTCGGTATGACGCGTGGATTCCTGGCGGATGTCGAGGTGTACCAGGTAAAAACCGAAAGTTTCCGCCTGACGAATCAGGTCCTGCAGCTCGCCGTGGGCCGTAGCGGTATCGCCATGGCCGATCAGCGAATCGCGAATCAGGTAGAGGTCGGACAGAAACTCCTGCTCCGACTGGTAAGCGTCGGCAAAAGGGCTGCCGCTGCGGCCTTCCAGCTCGGCTTCAATGAAACTCAGGCTATGGCGCAAGCGGTGCAGCATGACGTAAAGCTTGCGACGATAGGGCTCCTGCCCGAAGCGCTGGGGAAAATCACCGAATACCGCAGGGAAGCGCTGCTCGTCCTGAAGCAGACTCTCGCTCATCGACTCGCTGATGGCGCAGAGGCGTTTAGAGTGGGTCAGGACATGGCTGAGATCACTCACCTCGTCGAGGTAAAGGCGCAATATTTCACGCTTGTGCAAGCGCAGGGCGAGGATGGTTGTTTCAGGCGTGACGAACGGATTGCCGTCGCGGTCGCCGCCGATCCAGGAACCGAAACGCAGGATATTCGGCACCCGGATTTGCTCGCCTTCAGCCATTTCAGGCCCATAGACACGGTCGATCGCTTTTTCCAGGTAACGGTAGGTTTCGGGCACGGCCTTGAACAGGCTTTCGCGGAAATAAAACAGACCATTCTTGATTTCGTCGCGAACCTGAGGCTTGTTGGTGCGCACCTCATCGGTTTTCCACAAGGTCTGGATCTGCCGCTCCAGCAGGCGAATCAACTCCTGACGCTGCCCCTTGCCGGTGCGCGGATCATCCAGCTGCTCGCCGGTCAGAAAAATGTGGCGCAGATGCTCCATGATGGTTCGGCGCTTGGATTCCGTCGGGTGCGCGGTCAGCACCGGAATATAAGCCGCCTTGTCGAGCAGGGTCTGCAATTGCGCGGACGTAATCCCCTGTGCGTGAAACTCGCGCAGCGTGGCATCAAACGAACCTTTCCACAGCGCCCCCCCGCTGCGCACCTGCGCACGGCGGATGTGGTGCTGATAGGATTCCTCGGCCAGATTGACGAGACTGAAATAGGTGCTGAACGCGCGCACCACATGCGTCAGCGTGTCAACATCCAGCGCCCCGACAAGTTTCTCGAGTTGCAAACGAAGGCTCGGATCATCGCGCTTGCGCAAACGGATAAAGCCCTTGCGCAAAGCCTCTACTGCAGCCAGCACGTGCCCGTCTTCCTGGGTTTTGATCACATTGCCGAGAAGATTTCCGAAAAGTTTTACTCGAGCGCGTAACTGGGCATCCGTGGGTAATTTCGACACTTTATTCACTTTTTCAGGACCGCAAAGCGCGGCAAAAACAGGGCAACAAACAACAAGCCGCCCCTAGTTGAAGATTATCTGCGAAGGCGATATTGTAACTTCGCAGCACCACAGGGCAAGTATTTTACAGCACGACAGCTAACGATAGGAAAAACAGGATTGGCTACCTGTTTCAGCAGATTTCATGAACACTTGCGCAAATACGCGTACAAAGGTGTTATGGTCTCTTTACAGCCGGAACCATTTAATTTTTAAAGAAAACGATGGAACCTATTCCGAACAAACTCTGGCACCACCTTCCAAGCACTGAAGTTGCCTCCTTGCTGGAAAGCGACCCGGAGCGCGGTCTGGAGCCTGAAGAAGCGCAGCGCCGCCAGGCGCGTTTCGGCTTTAACCGCCTGACCCCGAAAAAAGGGCGCGGACCGCTGCTGCGCCTGCTGCTGCAATTCCATCAGCCGCTGATCTACATTCTGCTTGTATCGTCTGCCATCACGGCGGCACTGCAGGAATGGGTGGATGCGAGCGTGATCCTGGGCGTGGTGCTGGTCAATGCCGCTATCGGTTTTATCCAGGAAAGCAAAGCCGAGAGCGCCATTGCGGCGCTGGCCAAAATTATCACCACCAGCGCGCGCGTCCTGCGCGGCGGCAAAAAAACCAGCATGGCTTCGGAGGACCTGGTGCCGGGCGATGTGGTACTGCTGGCGGAGGGGGACAAAGTGCCAGCCGACCTGCGCCTTCTGCACTGCCGCGAACTGGGGGTCAACGAATCATCGCTCACTGGCGAATCCCTCCCGGTCACCAAGCATGCCACGCCTTTGGCGCAGGACACACTGCTGGCCGACCGCGCCAACATGGCCTATGCCGGTGCGCTCATCACCAGCGGCCATGGGGTGGGCATGGTGGTGGCAACCGGCGATGCCACCGAAACCGGGCGCATTTCGCGCCTGATGGAAGAAGCCGATATCTTCTCCACCCCCCTCACGCGCAAGATCGAATGGTTCAGCAAGATTCTGCTCTACACCATTCTGGCACTGGCGGCTTTCACCTTCGTGATCGGACTGGCGCGCGGCGAAAGCGCATTCAACATGTTCATGGCGGCGGTCGCCCTCTCGGTGGGCGCGATTCCGGAAGGCCTGCCTGCCGCAGTAACCATCACGCTGGCCATCGGCGTATCGCGCATGGCCAGACGCAGAGCCATTATCCGCAAGCTTCCAGCGGTGGAAACCCTGGGCAGCACCACGATCATCTGCTCCGACAAAACCGGCACCCTGACCCAGAACCAGATGACGGTGCAGCAGATTTTTGTCGGCAATCAGGATTTCACGGTGAGCGGGGTTGGCTATGCCCCGCACGGCGAAATCACGCCGCACCTCACTCCCGCAGCCCAAACATGCCTGCTGGCTGGCCTGCTGTGCAATGAGGCCAGCCTGGAACACAAGGGTGGCGCCTGGCACGTCAGCGGCGACCCGACCGAGGGCGCGCTGATTGTGGCCGCGATGAAGGGCGGCCTGGAGCCGGAGAGCAGCCATGCTGGCCACCCTCGCCTGGATGCCGTACCCTTCGAATCGCGTCACCAGTACATGGCCACGCTGCATGCAGACGCCATCTACCTCAAGGGCGCAGTGGAAAAAATACTGGCATCCTGCGCTGCCATGCTCGGGCCGGATGGCGAAACCATGCCGCTGGATCGTGAAGCCATCATGCAGGCGGCCATCCGCATGGCCGAACAGGGTCTGCGGGTGCTGGCCCTGGCCAGCAAGCCTGCCGCCAGCGGGCAACGCACGCTTAACCACGGCGACCTTGCTGCAGACATGATATTTCTCGGACTACAGGGCATGATGGACCCGCCGCGCCCGGAAGCGATGCGCGCGGTCAAGGCATGCCACCGCGCCGGCGTCGCGGTAAAAATGATTACCGGCGATCACGCCGTCACGGCCAGCGCCATTGCCCGCCAGATCGGGCTGTTTCATGACGCTCAGGAAGGCATCCTGACCGGACGCGAACTGGCTCAGCTGGACGATGCCAGCCTGGCGCAGGCAGTGCGCCACACGCACGTCTTCGCCCGCGTCGAACCTGAACAGAAACTGCGCCTGGTCAGGGCGTTGCAGGCCAATGGCGAAATTGTCGCCATGACAGGAGACGGCGTCAACGATGCGCCGGCGCTGAAGCAGGCGGACATCGGCGTGGCCATGGGCATCACCGGCACCGAAGTTGCCAGGGAAGCCGCCGACATGGTGCTCACCGACGACAATTTCGCTTCCATCGAAGCGGCTGTGGAAGAAGGCCGCGGGGTATTTGACAACCTCACCAAGTTTATCGTCTGGACCCTGCCCACCAACTTTGGCGAGGGCCTGGTGATCACCGCCGCCATCGTCGCCGGTGTGGCCCTGCCCATCCTGCCCGTACAGATCCTGTGGATCAACATGACCACTGCCGTGCTACTCGGCCTGATGCTGTCATTTGAACCGATCGAGAAGGACATCATGCGCCGAGCCCCGCGCTTGCCCTCGACCCCACTGCTCACGCCGACCCTGATCGTACGAATCGCCATCGTCAGCACCCTGCTTCTGGCCGGCTCTTTCGGGCTGTTCATTTGGGAGCTCGAACATGGCGAGTCGATTGAATATGCACGCACCGTCGCTGCCAATGTCTTTGTCTGCGGCGAGCTGTTTTACCTCTTCAACTGCCGCTCCATGAGCGAATCCATGCTTAAGCTCGGGATATTTTCCAACCGCTGGCTGGTAGGGGGTGTCGTGCTGATGACTGTCCTGCAACTGCTTTTCACCTACCTTCCAGCCATGAACGAATGGTTTCGCACCGCACCGATCGATGGTGCGTCATGGGGTCGCATCGTTGCCGTCGGCATGCTTATTTATGCGATCATTGGTGCTGAAAAATGGCTGCGCAGGGCTCGATAAATCCCTCCAGACCCGCTTGTCATAAGGGAATGCAACGAAAATTCATAAACAGACAAGCTTGTCCGTGATATAAACTACACAGACCACATAAATCAACTTCTGCAAATTGAAAGTATGGGCGACAGCCAATCTCAGTTCATCGATATTTCACAGTTACGCATCGGGCTGCACATCCACCTCGATGTGGGTTGGATGGACCACCCTTTTCCCATGAACAGCTTCACGCTTCGCAGCCAGGAACAGATCGAGATTGTTCGCTCCCTGGGCTTGGGACAAGTACGTTTCTCTCCGGACAAGAGCGATGCCGAGGCGGTGCAAGCACTTGACCAGGCAAACGCCCCGACTCCAGCCACGGCTGAAGAAGAGACGCCAGAAATGGCAGCCAGACAGCAGCGCCGCGACCTGCTTTCAAGCCAGTGGGCCAGTCTGCATGCCTGCGAACGAAAATATGCAAGTGCCGGCCGCAGCTACAGGCAAGCCATCGAAACAGTGCATTCCCAGCCCGGCGTATCGCGCGAAAAGTCAGAAGGCCTGATCCAGGGTTTTCTTGGCGAAATCATGAACGAACATGAATCCTGCATTCGCCTCCTGTCCGAAAACGTCGGGGAAAAAAGCTCGCTCCATTCGCTCAATGTGACCATCATTTCGCTCCTGCTCGGCAAGGCCTGCGGCCTGGACGGGCAGGATCTGATGGACGTGGGCATGGGTGCGCTGCTGCACGATATAGGCAAAATCGAATTACCCGACCGCCTGCGCTGGAGTGACGAAAAATTCACCCCATCAGAGCGCGAAATCTATCGGGAGCATGTTGTCCACGGCGTCACGCTGGGCCAGAAAATGGGTCTCTCCAAAGGCGCATTGCTGGCAATCGGGCAACACCATGAACTTGCCGATGGCAAGGGATACCCGCGGCACATCACCGACAAGCACATGTCGCAGCCCAGCCGTATCGTTGCGCTCGTCAATCTCTACGACAATCTCTGCAATCCGGGCAACCCGGCGCTGGCGATCACGCCCCATGAAGCGCTGGCAATGATCTTTTCCCTGAAAAAAGCCCAGTTTCACCCAGCCACCCTGTCAAAGTTCGTGCATATGATGGGTGTGTACCCGCCGGGGTCAGTGGTCCAGCTCACCGACGAACGCTTTGCCATGGTGGTTTCCGTCAACTCCTGCCGCCCGCTCAGGCCGCGCATCGTCATTCATGAGGCACACATTCCCAGAGAAGAGGCGCTGATCATGGATCTGGAAGACGCGCCAGACCTCGGCATACGCCGCAGCCTCAAGCCGCTGCAATTGCCCAAAAGCACGTTTGATTATCTGTCTCCGCGCAAACGCATTTGCTACTACTTCGAACGGGCGAGAGAAATATCACCCTCCCGCTGAAAACGCATGAAAAACGCCAACTGGCAACCGCTTATCGAGGGCATGCTCGAAGCTGTTTGGCTGGTGGACCCGATCGAACTGCGCATCCTGGGCGCGAACCGTGCCGCGGAAACCCTGCTCGGCGCAGCACCCGGCACGTCCATCGGTCTGGCGGTGATCGAGCTATCCGCCACGCCGGAAGACATGTTTTTCTGGGAAGACGTGGCGGCAGGCGTCTCCGACCAGATTTATTCCGAAACCAGGCTGCGCCGCCAGGATGGAACAACCGTTCAGGTTGAGCGGCGTGTTTCACTCATCAAGACCAGCCAGGACGCATCGGTCTATGTCGTGGCCGCACGCGACCAGAGCGCGCAGTTGCAAACCGAGAACGAACTGGAAAAGCTTCTCGCCGAGCTCCGCGCCACGCTGGAATCCACTGCTGACGGAATCATGGTGACCGATCTGGAAGGCGGCATCCGCAGCTATAACCAGCGCTTCGCTGAAATGTGGGACCTGCCGAATGAATTGCTCACCCAGCGCAACGATGCCGCAATTCATGCCTGGATGTACCAGTGCGTGCTGGATACCGAACATTATGCCGATCGCCTCGGCGCCATTTCCCGCTCCCCCCTGCTGGAAGCAAGTGACGTGCTGGTGTTGCGCACCGGGCATGTGCTGGAGCGTTCCACCCTGCCGCAATACGCTCGCGGCAGGCCGATCGGAAGAGTGTTTTCCTACCGCGACATTACCCAGCGGCTGGCCGATGAGGCACGCCTGCAACTCGCGTCGAAAGTCTTCGAATCCAGCATGGACGCCATTTTCGTCACGGATGCAGCGCATCGGGTCATCGCCGTCAACCCCAGCTGCGAACGTCTGACCGGCTATACCCAGGCAGAATTGCTGGAACAGTCTTCGCACACGTTCTTTTCCGAGTTCAACGAAGGCGCCTTCATCGAGCAGCTCATGGCGCAACTCATGCACGATGGCCTGTGGGAAGGCGAAGTGTGGAACCGGCGCAAGAACGGCAAACCCTATCTGTGCCTCGCCTCGATGGTGCGCGTTCTGGACGAGCACGGCGCACCCGTTCATTACATCGGTTTTTTCAAGGACCTGAGCGAAACCCATGCGGCGCGCAAACGTATCGAGGAGCTGGCCTACAACGATGCGCTCACCGGCCTTCCCAATCGCCTGCTGCTGGCCGAGCGCATCGAGCAGGCGCTGAACTTTGCCGACCGCAACGGCTGTTCCTGCGCGGTTCTATTTCTCGATCTGGATCATTTCAAGCATATCAACGACTCCCTCGGCCACCTGTTCGGCGACCGGGTGCTGGTCGAAGTCGCTGAACGGCTCAAAAACAGCCTGCGCCATGTCGATACCGCCGCACGCCTGGGTGGAGACGAATTTGTCATCCTCCTCAACCAGATGGATGCGCTCGGCACGGAAATCGCCGCCCGGCGTACGCTCGACGCCCTGTCCCGACCCTTCACCCTGGACGACATGACCTTCACCGTGACCGGCAGTATTGGTATCGCGCTTTACCCGGATGACGGCGTCACCATGGACGACCTGATCAAGAATGCCAACAGTGCAATGCATCACGTCAAGGAGCGCGGGCGTTCGGCTTTCCGCTTTTACCAGCGGCAAATGAATATCGGCTTGCTGTCGCGCATCAAGCTTGATCACGCCATGCGCCTGGCTCTGGAAAACAACGATTTTCGCCTGCATTTCCAGCCCCAGGTGGATCTTGCCAGCGGCGATGTTTTTGGCGCAGAAGCGCTGATCCGCTGGCATGACAAGGAACTGGGCAACATTCCCCCCGGGAGTTTCATCCCGGTAGCCGAGGAAACCGGCGTCATTGTAGCTATCGGCAACTGGGTGCTCACCGAAGCCATCCGGCAGTGCGCAGAATGGCAGACGCAAGGCTGGGCGCTGACCATGGCGGTGAATGTATCTGCCCTGCAGTTCCAGCAGACAAACTTTGTCGAGGGCGTGGCCGATACGCTGCGCGCTTTTGGCCTGCCGCCCGCGATGCTGGAACTGGAACTGACCGAATCCATCCTGCTGCGCGATGTGGATGAAACCCTGGCGCGCCTTGACGCCCTGGCCGATCTCGGCGTGCGGCTCTCGATTGACGATTTTGGTACGGGCTACTCCAGCCTCAGCTACCTGAAACGCTTCCCGATCTGCAAACTGAAAATCGACCGTTCCTTCGTCTCTGAACTGCCTGTCAATGACAGCGATACCGCGATCGTCATGGCTATCATCAACCTGTCCCAGGCACTCAAGCTGCGCGTCATTGCCGAAGGGGTTGAAACCGAAGCGCAACGCCACTTCCTGGTTACCGCCGGCTGTGACGAATTTCAGGGATTCCTGTGCAAACCGGCGCTATCCTCTGAAGATTTCGAGCAATTCATGGAACAGGCCGAGAAACAACCGCAGACCAAGCTGTTTTAGCCTGAACCCGGGTTATCCGGGCTCAGGCCTTTGTATTCACTACCTCCTCCATTTGGAATATCCTGTCAAAAGGTCATGGCCATTAAAAAAATTCGGTCACCGGGCCAATCACCATGCAGAACAAAAGGGATCGCACGATCATGATGAAAAAAACCAAAATCCGCACCAAGCTGTATCTGCTTGTCACATTGACCTGTCTGGTATTGATCGGCATAGGAAGCGGTGCGTTGTCTGCGCTTTATCATTCCAAGAATGCGTTGCAGCGCGTCTACGAAGATCACTTGCTGACAATCAACCAGCTCAACGAAATCCGCAATCAACAAATGCAGATCCGCATGGAACTGATCAGCGCCAGACTGGAAAGCGATGCGTTCGAGGTCATGGCCTATACCGACAAGGTGACCACGCATATTTTCAAAACCGACAATCTGATCAATGAGTATTCCAGCAAGCAGATTCCGCCGGAAGAACGACAACTTCTCGAGGCTTTCATCGCTGCCCGCCTGAACTTCGGCAAGAACGGGGTACTGCCGATGGTGGACATCCTCCAGGCCCAGCGCTACGAAGAAGCCGACAAGTTGCGCAAGGAAGTACTGATCCCCGCCTATACCCAGGCATCCGCGGCAATCGATACCTTGATCGAGCATCAGGTGGTGCAAGCCAAAAACACCTACGAGCGCGTCAGCCAGCTATCGAAAACCGTCCTGATCGCCACCATCGGCGCTATCGCTGTCGGTGTGCTGCTGATTGGCCTGTTCGGCGTGTTCATTGCACGCTCCATCAGCAAAAATGTCAGCCAGCTGCAGCAAGCCACCAGCCGCCTGGCCGATGGCGAACTGGCGACCCGGGTGCATCTGGCCAATGAAGACGAACTGGGCATCGTTGCCGGCTCATTCAACAAAATGGCGGAAGATTTGTCCAGTCTGATCAGCCAGACACGATTGTCCACCGATCATGTCAACAAGGCATGCGTAGCCGTCACCGGCTTGACCGACCGGGTCAGCGCATCTTCCCAAACCCAGACAGATCAGGCCGCCATTGCGGCAACATCGATCGGCCAACTGAACGAGATCATCAAGGAAGTTGCTGTCAAGGCTGGAAAAGCCGTCTCGACAGCGGAGGAAGCCAGCCAGGTTTCGAACGAGGGGCAACGCATCGTCGGCAATTCCGTGGCGGGGATCAATGCAGTGGCAAGAACCATCGTCGAATCGGCCAAAACCATTGAAGAACTGGGGCTGCAATCGGAAGAGATCGGCAAGATTCTTCAGGTCATTCGCGAGATTGCCGAACAAACCAACCTGCTGGCACTCAACGCCGCCATTGAAGCGGCTCGCGCTGGAGAACAAGGCCGTGGCTTCGCCGTGGTGGCGGATGAGGTCAGGAAACTGGCGGAACGGACCTCAGGCGCAACAACTGAAATTTCGGCCATTATCTCGGCCATCCAGAACGGCACCGGCCAAGCCGTGGCCGCCATGAAGTCAGGTGAGAAACAGGTTGTGGAAAGCGTATCCCTGGCCAACCA
This sequence comes from uncultured Gammaproteobacteria bacterium, assembly GCA_963741495.1. Taxonomy (GTDB): domain Bacteria; phylum Pseudomonadota; class Gammaproteobacteria; order Burkholderiales; family Sulfuricellaceae; genus Sulfurimicrobium. Next base: position 14,179 of record CAVUID010000008.1, read on the forward strand.
GTCTGGCGAATCCCTGGCCCGCATCGACCGCAGCGTGAATGCCGTACTGCTGATGATCCAGCAAATTTCACAAGCCATGGAAGCAGAAAAATCCACCAGTGAAGAAATTTCCCTGCGCATGGAAAAGATTGTACAAACCGCCACGGGCAATAATTCCGCTATCGCGGAAGCGGCATCGGAATTCCACCAGATGCAGAATCTGGCCGGACAGTTGCAGGAATCAGTAGGACGCTTCCGCCTGTAAGGCCCCATACGGGGCGCGTGCTTTTTCCCGGCTTAGTCAGCCGAAGAAGAAATAGGCCGCGCCCACCGCGGCCACGAACCCGCCCAGATCCGCCAGCAGACCGCAGCTCACCGCATGGCGCACGCGCTGGATGCCGACTGCGCCGAAATACACTGCCAGCACATAGAATGTGGTCTCGGTGCTGCCCTGAACAATCGAAGCCAGGCGCCCTGCGAAAGAGTCGGCGCCGTGGGTGTGCATAGTCTCGATCATCATGGCGCGCGAGCCGCTGCCGGATAGCGGCTTCATCAGCGCAGTGGGCAGGCCGTCGACAAAACGGGTATCCCAACCCAGCCCCTGAACCACCCAGCGCACCCCTTCCATGATTGCCTCCAGCCCGCCGCTGGCACGGAACACGCCGATCGCCACCAGCATCGCCACCAGGTAGGGAATGATGCCGACGGCGATGTTAAAACCTTCCTTCGCACCTTCGATGAAGGCCTCATAAGCATTTACTTTCTTCACCACCGCCCCAACAAGGAAGGAGACCAGCAGGGAGAACAGCAGAAAATTGCTGAGCAGCGCCGACTGCGCCTGCATCGTGGCTGGATCAAGCTGCGCGAAGTAACCCACCAGCCCGGCGATGGCAGCAGTGATTACACCGAAATAGCCCAGCACCACGCGGTCAAAAAGATTGATTTTCTGGATCGCCGCGACGGCAAGCAGCCCCACCACGGTGGAGCAGTAAGTTGCCAGCAGGATGGGGATGAACACGTCGGTGGGGTCAGTCGCACCGAGTTGGGCACGGTAAGTGAAAATCGTCACCGGCAGCAGGGTGACGGAAGAAGCATTGAGCACCAGGAACAGGATTTGCGCATTGCTGGCGGTATCAGGCGTGGGATTGAGGGTTTGCAATTCGCGCATCGCCTTGAGGCCCATCGGCGTGGCGGCATTGTCCAGCCCCAGCATGTTGGCCGCCATGTTCATGGTGATGGCGCCAAGCGCCGGGTGATTGGGCGGCACATCCGGCATGAGGCGGCGGAACAGGGGTGCCAGCAGGCGCGTCAGCCATTCCAGGAAACCGGCTTTCTCGCCGATTTTCATCACCCCCAGCCACAGCGTCATCACCCCGGTCAGGCCCAGTGCAATCTCGAAGCCGGTTTTAGCCGAATCGAAAGTCGCCTTCATCATCAAAGGAAAAACATCGGGCTGGCCCAACACCAGCCACTTGCCCAGGCCAATGGCGAAGGCAAGAAGGAAAAACCCGATCCAGATGGCGTTCAGCACTTTAAACCCCGAAAAAAACGGTTAACCACGGAGGGCACGGAGAACACGGAGTAAAAGCAAGGGATTGCATGTCTCTTGAAATTGCACGCCTTGAATGAGCCCGGAAAAGACACAAACCTGTCCTTCTCCGTGTTCTCCGTGCCCTCCGTGGTTTCATTGGCTTTTTCCCGGCAATGTCCCCAGTTGCCGGTCATGCAGGCGCGCCAACAGCAGCTGCGAGGCCAGCGCCCCGCACAGGGCCAGGAACATGTCCCACTGGGTATCCCACACGTCACCCTGGGTGGCGAGGAAGGCCACCGCCTCGTCACCGGATGCCAGCGCCACCCACCATTCGAGGAATTCATAGCAGGCGCTGATCGCCAGGCAGACGGAGGAAACCAGGAAAAACAGCCATTTTCCGGGTTGTAGCGGCGAACGGCGCAGCAGGATTTCACGCACGACAATAGCGGGAATGAAGCCCTGAGCGATATGACCAACGCGGTCGTAGTGGTTGCGGGCAAGATCGAAGGTATCGCGCAGCCAGCTGAACAGCGGCATCTCGGCGTAGGTGTAGTGCCCGCCCACCATCAGGATCAAGGCATGCAGCGCCAGCAGGCTGTAAGCCAGCGCAGTGAGGGGAAAACGGCGAAATGTCAGAATCAGCAGCGGCAGGCCGATCAGCACCGGCGCAACCTCAAGAAACCAGGTGAATTGATCCTTCGGCTGCCAGCCCGACCAGGCCAGAACAATCAGCACCGATAGCTGCAAGGCGGTGCGGAAATTATAGGAGACAACAGGTCCGGAAAACATGGCCGCATCTTGTCACGAAAGCACTGGCCGGACAATCCCGCTGCTGCCAGCCGGCGGTGATTATTCGCGCGGTTTCAGAACAGGCAGAATAGGCACAGGCAGAGCGTGATTTTTTCGCCCGCTGGGCATGCAGTTCAGCTCGCGCTCGATGAGCTCCATGGTCAGGCGACCGATATATTCGCTGCTGGCATCGAGCGAGTCGACCGCTTCGAGATAAGCCCGGCCGATCAGACGGCCTAGCGGTTCCGGGTTGTAGAGCAGCTTCTTGATCACGAAGGGATTGAGCGAAAGCGGATTGTAGCTCGGCTTCAGATACCCCTGCTTGATCAGCAGACGCTCCACCGGCGTGTTGGGCTGGATGCCGATAAAAAAGATGAATGGCAATACGTTGTCGCGACCGAACATCTCATACAGTTCCCTGATCTTTTCGATGGTCATGCGGAGGGTGTGAACAGTCTCCCCCGGTGCGTTGAGCGGCATGTAGAGCTTGATCTTCTGATCGGTAAAGGCGCTGGTTCTGAACATGCGGAACGCTTCCATTTGCTGTTCCAGCGAATAACCCAGGGTTAGCTTGTCGATGATTTCCTGCGAGCCGGTGAAGGAGAGATCTACGCTGCCGAGGCCGGTGGCGAGCATTTTTTGCGCCAGCTCCGGGGTCAGATGGTTGAGGCGCAGGTAGCCCGACCAGGTGATGTCCAGCTTCTTCGGCAACAGCTCGTCGAGAATCAGGCCGACATGTTCGGTGCTTTTTTTGGTCGAGCAGAATTGTGCATCGGTGAACCATATCTTCTTGACGCCGTAGTTCCGGTTCAGCGCCTCGATTTCCCTGGCGACTTCGAGCGGTTCACGATAGCGCTGATTCGCGCCCTCGATTTTGTTGTAAAGGCAGAAATGGCACTGGAACGGACAGCCGCGCTTGGTATGCACGCCAATGTCGTCATTCAGGTAGTTGTGAAAATCGGGAAAAATCGACTCGACATAAGGAAAATCAACCGCCGTCAGCTGGCGCAGGTCAAAGGTTTCGGCGCGCGGGCGGTGTTCGATGTGGCCGGTCTGGTCCTTATAGTAGACCTCGCCGGCGGGCTCCCTGAATCCATCGACAATGGAAAGCATGGCGTCCTCCCCTTCGCCGATCACGATCACCGTGTCGGAGGGGCACTTCTCGGCCACATATTTGCCGAAAATCGAGACCGCCGTGCCGCCGACCACGATACGCGTCGCGGGCAGCATCTTACGCACCAGCTTCATATAGCCAAAATTGTTCAGGCGGCTGGCTGTGTAATCGTAAATAATGGAAAACGCACTTTTGGCCGCTTTCAGCTTTCGCTTCCAGTTGGGTGAATAATCGAAATTCATCACCACGTCGAGCGCATCGTCTTCCGGGTGCGGACCGAAGGACTGCATGTTGCGCCAGGAGAACGCCACAATATCCGGTTTCATTGAAGCCAGATGTTCCTTCAATACACGCTTTCGGTCAGGGGGTGCAACCAGGGCCAGATCGAGAAGATGCTGCCGGATGCCGGGACGCTGCTTGTGGATGTAATCTGCGACATAGATTACGCCGCCCGGGTAGATTTTCCAGCAAGGCAGGCGGATATAAAGTACAGACTGAGTTTCAGAAGACATGACATTTCCAGTAGGGTAATTGTTGTTATAAACACCCGGACACCACTGGAATAGAACCGGAACCCGCAGGCATCATCTGCATGGTTTTGATTGGTGCATATTGCTGCTGTCTTGTTACAGGCATTTGATCCATTACCTGCGCGGCACATCACTTCATCATTTCGACCACCCACTTGGTGACCGTTCCGGTGGCGTGGGCGCACTGCTTGCCACGCGCATCGCTGAAAGCCTGATATTCCGCCGCATTCCACATGTCGTAGGTGCGGCCCGTGAACTGTTTCTGCAAATCCTCGCAGGTAATGCCGCCGAATTCTTCACGAAAACGCTCGACCAGCTCTTTGGTCTTCTTGAAATTGTTGATACAGCGGCCCTTATCAAGCTTGTCCCGGTCCCGGCCATATTTCGCGCTGAGCGCCATCAGGCCGCCGGTCAGCGCACCGCAGGCGCCCTGCGCCATCAACCCGCCGCCACCTGAAAGCCCATGGCTAGCCTTGATGGTGCTGTCATCGACAATACCCACCACCTCCTGCACTGTGGCAAGAACACATTGTGGGCAGCAGCCGTAATCCAGTTCGTACTGGACCGCTTTCTCGTATGCCTGCTCGGCAAGGTCTGCTTTATCTTCATTGCTCATGATGACCTCAAATATATTAGCAAGTGCTTATATATGATCATACGCCTCAATCCACGCGAATACCTCAAGCATAAAAAGAATTTGGGCAGGTGCGAAAACCAGCCCGATGATCAGTGGATTCGATCTATGTAAACCATAACCGGTCACTCTGCCACGGCGAATAAACGGGCAATACCCAATAGCCGGGAAACATATTTTCACAGCAGAAAACATGCTTACATCATCGCAATAATCATTACTATTCATGACGTTATAAAAACAATATGAACGTAAACCCCGACCAGGCGTCAAATAAGTTCAAACTAACATCAATCACCTGAAACCCAAGGCACTGACCCGCCCACGGCCCTCAAAGGAGAATATTCATGAATAAACTGACAATGAGCACACTCGCGGCAACAATCGCGCTTGCAGGCTGCGCCAATATGACTGAAACCCAGCGCGGCACTGCGACAGGCGCAGGCATTGGTGCGGGCCTTGGCGCCATCATCGGCGCCACGACCGGGGGTGGCGGCGGGAGCCGGGCCGCAACCGGCGCAGCACTGGGCGGCATTGCAGGCGCGGTCGCCGGAAACGTCTGGTCTAGCCGAATGGAAAAACAGAAGCAGGAAATGGAACAAGCCACGCAGGGAACTGGCGTGCAAGTCAGCCAGACCGAGGACAATCGCTTGAAGCTGGAGATACCGAGCGACATCTCATTTGACACCAATCGCTCGGATATTCTGCCCAATTTCCGCTCGATACTGGACAAGTTCGCCGTCGGTCTGGTCGAAAATCCGGCGACCATGGTAACAATCGTCGGCCATACCGACAGCACGGGAAATGATGCGATCAACAATCCGTTGTCAATTGATCGCGCGTCACGTACTCGTGACTATCTGACCACAAGAGGCGTCGCGCCCACACGCTTCTCCATTGATGGCAGAGGTTCGCATGAGCCGGTTGCAAGCAACGACACCAGCACAGGCCGTGCCAAAAACCGTCGGGTTGAAATCTTTGTTGCCGAGCCGCAACGATAAGCAGCACTTGCAGAAATGGCTAAGCCATTTTTTCAGTCGAAGTAAGCAAGGCCTCCACCTTCAGGTTGAGCTGCGTGCCCTTGCGGGCGCGGCGGCCCACCTCGAAACGCGGCATTTCCTCGATAGCCCGGCCGCGCCGCACGCCACGGGTGGTGAGCGACTCGACGAACACCGCAGTGAGCTTGAGACTGTCTTTCTCCTCCAGCCCCATCAGGATCACGCCGCGTCCCTTGGGCATGGCCCGGACCTCGTCCAGTGCGTACACCAGCAGACGGTCGCTGCTCGACACGCAGGCCACATAGCGCTGGCCATTGGGTGCGATGCGCGCCGGCGGCAGCACCTGCTCGCCCGCTTCCAGCGTCATGATCAGCTTGCCGCCCTTCTGGCGCGAGAGCATATCGCCGATAGTGGTCACGAAACCATAGCCGCCGGAATTCGCCAGCAGCACCTGCTCCTCGGGCTGGCCGGTCAGCATGGCGACGATGCGGGTGCCCGTCTGCAGGCCCATCAGGGAGGCCGCAGGCACGCCATCGCCCTTGCCGCCGGGGATCTGCGCGGCGCTTTGCGTATAGGCGCGGCCATCGGAGCCGAGCAGCAGCAGCGCATCGGGCGAGCGGCATTCGAGCGCAGCAAATAGTTTGTCGCCCTCCTTGAAGGACAGTGCAGCCAGATCGACCCCATGTCCCTGGCGCTGACGCAGCCAGCCCTTCTCGGAAAGGATGATGGTCACCGGCTCGTCCAGCACGGCCGCCTCGGACAGGGAAGCCCGGCGCGACGGTTCGATCAGGGTGCGACGATCATCACCGAATTTCTTGGCATCCTCGCGGATTTCGCGCGCTACCAGCGATTTCATGCGCGCCGGGCTGGCCAGCAGAGATTCCAGCTTGCCCTGCTCCTTTTTGAGCTCGGCGATTTCCTGCTCGATCTTGATGCCTTCCAGACGGGACAGCTGGCGCAGGCGGATTTCCAGAATATCCTCGGCCTGCCGATCGGATAGCGCAAAACGCTCGATCAGCGCGGCCTTGGGTTCGTCGGAATGACGGATGATGCGGATTACCTCGTCGATATTGAGGAAAACGATGTGCCGGCCTTCCAGGATGTGGATGCGATCATTGACCTTGCCGAGGCGATGACCGAGGCGCTTTTCGACCGTCCGGACACGGAACTGGCACCATTCCTTCATGATGGTGAACAGCGACTTCTGCATCGGGTTGCCGTCCAGTCCGACCTGCACCAGGTTGAATGAAACCGTGGTTTCCAGGCTGGTGTAGGCCATCAGGGTGCGCGCGAATTCGTCGCGGTCGATGCGCGAGCTCTTGGGTCCGAACACGATGCGCACCGACTGCTCCTTGTCCGATTCGTCGCGTGCTGACTCGAGCAGGGACAGCAGCAGTGTCTTGGTCTGGGTCTGCGACTGGTCGAGGGATTTTTTGCCCAATTTAGGAACTGGATTGGTGAGCGCCTCGATCTCGGACAGCACCTTGGCGGCAGACGCGCCAGGCGGCAGCTCGGTGATCACCAGCTGCCACTGGCCGCGCGCCATTTCCTCGAACACGTAGCGAGCCCGCACCGCAATGGTGCCGCGCCCGGTGCTATAGGCATTGCGGATTTCGTGCGGGCTGGAAAGGATCTGGCCGCCGCCGGGAAAGTCCGGCCCCGGCACCATGCCCAGCAACTGCGCTTCGCTGAAATCGGAAGACTCCACCATGCAGGCTGCCGCTTCGCAGACCTCGCGCAGGTTGTGCGACGGCACCTCGGTAGCGATGCCCACGCCGATCCCGGAAGCGCCGTTCAAGAGCAGGAAAGGCAGGCGCGCCGGCAGCACCACCGGCTCCTGGAAGGAACCGTCGTAATTCTGGCGGAAATCCACCGTGCCCTGATCCAGTTCCGCCAGCAGCAACTGGGCAATCGGCGTCAGGCGCACTTCGGTGTAACGCATCGCCGCCGCGGAATCGCCGTCCAGGCTGCCGAAGTTGCCCTGCCCGTCGATCAGCGGATAGCGCAGCGAGAAATCCTGCGCCATGCGCACCGCAGCCTCGTACACCGCGCTGTCGCCGTGCGGATGGTATTTACCGATCACGTCGCCGACGATGCGCGCCGATTTCTTGTGCGGCTTGTCCGGCTCGTTGCCCATTTCGCGCATGGCGTAGAGAATGCGCCGCTGCACCGGCTTCTGCCCGTCGCGCACATCGGGGATGGCGCGTGATTTGGACACCGCCATGGCATAGGCGAGATAGGCTGCCTTGGCGTAGTCGGCCAGATCGTCCTGCGGATCTTCGGCCAGCACGTCTACGGGTGGCTCTGGTGGCTCGGGCGGCGGCAGTTCAGCATGTGGCTCTTCCACTGTTGCATCCAGGTGCGGAAACAGGTCCGGCGTGTTGTTGTCGATTTCGTCTTTCATCTATATACCTGTTATCTGCTCACATTATCCGATGGCATGTCCCAAGGATTGACCAAGCTTAACCCGGCTATACAAGTAAAATCCTTGATATTGCGTGTTACCAGAAGCAGGTCATGGATGACTGCAATCGCTGCAATCTGCGCATCTTCAGTGCTGATGGGCTGGCCGGAACGGGCGCGAACAGCCACGAGGGCCGCGTATTCATCTGCAGCTCTTTCATCGAATGGCAAACAGCGTCCGCTAAAATCTTCCTGGAACATCCGTTCCGCTGCATTGGCGAGGTCATCGCGTCGCCTGCCTGCAGGCAGAAGGGCGATACCCAGCAGAATTTCCGCCCGGGTAATGACACTCACCGCAAACACTGCATCCGGTTGGCGCTCAAACCAGGCCAGTACATTGCCATCAGGCTGGGGCCGCATCAATTCCGACAGGATATTGGTATCCAGCAGGTAACGCTGGTTCATGAATCATTCCACTGCGGCGGCTGTCGTGTGGCCTGGCGCTCGGGAATCGGCAGCTCATCGGCACCAAGCGCTGCAAACCGTTGATGTATGCGCCGGGCAAAGCTGCTCGCCCCCTGCGCGGGCATGACAGTTCTGCGCAGTATCTGGCGCACCTCTTCTTCCATCGACCAGCCATGAAGCGCCGCCTGCTGACGCAAGCTGGTCTTGAGATTGTCGTCGAGATTTCGGATCGTGATGCTGGCCATCTTTCTCGCCCCGGTGATTGCAATGCAATCATTGTAATCACCGGCAGATCAAATATCCAGTCAAATTGATTTACCGAACCGGTTGAGTATGAGAAACGCTTCGCCTTGAAAGGTTTAAACCCCGAGGAGCCTGCTTTGAGAATAATCCCGGTCAAGACTATTTATCATGGCAGGCAAAACACAGGTTGCTCCCCATGTTTGCAACGCGCAAAAAAGGCTGGTTCGTCTTGCCGCCCGTGCCACCCATGGGGCCCATGTTGTGCGGATAGTGACAGCTCTGGCATTCAATCATCTGCTCAACAATAACCACCCCTCTTTGCTCGGCTTCCCATTGGGACCGATATCCGACCCTGTTGGGATAGAGCACGCCCAAGGGGTGTGAATCCCAGCGTGTAATGTCTGGCGCATGCATATTTCTTGCAGTTGAGCCATCGTGGCACGACAGGCAGAGCGCCGATCCGGTCAGGCCGGAACCGATCTGCGCACCCTGAAGATTCGCCGATATGGCAAACACCGGCGAAACCACTGCGCACCAGAGCAGCAGCGCCTTCAGAAATATCGCACCACGGATCATGTAAAATCTCCCCAGCCATTTGTCATGAAAAATTCCGGGCTTCATACTACCAGTTTTTCCATCATTTGAGACTTGCTCATCCAATCAAAACAGGTCAGCGCATTACCATCGAACGGGGGTCAAGTTTCACGTAAAACGTGACTATTCGCTCACGTCCGGCTTAAATTATCTTACGGGCGCGCAGCGATGCACTGTCGTTTTTTATTTACATTCTGAGGGGGAAAATACCACAATTCACAATGCAAGTATGATGGACTGTCTTAAAAACGGCGGGGATTGCCGCCACGACTCAGATAACCAGACGCACCAAGGAGAAAAGGCATGAAAAAAGAACATATCGCGGCAGGAACCCTGACTATCATCGTTGCAGGCATGCTATTCACGACCGGTTGCAGCAAAGAGGAGTCCACAAGCTATTCGACTCCCGAGGGGCAAGTGACAGTAACGACCAAACAGCAGGACGGGAAGGACACGGTCACGGTAAAAAGCGCAGAAGGTTCGCTGACCGTTTCCACCGCCCCCCAGACAATTACCGCGGCCCAGCTCGGCGTTCCTCTCTATCCCGGAGCCCTGCTTGTTTCCTCGGCACAACTGGAGCAGGGCCGCGATGCCGCGCCCGGCGTGAGCGCCACCTACCTTCTGACCAGCAGCGACGGATTTGATCAGGTCGCCGCTTATTACAAGGCCAACCTCAAGGATATCCGGCAAACCATGGACCAGGGGATGGGAGGACAGAAAATGGCCCTGTTCCTGGTGGGCAAGAAAAACGAGCACAGAAGCGTCCAGATCATGTCTGACGGCGTGGAGGGAAAAACCGCCATCCAGGTCACCTGGCTGCCCGAAGAGTAAGCGTTTCCGGACCCGCCCTCAAGCGCCTCCACATCCTCAACAACAGCGCAGCATGCCGCACCTGTCAGGGCTGCGGCATTTGCTTCAACGGCCTGGCGCCGCCTGTTGTGGCCCGCGGACCGGGTCCCGCACTGGATCAAGGCTCGACGCAGACTTTTTGTCGAGCGGGCGGGGACGTTCCTGAGTTTCCTCTCCGGGATCACTCCCATAACCCGACACTGAGACTCGATCACGATCACTGGTTGCCTGTGGTTTTTCTACCGGCTTGGCCCGGAGGGGATGGGTTGCCTCAGGTTTTTTCACCTGCTGTGGCTTCGGAGATTCGGCCTGCGCAACGCTGCCGTATGCAAGCAGCAGAGTGCAGGAAACAAGCAGCGTCCTGGACCTCGAAATTTGTTAATCGAGGAACGAAGTGACGAAGCAACTCGGCAACTCTGAAAAACAAGTGCTCGCTCACTTCACATGACCTCCTAACTTAGATAAGTAAATCATCGCAGCGCACGATACATTGCGCTCAAACCGCCATCCAGGCCACCAGGCATCCCGAGGAGTGACGCGGTTTTTCCTGCCCGGCCTGATTCAGTCATGCTAGCCAGGCTGGGCAGGGTTCGGCCTCAAGCCGTTAATTTTGCTGGCAGCTTTTGAACCAGATACTCACTTGCAATGCTTGTTATTCAAGAAATAATTTGCTGGAACAACGGGGTCATACTTAAAGTCCAATTTATCGAATCGATTTCTGTAAAGTAGCGCACCTACGCCACCACACGTATCGTCCGTGGTGATTTCCATGAGGCGAAAGCAGAACTTGTCCGGCGCATCCATCTCGCGCGACCCGACAATTTCAACCTGCGCATGAATGCCATCATCTGCCTGCGTACCAGTGAACACCACCGGAAACATATCGCTATCGACGCTCACGAGTGCTTTCATCGTCACCTTTGCACCCGGCTTGACATGACTCCCCCTGACCGTTACCTCCGCGATACCCGATCCATTCATGTCAATCCTCGAGCTGGTTGCTTTTGCCTTCTTGAGCCTGATTACGGGTTCGCTGCTTATTATTCTGACGGTAGGCGCATCAAATTTCAGTTCCTCCTGATATGCAACGCCGTTGAGCTTGAATCTGAAATCAATCCCGGTCAGGGTCGCACAGCTATGGGGCACATTTGAATACTCGCAAGCGATGCTTCTCCCGGGCTGCATTTCCTTGGGATCGCAACGTACTCTAACTTCTTCATCAATGCCCACCATAAACTTGGCCTTCGCCGTCATTTCGCTGATCTTCAGTGGATAAGCACTGTTGTTCTGTATCTGGAATTTATCCTGCGCGGACGTAAAAATCAGGGAATACTTGATGTCTGTATTCAGGATTGCATTGTGGTCCGGAACACTTTGCGGCACGTTGGGCCGGCTGGAAGGGTTTGCTCCCTGTATGTCGTAAGAGGACACGGCAGACAAGGGAAAGCTTTGGGAAGCCACGACCCTGTTTTCAGCCTGACTAAAAACCTCGAAGACGATGGCGGCGACGTCTGGGCTCTTCTGGAACGAACGCGTCAAATGGTAGGTCTTGCCCGCATTGCCAGCCGGAAGATCGACAT
>CAVUID010000009.1:0-45626 GCA_963741495.1 uncultured Gammaproteobacteria bacterium
ATTGCTGAATGACGATTACACGCCGATGGAGTTTGTAGTGGTTGTGCTGCAACAGTTTTTTTCCAAGAACCGTGAACAGGCAACGGAAATCATGCTCAAAGTGCACAGGGATGGGCGTGGCGTGTGTGGCGTCTACCCCAAAGATATTGCAGCAACCAAGGTGGAGCAGGTGGTGGCGTTTGCCAATGAACATCAGCATCCGCTGCAGTGCGTGATGGAGGAGTCGTGAAATGATAGCGCAAGAACTGGAAGTATCTCTGCACATGGCGTTCATCGAAGCGCGGCAAAAGCGTCACGAGTTCATTTCCGTGGAACACTTGCTGCTTGCCTTGCTGGACAATCCCACCGCTGCCCAGGTGCTGCGCGCCTGCGCGGTCAACCTTGAGGAGTTGCGCGGGAAGCTGACCGATTTTGTGGCCGAGCACACGCCGATTGTGGCAGGTGCGGAAGAAGTCGATACCCAGCCAACATTGGGTTTTCAGCGCGTGATTCAGCGCGCGATCCTGCATGTCCAGTCCTCCGGCAAGAAGGAAGTGACGGGGGCCAATGTGCTGGTTGCTTTGTTTGGTGAAAAAGACTCGCATGCCGTGTATTTTCTGCAGCAGCAGGGAGTCAGCCGGCTGGATGTGGTGAATTTTATTTCGCACGGCATCAGCAAGGGTCAGGAAGGCGCGGCACCCCGTCAGGAACAGGAGCAAGAGGCTGAACAGGAAGCCGCGCCAGCCTCTGCTCTGGATAGTTATACCCAGAACCTCAATGCGCAGGCGCTGGCGGGCAAGATCGATCCGCTCATCGGGCGTGATCTGGAACTGGAACGGGTGGTGCAGACTCTGTGCCGTCGCCGCAAGAATAATCCACTCTTGGTGGGTGAGGCTGGGGTGGGCAAGACGGCGATTGCCGAGGGCCTGGCGCGGCGCATCGTGGAAGGTGAGGTGCCGGACGTGCTGGCAAAAAGCACCGTATATGCCCTCGATATGGGCGCTCTTTTGGCCGGCACCAAGTATCGCGGCGATTTCGAGCAGCGCCTCAAGGCGGTGTTGAAGCAGCTGTCCGAGGATGCCCACGCAATCTTGTTCATCGATGAGATCCATACCCTGATTGGCGCCGGGGCGGCATCCGGCGGTACGCTGGATGCTTCCAATCTGCTCAAGCCGGTATTGAGCTCCGGGGCGCTGAAATGCATCGGTGCCACGACCTACAACGAATATCGCGGTATTTTCGAGAAAGATCATGCACTGTCGCGGCGCTTCCAGAAGATTGATGTGCCCGAGCCGTCCGTGGAAGAAACCGTAGCGATCCTGCGCGGCCTCAAGTCGCGTTTCGAGGCGCACCATGGCGTGAAATATACCGCTGCCGCACTGACCATGGCGGCTGAACTTTCGGCTCGCTACATCAATGACCGTCACTTGCCGGACAAGGCGATCGACGTGATTGACGAAGCGGGCGCGGCGCAGCGTATCCTGCCAAAATCCCGGCAGAAGAAGACTATTTCCATCAAGGAAATCGAGGAAATCATTGCCAAGATTGCGCGTATTCCGCCCAAGAATGTGTCCAGTGATGACCGTTCTGCGCTGAAAACGCTGGAACGTGACCTCCGGGCCGTGGTGTTCGGCCAGGGCAAGGCCATCGAGGCGCTGTCATCGGCAATCAAGATGGCCCGCAGCGGCTTGGGCAGTCCGCAGAAGCCGATTGGCTCCTTCCTCTTTTCCGGCCCCACTGGCGTGGGCAAAACTGAAGTCGCGCGCCAGCTGGCCTATATTCTGGGGATTGAGCTGATCCGCTTCGATATGTCCGAATACATGGAGCGGCACGCCGTATCGCGCCTGATCGGTGCGCCGCCCGGCTATGTCGGCTTCGAACAGGGCGGGCTGATGACCGAGGCGATCACCAAGCATCCCTATTGTGTGTTGCTGCTGGATGAGATCGAGAAGGCGCATCCGGATATTTTCAATATCCTGCTACAGGTCATGGATCATGGCACGCTGACCGACAACAATGGCCGCAAGGCGGATTTCAGAAACGTCATTATCATCATGACCACCAATGCCGGCGCGGAACAGCTCGGCAAGGGCAGCATTGGGTTTGCGCAAAGCAAGACGGCGGGTGATGAAATGGCGGAGATCAAACGTTTGTTTACGCCCGAATTCCGCAACCGGCTGGATGCTACCATTTCCTTCCAGTCGCTGGATCAGGAAGTTATTTTGCGCGTGGTCGATAAATTCCTGATGCAACTTGAAGAGCAATTGCATGAAAAGAAAGTGGAAGCCACTTTCACCGATGCGCTGAAAGCCTATCTGGCCAAGCACGGTTTCGATCCGCTCATGGGCGCACGCCCCATGTCCCGGCTGATCCAGGACACTATCCGGCGCGCGCTGGCTGATGAGTTGCTGTTTGGCCGGTTGGCGAACGGCGGCCACGTCATCGTGGACATGGAAGGCGATGCCGTACGCCTCAGCTTCGACGAAGAACTGGAAAAAGCGGTCTGACGATTTGGCTGTAACAGGGGTTCGCGGCCAGCGCTGGGATGTTTTCTGCACCGTCGTAGACAATTATGGCGATATCGGCGTGAGCTGGCGGCTGGCCCGGCAGCTCGCTGTCGAGCATGGCATGAAAGTCCGGCTCTGGGTTGACGATCTTGCCAGCCTGCAGCGGATATTGCCTGAAACGCTCTCAGAGCTTGAAGCGCAAACGCTTGACAGCGTGGAGGTGCGGCACTGGCCGTCGCCTTTCCCGGTAACGGAACCTGCCGAGGTGGTGGTCGAGGCATTTGGTTGTGCCTTGCCTCCTTGCTATGTCGATGCCATGGCGGCGCTTCCCCGTCAGCCGGCGTGGATCAATCTCGAATACCTCAGTGCTGAAAAATGGGTCAGCGAATACCACGGCCTGAGTTCTCCGCATCCTCGTTTGCCACTTCTCAAATATTTCTTTTTTCCGGGATTTTCACCGGATACTGGCGGCCTGCTGGCCGAGAACGGTCTGGTGCAACGCCGTCACTTTTTTCAGGATGGCCCGGCGCATAAGCCGGCATTCTGGCAGTCTATCGGTTTGCCGCCACCTGAAGCAGATGAATGCCGGATTTCCCTGTTTGGCTATGAAAACCCGGCGTTGCCAGGCTTGCTGGCGGCATGGCGTGACGGTACCGCTCCGACGACCTGCCTGGTGCCGGAGGGGCGACTGGTGCCGGGCGTGGCGAATTTCCTTGGCCTGAGCGAACTGGGTAGCGGCAGCGAACATGTGCGCGGCAGCCTCACCGTACGCGTGCTGCCCTTCATGGATCAAGTGCGCTATGACGAATTTCTGTGGGCCTGCGATTTGAATTTTGTGCGCGGCGAGGATTCTTTTGTCCGGGCGCAATGGGCGGCACGGCCCTTCGTGTGGCATATCTATCCCCAGCAGGAGGATGCGCACTGGGTGAAGCTGCAGGCGTTTCTCGATCGCTATTGCGCCGGATTGCCAGTAGAGGCGGCATCGGGTGTGCGTGCTTTCTGGGAGGCATGGAACAAGGGGAGCGGTGCGGGTGAGGCCTGGCCGGCCTTCTGGCAGCATCGTGCGGTGCTGCAACAGCATGCGATGTTGTGGGCTGATGATTTGCTGAGTCAGCCCGGCCTGGCGGCAAACCTGGTGCAATTTTGCAATAAAAGATTATAATGACCCGTTTTTTCCAGCCATTTTTTAGTCGTAGGACATAAGTATTATGAAAACCGCACAGGAACTTCGCGCAGGCAACGTCTTCATGATCGGCAATGACCCCATGGTCGTGCTGAAGGCCGATTACACCAAATCCGGCCGCAATGCCTCTGTGGTCAAGATGAAATACAAGAATCTGCTCACCAGTTCGCCCGGCGAGAGCGTGTTCAGGGCAGACGACAAATTCGAAACGGTGTCGCTGGAACGCAAGGATGTGACCTATTCCTATTTTGCCGATCCGATGTACGTATTCATGGACGCCGAGTACAACCAGTTTGAAGTCGAAGGCGAAAACATGGGTGACTCGCTCAACTATCTGGAAGATGGCATGACGTGCGAAGTGGTGTTCTATAACGGCAAGGCTATTTCCGTCGAGCTGCCCACCACCGTGGTGCGTGAAGTGATCTACACCGAGCCTGTGGCGCGTGGCGACACATCCGGCAAGGTCATGAAGACGGCGAAACTCAGCACCGGTTTTGAACTGCCGGTAGCGGCCTTCGTGGAAATCGGCGACAAGATCGAGATCGACACCCGTACTGCGGAATACAAGCGCCGTATTACCGGCTAAGCATTATCTGGCCAGAAAAAAGGCGCTGCGGCGCCTTTTTTTACGCCTGGGTTTTGATGGCTAGGATCGCCTGGTTGCGCAGTACGCGCAGCAGGTTCAGCTCCTGCTCAGGCAACTTGATGTCTCCCGCCTTGGGTTTGTCGGCATAAATCAGGGCGATCGGGTTGTTTTTTAACACAACCGGAAATAGCACAAAGGTATGTGCCGGCACGGCTTTGCGATACCACTCAGGAATGCGCGCCTCGATTTTCGGATCGTCGATGTCTTCGATGATGATGTCCACATTGTTCTTGAGGCAGACATGAAAGACATCGGGTGCAAACTCCATCGGGAATTTGAACGCCTTGACGATCTGGCTTGAATCGGGACCAAAGCCTGATCTTGCCACCATCAGGTTCTGACGCGCATCTTTCAGGCACAGGATGACACGCGAAAAGCCGATGCTGGTGTACATGGTTTCCATGATCATGCGCATGATGTCGTTGAGCGCCCGGCCTTCCACCAGAGAGTTGCTGATGTCCTGAATGCCCTGGGTCAGGATGCCCTGCGCATTTTGATGAATTCCGGGCGAGCCCAGTTCGATCATGCGCGTCTCTTCATCGGATACGCCATCACCCAGGATGGCATCCGTCATGCCTGTGGCGGCGGCTTGAGTGTCCGGCTGGCCAGAGGATTTGAGCAGTTGTTTGGCAACCGCGCTCTGGCGCAGATCAAGCTGGAGCGTGCTGGTGAATTTGGCGAATTCGATGGCTGCGTTTTCTGCCACGGCATCAATGGTTTTCTGGCTGATGTCCAGTGGCGCACCGAAGCGCTGTGTAATGCGCAGCAATTCCTTGATCTTTTCCTGCCCCTCTTCCTGGGTGGCCATGCGGCTGATTTCATGCGAGAAGGCGGACAGAACATTGAGCCGTTCCATATCGGTGGCTGGCTTCTTCACTCGCTCGGCAGGCAAGCTGCGCATGCTGTGGCTGATCTGGTCCGGGAAATTCCACGCCTTGGCGACGCCGATGCCGATCTCGTGGTAGGACATGCCTAGCACCGATATGGCAGCATTCTCCTCGCTCATATTTTTCTGCTGTACCACCCGGTTGGTTTCTTCCACTTCTTCCATCAGGTAAAACATGCACAATAGCTTGCCGAGGTTATGAAACAGCGCGCAGATGAAGCCTTCCTCGCCGTTGCGCACGCCTACCTTGTGCGCCAACCCCTTGGCGATGATGCCGCCGTACAGCGAGCGGACAAATTCGTCCTTGAGCTGGGCGGCATGTTCCTGATTCTGCAGGTGGTCGAACAGCATCAGGGTGAGCGCGAGATTGCGCACGGCGTCGAAGCCCAGAATCACGACCGCGCGCGAAACCGTGCTGATGGTGCCGCCGCCATACTGGGTGTAATAGGCGGCATTGACCACTTTCAGCAATTTGCTGGTGAGCGCCACGTCCTTGAGAATGGCGTTGGACAGCATGGTGACGCCCTCCGACTCGGAGGAGGCAATGCGATTGATGGTGCTGATGGACTCCGACAAGGCAGGGAAATCGCTCTTGTGACGCATGCGGCGCAGCAGGAAGTCCAGCGTGCCCTGA
This sequence comes from uncultured Gammaproteobacteria bacterium, assembly GCA_963741495.1. GTDB lineage: Bacteria > Pseudomonadota > Gammaproteobacteria > Burkholderiales > Sulfuricellaceae > Sulfurimicrobium. The sequence goes on from CAVUID010000009.1 coordinate 5,836, forward strand.
TTGGCGCTGGGGCTGGCAGGCTCGGATTCTGGCGTGAGGTAGGCCTGTAGCGCGGCTTTCATGTCCTGGGCCGAGTCGTAGCGGTTCAATGGGTCCTTGGCCAGCGCCTTGAGCACGATGTCATCGAGTTTTTCATCTACCTGAGCGTTGCGGGCAGACGGTGGCGCAATGGGTTCCTGCACGATCAGGCGCAGGGTGTCGCGCGGGTCGCTGCCTTGTACGGCAGGTTTGCCGGTAAGCATCTGGTGCAGAATCATGCCGCTGGCGAAGATGTCCAGCTTGGGGCTGATTTCCTTGCCGGTAATGTATTCCGGTGCCATGTAGCCGGGGGTGCCGAATAGCATCAAAACCTTTTCCGCGCCGGCTTTTTCGGAAATGCGCGTGGCGATGCCAAAATCCATGACTCGCGGCACGCCTTCGGCATTGAGCAGGATATTGGAGGGTTTGAGGTCACGGTGAATGATGTTGTGCTGGTGCGCGTAAGCGACGGCATCAAGAATCTGTATGGTCAGTTCGACGGCCCGTTGCGGGGGCAGGGCGCCTTTCTGTCTGATCAGATGGGAAAGATCGCTACCCTGCACGAATTCGAATACCAGGTAAGGATTGCCCTCATGCTCGCCAGCCTCGAAAATCGGTACGATGTTGGGGTGCTGCAATTTACTGACCGTGCGCGCTTCATCAATCAGCGTTTTTGTGCGCGCCAAGTGATCCTCGCCGCCGGCAAGGTGTACCGTTTTGATCGCCACCTCACGCTGCAGGTGAGGGTCTTCTGCCAGGTAAACCACGCTCTGTGCGCCCTCGCCAAGAATACGCAAAACCTTGAAGCGGCCGATGGTGGTCGGGATGCCTTTATTGCTCATGCCAGGGAATTTGATATTTATTGTTGATTTGACCGAGTTTAACTCAAGGGCGGTCAATTTTTTATCATAATCCGGCCGGGAGGGTATAATTCCAGAACTTTAATTTGGCGCCTCTCAATTCATGGAACTCGCAACTTCTCTTCTCGAAAAATACAGCAAAGCCGGCCCACGTTACACCTCTTATCCCACGGCGCCTTATTTCACGGAACAGTTCGCTGAAAAGGAGTGGCTGGAGGAATTGCACCAGGCCCAGTCCAGCGGGCGGGACATGTCGCTTTACGTGCATATCCCGTTTTGCGATACCCTGTGCTATTACTGCGGTTGCAACATGGTTGCGACCCACGATTACAGCAAGGCCGACACTTATCTCGGCTACCTGTTTCAGGAAATTGACCGGGTTGCCGCGCTGACCTCGCCCGAGCGCATGGCACGCCAGGTGCACTGGGGCGGCGGGACGCCCACTTTCCTGAAGCCGGCCGATATCCGTCGCCTGTTTCAGCATCTCGCCTCGCGCTTCAGAATTGCGCCGGATGCCGAAATCAGTTGTGAACTGGACCCGCGCGAGTTGAGCCGGGAACATATCGCCGCACTGGCCGAATCGGGTTTCAATCGCGTCAGCATGGGCGTCCAGGATCTCGATGAAAAGGTGCAGAAGGCGGTCAATCGCGTGCAGTCGGAAGCATTGATCCAGCAAGTCTATGGCTGGCTGCGCGAGGCGGGTTTCAGCAGCATCAATATCGATCTCATGGTGGGCCTGCCGCATCAGACCGTGGAAAGTTTTTCTTTGACGCTGGACAAAATGATTGCTCTCGGGCCGGATCGTCTGGCGGTGTTCAATTACGCACATGTGCCGTGGATGAAAAAACACCAGAAGTTGATTATCGAAAGCGATTTGCCTGATCTGCCCATCAAGATGGCATTGCAGAAACTGATGATGGAGCGACTGGCAGACGCGGGTTATGTCTATATCGGCATGGATCACTTTGCCAAGGCGGACGACGAGATCGTGGTGGCGCAGCAGAGCAAGACGTTGTACCGCAACTTCCAGGGCTATACCACGCACAAGGATTGCGATATCTACGCCTTTGGTGTGTCCGCCATCAGCCAGACCGCAGAAGTGTATGTGCAGAACGCCAAGAATCTGGCCGAATACCAGAACCGCATTGCGTCAGGCGGGTTGGCAACGGAACGCGGTTTGCGCATTTCCCGCGACGACATGATCCGCCGCGAGGCGATCAGTGGCATCATGTGCGATCTGGAACTGGACAAGGCCAAATTTGGCCGGCAATGGGATATCGATTTCGATGTTTTCTTTGCCGACGCACTGAACGATTTCAAGGAACTTGCTGCAGACGGACTGATTGCACTGGAGCCGGGGATTATCAGGGTAACGGAAACCGGGCGCATCTTCCTGCGCAACATTGCCATGCCCTTTGATGCCTACCTGCGCCAGCAAACAACCGAAATAAAGCCACGCTATTCCAAAACCCTATAAACAGGAAGCCCGGATGAAAATCGATACCACCCGCTTTGGTGAACTGGAAGTCAATCCAGATGCAATCCTGACTTTCCCGCGCGGACTGCCCGGGTTCGATGGTTGTTACCGATATCAGCTATTGCATGAAGACAAGGCCGGGCCGGTCGTGTTTTATCTGCAATCGCTGGATGACCCCACGGTCGCTTTTTCAATCGTTGATCCTGCTCTTTTCGGTTTTAACTACGAACTCACCCTGTCGGATGAGGAAGTGGTGCTGCTGCAGGCCGAAAGCTCTGCCGATCTGGCAGTGGTGCTGATGGTTTACAAACCTGCCGGAAACATGCCGGAAAAGGCGCTGTTCATGGGCGGTATCAGTGCCAACATCAATGGGCCTCTGGTGCTGAATCTGGACAAAAAACTGGGACTGCAAAAAGTGCTGGTGGGCGCACAGTACGACATTACCCTCAGGGACGCAGCTGGCGCTTGAGCCGGGGTCCGGATCGGTAATCCAGTAAAAAGGCGCTGCGGCGCCTTTTTTTGTTGCTGGAGCAAGGCTTGCGCCGGGCATCAGCATGAAATATGCTGGAGCACTAAACACTTCATGGCGCTGGATCTGTGTTCAATCTATTGGCTTTGTTCAGCAAAAAACAGGCGGGCTTTCTGGATAATATGAAAGCGGCTGATATGTGGTTGCGGAAATTGCACCACGAGGACGAATACGAAGCACAAAAACAGATCATTGAAGGTTTGACCCATTTTCTGAAAAGCCGGGAAGCGCCTTCAAAGGAACGCTTGAAGGTGCTGATGCACCTCGATGAAACCAGCCAGGTATTCCAGAACAGGCTCGGTGCAGCATACTTTCATCACCAGGCCGGGCTGAAGCGGGCCGAGGATACGTTGTGGAAAAGCATGACCACGCTGTTTTCCCAGTTCGCGCACGCCTATCAACTGTTTATTCGCGAAATCGTGGCGCAACGCGGCAAAGCCGAATTCAGCCGCTACCTGCCTACCATTACAGCACGAGCCTTGCGATACTACGGCCAGATCATCAAATGGGGCTACTTTCACCAGGAACCGGTGCAACCCGTCATGTGGAAGCGCCTGCACAAGTACTACCAGATGTGCGAGGAAAGCCATTTTGCCAGTATCGAAGTCAGCATTGACAGCAAGCGCCTGAGTACCTGCCGCAACGAATACTTGCATATCCTTCTGCTTGACATGATCAAACCCATGACGCTCAAGCCGTCCCAGCTGGAAATGGTGGATCGCTGGCTTGACCACTGGGCGCCTCTGGTAGAGCTGGACCGGGATTGCGATCCGGGTACACACATGCACTGCGTGGATCTCTCAACCGGCGCCGGCGCGCGTAAATTGCTGGAAGATATGCATAGTCCCACCCTGCGCTGCTGGAGCATGGCAGATATCTACCTGCAGATTCGTAAATTGCGCGTCAGCCTGAGTGAAGGAGACTGGAGCGAGCACGCTGAACTGGGCGAAGACTGCGTCGTGCCGGAGTGCATTGAACTGCTGGACTATGTCGCGCGCTACTGGATTCGCCCCGAAGCCGCGCGCCGCCTGCACCGTGCGCCAGTAGAGGACAAAATGATGGAAATGGCGTGCGGAGTCGGAGCCATCTACAGTTGCTTGCAACCGGCCGATAAGCGTTGCGGCAAAATCCCCTTTGAACACTGGGCCGTGCTGGACGAAAGCGAAGGGGGATATGGCCTGGTCGAAGCGCGGCATACCGAACGCGCACAGGAAGGCAAACTGGTGCTGGTCAAGCCTTCCGGCAATGACAGCAACTGGGAAATCGGTGTCGTGCGCTGGAAAAAAGACGGTGATTCGGGCTTGCCGGCACTGGGGGTCGAACGATTAAGCGATGATCCCAAACAGGTTACCCTGATGCCCACGGATGAAAGCGGGGCAGAAGCGATCAAATCCATTTTCCTGCCCAAGCTGTACCAGCGCGATATCGACAGTAGCCTGATCCTGCGTACGCCTGACTATCGCGATGGCCGTTTTCTGGATATGCACTACCGCAACAATGTGTTCCGCATTCGCCTTGCCGAGGTTGTCGATAGCGGTGAGGAGTGGGTACGGGCGCACTTCACCGTGATGGGAAACCGCCGGGGTCAGGATAAAACTTAGTAAATATCCGCAAGTTGCGGCTTAAAGGCGCAACCGCGAGACCCTTTAAATGCAGTTGCGAGAACTGGAAGCCTGGCCCCTGCGCATGGAGTCGAAGAAGTCCGCGTTGCACTTGGTGGCTTTGACTTTATCGAGCAGGAATTCCATCGCTGAGAGGTGTGGCTGCGAAGCGCGGAGCCTCGGTACGTGCGACCGCGTAGCAGCCGCGGCCTGGAAGCCTAGCCCCTGCGCATGGAGTCGAAGAAGTCTGCGTTACACTTTGTGGCTTTGACTTTATCGAGCAGGAATTCCATCGCTGAGAGGTGTGGCTGCGAAGCGCGGAGCTTCGGTACGTGCGACCGCGTAGCAGCCGCGGCCTGGAAGCCTAGCCCCTGCGCATGGAGTCGAAGAAGTCTGCGTTGCACTTGGTGGCTTTGACTTTATCGAGCAGGAATTCCATCGCTTCCAGGTCATCCATCGGGTAGAGCAGTTTTCGCAGTACCCAGATTTTTTGCAGGATGTCCTGCTTGATCAGCAGTTCCTCACGGCGGGTACCGGAGCGGTTGACGTTGATCGCAGGATAGAGGCGCTTCTCCGCCATTTTGCGGTCAAGATGGATTTCCATGTTGCCGGTACCCTTGAATTCTTCGTAGATCACATCATCCATGCGCGAACCGGTGTCGACCAGGGCGGTGGCGATGATGGTCAGGCTGCCGCCTTCTTCGATATTGCGGGCTGCACCAAAGAAACGCTTGGGGCGTTGCAGGGCGTTGGCATCCACGCCGCCGGTGAGCACCTTGCCGGAAGCGGGCACGACGGTGTTGTAGGCGCGGGCCAGACGGGTGATGGAGTCGAGCAGGATGACGACATCTTTTTTATGCTCCACCAGGCGTTTGGCCTTTTCCAGCACCATTTCAGCGACCTGGACGTGGCGCGTGGCGGGTTCGTCAAAGGTGGAAGCAACCACTTCGCCGCGCACGGTGCGGGTCATTTCCGTCACTTCTTCCGGGCGCTCGTCGATCAGCAGCACGATCATGATGACGTCAGGATGGTTGGCGGCGATGGAGTGTGCGATATGTTGCAGCATCACGGTTTTGCCGGATTTCGGGCTGGCTACCAGCAGGCCGCGCTGGCCCTTGCCAATAGGTGCGACCATGTCGATAACGCGGCCGGTGATGTTTTCTTCCGCCTTGATATCGCGCTCGAGGATCAGCGGCTGGGTGGGGAATAGTGGCGTGAGGTTTTCGAACAGGATCTTGTGCTTGGAATTTTCCGGCGGCTCGCTGTTGACCTTGTCCACCTTGACCAGCGCGAAATAGCGCTCGCCTTCCTTGGGAGTGCGAATTTCGCCCTGGATGGTGTCGCCGGTGTGCAGGTTGAAACGGCGAATCTGCGAGGGACTGACGTAAATATCGTCCGGGCCGGCCAGATAGGAAGTGTCAGGCGAGCGCAGAAAGCCGAAGCCGTCCTGCAAGACTTCCAGCGTGCCATCCCCAAAAATGCTTTCGCCTTTTTTTGCCTGATTTTTCAGCAACGCGAAAATCAGATCCTGCTTGCGCATTCGGCTGGCACCGTCTACTTCATTGGCGATGGCCATTTCAACGAGTTCAGAGACGTGTTTTTGCTTTAAATCGGATAGATGCATGGAGAGGAAGCGCTTGTAAGAAGTGTGGCGGGAATGGGGTGAGGCTGGTAAAACCTGAGCTGGCAAGCTAAGCGCTTGCCAGTCGAAGATGAGTAACTAGTGGTGAAGCGTAACGGCTTTAAATGTTGCTGTCAATAAAAGCGGTGAGCTGGGATTTAGACAGGGCGCCCACTTTGGTGGCTTCCACGTTGCCGTTTTTGAAAATCATCAGGGTCGGGATGCCGCGAATGCCAAATTTGGGTGGCGTAGCCTGATTTTCATCGATATTGAGCTTGGTGATCTTGATTTTACCTGCATATTCCTGAGCCACTTCGTCGAGGATCGGAGCGATCATCTTGCACGGGCCGCACCAGTCAGCCCAGTAGTCAACCAGCACGGGGATTTGTGACTGCAGCACTTCCTGCTCGAAAGAATCGTCGCTGATGTAATGGATATGTTCGCTCATGGCTTGCCTCGTAACGTTCTGTGATAGTGGGAATGATGGATTGAAGCGTGTTTGGGATGGTGTCTGTTGTAGGTGGTCAAAGACAGATGTAGACGCTATGCTAACCAAAAATATCGACTTAGGGAAGTATTGATGCTGCTGGTGAAAGTATTAATCAGCGTGGCGGTTCTGCTCGCGGCTGCGGAAATAGCCAAGCGTTCTCCCTTCTGGGGCGCGGTGGTGATTGCGCTGCCGCTCACTTCGATGCTGGCCATGGTGTGGTTGTACTGGGATACTCGGGACATTGCGAGGGTAAGTACATTTGCACGTGATATTTTCTTCCTGGTCCCGCCTTCGCTGCTGTTTTTCCTGCCATTTGTATTTGAGCCGCGCAGCCATTGGCCGTTCTGGCTCAATTTTGCTGTAGGCGTGGTGATGGCCGCTGGTGGCATGCTGGGTATGCGGTTCATGCTGAAATGAGCAGTTTAAACAATTACGCGTTTGCGCCGGATCAGTTGCTCGCGTCTGCAGCGCGCGAAGTTATCGCCCTGGAGCGCTCCCGCCTGCCCAATCTGAGCAGTGTGACCGTGCTGCTGCCCAGCCTGCATGCGGCCGGAAATTTTGGCCGTGCCTTGAGCGAGGCCGCCGGTGGGATAACCCTGCTGTTGCCGCGCTTTGCAACGCTCAGGGATCTGGCCGGGCAGGCCGATTCCGGCCTGGCGAGGGTTCCGCTCAGCCGCCGTCAGGCAGCGATCTATCAGGCCTTGCGTGCCAGAGACTGGTTTCACCAGGGCGATTTGTGGCATGTCAGCGCCGAGTTGCTGCGCCTGTTTGATGAAATCACCCTGTGGCAGGTAGAACTTCCGGCTTCCGGCGAAGATTTCCTGCAGCAGCTTGAAGCTGCTTATCAGGCGCGGCGCGGCAACCCCATGCAATTCGAGGCGCGACTGGTGCATGAATTGTGGTTTGCCATGTCAGGCAGCGGAGAGCTGGATGATGCGGCACACTATCAAATGCAGTTGTCGCAATTGGCCGGTGAGGCGGCAGGTCCGCTGTATCTGGTCGGGCTGAATGCGCTGATGCCGGTGGAGCAGGCTTTTCTGGCGCGCTATGCGCAATTCCAGCCGGTGCATGCCTTCATCAGTGATGGCAGGCAGGATAGTCCGGCAGGGCTGGCTTACCTGCTGGAAACGGCATGGGCCGATCCGGATCAGGCTGTGCCGCTGCATGCGCGCGCAGCGGCTTGCCTCAGTGAAGCGCCTGCGAGCGGGCTGGGACAGCGTGTTTCATTATTTGGCGCGCACGGTCTGGAGCATGAAGCCGAAGTGCTGGCATTCCGCGTCGGCCAATGGCTGGCACAGGGCAAGAGCGCCATTGCCGTAATTGTGCAGGATCGCCTGGTGGCCCGGCGCGCTCGCGCCCTGCTGGAGCGGGCGGAGGTGCTGGTGCAGGATGAAACCGGCTGGACCTTGTCCACGACCAGCGCCAGCACCGTGCTGATGCGCTGGCTGGATAATCTGGACAGCCAGTTTCATTTTCAGGATCTGCTCGACTTGCTCAAGTCGCCTTTCATTTTTTCTGCCTGGGATGCGGGCAGGCGCCGCAATGCCGTGTATCGTCTGGAACAATTGATACGCAAGCACAGCGTCGTTTCTCACCTCAATCGTTACCATGAGCTTGCGGATGGCGATGAGGATATCCTTGAGTTGCTGCAGATGCTGTACGAAGCGCAGCAAATCCTGGACAAGAAAAAACAGCGGCCACTTGCGGTCTGGCTGCAAAGCCTGCAGGAAAGTCTCGATCTGCTGGAGATCCGGTCTGGCCTGCGGCACGACCAGGCAGGCGAACAGGTGCTGCGCCTGCTGGATGGATTACTGCATGAGCTGACTCCTGATACGACCCCGTTCCGCTATGCCGAGTGGCGGCAGTGGCTCAATCAGCAACTGGAAGCGGCGGTGTTCCGCGACGACAGCATTACCAGTCCGGTGGTATTCACCCATCTTGCCGCCTGCCGTCTGCGGCACTTTGATGCGGCCATTATCGCTGGTGCCGATGCTGCCCATTTGCCGGGCCAGGGCAGGGAAAGCGTGTTCTTCAATCAGGCTGTGCGCACCCAGCTTGGCCTCCCGGACCGGTGCACGGCGCTTGCATCCGAGCGGCAGGACCTGATCAGTTTGCTGAGCTGTGTGCCTGAAGTGTGGGTGACGTGGCAGGCACGCAGGAACGGTGAACCCAACCCGCTCAGCCCGTGGTTCGAGCGCCTGGAAACCTTCCATGTGCTGGCTTATGGCGTCATTGCGCGGAGCCGTCAGCTGACGAGCCTTCAGCTTTCAGCCTTCAGCTCTCAGCGCTGCTGCCTTTGCAGACGCCGTTACGCGCCCCGCGCCATCCCTGCCATCCGCTCTTGGTGCCCGAGACCATTTCCGCCAGCGGCTACAACAGCCTGATGGCCTGTCCTTACCAGTTCTTTGCGCGCCATGCCCTGCACCTGAATGAGCTGGACGAAGTGGCGCAGGCACTGGAAAAGCGCGATTACGGCGAATATGTGCACGATATCCTGCACCGCTTCCACAGCCGTTACCCGGTCGTGGCGGATGGCGAGCCGGGTGTGCAGGAACAGGCCTTGCGTGAAATCAGCAAGGCTGTTTTCGATCACGCAATCGAGGCGGATTTTGTCAGTCATGCCTGGCTGTCGCGCTGGGAAGCCTCCATTCCCGGCTATCTGGCCTGGCAGCGCGAGCGCGAGCAGGAAGGCTGGCGCTGGCAGGCGGGTGAGCTCGCCAGCACGCGGCAGATTGCTCTGGCGGGCGGCGGGTCGCTCACCTTGCGCGGCCGGCTGGATCGGGTGGATGCAAAAGGGGCCGAGCAGGCGGTGCTGGATTACAAGACCCAGAGCCTCGATAACCTGAAGAAGAAACTCAAGCCAGCCGGGGAGGATGTGCAACTGGCCTGCTACGCGCTGCTGCTTGAAGCCATGCCCCGACAGGCGGCATTCGTCGCGGTGGATGAAGAGGCCGTGCAGCAGGTCGAGCCGGCCGAGCCGCTGGCTGAACTGGCCGAGGCCAATCTGGAGCGGCTGCAGATCATGTTTCAGTCACTCCATGAGGGCGCGCCACTGCCGGCGCAGGGTGTGAGCGCGGCTTGCCAGTACTGCGAAATGCGCGGGCTGTGCCGCAAGGATTACTGGAATGAATGAATCCTTCGACTTCAGGACGGCGCTCGATCCCAGTCGTTCGGTGGTGATCGAGGCCTGTGCCGGCAGCGGCAAGACCTGGCTGCTGGTGTCGCGCATCCTGCGCCTGCTGCTGGCAGGCGCGAAGCCGGGCGAGATTCTGGCCATCACCTTCACGCGCAAGGCGGCACAGGAAATGCAGGCGCGCCTGCTGGAGTGGCTCAATGTGCTGGCATTGCGGCCGGAAGACGAAGTGCGTGAATTCCTGCGCCAGCGCGCGCTCGATGCGCATGAAATCGACGCCATTCTGCCCGAGGCGCGCAACCTGCTGGAGCGGGTGCTGACTGCCGAGCCTGTGCTCACCATCAACACCTTCCACGGCTGGTTCCTGCAACTGCTGCAACGCGCGCCGCTGGGTGAAGGCTCGGTCGGCAACTTCAGCCTGCTCGACCAGACGGCAGCCCTGCAGGAAGAGGCGTGGCAGAACTTTGCCGAAGATCTGGCCGCACAGGCTGACAGCGATCCGGCGGCAGCCGCCCTGCAAGCCCTGTTCCGCGAATATGGTCTGGCCAATACGCGCGCCCTGCTGCTGGGCTTCGTGGCCAAACGCGCCGAGTGGTGGGCCTATACGGCTGGCGAGGCTGACCCGGTGGCGTATGCGGTGGAGCGGGTGCGCATCGAACTGGAAGTTGATCCGGAGCAGGATGTGCTGGCGGAATTGTGGCTGGACACGGTTCTGGCCGGCTGGCTGGTCGAGTATGCCTCTATTCTTGGGGAGAACTCGCCAACTGACCAGAAACTCGCCATGCAACTGGTCGATTCCCTTGCACTGGAAAATTCCCGCCAGCGCTTCGAGCAGATATGGGCGGTTTGTTTCACCAAGACAGGCACGCCGCGTGCTCGTAATCCGTCCTCAACCCAGGCCAAACGTCTGGGTGCGGACAAGGAAATGCGTCTGCTCGAATTGCACCAGCAGCTTTGCTTCGCCCTGTATGAAGCCCGCGATCGTCTGGCCGCGCAGGCCGCCTACCGCTTCAACCGCGACGGCCTGCTGTGCGGCGCGGCATTGCTGGCAGCCTACCAGCGGCTGAAGGAGGCGCGCCAGATGCTGGATTTCGCCGATGTGGAATGGCGCGTGTTCCAGCTCCTGAGCCGCAGCGAGGATGCGGAATACATGCAGTACAAGCTGGATAGCCGCTACAAGCATATCCTGCTGGACGAGTTTCAGGACACCAACCCCTTGCAGTGGCAGGTCATGCAATCCTGGCTGTCGGCCTATGGCGCGGCGGGGAACCGGCCCAGCGTCTTCCTGGTGGGCGACCCGAAGCAGTCGATCTACCGCTTCCGGCGTGCCGAGCCGCGCCTGTTCCAGATCGCAGCGGAGGATCTGGCACGCGATTTTGCGGCGGCCCGGCTGGAGCAGGACACTTCACGCCGCAGCGCGCCAGCCGTGATCACTGCAGTGAACCGGGTGTTCGCTGAACAGCCCGATTTCAGCGGCTTCCGCGAGCACGCCTGTCATCATGAGGATCTGCCGGGCGCGATTGCGCTGATGCCGTTGGCGGAAAAAAATCTCGCTTCAGCCGGGGGCGAAGGCGGGCTGGTGTTGCGCAACCCCCTGCTGCAGCCACGCGAGGAAGACGAGGATGTGCGGCATGAGCAGGAAGCCGAGCAAGTCGCGGAACAGATTTCTGCCATGGTTGGCAAGTCCCAGATCATGGATGAGAAGACCGGCCCGCGTCCTGCCGAGTACCGCGATTTCATGCTGCTGGTGCGGGGACGCACCTGGCTTGCCAGCTATGAACGCAAGCTGCGCGCGGCGCGGATTCCCTATCTCAGCTCGCGCCAGGGCGGCTTGCTGGATACGCTGGAGTGCAGCGATCTGGTAGCCCTGCTGGAATTTCTGGTCACGCCATTTGCCGATTTGAAACTGGCGCAGGTGCTGAGGTCGCCGATCTTTGGCTGCTCGGATGCAGACTTGATGCGGCTGGCAACCCCAACCCCTCCTCCCTTGGAAAGTGGAGGCCGGGAGGGGGTTGAAGGCATGGAAAGTTTAAGCTGGTGGCAGCGCCTGCGCCAGCTGGATGGAGAGATCTTGAGCCCCTCGCTGCAACAGGCGCGCTTACACCTCAGTTCATGGCAGGAAATGGCCGACCGCCTGCCGGTACATGATCTGCTGGACCGCATCTATTTCGAGGGAAATGTGCTGGCACGCTACCTTGCAGCCGTGCCTGAGGCCATGGCTGGCGCGGTGCAGGCCAATCTGCGTGCATTCATCGAACTGGCGCTGAACATGGATAGCGGGCGGTACCCCAGCCTGGCGCGCTTCATCAATGAGGTGGCCGCCCTGCGCCGCGCGCCCGGGCAGGAATCGCCGGACGAGGGGCTGATCGGCGACGGTGGCAATGCGGTAAGGATTCTCACCGTTCACGGCGCCAAGGGGCTGGAGGCACCCATCGTGTGGCTGCTGGATGCCAACACAGCGCCACGCAACGACGGCGGCTACCGGGTTCTGCTCAACTGGCCGCCGCAAGCGCCCGCGCCGCAGTATTTCGCCCTGCTGAGCCACAAGGCCGAGCTGGCGCGGGCGCATGAGCGGCATGTGAATGAAGAGCTGGAACATGCCCGGCGCGAGAATCTCAACCTGCTTTACGTCGCCATGACGCGGGCGCGGCAGATGTTCATCGTCAGCGGCTGTGCCAGGCAGGGCAAGCGAGACGTGGTACCAGCATATCCACCGCAATCTGGCGGAGGCCGGCTTGCCGAGTGAACTGCCAGCGGGGCAATTCGATAAACCTGAGCTGCCGTTGCCGTTGGTGGAGGAACAGCCTGCGTTTGTTGCCGGTTCCACCGACGGGGCGGCGCGAGACGGCCAGGCTGGATGCGGCACGGCTTTACGGTATCCGGGTTCACGCCCTGCTGGAGTGGTTGCGCCCCGAGTCTGCCGCTGGAAGGGCAGGCGGAAAGCCTGCGGGCGAAGCTTGCGCTGGATGAAGACAGCTTCGCCCCGCTCTGGCAGAGTGCGCTGGATGTGCTTGAGGCGCCGGAACTGCGGCATTTTTACGACCCGGCCCAGTACCTGGCGGCATACAACGAACTTGGCTATCAGGGCGCGGACGGAGAACTGCGGCGCCTCGACCGCCTGGTTGAATTTGCCGACAGCGTGTGGGTGCTGGACTACAAGACCGGCGCTTCAGGCGGTGACCCGCAAGCCCTGGCGGCGCCTTATCTCGGGCAGATGCGCGAATACCGGGATGCCATGGGTAGCGTTTTTCCCGGCAAGACGATCCACTGCGCGCTGATTTTTCCCGGCCCTGTGCTGGTGGAGGTTTGATCATGGCAGAGCCAGTCTTCAATCCCGGCAGTATTCTCGATTTCTGGTATACGGAACCGATGCGCTCGCGCTGGTTTTCTTCCACGCCGGCACTGGATGCGGACATTCGCGCCCGATTTGAATCGGTGTGGCTAGCGGCTGCCGATGGGCGGCTTGAAGACTGGAAAAACAGTTCGCAGGGTTGCCTGGCTTTGGTGATCGTGCTCGATCAGTTGCCGCTCAACATGTTTCGCGGCGAGGCGAAGAGTTTTTCGACCGAGCAGCAGGCGGTCGAAATCTGCAAATTGGCCATTGCCAGGGGTTACGACAGGGAGATTGCTCCCGAGCGCCTGGGGTTTCTGTACATGCCGCTGATGCATAGCGAAAATCTTCTGGATCAGGATCTTTCGGTGCAGATGTTCGAGCAGGCTGGGCTGGAAGGGAATGTGCGTTTTGCCAGGCATCACCGCGACTTGATCAGGCGGTTTGGGCGTTTTCCGCATCGCAATGCGATTTTGGGGCGGGAGAGTAGTCGGGAGGAGCTGGATTATCTGGGGTCGAAGGAGGCTTTTCTGGGGTAGGTAGCTGTGATGCGCTTTGCGCATGATGGATTAGGTGCCGGGGCCGCCCGGCGAGCGGGTCACTTCTTTTGCTTCGCCAAAAGAAGGTAACCAAGAAAAGGCGACCCCGCTGCGCCGCCCTTCGGGTTCCTTCGGTGTGACCAACAAATTGGGCGTCTGCGCAACTCGCCCTAGCAGTGCACACAAACCGTGCCCTGCCGCGGAGCTCAAACAGGGCGCAGCCGACGGCCCCCAATTTGTTGGCCAAACCGAAGCGGCGCAGAGGGGAAGTGGGTGGCGACTCCACGCTCGGTACTCCCGAAAGTACGCTGTTCATTTTACGCCAGATCGAAGACCAGCCGGTCGTGTCACGACAAACTCCCCTCGGTCCACCGCCGAGCAGCACAGCCAAGCCGGGGGTAGTCGGCGAGCACTGTCTGAGCGCGAAGCGCGAGTTGCGCAGCCGCCCGGCTTGGCGAGCAGCGCAGGGAACCCCCGAAGGGGGCGGTGGATGGGGGTTGCCTTCTTTGGATTACCTTTCTTGGCAAAGCAAGAAAGGTAATCAGCCGCCGGGCTGCCCCCGGCAATCAAACATCCCGCGAAGCGCACAAAGCCATACTGCACAACGTTACGAATCTAGACCGAGCTGTGTTGCAACGACTGGCTACTGAATCTTTGCACTCTTGCTGAGGTTATGGCGGGCGCAGAGCAACTGCACATTCTCGGCTTTCAGAGATGTGCCCCCTTTTGAGAATGGAAGAATGTGATCGAAATGCAGCTCATCGGTTGCCCCACATGTTATGCATTTGCCACCGTCCCGTGCCCAAACCTCAAGCTTGACGCTAGTTGGGATAATGCGGCTACGCACAACGAGGCGATTGGGAGCATCTTCGGCCGCCGACTCATCGGAAACGCTTTCAACTGCAACAAGCTTAAATTTGAAAACATTTCGTAACCCTGTCATGTTCAATCCACGAATCTACCAAGTGAAAAAAACCGTTGTCAGTCCAAATGCCAGCTTTGATCTTTTCGTAAACTTGCACAATATCAGGGCCCTTCTGGCCTGACTTGAACCGCTGTGCAGCTTGGTGAAATTTGCCGTTTTCCGTCAGAGTCCCACCAGGCTGCCGTTCTGGTTGATCAAGAACCTTTGGATCTGATATCCCCTTGCGCTTCGGCTCGTCGTGCCCCTCGTAGATGAGCACGGCTCCATCGTCTTGTACTTCATCGTGATAAGGAGAGTTTGGGCGTACTGACATGAGAATGACGGAGTGACGCCCCTTCAATCTAAAATTCATGCCCCGCTGAAGGCTGGTACCTTCTTTCTGGCACATCTCAATGTAGGAGATGACATTACCTCTCACGCTTCAACTCCAGATAGAAGATATAGATATGAATTAACTGTCTTTTCGTTTCAACCCACCCAATAGCGCCGCAACCTGCCGCTGCGGCCGTTTCCCATGCGAAGCCGCATGGCCCATCGGTTGCTTCTGGTGGTGGTTGTTGGCAGCCGGTTTCGGCAGGCCTTCGCTTGGCGCGCGCTGGGCATGGCGCTCAGCAGCAGGTGGGATTTCTGGCCGGCGCTGGGGAGCGCGTTCACGCCCTCGTGGAGCGCGTTCCCTGGTGGAGTCGGTGGAACTGGATGCCGTCCCCGGCTCGAAGCCCGCGACGACCTCCTTGGGAATTTCGCGCTTGATGAGGCGTTCGATCTCGCCCAGCATCCGCATTTCTTCCCCGCTCACCAGAGAAATCGCATCGCCCTGGCTGCCGGCGCGACCGGTGCGTCCGATGCGGTGCACGTAGTCTTCTGGCGAATTGGGCATCTCGAAATTGAAGACATGGGGCAAGCTGGTCGATGTCGATGCCGCGCGCAGCCACGTCGGTGGCCACCAGCACCCGCACTACGCCTTCCTTGAAATCGGACAGGGCCTTGGTGCGCTGCGGCTGGGTCTTGTCGCCGTGAATCGCATCCGAGCGGATGCCGTCGCGGTCGAGTTGGTGGGCAAGGCGGTCGGCGCCGTGCTTGGTGCGGGTGAAGACCAGCACCTGGCGCAGATCCTGGCTCTTGATCAGATGGGCGAGCAATTCGCGCTTGCGCTCCTGATCTACCTGGTAGGCGATCTGGGTGACGGTTTCGGCGGCGGTGTTGCGGCGCGCCACTTCGATCAGGATCGGGTCGCGCAGCAGGGAATCGGAAAGACGCTTGATTTCTTCCGCGAAGGTGGCGGAGAACAGCAGGCTCTGACGCTGTTTGGGCAGCAGATCCATGATGCGCTTGAGGTCGGGCAGGAAGCCCATGTCCAGCATGCGGTCGGCTTCGTCCAGTACCAGGAATTCGACCTGTGACAGGTTGATGCTTTTTTGCTGTACATGGTCCAGCAGGCGGCCGGGTGTGGCAACCACGATGTCGACGCCGGTGCGTAGGGCCTCGATCTGCGGGTTCATGTTGACCCCGCCGTAAATCACGGTGGCTTTGAGCGGCAGGTATTTGCCGTAAGTGCGCACGCTTTCTTCGACCTGAGCCGCCAGTTCGCGGGTGGGGGTGAGAATCAGGGCGCGCACCGGGTGCTTGGCTGGCGAGGTGCTGGTGCTGGCGTGGGCGGCGAGGCGGTGCAGCAAGGGCAGGGTGAAGCCGGCCGTCTTGCCGGTGCCGGTCTGCGCGCCGGCCATGATGTCGCGCCCCTGCAGCACGACCGGAATGGCCTGGGCCTGAATCGGGGTAGGTTCGGTATAGCCTTGATCGGCCACCGCGCGCAGGATTTCGGGGCGTAGCCCAAGTGATTCAAATGACATGTTGTTCTATTGCTCCTGGTTGCCTGCCCGGGATTTGTGCCAGGGACCGGTCCAGGCGTAATGGTGTAATGATGGATCATGATGTGTGTGGTGCACCGACCGGATTGAGGTGGCCACAGGCACGGTAATTTGATACTTATTCTGATGCGGGTGGTTCTATCCTTGCCCGGCGCGAGCGCCTGTGCTGCCACAGCCAGCCAGCATAGCCCGACAGGCCATAAAGTACGAAAGCGCCAAACAGCACATGGGCCGGATCAAGCGAGATCAGGATAAAGCCGAGTACGATCAGCAGGACGACTGCAAACGGGACGCTGCGTCGCAGGTTGATGTCCTTGCCGCTGTAGTAGCGGACATTGCTGACCATGGTGAGGCCGGCAAAAAGCGTCACTCCCCAGGCCAGCCAGCGGATCTCGCCACCCTTGATGCCATAATCGTGCATCACCCAGATCAGGCCGGCAATCAGCGCGGCGGCGGCCGGGCTGGGCAGGCCCTGGAAGTAACGCTTGTCGGCCACTTCGAGCTGGGTGTTGAAGCGGGCCAGTCGCAGCGCAGCGCTGGCACAGTATACGAAGGCGGCGATCCAGCCCAGCTTCCCCATGTCCTTCAGTGCCCAGACATAGACGACCAGCGCCGGTGCGACGCCGAAGGAAACCATGTCGGAGAGGGAGTCGTATTCGGCGCCAAAAGCGCTCTGGGTGCGGGTCATGCGTGCTACTCGCCCATCCAGTCCATCCAGCACCATGGCAATGAAGATGGCCACGGCTGCGGCTTCGTAGCGGCCGTTCATGGCCTGGACGATGGAGTAGAAGCCGGCAAACAGCGCGGCGGTGGTGAACAGGTTGGGCAGCAGGTAAATGCCGCGGCGGCGCTGGTTGGGGTCGAGCAGGGCTTTGGATGGTTCCGGATCTTGCATGGGGTGAATTAGACAAGTTCTGCCAGTATGGTTTCCGTGGCGCGAACCTTGTCGCCCAGACTGACTTTCGGTTGGGCTGTCAGCGGCAGGTAGACGTCCACTCTGGAGCCGAAGCGAATGAAGCCATAACGCTGGCCGCGGACAAGTTCGTCACCTGGGACGACGTAACACAGGATGCGCCGTGCAATCAGTCCGGCCACCTGGACCGAGGTGACATCCGCGCCATTCCTGGTTTGCAGCCATACCGCGTTGCGCTCGTTTTCCAGCGAGGCCTTGGCGAGGTCGGCATTGAAAAACTTGCCGGGGTGATACCACACTTCCTTGACCGTGCCATCCACCGGGCTGCGGTTGGAATGCACGTTGAACACATTCATGAACACGCTGATTTTCAGGGCATCACGTTGCAGATAGTGGTCATAGGCGCGTTCCACGGCGACGATGCGGCCATCTGCGGGCGAAAGCACCGCATTGGGCGCCTGCGGTACGGTGCGTGCCGGGTCACGAAAAAATTGCAGCACAAACAGGGTGATGATCCACAGCGGCAGGGCGGGTAGCCAGCCGTACAGGATCGTCACGAAAAGGGAGGCAATGATAGCCGCAGCCAGGAAGGGCCAGCCTTCACGGGCAATAATGGGGTGAGGATAGTTGTTCAATTTGGGAGGGGCTACGCCGATGCACATGATTGGGTAAGGAGTGAAGGGTGAAGTGTGAGGCGTGAAAGGTGGGTTTGTGCCGGCTTCACCGGCAATTTCACCCTTCACACTTCACTCCTCACGCACTTAGTTCTTCGACTGATCAACCAGCTTGTTCTTGGCGATCCACGGCATCATGGAGCGCAGTTGAGCGCCGACGATCTCGATCGGGTGCTCGGCGTTGAGGCGACGGCGCGCGGTCATTTCCGGATAGTTGGTCTTGCCTTCCAGGATGAAGCGCTTGGCGTATTCGCCGTTCTGGATGTTGGTCAGGGCTTCCTTCATCGCGGCACGGGCCTGGTCGGCGATGACGCGCTGACCGGTGACGTATTCGCCGTATTCCGCGTTGTTGGAGATGGAGTAGTTCATGTTGGCAATGCCGCCTTCGTACATCAGGTCGACGATCAGCTTGAGTTCGTGCAGGCATTCGAAGTAGGCCATTTCCGGGGCATAACCGGCTTCGGTCAGGGTTTCGAAACCGGCCTTGACCAGTTCCACGGCACCGCCGCACAGCACGGCCTGCTCGCCGAACAGGTCGGTCTCGGTTTCTTCGCGGAAATTGGTTTCGATCACGCCGCCCTTGGTGCCGCCGTTGGCCGCTGCGTAGGACAGGGCGATGTCCTTGGCCTTGCCGGACTTGTCCTGGTACACCGCGATCAGGGAGGGCACGCCGCCGCCCTTGAGGTATTCGGAGCGCACGGTATGGCCCGGGCCTTTGGGCGCGATCATGATCACGTCCAGGTCGGCGCGCGGCACGATCTGGTTGTAGTGAATGTTGAAGCCGTGGGCGAAAGCCAGGGTCGCGCCTTTCTTGATGTTCGGCTCGATGTCGCCGTAGTACGCACTGGGCTGCTGCTCGTCCGGCACCAGGATCATGACGACATCGGCGCCCTTGACGGCCTTGCCGACTTCTTCCACCTTGTGACCGGCTTTCTCGGCCTTGTCCCAGGAAGCACCGCCCTTGCGCAGGCCGATCGTGACCTTGCAGCCGGAATCCTTCAGGTTGTTGGCGTGGGCATGGCCCTGTGAGCCGTAGCCGACGATGGTGACTTTCTTGCCTTTGATCAGGGAGAGGTCAGCGTCTTTGTCGTAATAAACTTTCATGGTTTTCCTTTCTGTTGAAGTGTGAAAAGTAAAAAGTGAATGGTGAAGTGTGGGGCTTGTGCCGGGTTTGCCAGCGACATTTCACGCTTCACGCTTCACATTTCACCTTCTTCACGATTTTAAAATTCTGTCGCCGCGTCCGATGCCGGAAGCACCGGTGCGCACTGTTTCCAGCAGGGCGCTTTTATCCAGCGCTTCGAGAAAAGCATCCAGCTTGTGGCCGGCGCCGGTCATTTCGATGGTGTAGGTCTTGTCGGTCACGTCGATGATGCGGCCGCGGAAAATGTCCGACATGCGCTTCATTTCCTCGCGCCATTCGCCTTCGGCGCGGACCTTGACCAGCATCAGTTCACGCTCGATGTGTTCGCCATCGGACAGGTCCACCACCTTGACCACGTCAATCAGCTTGTTGAGCTGTTTGGTGATCTGCTCGATGACTTCGTCCGAACCGCGCGTGACGATGGTCATGCGCGACAGGGTTGCGTCTTCGGTCGGCGCTACCGTCAGCGATTCGATATTGTAGCCGCGTGCCGAGAACAGGCCCGCCACGCGGGACAGGGCGCCGGCTTCGTTTTCCATCAGGAGAGAAATAATATGCCGCATAAGTTTTACACCAGAATCATTTCAGACAGTCCCTTGCCGCCCGGAATCATGGGGTACACGTTCTCGGTCTGGTCGGTGCGGAAATCGAGGAACACCAGCGTTTCCTTCATTTCTTCGGAGAACGCCCATTTCAGCGCATCTTCGACCTCGGCCGGGTTGTCGATGCGACGCCCGACATGACCATAGGCCTCGGCCAGTTTGACGAAGTCCGGCAGGGTGTCCATGTAGGATTCGGAATAGCGCTCGCCGTAGAAAAACTCCTGCCACTGCCGCACCATGCCCAGATAGCGGTTGTTGAGCAGAATGATCTTGATCGGTATGTTGAACTGCTTGCAGGTGGACAGTTCCTGGATATTCATCTGGATGCTGCCTTCGCCGGTGACGCAGGCGACCATCGCCTCGGGGTGGGCCAGTTGCACGCCCATGGCGGCCGGCAGGCCAAAACCCATGGTGCCCAGACCGCCCGAGTTGATCCAGCGGCGCGGCTTGTCGAACTTGTAGAATTGCGCTGCCCACATCTGGTGCTGTCCCACGTCGGAAGTCACGAAGGCATCGCCCTTGGTGATTTCATGCAGTTTTTCCAGCACGAACTGGGGCTTGATGATATCGCTGCTGCGGTCGTACTTGAGGCAATCACGCGAGCGCCACAGCTCGATCTGCGTCAGCCAGGCCTTGAGTGCGGCCTGATCCGGTTTTTCCTTGCTGGCCTTGATCAGCTTGATCATTTCCGTCAGCACTTCCGGCACGTTGCCGACGATGGGCACATCCACCTTGACGCGCTTGGAAATGGAGGAAGGATCAATGTCGATGTGAATGATCTGGCGTTCTTCCTGGTAGAAGTGCTCCGGGCTGCCGATCACGCGGTCGTCGAAACGCGCGCCGATCGCCACCAGCACATCGCTGTGCTGCACTGCCATGTTGGCTTCATAGGTGCCGTGCATGCCCAGCATGCCAACCGATAGCGGGTCGGAGGCTGGAAAGCCGCCCAGGCCCATCAGGGTATTGGTGCAGGGGAAGCCCAGCAGGCGCGCCAGTTCGGTCAGTTGCTTGGCGGCATCGGACAGGATCACGCCGCCGCCAGCATAGATCATCGGGCGCTTGGCATTCAGCAGCATCTGCACGGCGCGCTTGATCTGGCCGCTATGGCCCTTGGTCACCGGATTATAGGAACGCAGGCTGATGCTCTTGGGATACTCGAACTCGGTCTTGAACTGGGTGACATCCTTGGGAATGTCCACCAGCACCGGGCCGGGACGACCTGTCGAGGCAATATAGAATGCCTTCTTCATGGTGCTGGCAAGGTCGCGGATGTCCTTGACCAGGAAGTTGTGCTTGACGCAGGGGCGGGTGATGCCGACCGTATCGACTTCCTGGAAGGCGTCCATGCCGATGGCGGGCGTCGGCACCTGGCCGCTGATGACCACCATCGGGATCGAATCCATATACGCCGTGGCAATGCCGGTCACTGCATTGGTTGCGCCCGGCCCGGATGTGACCAGCGCCACGCCGGTACGGCCGGTGGCACGCGCATAGCCGTCAGCTGCGTGGACAGCCGCCTGCTCGTGGCGCACCAGCACATGCTTGAACTTGTCCTGCTTGTAAATTGCGTCGTAGATGTTGAGCACTGCGCCGCCAGGATAGCCGAATACATATTCGACGCCTTCTTCGGCCAAGCAGCGTACAGTGATTTCTGCGCCCGTTAACTCCATGGAAATGCCTTGTCTGACAAACTAACAAAAAGACCTCGAACAGTAATGGTTGCAGAGTGTTTGGTCAAGTGCGGCATTGCAGCGGCGTCACTGGGCGGTCTAATAACAGGTTTTTTGCTATCATGCGTACGCAGCATTATTTCATCGCAATATTGGGATTCAGAAACTGGCCACAGAACGCGAACTTTCGGATTTCCTGATCCAGGTTGAACGGCGCGCGTTCAAGCAGGCGGCATTCGCCGTGCATGACGATCATGCCGCGCTGGATATCGTGCAGGATGTCATGATGAGGCTGGCGGAAAAATATGGTGCGCGCCCGGTCGATGAGCTGCCGATGTTGTTCCAGCGTATTCTGCAGAATGCGATTCGCGATTACTTTCGCCGTCACAAGGTACGCGCCTTGTGGACGACTTTATTGTCCTCATTTTCTTTCAATAAAGAAGGGGATGAGCAGGACCCGCTGGAAACGCTGGAGGTAGAAAGCGACTCCAGTTACTTTGAAAATCCGGCGAATCAGCTGGAGCGGGCGCAAACGCTTGCAGTGATTGAAGATGCCGTGGAAAAGTTGCCGGCACGTCAACGGGAAGCATTCGTGCTGCGTTACTGGGAAGATATGGATGTCGCCGAAACGGCAGCGGCAATGGGCTGTTCCGAAGGTAGCGTGAAAACCCATTGCTCCCGGGCAGTGCATGCTTTGGCCGCCACGCTGAAAAATAAAGGAGTGAAGCTATGAACGAGCGGGACATAGCAAAAAAAATTACCCAACATTTGAATTATGGCGCCAATCAACTGGATCGCTCCGTGCTTGAAGGCTTGCACGCTGCCCGCAAAAAGGCTTTGGCTGCTCATGCCGCTTCGCAGCAGGTTCTTGGCGTGGCGATGGCTGGGCATGGCGACATGCATTCCGAACACCACGGGCATGGACACTTTTCCATGCGTTTCTGGATTCCGTTCGCGGTTTTGCTGCTGGGACTGCTGATTGCGTTCAACTGGCAGGAGATCAACGGCGATGAGCCGGATGATGTGGACGCCACCTTGCTGGCAGGCGATTTGCCGGTTCATGCTTATCTTGATTCTGATTTTAATTCATGGCTAGATCAATCGTCGCGGCGCTAGTGCTGTGGCTGTTTCTGGTGCCTGGCACGAGTTTCGCGGCTGATCCAGCCAAGCCGCCACGGTGGTCGGAGCTCAACCCGGAGCAGAAGCAGATTCTCTCCCCGGTGTCCAATAACTGGGATGACATGTCAGCGCGCAAGCGTTTCAAGCTGCTGGGCGTGGCAAAGCATTACCGGAAAATGACGCCGCTTGAGCAGCAAAGAGTTCAGGCTCAGCTCAAGGACTGGGATAGGCTGACTTATGAGGAGCGCGAAAAAGCGCGCCAGCGCTATCAGCAGTTTAAACAGTTGCCCCCGGAAAAACGGCAGGAATTGAAACAGAAGTGGCGGCAAAAAACCGAGCAAAAGTCCGCAACAGGACTTCAATCGGGTGGTCCGGTGGGGGCTGCAAATGTCGTGCCCTTGCCTGTTACTCCTTCTGCCGCCCCTGCCCGGTAATTCTTAGAGCCTATTTCAGCAGGTTTCATACCTCGCGCCAGCATCATTCAAGGCGCAGTGCCAGGCGCGAGGGGCGCAGTTTGGTTATTCCAAACAAGCCGCGAGCAACAACGCAATGCGCCTTGAATGATACTGGCCCTTCGGGTTGAGGCTAGAAAGCGCGTCTGCGGCGTCGCATGACTTGCCAATGGAATAACCATTGGCTGCGCCCCGCTTCTTGCAGCCATCACTTTCTAGCCTCAACGCGAGGTATGAAACCTACTGAAATAGGCTCTTAAGTGGAAAAAACACTCGAACTCGAAAATGTGGTCTATCCCGGAATTCTCCGGCGCCTGGCCAGTATGCTGTATGAAAGCCTGTTGCTGGTTGCAGTGCTGTTTCTTGCCGGGTTTCTGTTTGTCGGCTTGACCCAGGGGAGCACAACCTCATTGGCTAGGGGGGCGTTTCAGGTTTATTTGCTGGGTGTTGTGGCAACCTATTTCGTCTGGTTCTGGCTGCGTGGAGGGCAAACGCTGGCGATGAAAACCTGGCATTTGCGCCTGGTCAGCGCGGACGGGACACCCCTGACTTTGCAACGGGCCATTGTGCGCTTTGCGTTCGCCGTGCCCAGTATCTTATTGGGCATCGGTATTCTATGGGCGCTATTTGACCGTGAACGGCAGTTTCTTCACGACCGCCTGGCCCGGACAAAAATCATCCTCGTCGCCAAGAACTGACCGCTATCTTCTTTCGGTCCACCAGAGCATTGCCAGTGCTGCAGCAAGAAACGCGAGCGCGGGGAATGATGCGCTGAAAAGGGGGGGCCAGTCATTGAGCAGGCCTAGATGGGCAAAGACCCGGTTCAGCAAATGAAAGGACAGGCCGATCATGATGCCAACGAAGATCTTGCCGCTGACCCCGCCGCTGCGGGATTGGTGATAGGCGAACGGCAGGGCAAAGACCATCATGACCAGGGTGGCGAAGGGGTAGGCCAGTTTGGACCACAACGCGATTTCGTAACGTGTTGTTTTTTGCTTGTTGTCGCGCAGGTGCTGGACGTACTGGTAGAGGCTCCAGGCTGACATCTGTTCCGGCACAACCAGCAGCACGGAAAGAATGTCCGGGTTCAATACCGAGTTCCACGAGAGTTGCGGCAGTTTCTCAACTACCGCTTTTTCTCCTTCGAAGTGGGTCTGGCTGACATCTTCCAGTAGCCAGCGGCCAGATTCTTCGTGGTGGCCGCGATCAGCGTAGCTCACTGTTTTCAAGTGGTAGTCCTGATCGAATTCGAAAATCTTGACACCCAGCAGGGTCGTGTCCGGCAGGATTTCACGCACGTTGACAAAGCTCTGGGCGTCCTTGATCCATAGCCCTGAGCGAAATTCCTGCGCGACCACCGAACTGGTTGCCTTGAGCCGTAGTTGCTGGGCCATCCGCTCTGCCGCAGGGGTGACAAACTCCCCAAATAAAAGGGTCAATAACACGAAGACCATGCCGGTTTGCATCAGCGACAAGGCAAAACGCTGCGTGGACAAGCCGGAAATGCGCATGACCGTGAACTCGGAATTGGCTGAAAACTGGGCCAGGGCGAATAAAGTGCCGATCAGAACGGCGATAGGGAATAATCCGTAAATATGTCCAGGTAAACCCAGGGCTACAAAGGCCAGGATTTGCGGCAGGCGATATTGCCCTTTGCCCAGGTCGCCCAGTTCTTGAATCAAATCAAAAAAGGCGAACAGGGAGAGCAGGGCAGCGAAAACAAATAGCGTGCTGGCGAAAATTTCCTTTGCCAGGTAGCGGTGCAAAATATTCATGATGCCCGCCTCAAGCGCGCAAACAAGGAAGGCGATACCCGCAAGCGGTGGTAAAACAGGACTAACAGCAAGGCAGCCAGGGCCGCATGCACTATCCATAGCCCAAGAATCGGCGCCAGCTTGCCCTGCGCCACCAGGCCTTGGGCGATGCTGAGGCAATTGTTGTAAATGAGGTAGGTAACCATGGCAAGCATCAGGTTTAGAGAGCGCCCCGCGCGCGGGTTGACGAAGCTCAGGGGAATCGCCAGCAGAGCCAGCAAAATTACGCTCAATGGCAGGGAGGCCCGCCATTGCAGTTCCGCAGTGTTGGCCGGTGATTTGTTGCCTACGAGTTCAGAGAGAGAGAGTGATTTCGATGATGGCGCAGTAAGCTTGGCTTCATGAGGTTCGATGCGCACGGCGTAGCGCTCGAATTCGACGATCTTGAAGTCCGCTGAACCCGGCAGTCCTTCGTAACGTCTTCCATTCAGCAGCACCAGATAACGGTCGCCATTTTTTGCGATATTCTGGTAGCCATGCTGGGCAAACATGACCCCCTGCTTCAGGTTCTCCGTAGATTGCATGAAAATATTGCTCACCGTATTTTGTTCACCAGCGAAACTTTCCACGAAAAATACCCGGTCGGCGTGTTTGGATTCCTTGAATACACCTGGCGCGACCGTTGCGACATCGTCACGGCTTTCAATCTGGCTGCGGTAAATGTTCTGTTTCTGCAGTGCCCAGGGAGAAAGAAACAGGCTTAATACTGCAACCACCAGCGCCACGGGCGCTGCAATGGCGAGTACCGGCCTGATGAAGGCAGTCAGGCTTTGGCCCGCGCTGAACCACACCACCATTTCATTGTCGCGGTAACTGCGTGTCAGGGTCAGCAATACGGTGATGAAAAGGGTGAGTGACAGCAATACTGGCAGAAAATTGAGTACGCTGAATGCCAGAAATGCCAGTACGGCCTCGCTCGCCAAAGTGCCGCTGGCGGCTTTGCCAAGCAGGCGGACCAATTGGGTGGTTAAACTGATCGCGAGAAGCACGATGAATACGATAGCTGCGTTACTGAAGAGTTCACGCAACAATGCGCGTCGGAAAATCATGTTTTTTGTTTTCTTTGACTTTGTTGGTCAAGACTGAGGATAATTTGGTTTCTGATCAAATTTTGTCAACTTGGGACAAAAGGAGCAATACGTGGAATTTAGCATAAAAAGCGGCAGTCCGGAGAAGCAGCGCACCGCCTGCGTGGTGGTGGGGGTTTTCGAACATCGCAAGCTTTCACTCGCTGCGGACCTCATGGATCGCATTTCCGGCTTTTATCTTAGCGATATCCTGCGTCGTGGGGATATGGATGGCAAACTGGGCAGCACGCTGTTGCTGCATAATGTTTCCAATACTTTGTGCGATCGCGTATTGCTGGTCGGGCTGGGCAAGGAGCGTGAATTTCGTGACAGGGAGTATCGTCAGGCGGTCAGCGCCGCAGTCAAAACCCTGAATGAAACCGGCGCCACTGAAGCTGCAATGTATCTGACCGAAGTGCCGGTAAAGAAGCGCGAACTTGCGTGGAAAATCGAGCAGGCGGTGATTATGGCGATGGAAAGTGTATATCGTTTTGATCGCCTCAAGAGCAAGCAGGACGAATTGCGCCGCCCATTGCGCAAAATGGTGCTGAACGTTCCACGCCGCAATGAACTGGCGATTGGCGAAAGTGCCATGCAGCAAGGGCTGGCGATTGCCCAGGGTATGAATTTGACCAAGGATCTGGCCAATCTGCCGGGCAATATCTGTACGCCGACTTATCTCGCCGAGCAGGCTAAGGAACTGGCCAAGGCGCATTCCTTCAAATTGGAAGTTCTGGAGCAGAAAGAGCTGGATGCGCTCAAGATGGGTTCCTTCCTTTCTGTTGCCAAGGGCAGTCGCCAGCCGCCCAAGCTGATCGTGATGCATTATGCCGGCGGCAAGAAAGATCAGAAGCCGGTAGTGCTGGTTGGCAAGGGCATCACCTTCGATGCCGGCGGTATTTCGCTCAAGCCCGCAGCAGAAATGGACGAGATGAAATACGACATGTGCGGCGCTGCGAGCGTGCTTGGCACATTCAAGGCCATTGCGCAGATGAAGTTGCCGCTCAACGTGGTGGGCATTATCCCGACTTGCGAAAACTTGCCTGATGGCAACGCCAACAAGCCGGGCGACGTGGTTACCAGCATGTCCGGCCAGACCATAGAAATTCTCAATACCGATGCCGAAGGGCGCCTGATTCTGTGCGATGCGCTGACTTATGCCGCCCGATTCGATCCGGCGGCAGTGGTGGATATCGCCACGCTGACCGGCGCCTGCGTCATCGCTCTCGGCCATCAGGCCAGTGGGTTGCTGGCTAACCATGATCCGCTGGCACGCGAACTGCTGCATGCCGGCGAAGAGACCTATGACCGTGCCTGGCAGTTACCGCTGTGGGATGAGTATCAGGAACAGCTGAAGAGCAATTTTGCCGATATCGCCAACATCGGTGGTCGTGCCGGCGGTACGGTAACGGCAGCCTGCTTTCTCTCTCGCTTTGCCGAGGATTATGAATGGGCGCATCTGGATATCGCCGGAACGGCCTGGAAGTCGGGCAAGGACAAGGGTGCGACCGGGCGGCCGGTGCCACTGCTGGTGCATTTCCTGGCTAATCGCGCAGGTGAAGGCAAATAAGAAAACAACGTAGGGTGGGTTAGGCCGCTAGGCCGTAACCCACCAAAGATGCGGCGGGTTACGCTACGCTAACCCACCCTACAGGTGATATGACCCAGATCGATTTCTATACCCACGTTCAGGACAGGCAGTTGTTCGCCTGTAAGCTCAGTGCCAAGGCAATGGAGCAGGGCTTGCGGGTGCTGGTGCTGATGCCTGACGAGAGTGGTGCTGTCAGAATGGACCAGATGTTATGGAATGTTCCTGCCACCGGCTTTCTGCCGCATTGTCGCGCCCGTGACGAACTGGCAGCGGTGACGCCGGTCATCGTTGATCACGATCCGGGAGAACTCGTTCACGAGCAGGTACTGCTCAACCTGAGCGGCGACAGGCCGGCCTTTTTCAGCCGCTTTCAACGCCTGATCGAGATTGTGACCACGGATGAGGCAGATCGTGAGGCGGCGCGGGTGCGTTTTCGTTTTTATCGCGACCGGGGTTATGAAATTCGCTCCCATGACATGAGCCAGACCGGCAAGCGGCACTCATGACGATGGATTCCACTCGTTCTGCGCACGACGACGTTCTCGCCAAGATGGACGCGCTGCTGAAGCGGCACTATGACAGGCTTGAAAGGGCGCCAGCCATATCTCCAGCTATGGATTTTCCGGTGCTGACCGAAGAGGTGCCGGTCGAGGAAGATGTCATCCCGGTGTTGACCGAGGTGGTGGAAGACGAACCGGAAATGAGCGAATTTCCGTTCCTGCTGCTGGAAGATGTCGATGCCGAGCCGGCTCCCGAAATTGTATCTCCTGACCCTTCTCTCGACCTGAGTGGCCAATCGCTGGAGAATCTTGATTTGCGAATTCAGGAGATTCTCGACCAGCGGCTTTCCGCGCATATCACGTCCGCCATGGACCGGGCGATATCCAGCATGCTGGACCAGTTTTCCATGCAACTGGAATCGGTGGTGCGCGAGGCTGTTGCGGAGGAATTGCGGAAGCAGCTCGGCGAGATGGCTGGTCGTGCCAATGATGCTGACGATTAGGCTATAATCCACCCCTTTTCAGCCATACCTTTTTCGCACCATGGAACTCGCCAAAAGTTTTGAACCCGCCGCCATCGAGGCGCATTGGTACCCCATCTGGGAATCCAATGGCTATTTTCAAGCCACCACCGATCCGGATAAAGACGCCTACTGCATCATGCTGCCGCCGCCGAATGTCACCGGCACGCTGCACATGGGGCACTCGTTCCAGGACACCCTGATGGATACGCTGGTGCGCTACCACCGCATGAAAGGCGAGAACACCCTGTGGCAACCGGGCACCGACCATGCCGGTATCGCCACGCAGATCGTGGTGGAACGCCAGCTGGATGCAAAAGGTATTTCCCGGCACGACCTCGGGCGCGAAAAATTTCTGGAAAAAGTCTGGGATTGGAAAGAAGAATCCGGTTCCACCATTACCCGCCAGATGCGTCGTCTTGGCGCCTCCTGCGACTGGTCGCGCGAGCGTTTCACCATGGACGCTGGCCTGTCCACAGCCGTCTCGGAAGTTTTCGTCAAGCTCTACGAGCAAGGTCTGATCTATCGCGGCAAGCGCCTGGTCAACTGGGACCCGGTGCTGATGACCGCAGTCTCCGATCTCGAGGTGATTTCCGAGGAAGAAGACGGCTTCATGTGGCATATCTGCTATCCGGTAGAAGGCTGTGCCGAAGCGCTGGTGGTGGCAACCACCCGTCCCGAAACCATGCTCGGCGACATGGCGGTGGCGGTGCACCCCGAAGACGAGCGCTACCAGCATCTGGTCGGCAAGCATGTGCGTCTGCCATTGTGCGAGCGCACCATTCCCATCATCGCCGATGATTATGTGGACAAGGACTTCGGCACCGGCTGCGTCAAGATCACGCCAGCGCACGACTTCAACGACTACCAGGTGGGCCAGCGCCATCATCTGGAGCCGATGAGCATCCTCACGCTGGATGCAAAAATCAATGACCTGGCGCCGACTGAATATCAGGGCATGGAGCGCTACGAGGCGCGCAAGAAAATCGTCGCCGACCTCGAAGCCCAAGGCCTGCTGGTGGATACCAAGCCGCACAAGCTGATGGTGCCGCGCGGCGATCGTACTCACACCGTGATCGAGCCGATGCTCACCGACCAGTGGTACGTGGCCATGGAAGGGCTGGCCAGGCGAGGCCTGGACGTGGTGGCCAATGGCGAAGTGAAATTTGTGCCGGAAAACTGGACCCACGTTTATAACCAGTGGCTGGAAAACATCCAGGACTGGTGCATCTCGCGCCAGCTTTGGTGGGGGCACCGCATCCCGGCCTGGTACGACGAGGACGGCAACTTTTATGTCGCGCGCAATCTCGCCGATGCGCAACAACAGGCGGGTGCTGGAAAAACCCTGCGCCAGGACGAGGACGTGCTCGATACCTGGTTTTCCTCCGCGCTGTGGCCTTTCTCCACCCTGGGCTGGCCGGAACAGACGGCCGAACTCAAGACTTTCCTGCCGACCAGCGTGCTGGTGACCGGCTTCGACATCATTTTCTTCTGGGTTGCCCGCATGATCATGATGTCACTGCACTTCACCGACCAGGTGCCGTTCAGGGAAGTTTACGTGCACGGCCTGGTGCGCGACATGCACGGCAACAAGATGAGCAAGTCCAAGGGTAACGTCATCGACCCGATCGATCTGATTGACGGCATCGAACTGGAAACCCTGGTAAAAAAACGTACCAGCGGCCTGATGAATCCCAAGCAGGCGGCTTCGATCGAAAAAGGTACGCGCAAGGATTTCCCAGCGGGTATCGCTGCCTACGGAACGGATGCCGTACGTTTCACTTTCGCCAGCCTGGCTTCCCACGGTCGCGACATCAAGTTCGATTTCCAGCGCTGCGAAGGCTATCGCAATTTCTGCAACAAGCTGTGGAACGCTACCCGTTTCGTAATGATGAATGCGGAAGACAAGGATTGCGGTCAGGACGAAAGCCAGCCGCTGCAGTATTCCGCCATGGACAAATGGATCATCAGCCGTCTGCAGCAGGCCGAGCAGGAAGTGGCCGAGGCTTTCGGCTCCTACCGCTTCGACATGGCGGCGCGCGCCATCTACGAGTTTGCCTGGGACGAATACTGCGACTGGTACGTGGAACTGGCCAAGGTGCAGTTAAACTCCCCTCGCCCGCAGGCGGGGGAGGGTTTGGGGGAGAGAGACTGGGAAGCGCAGCAAAGGGCCACGCGCCGCACTCTGGTGCGCGTGCTGGAAACCCTGTTGCGTTTGGCTCATCCCATCATTCCCTTCATCACCGAGGAGCTGTGGCAGAAAGTGGCGCCGCTGGCGAACAGGTCAGGCGAGAGCATCATGCTGCAAGCCTACCCGCTAGTACGATTCCGGAAAAGTGGACACGGCTGCCGTCGAGCAGGCCGCGCAGCTCAAGGAAATGGTCAATGCCTGCCGCACCTTGCGCGGCGAAATGAATATTTCACCCGCACAGAAAGTGCCGCTGGTCGTGCTGGGCGATATCTCTGCCCTTGCGCCCTACCTCCAGGCGCTGGCCAAAATTTCAGAGGTGACTATCGTGGAGGGAGAGCTGCCGGACGCGGATGCCCCGGTGGCGGTGGTAGGCGATGTGCGCCTGATGCTGAAAATCGAAATCGACAAGGAAGCCGAACAGGCGCGCCTGTCCAAGGAGATTGCGCGTCTCGAAGGCGAAATTGCCAAGGCCCATGCCAAGCTCGGCAACGAGAGCTTTGTTGCTCGTGCGCCCGCCGTTGTGGTGGCGCAGGAAAAGGAACGGCTGGAAAATTTCAGCGCGACGCTGGAGAAACTGCGGGTGCAGTTGGCCAAGCTGGGATAGGCGGTATTTTCAACCTTGAACCAGGAATTTTCGTCCCGCGCGACCTCATAGCGTGCCCAGCGCGAGAACTCATCGCTGCTGCAGATAAAGCTGCGGCGCCGCTGGGCGCCCGCCAGTACCTTGTATTTCACGCATTCGGCAGCGCCTTCTTCCTCGCATGGAATGCCGTAAGCCAGCACCTGGCGCACTTCCCAGTGGCCATGAAAATTACCGTTGCTGTAGGTCGCGCCGACCCTGATTGCCAGTTTTGTCATCGATCGGTTTTTAACTCCGGATAAAGCGGCAAAACGTATAAGACTGTTTGCCCTGGGAAGGCGTGATATGGAGGCCGCCAAAGGATTCTGCAAGGGTAAATCCATCGCCGACCTCCTGTTGCAGGCTTTCCGTGCTGTAGCGCATCACATCCAGGCCACTGCACTGGGGCGGACCGTCGAGCGCAAAGGTCGCCATGATCAGGTGTCCGCCGGGGGGCAGAGCGGCGCGTGCCGCTTCCATATAGCGCTGGCGGTCTGCGGGCTCGGTGAGAAAATGAAAGACTGCCCGGTCATGCCATACCTTGTATTGTCGTGGCGGTGTAAAACGGGTGATGTCAGCGACCAGCCATTTTACTTGGCCTGATGCCTGGCCCAGCCTTGCCTTGGTGGCCTCGAGCGCAGCAGCGGAAAGGTCAAGCACGGTCACGTCGTTGTAGCCGTTCTCCAGCAAGGCATCCACCAGATTGGAGGCGCCGCCGCCCACGTCGATGATGGCGGCATCCTTTTCCACGCCGGTCGAAGCGATCAGATGCAGCGGGATTTCCGGATAGGCCTGATACCAGCCGACTTCATGCGGCTTGCGGGTGGAATAGACTTTTTCCCAGTGCGCTTTGCGGTCAGGCATGGAAGACTCCAATATTCAAACGAATATGAGAATATAGTTTATTTTGTGCCGTCCGGCCAGCGGTAAGGGGTGATGTCGATTGCCTGAGGGTGCCCCAGAATCAGATTGGTCATGATCTCCGCACTGGCAGGCGCCATGGTGACGCCGTAGCGAAAATGCCCGCTGTTGATATATAAGATTTTCCAGCACCGGGTGACGATCGATCGTGGGAATGTTGTCCGGTGAGCCAGGGCGCAGGCCGGACCAGTGTTGAACTAACGGCTTGTTTTTTAGCAGCGGCAGAATCTCGGTGGCTTGAGCATAGAGTAAAGCTCTGGCTTCTTCAGTCGTGGCTTTGTCGAAGCCCACGTCTTCCAGCGTGCTTCCCGCCAGAATATGACCATCCAGACGAGGGATCAGGTAAGTGCCGTTTTTCAGAATAATGGTACGCAAGGCGCCCGGCTCGGCTTTGAACAGCAGCATCTGTCCGCGTATGGGGCGAATGTCCAGATTCAGTGCGAACTCACCCAGCAGTTGCCTGCTCCATGCGCCCGAGGTGACGATGTAACGATCGGCATTAAACATACCGCGGCTTGTCTCGATGCCGGTAATTCTTGCGCCATCTTTTTTCCACCCCGTGACCTCGGTATGTTCGGTGATTTCGACGCCAAGTTGCTGCAAACGGCGCCGCAATGCTTTGAGCAGCCTCGGGTTGCGTGCCTGGGCAACATCCGGGAGCCATAAAGCATCTTCGTTTGTTGCCAGTTCGGGTGCGATTTTATCTGCACGAGCCATTTCCAGTCGAGTGGCGTGCGTGTCGCACCATGTCCTCGCTTTGACCGTGGAAAATGGCGGCAGCACGAGCATGCCGCAGCACCGATATTCCGGATCGATTCCGCTAACGGCTTGCAGTTCCTCAGACCAGATGGGAAATAAGGCAATGCTACGCTGAACCAGAAGGTTAACAGCCCCTTTGTAATCCCATGGCAATAGGGGGTAAAGAATTCCGCCGCCCGCCCAGGAGGATTCCTGCCCTGCCAGGCGGCGTTCCAGCAGTGTGACTGATGCGCCTGCTCTCGCCAGTTCAAGCGCCGTGCTGTAGCCGATCACGCCGCCGCCTACAATAATGCAATCCGGTTTCAATATTTGATCCAGTTTCTGGGGCGATCATTATGGCGTGGCAGATAGGGTATTTCAAATATGCCTGAAATCCAGGAATACATCAGTTGCCGCTTGTCGCCAAATAAATTCCGTTTGTCATTCCATGCTGGTAATCTCGACATTCATTCGATAGCATTCAAAGCGTAATCAAAGGAAGGGGCGTGACAATGAAATTCCGTAAAATGCCAACAGGCCGAACCAAGGGTTTCACACTGATTGAAGTGATGATTGTGGTGGCAATTATAGGTATTCTGGCTGCGATTGCTTTGCCTGCCTACCAAGATTATGTGACTAAAGCAAAAATCCAGGATGCAACATCGGCATTGGCGACCAAGCGTGTTCAGATGGAGCAGTTTTTTCAGGACAATCGAACTTATGCCGGGGCACCGGCATGCAATGCTGACTCCTCCACCAGCCAGCATTTTGATTTTTCCTGCTCGGTGGCCGGCACCGCGACCTTGTTTACCCTTCAGGCGCTGGGCAAAGATACGATGACTGGTTTTACTTATACCATTGATCAGAATAATGCGCGTGCTACGCCTTCCGTTAAAACCGGCTGGACAAGTAATGCAAATTGCTGGGTTGTTACAAAGGGCGGGTCGTGTTAAGCCAACGGATAACCCATCGAGGGTTCTCTCTTATTGAGTTGCTGATTGTCATTGCAATTTTGGTTGTTGTGATGGCTCTATCTATGCCCAGTTATCGGGCGTGGATTCAGAATACGAAGATACGCAACACGGCGGAGTCTTTTCAAAATGGACTCCAGTTGGCGCGCAATGAGGCTGTGCGCCTTAACGCTCCTGTGCAGTTTGCGTTGGTGGGGACGGGGTGGTCGATCGGCTGCGTGACCGCAACTGCAAGTTGTCCCGCCAGTATACAAAGTCGCGTTACAGAAGACGGCGGGAGTTCTGCCATAACAGCAACCGCCAGCAATGGGAGCACCATTGTCTTTAGTAATTTGGGCAGAATGACCAGCCCTGTTCCGGCATCTGGTACGGCTTGGTTGCGCGTGGATGTTTCTACGTCAGTGCTGCCTTCTTCGGAGAGTCGGGATCTCTGCATTGCGGTTTCTCAGGGAGGGGCTACGCGCTTGTGTGATCCCAACGTCACTACACCCGATCCGCGTGCGTGTTCGCCTGCGTGTCCATGAGGAATGGAAGATGAATCAACAAATAGTAACCCAGCCAGTAAACCAGAAAGGCGTGATTTTGCTGGAAGCGCTCATTGCCATCCTAATTTTTTCCATGGGCATACTAGCTGTGGTTGGGCTTCAAGCGGCTATGGTCAGGAATACAGCTGACTCACGATATCGTGCTGAAGCGAGTTATATCGCGCAACAGGCGCTTGGCGTCATGTGGGCCAATCCAACCACCAACCCCAGTGACAGTGTTACTGATATTTCCGCACGGCTGCCAAATGGCACATTAACAGTCATTTCGGCGCCGCTTGTAGCAGGGCAGGTTCAAGTGATCGTTAACTGGCAGGCGCCGGGCGATCCTCAAGTGCACAATGTAACGGTAGATGCTCGAATCGTCGGGGGCTAAAGTATGATGCAAAGTCAGCAAATATCTAAGCGTACGTTGGAGCATCAAGCCGGCTTCAGTTTGGTTGAAATCATGGTTGGGTTGGTGATTGGGCTAATCGCGATGCTGGTGATCATGCAGGTATTTACAGTGTTTGAGG
Source organism: uncultured Gammaproteobacteria bacterium (assembly GCA_963741495.1). Classification (GTDB taxonomy): domain Bacteria; phylum Pseudomonadota; class Gammaproteobacteria; order Burkholderiales; family Sulfuricellaceae; genus Sulfurimicrobium. The sequence goes on from CAVUID010000009.1 coordinate 40,789, forward strand.
GCCAGAAACGCAGCACCACCGGCACTGCGGATGCGCAAACTAACGGCAGTATTGCTCTTTTCAATGTCAAGCGGGATGTCCAGTTGGCGGCTTACGGCCTGTTCGGATTTAGCCTGACAAATTTGAGCCCGCTGCGTTGCGATCCCCAGCCTATGCTGACGGCTACAGTCGCAGGTGTTGCTACGACGATTGGAGTTACTCCTATTATGATTATTGATGGTGGTGCAGCGGGTAGCGATCAGATTATTGTTCGCTATGCGGATACCCAAACCAGTGGCATGCCAAACAGGGTGACGGGTGCAGCAGGGGCAGTCAACACCAATTTAGCCTGTAGTGTGGGTGACGATGTTGTTGTAATGACTAGTGGCGGTAGTGGCGCTGCCGGGGTGGCTGCCTGCAGCGCTGCAACTGTTACGGCATTGCCAGATGCGACGCATATTACCTTGGCAACTCCCCCCCCAACTGGCTCATATGTGATTTGCTTGGGCAACTGGAATCAGTTTACATACAGAGTCAATGCCAACAATCTTGAGCGTGTGGGGCAGGCAGCCGTGGCGGATGTGGTTGCTTCGGATATCGTCAACATCCAGGCTCAATACGGCATTGTTGCCGCCGGGGCGGCTGCTTCGGCCATAACAACCGATGACAACCTCATTACAGAGTGGGTGGATGCTACTGGTGCCGATTGGGTTACCCCCAGCGTTAACAATCGCAACCGCATCAAGGCCGTCCGTATTGCAGTGGTGGCGCGCAACGGTTTGTTGGAAAAAGAGAACGTGACCACTGTCTGTAGTTCGACTACTGCTGCCAATCCAACCGGTTTGTGCGCATGGGATGCCACCTCTGCAGCACCTGCCACCGCTTCGCCGGCGCCGGCGATCGATCTTTCTGCAGACGCCAACTGGCAGCGGTATCGTTACCGGGTTTATGAAACTATCATACCTTTGCGCAATGTAATCTGGTCTTGGGGGTCGTTCCAATGAAACCGAATTCATTTAGCCATTCACCTCCTCATGGTCGCCAGTACGGCGTGGTGTTGTTTATTGCGCTGATTGCATTAGTCGCAATGTCGCTTGCCGCAGTTGCGCTGATACGCTCGGTTGATACAAGTACATTGATTGCAGGCAATCTGGCATTTTCTCAATCGGCAACGACCTCTGGTGATGGAGGGGTGGAAGCCGCCAATGTATGGCTGGTAAGTCCTGCCGCCGTTGCCGTGGGTTTTGATAGTTCTCTTCCGGCAGAAGGGTACTACGCCAACTATGTTTCCACTCTGGATGTTCGTGCTGCAACGACCTGGAGCGCCGGGGTTAGCAAATCTGCCGGGACGGATAGCAGTGGCAATAATATACGGTACATCATTCAGCGCATGTGCCGGAATACGGGGCCGGTTGCCACCGCGGACTGCCTGCGCAGCGAGGCCCGGAATGTGGGTAACTCTAATCTCGTTCTGGATTACGCCACCCTGAATGACGGCAACACCATACCAGGCGCACCTCTTTACCGTATTACTGCGCAAGTCACTGGTGCCAGAAATACCATCAGTTACATCCAGGCATTTGTCTACTAAAGACCAGGGAGCCAACCATGAAACTTAATACCTCTTCCCGCTTCTCTTCCCGCAGTTTTCTGTGTCTGATGATGTTCTGCGCCGGGTTTGTCCTGCCTCTGCCTGCAGTTTCTGCGACTGTGGACTTGACCAAAGTGCCGCTGGCCAACGCCACCACCACGTCGGTGTTGCCCAACCTGATGTTCATTCTCGATAACTCGGGCAGTATGGGGCAGGATTACACGCCGGATTATATAAGCGATATCTGGGGAACGCCGGCCACTGGTGACTTGAATTGCAGGGATAGTGGCGACAACGACGGCAACACTACCGTTTACCCTTACATCAACTCATCGAGTTCCTCCTCGACCCGGCGGCTGGATCTGTGCGTTGTGGGTGACCCTCCCTATATGAGCAGCGATATGAATCCTCAGTATTACAACCCCTCGATCCGCTATGAGCCCGGCTATGATCCCACTCTGTCTGCCCCGGCAGCAGGCCTGAACGGCAATATGGCGAGCCAGACGAACCCAACCAGTGTTCGCACCGACCCCTACAATAAGCAGAACTATAATCAATTGTGGGATAGTGCGACCACGGTAGACATTACCACCGCGTATCCTGACCGGCTTTGGTGCAACGAGACAAACCCCACTTCGACTGAGAAGCTGAATACGAATATCTGCCGGAAAAATAGCGATTATCTTTATCCTAACAGCACCTATAAATACGGGCGTACTTCAGGATCACCGAACCAGCGGGTGACTGAAAATATGCTGGATGATGTGATTCTAGCATCGGGTGCGCCTTATTATTATTCTGTGACACCCAGCGAATATTGCACAACACCTGATCTGAAAGTTTGTATTGCTGCAACCGCTCCAAGCGGAATCTACACTTTTCCGGCAAAATCGCGTTGGTGCAGCAACCTCGGGCTCACCACTTGCCAGGCCGTCAAAACAAGTGTTTACCAATATCCCCGCTATATAGGGACCAGTGGGGTCGGCTACACCACTGTTGCGCCCTACACTTTTACCCGCACCAATATCGTACCCACCACCACCAGCTATCCCAAGGCGGCGAGCCGTAGCGATTGCGCAGGAACGACTTGTACCTATACCGAGGAAATTACCAATTTCGCAAACTGGTACGCTTATTACCGCACCCGTATGCAAGGCATGAAAACTGCAGCCAGCCATTCTTTCAGGCTCATTGACAGTCGTTATCGCGTTGGTTTTTTTACTATCAATAGCCAGAGCACCAACTATTTGCCGATTGCCAAATTCGACAATGTTTCCTCTGGATCCGAAGCCGTCAACCAGAAATCTACCTGGTATACACGCCTGTTCAACGCAGTGCCATCCGGGAGCACCCCGTTGCGTTCCACGCTGAGTACCGTGGGGCGGATTTTTGCCGGACAGAAGCCGGTGGGCACTGCCGACCCCATGCAGTATTCCTGCCAGCAAAATTTTTCGCTACTCACTACCGATGGTTACTGGAACGATAGCTCGAGCAGCGTCCTGGATCTCGGGGGGGAACCATTGGTAATCTGGATGGCGGAACCACTCCGCGCCCGATGTATGAAGGCCCCACGGCCTCATCCGCCTCCCTGGCTGATGCCGCCAAGTATTACTACGATACCGACCTGCGTACCCTTGCACTGAGCAACTGTACTGGTTCGCTGGGTCTGGACGTGTGCGAAAACAACGTGTTCAGAAGCGACACAGACAATAAGCTCGAGCAACACATGACCACCTTTACTCTGGGTCTGGGTGTGGATGGCACATTGCTCTACTCCAGCGATTACAGAACCGCAACTTCCGGAGATTATTACAATATTGTAAACGGGGTCGCCAACTGGTCTGTGCCCGCGGCTGACACGGAGAAGGCGGTTGATGATCTCTGGCATGCTGCAGTAAACGGGCGCGGAATTTATTTCAGCGCCAAAGACCCCAAACAGCTTGTCGATGGGCTGAATGCCGCGCTTGCCGCGATTGATTCAAAAGTGGGTGCGGGTGCAGCTGCAGCCACCAGTACATTGAACCCTGTCCAGAATGATAATTTCGCCTATGTGGCGAGTTATGTCACCGCCAAATGGCACGGCAATCTGGAGGAGCGCACCGTCAATACCGCTACAGGCCTCGTGTCCGAGGCTGCGACCTGGTGCGTGGAAAATATTACTGCCGGTACTTGTTCCGCTCCGGGGACAATCGTTGCTGATAATAGCGGCAACAGTACCATCTACAACTGCGAAACACCCATGACCGCCGTAGATGCAGCGACAAACTGCCAAGCCCCCGCTGGCATTTATGATGGCACGCTCTGCAAGGTGGAAATGCCAATTGCTTGCTCTGGTACGCTTAAATCAAAAGTAGGCCCTACCTCTGATACGAGAACCATTTATACCAACAGTGCAGGTTCGCTGGTTTCCTTTGAATATGCAAATCTGAATGCAGCGGATTTCGGCAGCGCGAAGCTCAGTGGCATCAGTCAGTGGCTTGCGCTGACTCCTGCGCAGCAAACCGCTGCTGTTGGAGATAATCTGGTTAAATATATTCGCGGTCAGACCGGTTTTGAAGATCGTGGTAGCAATGTAGCTGATAACCGTATTTATCGTGCCCGAGACCGACGTTAGGCGACATCGTAGAATCACGCCCTACCTTTATTGGAAAACCATTTTTCAACTATAGTGATCCTGGGTACAAGGAATTCAAGGATACGCAGGTCAATCGGGCCAAGACGGTTTTCGTGGGCGCGAATGACGGCATGTTGCATGCCTTCGATGCAGAAACGGGGCTGGAGCGTTGGGCTTATGTGCCTAGTATGGTGGTTCCTGAACTCTGGCGCCTAGCCGACAAGAGCTATTCAAGTAATCACCGTTATTATGTAAATGGCAGCCCGACCATAGCCGATATATGTATAGCCAACTGCAGCAGTATTGCAGGTGCAAGCTGGCGCACCATACTGATCGCGGGGTTGAATGGCGGTGGGAGAGGTTACTATGCGCTGGATGTGACCACACCTTCTGCACCATCACTACTGTGGGAATTTAATATGACTTCGGCAGGTGGGGCCAATATGGGTTACGGTTTTGGTGCACCTGAGGCTACCAAGTTAAGTGATGGGACCTGGGTGGTGTTGCTGACTTCAGGTTATAACAATGTAGGTGATGGTCAAGGGTATCTATATGTGCTTGACCCTGTGACTGGGGGGGTTCTAAAAACGTTGCAATCTCTGTAGGGAGTGTCACGACACCCAGTGGCTTGGCTAAAATTGCCACCTGGTCGGA
>CAVUID010000010.1:0-8208 GCA_963741495.1 uncultured Gammaproteobacteria bacterium
GTGCAGGAGGCCCCGTCTTCCGGGAACAGGCTGATACCGATGCTGGCGCCCACAAAGACTTCATGGCCGCTGGGCAGGAGGAAAGGTAGATCCAGCAAATCGATCAGATTCTTGGCTACTCCCGCCGCATCTTCCGGGCGTTGCAGATTCTCCAGGATCAGCAGGAACTCATCGCCACCCAGGCGACCCAGCGTACCTTCGCCTTCTAGCCGTTCAAGCATGCGCCGGGCCAAGGCTTCCAGCAGTTCGTCGCCTGCCGGGTGGCCCAGGCTATCGTTGATATTCTTGAAGCGGTCCAGGTCGATATACAGCACGGCAAGGCGCTGGGTGAGACGTTTGGCATTATCCAGGGCATGTGTCAGGCGGGATTGCAGCAGTTGACGGTTGGGCAGGGCTGTCAGCGGGTCATAGTGGACCAGGTGTTCGAATCTGGCCTCCGAATCCTTGAGCCGGCTCAGATCGGTCATCACGCCCACGTAGTTGTTGGGCCTGCCATCGCTGTCGTACACCGTGCTGATGGTCAGCAACTGCGGAAAGAGTTCGCCGTTCTTGCGCCGGTTCCAGAGCTCTCCCTGCCAGCCTCCAGTCTCCTTGATGCTGTCCCACATGGCCTGGTAAAACGCATGATCTTCGCGCCCTGACTGCAGCAGGCCCGGATTGCGACCCAGCACCTCGGCTTCGGAGTAGCCGGTGATATTGGTGAAGGCGCTGTTGATGGAGACAATGCGCGATTCCAGATCGGTAACCATCACGCCCTCGCCGGCGCTGTTCAATACTGCCGCTGCCTGGCGCAGGGCGGTATCGGCATGGCTCCGCTCCACGGCCAGTCCGGCGATGCGGGAAAATTCGCCGATCAGGTCAAGTTCCGCCGGATCGGGTGAGCGCGCTTGCAGGCAATAGGCGTCAAAAGTGCCCAGCACCTGGCCGGTCCTGTCCTTGAAAGGGATCGACCAATGGGCGCGCAGATTGGTTCGTTTGGCCAGCTCAGCATAAGATGGCCAAGCGGGATAGGTACGGATATCCTCGATTATGACCGCCTCTCCGCTGGCTGCCGAGCTGCCGCAGGCACCGCGCCCGGCCCCGGGCTCAAGGCCATTCATGGCTGCATTGTAGAAGTCCGGCAGACTGGGCGCGGCGGCGGTATGAAGTCGGCCATTTTGTTTATCGCACAGCAGAATGGTGACCATCAGTTCAGGATGAATTCCTTCCAGGCGACTGGCGATTTCTTCCAGGATGAGGGACAGGGGGCGATCGCTCACCAGGCCGTCCAGCATGGCAATCCGGGTTTCCCGTACTTGTTCGGCCACCTTCGTCTCGGTAATGTCGCGCCAGGCACCGATCACCTCGCCTCTGTGCGAAACGCGCATCTCATCGTGTATCCAGCGAACCCGGCCGCGGGAATCGAAGAATCGGTAGTCGTGGATGGTCTGCCCTGCGCCCGGCAATTCGCCCATGCGGGCCAGCGCTGCTTCGCGGTCGTCAGGGTGCAGGTGGCTCGCCCACCACCCCGCTTGCAGCGCCTGTGCTTCTGTGTAGCCCAGCAGGCGCTCGATGTTGCTGCTGACCCAGACAGGTATGGCGTTCTCCGGCTCCAGGCGCAGGGTGTAAAGGATCACCGGGCTGGTGTCCAGGGCCTGCCCCAGCCGTTCCGTCGTCATCCGCAGAATACTCCGCTCTCGCATCAATTCCACCTGGTGCTGGACTTTTTCCAGGGTTGCCGGAAGCTCGTGCAGATAGCCGGCATGCTTGACGATGTAATCATTCACCCCGAGATGGATGGCTTTGGCCGCCACCTCCTCGCTGCCCTGCCCGGAGACGATGACGATGGGGATGTCGAGGCCGCGCTCGACTCGCAGCACCTTGACCGCTTCCAGGGCATTCAGCCCTGGCAGATGATAATCCAGCAATACCACATCGAATTCCAGCGGCGTTGTCTCATCCGTGGACAAGCGCTGCAGGACTTCAGTGGCGTTCCCAACGACGGTCAGTTGGATATGAGGGGCGATACGGGCCAGATGGCGCCGGGTCAGATCTATATCGGCGGCATTGTGCTCGGCATAAAGCACGCGCAGCTGGCGGGAGCGGCGGGTACGCGCTTCCTGGAAACGCTTGCTGGCATCGTGCAGGGTGGCGGGCAGACGCTCCAGGGAGGCTTCCCCCTTGGTCAGGTAATCATCAGCGCCAGCCTGAAGTGCAGCCACCACCGCATGCTGGTCGCCCGAACCGGTGAGCATGACCACCGCAATCGGCAGGGAGTGTTGCCGTATCCAGTTCAGCAGTTCGAACCCCGACCCATCCGGCAGCTTCAGGTCCACCAGGGCTGCATCGAAAGTGGCCGGGCCTTGCAGGCAGGCGAGCGCCTCTGACAGCGTGCTTGCCTGGGTCAGTTCAATGTCGGGCGCGTGGCTAGAGAGGTAGCGCCGGGTCAGGTCGGCATCGTCCGGGTTGTCTTCGACATGCAGGGTGCGTAGCGTCATTTGGGGACTATTCAGGCAGGTGGTTGATGAGAAGCCAGTACAATTTGATCTGTGCCGCAACATCCATGAATTTTTCGAAATTGACGGGTTTGACGATGTAGGAATTGGCATGGAGCCCATAGGCCGCCTTCACATCCCGGTCTTCGCTGGATGAGGTCAGCACGACCACAGGCAGGTCGCGGCTTACCGGATGTTCGCGTAACCGGCGCAATACATCCAGGCCATCCACGCGCGGCAGCTTCAGGTCCAGCAGGATCACCAGGGGCAGGGTTTCGCCCGCTTCCCAGCGCGGAATCCAGTCCAGGGCTTCCTGACCGTCGCGCGCAACCTGGATGGGGCTCGCCAGATTGTGATGCGCGAAAGGCGCGCAAGGTCAGATCCAGATCCACCGGATTGTCTTCCACCAGCAGGATAGGGCGCGTCGGATCAGAAATCATCGCGGTATCTCCAGATTGAAAGTGGCGCCCTGACCAGGCGCACTCTCTGCCCATACACGCCCGCCCATGCGCTGCATGGCCTTGCGGACAATGGCCAGGCCGACGCCGGTGCCAGGGTAATCTTCGGCGCGTAGCAAGCGCTGGAAAATATCGAAGATGCGGTCGTGAAACTGCATGTCGAAGCCAATTCCGTTGTCATGCAACTCCAGAATAACAGATTTTTCTGCGCTCGTGCCACGTATCGTCAGTGTCGGAGGATGGCTGTCACGGGTGAACTTGAGCGCGTTGTCGAGCAGATTGCGCAGTACCATGGCCAGCCCCTCCGGGTCGGCACGGGCGGTCAACTCCTGCAGTCCCTGTATCTCGACGATCATGCCGCGGGCATCGATATCCGTCCGCCGCTCGTCGAGGATGTCGGCTACCAGGCGAGCCAGGTTCACGCTCTGTCCGGTCAGGCTGCGCCGCTCCATGCGGGAATAGGCCAGCAGATCCTCGATGAGCAGGCATCCATCTGTTCCACACCATGGCGAACGTTGTTCAGAAACAGGCGTCCTTCCTCGTCGAGTTGGCTCTGGTATTGCTCCTGCAGCAGCCGGCTGTAGCCGTCGATGCCGCGCAATGGCGCCTTCAGGTCGTGGGACACGGAATAGGTGAAGGTCTCCAGCTCCTTGTTTGCGGTGGCCAGTTCGGCGGTGCGCAGGTTTACCCGCTCTTCCAGTTCGGTGTTGAGCTGGCGGATTTCATCTTCCATGTGCTTGCGCGCTGTAGATGTCATTGATGGCGGCAAAGATGGCCGGTTCACCCTCGAAATCCACGATGGAAGCGGAAACAAGGGCCCAGAAGAGATGTCCATCCATCGCCGCCATGAGCACCTCGAGATCATCCACGCGGCCATCTTTTCGCAGCAGTTCAATGAAATGATTGCGCTGCTCCGGGTCCTTGTAAAATCTGTCTGCGGGTTGGCCGATCCCTTGCTCACGTGATCATTCCATACTGGATTTCCGCACGGTGATTGCCATATAACAGTATACCGTCCCGCAAGCGGGAGAGAACGGCAGGAAAGGGAGCCATTTCGAGCAATGACCGATAGCGGGCTTCACTCTCCAGCAAAGCCAGCCCAGCAAGTTTTCGCTCGGTAATGTCCTCCGAGAAGATAACGATGCCACCGACGGCACCATCTGCCGCATGCCAGGGACGCATTTCCCAGCGCAGCCACTGAACAGTGCCATTCGCCCGCTCGAAACGATCCTCGCTGGCCTGCACCACCTCGCCGGCCAGTCCGCGGCGATGTATGGTCTTCCAGCGCTCTGAAATTTCCGGGAAGATTTCGTAATGGGAGCGACCGAGAATATTTCCGCATTCAAGGCTATAGTCAGTCAGCCAGCGGTGGCTGACGGCCAGATAGTGCATCTCATGGTCGAACATGGCCAGGGCAGCAGGCGCGTGTTCGATGAATAGTCGCAGCCTGGTTTCGCTTTCCTGCAGCGCCGCTTTGGCCCGCTTGCGCTCGGTGATGTCAGTGAAGAAGATGGAAATGCCATCCTGGGTGGGATAGATGCGGTTCTCGAACCACAGGTCCCAGTGGGGGTAATACTCGTCCAGATGCACCATGACACCTTCGTTCATGGCGCGCTGGTAGGATAGATGGAAGGGTTGGTTGATGCCTTCCGGAAACTCCTCCCAGATATTCTTGCCTATCAGTTCACTTGGTGTGCGCCCCAGCATTTCGCCCGCCTTATGGTTGACGTACTGGTAGCACCAGTTCCGATCCAGACTGACGAAACCATCGCTCATGCTTTCCAGCATGTTCAGCATGCGCCGGTTCAGGGTTTCCCGCGCATGATCAGCTTCGCTGAATTCCATGGCGAAAGCGATGTCCTGGGCAAGCTTGTCCAGCAGGCGTAGTTCTTCTTCTCGAAGAACCCGGCACTGTCTGAGTACAGATTGAAGGCGCCGCGTACCTGGCCGCCCACCTTGATCGGGAACGCAGCGGAAGCACGATAACCCAGTTCGAGGGCTGTTTCACGCCATGGTGCCATGTGGGGATCGTTGGCGATATCGTTGCTCACCATGTGCTGGCCAGCACGCAAGGCTGCTCCTGTCGGGCCGCGACCATGTTCGTCGTCGCCCAGTGAAATGTGCAGATTCTCCAGGTATTGGCCCACTATGCCGGCATGCGCCAGTGGTTTAATGCCATTTTCCGCATCGGCCATGCCCAGCCAGGCCATGCGGAAACCACCCACCTCAACCGCGATGCGGCAGACCTCGTTCAACATGGCCTGGGGATCGCGCAGGCGCACAATGGCTTCGTTGATGTCGCTCAATACATGATAGAGCCGGTTCAGCGCAGCAATGCGCAAGTTTGCCCGGACTTGGTCGCTGATGTCCTGAATAATGCCGAACAGGATGCTGGGCTTGCCAGCAGCATCGTACTCGATTTGCACCAGCACTCTGATGGATCGCTCCTCGCCGCTTGAGCGCACAAGACGGTAGCGACCCTCTGGAATATCCTCCCCCTGCTGACTCTCGAGCATGCTTTTCAGGTAGGCGTCATGCCATGCCCTATCGTCGGGGTGGATGTGCGCCATGAGCCAGTCGTAAGTGATGTGCAGTGAATGGGGTGCCAAACCGAAGATACGGTAGCTTTCATCCGACCACTGTATGTCGCCGTCCGCCACCCGGTATTGCCAGTTGCCCACATGGGCGATGGTCTCGGCAGCCCGGAGTCGGTCCGTGCTTGCTGCCAGTTCTTTCTGCCACCTTGTCAGCTCGCGCTTCAGTTGGCGGTTCCACAGCAGTACGACAAGATAGCCCACAACCGATAAAGCGATTAAGCCGAGTAACCAGGGAAATAGACGAGAGGCCAGGGTGGGCCGACTCAGGCGATGGATTTCATCGGCATGTATCGGTATCCAGTGTTGCCAGATATCTGCCCGGTGTTTGGCGGGGATGGCGGCCAGGGCTTTGTCGAGAAGTCTGGCCAGTTGAGGCCAGTCCTTGCGCACACCGAAACGCTGGCCATTGTCCTCCATGTCAAAAGCGGCATTCACCTTGAGGTTGGCAATGCCGTGCTGGCTCGCTAGAAAAGCGTTTACCCCCAGTACGCCAACATAGGCATCCGCCATGCCCGAGGCCACTGCCCGCAGGCCGTCAAGCGGCGTGGTGACGTAGGATGGGCGAATTGCCGGATAGAGAGCAATGAGCTGTTTGCTGGAAGAGTAGCCTTCTACCAGGGCCATGCGCAAAGCTGGCAATTCGTCCAGCGAACGCATCTGCCGGGCATCCTTGCGAGTCATGATGACCAGAGGGGTGGGCAGGTAGATGCGGCTGAACTCCAGAAAGGCTTCCCTTTCTGGTAAATGCACCACCGTTGCCACGGCATCGATGCGATGCTGTTGCACTGCTTCCATGAGTTGCGGCCAATTCAGGTTGGCGATGATCTCGAAGCGAAGGTTCAGCGTTCGTTCGATATGGGTCAGGAAATCACGTACCGCGCCCTGCAATTGTCCGTTTTCATCGACAAAGGAGTAGGGACCATAGTTCGAGTCGATGCCCAGACGGATCACAGGGTGAGCAGCAAGCCATTCTGCCTCTTCCTGAGAAAGAGACAGTGAGCTCGTGATGGCGCCCTCTTGAGCCTGGGCATGACAGGCAAAACCCAGAAGCACCAAACTCAGCAGGGAAATCAGCCAGGCGCGCGTCTTTTCGCCAATGGAACCGTATTTTGCGGCTGTTATCACCCGTATGGGCTCCACTGCGTGTAAATGTCAGTTGCTGCTCGGGATTTTTCCCTGCGCATGCATCCCGGAGGCTGTCCTGCGGTATAAAGCAGGGTGTCCTTATGGCAGGGCAATTCACATATGAGCTTCGGCGCGGCCAAATGAACTGGAGTAATAAACATTTCTATCGCCCTATTCGAAGTGCATCGATTTGCGCAATAACGGCGTACACGGCTTTTAGTATTCCAGGATCATAATGCACGATTGAAATTGCTTGATCAAGCAGGCCTTTTTTTCGCGGCTTGAACGCGGGTTTGCGGTCTGGCTGTGGCCGTAACAAACCCTTGTCTAAATCATTTTTTATTTTTGTAAACAATGCGGTAAATCGCACCTGCCTTGTCGTCTGAAACCAGCAGGGCACCGTCCGGCATGACTTGCAGATCCACCGGACGGCCCCAGGCCAGACCGAGGCGCAGCCAGCCCTCGGCAAAAACTTCATAGCCGCTCGGTCGCCCATCCTTAAGGCGGACCAGGGTAATGCGGTAGCCGTCGGGCGGGAAGCGATTCCAGGAGCCATGCTCGGCAATGAAAATCTGGTTGTGGTAGGCCGCAGGAAACTGTCTGCCGGTGTAAAAACGCATCCCCAGCGAGGCCACGTGGGCGCCCAATTCCTGCGCTGCGGGCGTGAATTCGCTGCAGGCTCTCTTGGCGCCGAACTCCGGGTCGGCGATGTTTTTGCCGTGGCAATAGGGATAGCCGAAATGCATGCCGGGCCGGGGAGCATGGTTCAGTTCGTCGGGAGGGCGTTCGTTGCCCAGCCAGTCGCGGCCATTGTCGGTGAACCACAATTCCCCGGTTGCGGGATGCCAGTCGAAGCCTACCGTGTTGCGTACACCACGGGCGAACTGTTCCAGTCCGCTGCCGTCCGCCGCGCATGCGGAAAATCGCGGCATAGCGCGTCGGGTCGGGCTCGCAGATATTGCATGGCGCGCCGACCGGGACGTAAAGCAGACCATCCGGGCCGAAGCGGATGAATTTCCAGCCGTGGTGCGCATCCGCCGGGAAGCTCTCATTCACGACTGCCGGCGTGGGCGGATTATCGAGGCGGGTTTCGATGGCGTCGTAGCGCAAAATGCGGTTCACTTCGGCTACATATAGCGCACCGTCCCGAAAGGCTACGCCGTTGGGCATGTTTAGTCCGGAGGCCAGCGTTAGCACCCGTTCCGCTCGCCCATCGCCATCACGGTCCTGCAGCGCGTAAACTTTGCCTTCTTTTCGCGTGCCGACAAACAGCGTGCCACCCGCTCCCAGCGTCATCGAACGGGCGCCCGGAAGTTTGTCTGCAAAAACCGCTATGGAGAAGCCAGGGGGGAGCCGGATGTCACCTAGTGGCAGATCGCTGGCAAGTGCTGGGAAGCTGGTTAAAGACGGAAAGAAAAACAGGTGCATCATCTGGATCCCTCCCGGCATGGGTCTAAATAAAGACCAGCCGCAATGAAAGCGGCGCCCCTTTTAGAGTGGAACTCTTCGTATGGGCGTAAGTTCCCCGGTCCACCCATTTCACCAACAGATGGA
>CAVUID010000011.1:0-360000 GCA_963741495.1 uncultured Gammaproteobacteria bacterium
ATCGGATCACACCCGGAACTGCGTGATGGCGTTGCGCATGGCACGAGACAGTTCGTCGAGGTTTTTTGCCGCATGCGCGGTCTGTTTCGAAATGGCGCTGTTTTCCTCGGTTGTGCGCGCGATTTTTTCTACATGATTTGAAATCGATTGGTTGGTGCTGTTCTGGTCACGTAGCGCACTGGAAATCTCGCCCACCACCCTTACCGATTGATCCGCGCCGTGCCGGATTTCTGAAATGGCCGATTTCGGCCCTGTTGGCCAGGGTAACCCCGGCGTTGACCCGTTCTTCTGCGGTGTCCATGCCGGCCACGGCGTCGCCTGCACTTTTCTGGATGGCGTTGATCATGTCGCCGATCTGCGTCGTGGATTGGCCGGTGCGTTCAGCAAGTTTGCGCACCTCATCGGCCACGACGGCAAAGCCTCGTCCCTGCTCACCGGCCCGTGCGGCCTCGATGGCGGCATTGAGTGCCAGAAGGTTGGTCTGGTCTGCAATGTCCTTGATGACCTGTACGATGGTGGAAATGTTGTTGCTTTGTTTTCCCAGTTCTTTAATGATGGTTGAAGCCTGCCTGACTGAGTCGGCAATCTTGCCAATTTCTTCTGTGGCTTCGTTGATGACGGTGCTGCCATTGGCTGATAGTTCACCGGTTCGACGTGAAACCTGGTTTGCCTCCTCTGCATTGACGCTTACGATTTGCAGGCTGGTGGCCATTTGCTCGATTGCGGAGGCCACCGAGGCGGCATCAACGCTTTGGCTTTCCGTGCTGGAGGCTGATTTGTCCGAAGCGGTCGAAAGTTCTTTTGATGCCCGGGCGAGATTGTCGGTGTGCTCCATGATCTGTGAGAAAGCGCCTTGCAGCGCCGACATCAAATGATTGAATGCTGCCGCTGTCTGGCCTGCCTCGCGGTTGAGCGCGAGATCGCTTTCGGATAGCGTGACGCGCTCGGTCAGGTTAAGGGTCTGGCCGATCTGTTTGATCTGTTCCGATACCTTGCTTACGCTGCCTGCAATACGACGACCAATGACAAGCGCAAAAAACATGCCGGCCGCAACGGTTAGAAACGTGAGCAGGCCAACGTTCTTGGCGACTTCAAATTCCAGTCCCTTGAGGCGATCAGCGGGGAATACCGCGGTTATTGTCGCGCCATTTTTGACATTGCCAAGCGGGGTTTTTTATCACATAGAGCAGTTCGTCCTGCAATAGCCCGGATTGTGACGATGCGGCCACCGCCCTGTAGCGTGGTTCTTCTTCCTTGCTGGAAGAATATTCAAATTCGATTTTCTGGGGCGGAATGGCTTCCATGAAGTCCGATTTGGCCATGCCCGCCGATGTCCCTGAAACCTTCAGGAATAAAATTCTTGAGGCCTTGTACAGCGCCTTGGCTTCGTCATTCGAAAGGATCATGGTGTTGCCGCCTTCCACACCCCTTGCTGTGAGGTCCATAATGGGCTGGACAACGGCATCGTTGATGTTGCGTACTTCCTCTCGTGCAGCAGCGGCTTTCGACTGGTATTGGATAAAGCCGGAAGTCAGTTGCGCCAGCAGTACTGCCAGCCCAATGGCCGCGACCATGGTGGTTTGTATGCTCAGTTTTTTCATCTGCTTTTCCATCGGTGTTTACAGGTTCAAGCGCCCAATACAGAGATTGGTATAACACGCCGTGCCGGGGAGGGGCTGTCTGGTACCAAATGGTCCCCCCCGGTACGTTCTTGTGGGAAAGTAATCAGATTATTTTTTTGTGCCGCACTGCCCGTTTTTGCAGAAGGACTGGTATCCGGTATGGCAGGTCGTGCAGGTCGCGGCAGAGAGCGAGGGCGCACTACTGGAGATGTCCTTGCCTTCTTCGGTAAAGGCACTGTAATCCGGCTTCCCGCCCTTATGAGCGGTCACGAACAGTACTTTCATGTCTTTGAGGTGCAGAATCATGTTGCTGCCTTCCGGGAACTTCCCATCGCGAGTCTCATAGGATTTCATCGCTGAGGGCTTGACCAGTACCGCAACTTTACCCGGGCCCCCGGGTTTGATGCTGCAATAGGTTTCCACTGTTTTCTGATAAATCGGAGGTAGTTTGCTGACATCGGCAGAACAGTCTGGCAGGGCGCCGATGCCGGTCAGTGTTGTATTGATGGAGTTCCATTGCTTCCAGTCCTGCGGGAAATCTGCGGCCTGTGTGGTGGTGGCAAGCAGGGTGAGCATGGCAAGAGCAATTTTATGAATCAGGGTCATGGTGCGTCTCCTCAAAATGGTCTGGCTGTTTTGAATATTTCTTTGTTTGAGCTGCCTGTAGGGTTGTACCAGAATCCAGATGTGATCACAAGATCTCAAGATCAGCAGGTCTTTAGAATTCGCCACCGATGGAGGCAAGCATGATCAATCACAAAGCATCAATAGTGGATGCCGGCATTCATGATCTGCGCGATGGCTTCCGGCTTCTGAAACGGCAGGGCGTGGTCGGCACCGGAAATCAGGTGGCAGGTCCAGTCGGCCCGCATGTCGGCGATTTCCTGGCAGAAGTTGAAAATTTCTCCACTTGAGCGTTCCCCGACGAAACTGCTGACTTCCTGCTGGGCGGCGATCAGTTGCGTTCGATCGAGCGTTTTTGCCGCGTTGATTACGGCTTCGAGGATGGTTGCAAGCCCCCTTGGGCGGTGAGCCAGACGGGCGCGCACGATTTCCTCGTTGCGCGAGTTGCGGCTGCGAGCGGGAGAAATGGCGTCGAGGAAAATTTGCAGGCCCAGTTCCAGTTCTTCATCGATTCGCAGCTTGCGGGCTGCCTGCAGCAGAACCTCGCGCCGGGTGAGCAAGGCCTGTTCATCAGCCCCACTCAGCAGGCCGGGTTCGAGCAGATATGTTTTTCCTACCTCGGCGGGGCGGGCAGCCTTGAGTTGCATGGCGATCAGGCCGCCGTAGGAATAGCCGCCAAGGTCGAAACTGCGCCAGCCCAGGGAGTCGAGCAATGCCGTCATGTCGGCTACCACGTCGCTGGTGCTGAAGGCATGCTCCTGATGATCCGGGAAGTGGGTTTTGCCCGTGCCGCGCAGGTCCGGTACGAGGATTTCAGACCAGTGCAACAGGTGCTTGAGGATGGGCTCCCAGGTGATCTGGCCATCCACGCCGCCGCCATGCAATAGCATCAGGCGGCGGTCGGAAAGGGCGCTGCAGCGGTAGAGTCGGTAGTAAACGGCCTGACAGGGACGATTGAAGTAACCCTCGCAGTCGGGGACAAGGGGGGCGGAGATCATCAGCGATTTCCTTTTGATACATCCTGTTGGGCAGGATGTGATGGGTGACGGGATATGGGAGCTTCAATTCCCCATAACCCATTTCTGTATCTAGGGAGCCTCTGATCAAGTGCGCGAGGTCATTGCGAGCGTAGCGAAGCAATCTTGTTTTTCAAAGAGTTGCGAGATTGCTTCGTCACTTCGTTCCTCGCAATGACAACTTATTCAGAGGTTCCCTAGCCGATACCGAGCTGCTCCACCCAGGCGAGCGCTTCCAGATGGGCTTTGTTGACCTTTTCCGGCTCCATTGCCATGGAAGTGGCGATCGCTTCGATCTTGCCCGGGTCGGCGTCCTCGCAAGCGATGGTGAGCGCGAGAAAAGGCCCGTACATGCCCTGTTTTGTCAGCAGGGCATCACAAATATCTTCGGGCAGGTAAAGCTTCTCCAGAATGTCATTCATAGGCATTTCGAGCATGGCATCGAGAAGCGAGAAAATCCCCACAATGAACAGATTGTCGCGTTCGTTTTTCTCCAGGTAATCCTGGCCCAGCAGTTCGGTGAGCCGACCGCGGGTGATAGCGGTTTTCATCAGCGCGGGGGGCGTTGAATCATTTCCTGCCGTGGCCAAAAGCAGGGTCAGCCAGCGGTAAAGCTGTTTGTAACCCAGGATGGCAAGGGCGTGGCGAATTGACTGGATCTCGCATGACAAGCCGAATCCAACCGAGTTGATGTAGCGCAGTAGCTTAAAGGAGAGCGCTACGTCAGCCTTGAAGCCTGTCTCGATATCCTTTACATCCTCATTGTTTCGCACCTTGTTCAGCAGGGTGAGAACAGTTGCATGTGCCGGGTTGATGATTTTTGCGGTCAGGGTTTCCGGGTGGGCAAAGTAGAATCCCTGGAAATAATGGAAGCCAAGTTCCTTGCAGAATTTGAATTCAGTACGGGTTTCCACTTTTTCTGCAATCAGCTTGGCATCGCTATTCTGCAGGCTGCGAACTAGCGTTGCGGTTTTATCCAGGCCGAGTTCCCGGATATCCACCTTAATGTAGTCGGCGAGCGGCAACAGGTCAGCATTGATCGGGCGATGGTCGAAATCGTCCAGTGCAAAGCGATAGCCCATCTGGCGCAGGCTCTGGATGCGCGCAACCAGTTCCGGTGTGGCTTCTACAGTTTCGAGTAATTCCAGGACTACCCGTTTGGCGGGGAGCAGTTCGAGAAAATCGCTTTCCAGCATGGGCGCGGCAATGTTGATAAATGCCAGCTTGTCGCCCAGCAGCCAGTTGGCGTCCATGTTGCTGAAAGTGTTAAGCAGGACTTTGCTTCCGGCCTCAAGATCACTCGATATCTGGGCTACGGATGCGTCCGCGCTGTGGCGGAACAGCAGTTCATAGCCAATGATTTTTTGCTGAAGATCAACAATCGGCTGCCGGCCGATAAATGCCTGATTTTGCATGTTCTTTGCCGTATTTAATGGACTGTCTGGGAGAAAAGGGAGGCGCGCGTGGTATCGGGATTCATGCGCAGCAGTTCTTCCATGTCCAGTACCAGGACAACGGACCCATCGCCAGAAAGGGTGGCGCCAGCAATGCCCTTGGGCTTGATGTCGAGCAGAGGCTTGATTACTACATCGTCCCGGCCGATGAAGCTGTCGATCGCGAGCACGAAGGTGGTGTCTGCGCTTTGCATCAGCACGCCAAAGGCGGGCGCGCCATTTTCCGGCCAGCCTATCATGCTTGCCAGCGAACGTACCGGCATGACTTCATCGCGTACGACCATGGTGGCGCGTCCGGAGACCTGCTTCACGGCATTCGAATCAATCGGGGTGATTTCCCTGACCATGGAGAGTGGCACGGCGAAAGGTTGATCGCAGACACGCACCAGCAATACCGGCAGGATCGCCAAGGTCAGCGGCAGGGAAATGGTGATGGTCGTGCCTATGCCAACCGTGGAGGCGATCTCGATGCGGCCGTTGAGTTTGCCGATATTGGTCTTCACCACGTCCATGCCGACACCGCGACCGGACACGTCGGAAATCAGATCCTTGGTAGAAAATCCTGGCAGGAAAATGAGTTGCAGGCTTTGCCTGTCATCCAGGCTGTTTGCCATATCCAGGTCAATCAGACCTTTTTCCACGGCCTTGTGGCGGATGGTGTCCGGACGCATGCCGCGCCCGTCATCGGCGATTTCAATGATAATGTGGTCGCCCACCTGAGCCGCAGTCAGGCGTACCACGCTTTTCAGCGGTTTGCCGGCAGCAGCGCGTTCCTCCGGGCTGTCCACGCCATGATCCACCGCATTGCGTACCAGATGCACCAGCGGATCGTTGAGATCTTCGATCATGGTCTTGTCGATTTCTGTGTCTTCACCGGACAGCAGCAATTCCACATCCTTGCCCAGTTGCCGCGCCAGATCGCGAGCCAGTCGGGGGTATTTCTGGAACAGTCGGCCGATTGGCTGCATGCGGGTTTTCATTACCGCGCTCTGCAGGTCGCCTACCAGAAGATCCAGCTGGCTGACAGCTTCGTCCAGCGCTTTCAGTGTGTTGGCATCCTGTTTGCCGGCAAGAATGTCTGCGCGCAGGCTGGTAAGGCGGTTTTTGGTCAGGCCGATTTCGCCGGTGTAGGTTAGAACCTGATCCAGACGCGTGGTGTCGACGCGGATGGTGGCTTCTTTCACGGCTGCCGGGCTGGCCTGTGGCGCTGCTGCTCTTTGAGGTACGGCGGCGGGAAGCGTTTCTGGGTGTGGTGCAGGATGTGCCTTGGTCAGGGCGGTGACAGAGGGTGCATGCTGGGCAACAGGCGCTTCATTTCCGAGCAGGGCGTGATATGCATTCTCCCAGTCCGGGCTTTCGCTCGTGCTGGCGGTCTCAACGCTAGACGAAGTGCTTGCTGGCTGGGTTGCATGCAAGGACGCATGGCCACCAGCGATGACGGCATCCAGCGCGTCGAGCAGTTGTTTTTCCGCAGGAGGCGGCACCTGGGCCTGTCCAAGATGGCCAAACATGTCGCGTACCACGCCTGTGGCAGCCATGATGACGTCCATGATGTCCGGCGTCAGGGAAAGCTCGGCGGTGCGCAGCTTGTCGAACAGATTTTCAGTGCGGTGGCAAAGTTCCACCAGCTCGTTGACATTGAGAAAGCCGGCGCCACCCTTGATTGTGTGGAAGCCGCGAAAAATGTCATTGAGCAGGGATTTGTCCCCTGGCCGTTTCTCCAGCTCTACCAGCTTGTTGTCCACATCGGACAGGAGTTCGCCTGCTTCCATGAGGAAATCCTGAAGCAGTTCTTCCATTCCGGCGAAATGACTCATGGTTTCTCCCGTAATTCTCTAATTGGTGCCCTGGTTCGAGCGCAGGCTCAGAATCCCAGGCTTTCGAGCAGGTCATCTACCTGCTGCTGGTTGGTAACGATATCGGTGCGCCCTTCGGCATTGATGACTGGGCCGTTCAAAAGGCCTGCATCGACTTCGTTGCGTTTATTTGCCGGCGTGCTGTCGATCAGCAGTTGCAGCAATTGCGTTTCCACCTGCTGTGCCAGCTCAATGACTTTCTTGATGACTTGGCCAGTCAGATCCTGGAAGTCCTGTGCCATCATGATTTCCATCAGCTGGGCATTGGTGGCCTGTGTATGGGTTGGTACCTGATGAAGGTAGACGCGAGTGTCTGACACAAGTTGCTTGAATTCATCCACGCTCAGCTGGTTGCTGAACATTTTGTCCCATTTTCCTGAGAGTGCAGATGCACCGGCTTCAAGTTTTTCCTGCAGAGGCTGGGCAGTTTCTGTTGCGGAGAGGGCGCGCTCTGCCGCCTGTTCCGTCATTGCGGCGATATAGTTGAGACGATCGCGCGCGTCAGGAATCAGGCCTTCAGCCACATTTTCAAGCGATTTGTCATAGCCCAGTTCGCGCAGCGTATCGTGCAGCTTGCGTGTCATGTGACCCAGTGAAGAAAAAACTCTTTCACTGCATGCCTCGCCGCTGGTTTCATTGACGGCATCCATCTGAACCGCTGTCGCTGATTTTGCTTCTGCAGCCGGTTCAGTGCTTTGGCTTGCCATTACGATACTGTCAAACAGTGCTTCCAGATCGTCTGAGTCACCAGTGTTCTGTGGCGTGTTGCTCACTCGTCACCTCCCATTTATTACCTGTTTTTTCAAATGTTTTAGTTTTGCTTTCGCTGTATTTCTTGGCGTTGCCGCCGGAAATGCGTCTATCCGGGGAACGGGGCCGGCAAGGATTATTTGGCGGCCATTTTCTCGAATACCTTGTTCAGCTTTTCTTCCAGCGTTGCAGCCGTGAAAGGCTTCACAATATAGCCGCTGGCGCCCGCCTGAGCTGCTTCGATGATGTTTTCCTTCTTTGCTTCGGCGGTCACCATCATTACGGGCAGATGCTTGAGCGTGGCATCCGCGCGTATCGCACGGAGCAGTTCGATACCGGTCATGTTGGGCATGTTCCAGTCGCTCACGACAAACTCGAAATTACCGCCCTTGAGCTTGCTGAGTGCGACCACGCCATCTTCCGCTTCATCGACGTTGGTAAATCCCAGCTCTTTCAGCAGGTTGCGTACAATACGCCGCATTGTGGAGAAGTCGTCCACGACCAAAAATTTCAGATTCTTGTCTACCATAGTTGCTCCAGTTACTGCTTTTCCACCACTCGTTATCTCATCAGCAACGGTCGCAGCGTCTCAGCCAGGACCGTCGGGTCAAATTTTGCTACATAGGCATCCACGCCCACCGCTTTTCCCATGCTGCGGTTGGCATCCGAAGACAGGGAAGAGTGCATGACGATCGGGATTCCTTCGAAACGCCGATCATTCTTGATTTTCTTGGTGAGCACATAACCGTCCATTTCCGGCATTTCAGCATCGGTCAGGATCACGCTGATCAGATTGCTGACCGGTATGCCGTCATGTTGAGCTCGTGCTGCGAGGTTCTGCAGTTTTTCCCACGCTTCATGGCCGTTGCTGGCCTGCTGATACGGAACGGATAGTTTGTCGAGCGTCATCATGATTTCCTTGCGAGCGATAGCGGAGTCGTCCACAAAGAACAGATATTGTTCGGCTGACATCTCGACCGGGGCCAAATCGGGAATTGCCTCCATGCCGAGTGCATTGACCAGGATCTGTTCCACGTCGAGAATTGAAACCAGTCGCCCATCATGCAGTTCGGTAATGGCTGTAATCAGATCTTCTGCGCCAGCCAGCCCGGATTGCGGGGGTTTGATTTTTTCCCAGTCAACTCGCACGATGCGGTCTACTTCATGGACCAGAAACCCCTGCGTATGTTTGCTGTATTCGGTGACGATCATGGTCTGGCCGGTTTCTTCCGGCACATTGTCGAGTTTCATGAAATCCACCAGCGACAAGACCGGGATGATGTTGCCGCGCAACGAGATGACCCCCAGTACGCCACCCGGCATATGGGGTGTTTTAGTGATAAAGGGGGTTTGCGATACCTCGCGAACCTTGAATACGTTGATGCCGAAGCATTCCCCTGTTCCAAG
Source organism: uncultured Gammaproteobacteria bacterium (assembly GCA_963741495.1). Classification (GTDB taxonomy): domain Bacteria; phylum Pseudomonadota; class Gammaproteobacteria; order Burkholderiales; family Sulfuricellaceae; genus Sulfurimicrobium. Next base: position 8,730 of record CAVUID010000011.1, read on the forward strand.
CGTGAACAGAAGAATCTCCATTTTGTTGGAACCGGCCAGCTTGGTGCGGGCATCAACCGATTCGATCAGTGCGGCATTGGCATGGGTCGTCATGATGTCGGTCCTGGAAAAGTCAGCCCATTAAGCGGCGGGTAAGGATTTCAGATAGTTTGGCCGGTTCGAATTTCGAGACATATTCGTCCACCCCCACGGAGCGGCCCAGTTCCTGATTCGATGCACCGCTTAGCGAGGAATGCATGATGACCGGAATGCCGGCAAAGCGGGGGTCGCTTTTGATGTTCTTGGTGAGGAAATAACCATCCATTTCCGGCATTTCCACATCGGTCAGGACCAACTGGATGTAGTGATTGACTGGCATTTTGGCAGCATCGGCACGTGCAGCGATCTGTTGCAGCTCTTCCCATGCCTGTTTGCCGTTGGTGGCGCTGCGATAGTTGATGTGCATCGCGTCCAGCGTGCGTTCAATTTGTTTGCGGGCGACTGGAGAATCGTCGGTGAAAAAGATGGTGCGTTCTTCTGCCAGCGGTGTCAGGCTGGAAAAAACAATTTCATGCTCATTGTAATGGGTTGTTTCGGCAAGGATTTTTTCCACGTCCATGAGCATGACCAGACGGCCATCTTGCAGTTGTGTGACCGCTGTTACCAAGCCGCCCATTTGCGCCACCAGCATTTCAGGCGGTACTTTAACCTCAGACCAGTCGAGGCGCAGGATAGTGTCAACGCTCTCCACCAGAAAACCTTGAGTGCGAGCGTTGTATTCGGTGACGATCATGATATCCGGCTTGGTGTCGGTCACGATGCTGGTGTATTTGATCAGATCCACCACAGGAACAAGGGAGCCGCGCAGGCTGACCATGCCTTCCACTGTGGGGGGCATGTCGGGCGCACGGGTGATTTCCGGTACCCGCATCACTTCGCGCACCTTGAAGACATTGATGCCGAAGGTTTCCTTGCGCCCGCTGTTCTGGTCCGTGCCTAGCGTGAAGAGCAGGATTTCCAGCTTATTGGTGCCGGCCAGCTTGGTGCGGGCATCAATCCGTTTTAACAGTTCTGACATCTTTAATTTAGACTCCGGTGTATAGCCGCCACGGACATGAGGATAACCAATTTTTACTGCATATGCATCAAATCTTGAAGCGGTTGACGGTATTTCTCAAATGATGTGCCATGTTTTCCAGCTCTTCGGAAGCAGTCTGGGTCTGACTGATAGCCATGCTGTTGTTTTCAGTGATACTGGAAATTTTGTCAACATTGCGGCTGATGTCGGTGCTGGCCTGGACTTCTTCGTCCGTGGCGGCGGCAATGGTTTCCACGCCTTTGCTGACATTTTTTACGGTCTGGGAAGACTCTGCCAGAACCATGGCCAGATTTTCCATTGATTCCTGGCTGCTGGCCAGATGTTCCAGGCCCCGGTTGATGGATTCATCCACCCCGCTGGAGTGCTGAGATATTTCATGCGTCAGGTTGTCAATTTCCCTGGCGGCGGCGGCAGATTTCTCCGCCAGTTTTCTCACCTCGTCGGCAACCACAGCAAAGCCGCGGCCCTGTTCGCCTGCGCGGGCCGCCTCAATGGCGGCATTAAGTGCAAGCAGATTGGTTTGATCGGCGATATCGCGCACATGTTTGGTCATCTGGCGAATGCTCTGGGTGCTGTTGACGAATTGCGTTATCTTGCCTGCGATTTCCTGCACGGCCTGCTCCGCGATGTCGATTTCACCCAGCAACGCAGAAAGGCTTTCGTTGCCGTGATGTGAACTGTCCAGGCTTTCCCGCGCAATTTGCAGGACGCTCTGGGTGGTTTCTGCCACTGATGCCAGACTGACTGTCATTTCTTCAAGGGCTGCTGAAACGGCGCTGACTTCGTCCTGGGTTGAGGCGTTTTGGCTGGCCTGGCTGGACAGGCGGGCCAGTTGAGCCGATGCGCCGGACATTTTCTCGGCACTCATGATCACTTCGCCGTTGATGCCGCGGAATCCCAGCACCAGGGCATTGAGTGCCTGTGCTGTCTGGCCGATTTCGTCATCCCTGAAAATCCTGGCGCGGAGCGACATGTCCTCGTTTCCCTGGATGGCAATTAGAGTGGAACGCAGGCTATCCAGCGGAACGACGATGGCGCGGACAATGAACAGGCCAAGCACTGCTGCCAGCCCCAGGTTTAGCATTCCGAGGTTAAGCCCGCCCAGCCCTAGCACCGCGCTGGCGCTCGATATCATGGCGAACAGCACGATCATGCCGATCAGGCGGGTTTTGATGCTCAGGGCGCCAAACCGGTTCGCGAGTTGTGCCCCGTGCGCCTTGCCATCGCGCATGCGTGCATAAAGGGCATCTGCCTCATTGATCTGGGCGCGACTGGGCCTGGTGCGCACGGAGAGATAGCCGGTAATTTCCCCATGTTCGGTGATCGGGGTGACATTGGCCTCCACCCAGTAGTAGTTTCCGTTCTTGCAGCGGTTTTTTACGAAGCCATGCCACAACTTGCCTGCCTGAACCTGCTTCCACAAATCGGCAAAGGCCTCCGGCGGCATGTCCGGGTGGCGCACGATGTTATGCGATTTTCCAATCAGTTCATTGGCGCTATATCCGCTGACCTCAATAAAATCAGCATTGGCGTAAGTAATCACACCGCGCGTGTCAGTTTTGGATATCAGTACCGCGCTGTCGCGGTAAATCGTTTCGGTGCTGGTGACCGGCAGGTTTTTCTTCATGTTTATTTCCCCCGTCAGGATCTTGCCTGATTTTTTTACTGAAAGTTCAAGAACCGTCAGGTCTATGGTCAAGATTATTTTTAATAATGCTTACGCCGCAATATCCCTGAGCCTGAAATTGGACAGAAACCCCTCGTGCAATTTAAGGACTCCCTGCGATCTCTCAATTAAGACAACCCCTGATCGCATTGTAGTGGATTCCCCTATGTCGTCAACAGCGCCTGATGCCTGCATGTCCGTAACAAATTTGATACGGGGTCCGGCATGTATAATGAGCGCATCATTTGTAAGGGGTTGCCCTTGTCCGAAGCCGCCAAACAAGTCAGTCCGCAGGAACTGGAGCAGGCATTCAGCCTATTCAATGAAGCCTCGGCCCAGCTTACGGGGGCTTATCATGAACTGCAGGGTCAGGTTGAGCGGTTGACGGGTGAATTGGCAGTGGCAAACGGAGAACTGCGTCGCCAGTATCTGGAGAAGGAAGCACTATCCCAGCGCCTGGCTATGCTGTTGGCGGCTTTGCCTGCCGGGGTGGTGGTGGTGGATAGTGCGGGTCGGGTTAGTGATGCGAATGCCGCTGCGCAGCGTTTGTTGGGCGATGATCTTGCCGGGCAGGTGTGGGAGGCGGTGCTGGAGCGAAGCCTGATTCAGACAGCAACATCGCATGAATGGGAAATGACGACAGCGGATGGCTCGCTGCGGCGGCTCAACCTCTCGATCAATCCGCTGGATCTTTTGGGCGGACGGATCGTGCTGTTGCATGACGTTACGGAAGCCTATCAGATGGAGCAGGACCTGCAACGCCATCAGCGACTGTCGGCAATGGGCGAAATGGCTGCGGGCCTGGCCCATCAACTGCGTACTCCACTCTCCACGGCATTGCTATATACCGCTAACCTGAGCAAACCGGGGCTGGCCGAAACGGACCGTGCCCGTTTTGCGGAAAAGGCAGTGGCGCGCTTGCGCCATCTGGAGCACCTGATTCAGGATATGCTGTCTTTTGTAAAAGGCCAGGCAGGCACGCGCGAAGTTTTCCCCTTGGCCGGATTGTTGGCAGAGCTGGCGCAAATCATGGAGCCGCAAATGCTGGAACGTGGCGTGGTCCTGGTGGTCGAGGATGCTTATCCTGCCTGCGTGTTGCGCGCCGATCGCAAGGCCTTGACTGGCGCGCTGCTTAACTTGCTGGAAAATGCCTTGCAGGCAAGTGATGCTGGCGGCCGGGTCGTGCTGCAGGCTGCGCGCATCGAGAGCGGCATGCTGAAGTTGAGCGTGAGCGATACCGGGCGCGGTTTTGATGGGATAGTGAGCGGGCGTTTGTTCGAACCATTTTTTACCACTCGTACCGAGGGTACCGGTCTCGGTCTGGCAATCGTGCGTAACGTAGTTGAAGCCCATGGTGGGAAGGTGGAGGCGCGTTCCTCCTGCGGAGAAGGAAGCGAATTTGTGTTGCGCTTGCCGGTAGAAAAAATATAAATGAAAACACTGCCAATCTTGATAGTTGAGGATGACAAGGATTTGCGCGAGGCCTTGTGCGACACGCTTGCGCTTTCCGGGTATGAGGCAATTAGCGCTGTGGATGGCGTCATGGCGCTGGAAGTGTTGCGTCGCCGCACTGTAGGGCTGGTCGTGACTGACGTACAGATGCAGCCTATGGATGGTCATACCCTGCTGGTCGAAATCAAGCAGGTTTACCCGCAATTGCCGGTGTTGCTGATGACTGCCTACGGGGTGATCGACAAGGCCGTTGAGGCCATGCGGGCAGGGGCTTGTCATTACCTGACCAAGCCCTTCGAGCCGGACGCCTTGCTGGCTGAAGTGGTGCGTTACATGCTGCCGGCTCCTGCCGATGGTGCGGTTGAAGTGCTGGCCGAAGATGCGCGTTCACGAGAACTGTTTGCTTTGGCGCAGCGGGTGGCCGCAACCGTGGCAACCGTCATGATTACGGGCGAGAGCGGTACCGGCAAGGAGGTTGTGGCGCGTTTTATTCACCGCGCTTCTCCACGCGCCGGCGGGCCTTTTGTGGCGATCAATTGCGCTGCCATCCCGGAAAACCTGCTGGAGGCGACTCTCTTTGGTCATGAGAAGGGCGCTTTTACCGGCGCGCAGCAGTCCCAGGCTGGCAAGTTCGAACAGGCCCAGGGCGGGACCTTGCTGCTGGATGAAATATCCGAAATGCCGTTGGCGCTGCAGGCCAAATTGCTGCGCGTATTGCAGGAAAAGGAAGTGGAGAGAGTTGGCGGGCGCAAGGCGGTTGCGCTGGATGTGCGCGTGCTTGCCACTTCCAATCGCGATCTTGTAGCAGAGGTAAAGCGCGGCGGATTCCGCGAAGATCTGTATTACCGGCTTAATGTGTTCCCGCTGGAAATGCCCGCATTGCGAGATCGACCTGCCGATATCGTGCCGCTGGCACAACAGTTTATCAGTCGCTTTGCCGCAGGCTTCGGGCGTGCCGGTGTTTCCCTGTCGGCGGGAGCGGCAAGGCAATTGACGCAATATGACTGGCCGGGTAACATCAGGGAGCTTGAAAACGTCATACAGCGCGCGCTTATTCTGGTGCCTGGCGATTTGATCGAGGTCGAGCACTTGCCGCAAGTGTCGAGGGGGCTATCGCCGTCAATGGCTGAGCCTCCCGCAGACGTGCCGCTGGATATGAAGTCACTGGAGCGTGCGCACATCATGGAGGCGCTGGATGCGGTGAAAGGTTCGCGCAAACTGGCCGCGCAGCGACTGGGCATGAGTGAGCGCACCTTGCGTTACAAGTTGCAGCAATATCGGGAAGAGAGCGCTGCCTCTGGGCAGGCTTCCAGTAATTAGGGTATGGTTTTTGCTTGTTTGTGGCATATGAACTGATGCCGGAGATTTATTAATCATGAATATGCAGGGAATTGACCAGTTGCTCAGCCAGATGCAGGCAACTGCCGCCGTGGCGGGAGGTGGCAGCGCACAGCAGGCGCCGCAAGAGGGGGCAGATTTTGCCGCCATGCTCAAGACTTCCATCGATCAGGTCAACAGTGCGCAGCAAGGGTCTGCGGAAATGGCAAAGAATTTCGAACTGGGTACGTCCGATGCCAGCCTGCAGGAAGTGATGGTTTCGCTACAAAAGGCGAACCTGTCCTTTCAGACCATGGTGCAGGTGCGAAACAAGCTGGTTTCCGCGTATCAGGATATTATGAACATGCCGGTATGATGTCTCTGGGTTCTTTGTAGATGTTTTTTTTTTCTTCTTCCCGGTGCGTTTAGCAGGGGTTAACTTACACAGAGTTTATCAATGGCAGTAGCGGCCCAGGACACGGCTTTAGGCAGATTGCGCGGAGGACTCGGCCATTTGAGCAATCAGCAGAAGCTGGGCTTGATGTTCGCGGTGGCTGCGATTATCGCGCTCATGTCGGGCAGCTGGATGTGGTCCCAGACGCCCGACTACCGGGTGCTCTACAGTAATCTCTCCGACCGCGACGGCGGTACGATTATCTCCTCCCTGCAGCAGATGAACATCCCTTACAAGATGGCCGAAGGTGGGGGTGCCATTCTGGTTCCTTCCAATCAGGTTTACGAGGTGCGACTGCGCCTTGCTTCCCAGGGTCTGCCCAAGGGGAGCGTGGTTGGTTTCGAACTGATGGATGGCCAGAAGCTTGGCATGAGCGAGTTTCAGGAGCGGGTCAATTACCAGCGTGCGCTGGAGGGAGAGATTACCCGTTCCATCCAGTCGCTTTCTGCGGTGCAGGGCGCGCGCGTGCATCTTGCCATTCCTCGCCCCTCGGTCTTTATTCGCGATCAGCAGAAACCCAGCGCGTCTGTTTTACTGAGCCTTTATGCTGGCCGAAGTCTTGATGCGGCCCAGGTGAGCGGCATCGCGCACCTTATTTCCAGCAGTGTGCCCGACCTGCCGGTGAAGAATGTGACCGTGGTGGATCAGAACGGCAACCTGCTCACAGGCGCCGGGGATGGGGCCGGCAAGTATGCGGGCCTGGATCCGTCGCAGCTGGATTACCTGCATCAGGTTGAGCAGAGCTATGTCAAGCGCATTGAGTCCATTCTTCTGCCGATTCTGGGGCAGGGCAATATCAGGGCTCAGGTAGCCGCTGATCTGGATTTCGCCATGGTCGAGCAGACGGCGGAAACCTATAAACCCAACCCGGTGCCGAATGAAGCTGCCATCCGCAGCCAGCAGATGAGTGAAACCAATGGTGATGCCGGCAAACAGGCCAGCGGTGTGCCCGGGCGCATTGTCCAACCAGCCGCCGGGAGCGGCAAGCGCGCCGATTACTGCTGCCGCTGCGCCGGGTGCGGGCGGGGCCGCCGGGGCATCTGCTGGCGGTGCCAATGTTCATAAGGAATCTACCGTCAACTTCGAAGTGGACAAAACCATTCAGCACGTTCGTCAGCCGGTGGGCAGCGTCAAACGTCTCTCGGTCGCGGTGGTGGTGAACCACCGCAAGGATGGGAAGGGTGTTAACAAGCCGCTTGGCCAGGCCGAGCTGGATCAGGTCCAGAATCTGGTCAAGGAGGCAATGGGTTTCAGTCAGGCTCGTGGCGATACCTTGAATGTCGTCAATGCCGCCTTTACCGAGAGCGAGGCAGTGGAAATTCCGCCTGTTCCATTGTGGAAAGAGCCTGGCAACATGGCTTTGGTGAAAGAAATCGGAAAAAACCTGCTGATTGCTGCCTTGCTTTTCTACCTGGTATTTGGCGTCATTCGCCCCATCCTGCGTGATCTCGCCCGCCCGCATGCGCACGGGGGTGAACATGCGGGCGTGACGGGCGAGGAAGGCGAAGAAGGAGAGGGGGGCGCTGAGATTTCACAGGAAGGTGCCTCGAAGGCGGCCCGCGCAGCAGGTTATGAAGAGAATCTCAAGGCGGCCAAGGAACTGGCAAAACAGGACCCGCGCGTGGTGGCGAGTGTCGTGAAAGATTGGGTGGGAGCAGAGTGAGCGACGACGGCGTTATCAAGAGTGCCATTTTGCTGATGACCCTGGGGGAAGAGGAGGCATCCGAGGTATTCAAGCATCTTGGCCCGAAAGAGGTGCAGAAGCTGGGGTCTGCAATGGCGACCCTGAAAAATGTGAAACGCGACCAGATCGAAGGCGTGTTGAATGATTTTCGCAAGGAAGCTGAGGAAAAAACACATGTTGGCATGGCCAACGACGAATATATCCGTTCAGTCCTGACCAAGGCGCTGGGCAACGAACGCGCAGGCACCCTGATTGATCGCATTCTGCAGGGTGGCGACACAGCGGGCATCGAGAGCCTGAAATGGATGGATGCCGGTGCCGTGGCGGAGCTGATCAAGAACGAGCATCCCCAGATCATTGCCACTATCCTCGTGCATCTGGACCGGGATCAGGCCAGCGCGATTCTGGGCTCCTTTGTCGAACGACTGCGCAATGATGTCATTCTGCGCATCGCGACGCTGGATGGCATTCAGCCATCCGCCCTGAAAGAGCTGAATGATGTGCTGACCAAGTTGCTGGCCGGCAATACCAATATCAAGAAAAGCGCCATGGGTGGCGTGCGTGCTGCGGCAGAGATTCTCAATTTCATGGGAACGGCCAACGAAACTTCGGTGATCAATAGTGTCCGCGACTATGACCCGGAACTGGCGCAGGGCATTCAGGACGAGATGTTCGTGTTTGATAATCTGAATGATCTGGATGATCGTTCGATCCAGCTGCTGCTGCGTGAAGTCCAGTCAGAATCCCTGATTCTTGCCCTGAAAGGCGCGACGCCTGACCTGCGAGAAAAGATTTTCAAGAACATGTCTTCCCGTGCTGCGGAGATGCTGCGCGACGACCTCGAAGCCAAAGGGCCGGTACGGCTGTCCGAAGTCGAGGCTGAACAGAAAGAAATTCTCAAAGTGGTGCGTCGCCTGGCAGATGAAGGTCAAATCGTGCTCGGAGGCAAGGGCGACGAGCAGATGGTCTGATCGTTTGCTAGCCTATTAAAGCATGTCCAAAAACATTATCCCGAAAGAGCAGTTAAGTGCATACCAGCGCTGGGAGATGGATGCCTTTGAGGATCCGAAGGCCAGTGCAGAGAGCGCCAGCGGCAGCCAGGTAAAGCTACCTACCGCCGAAGCGATCGAAGTCATGCACCAGCAGGCGCATCAGGAAGGCTACAGTGAAGGCTTCGAGCAGGGCAAGGCAGAGGGATACCGCGAGGGGCAGGAACAATCCAGGCTGGAGGCACAACGACTGAATGGCTTGCTGAACCAGGTGGATGAAGCCATGCAGCAACTGGATCAGGAAGTGTCGCAGGCATTGCTCGATCTGGCGCTCGGCATTGCGCGCCAGATGTTGCGCCAGGCGCTGCCAGTGAGGCCGGAGCTGATTCTGGCTGTGGTGAAGGAAGCCATTAACAGTTTTCCTCAGGCCAATCAGCATCCGCAACTGGTTTTGCATCCACAGGACGCCGCTTTGGTGCGCGTCAGTCTTGAGGCGGAGCTTGCCCACGGCCACTGGCGAGTGGTTGAGAATAGCCAGATCGAGCCTGGTGGCTGCCGCCTTGAAACCTCCCATGGCGAACTTGATGCCACACTTGAAAAGCGCTGGCAAAATGTACTCGAATCACTGGGACAAAACGGAGATTGGCTGGCGCCGAAATGAACCTGAGAGAGAACTGGCAAAATAATCTGCAGAATTGCCGGGAGATCGTGGAGGGTAATCCTCCCTGGGTCGTGACCGGTCGGCTGACACGGGTGACCGGACTGGTGATGGAGGCGGTTGGTCTCAAGCTTGCTGTAGGTAGCAGCTGCATTGTTTCCATGCCGGATGGGCATGACGTGGAAGCGGAAGTCGTCGGCTTTTCCGGGGAGCGTTTGCTGCTGATGCCTTCTACCGATGTTTACGGGCTGACGCCGGGGGCAAAAGTTACGCCCGCTGTCAGTAACTTGCCTCCGCAGTCTCAGCCGACAGGTCGTCCCGGCCAGCACCGTCGTGTCGAAGACCGTGCCAAGCATGTGGCGGTGGGTGACCGGCTGCTGGGGCGCGTCATCGATGGCGCAGGCCGCCCCCTGGATGCTCTGGGGCCACTCCTGACTGATTGTACCGTTCCCCTGCAAAGCAGATCCTTCAATCCGCTTTCCAGAGCGCCGATCCGGGATGTGCTGAATGTTGGTGTGCGTGCCATCAATGCCTTGCTGTGTGTGGGGCGTGGTCAGCGCATGGGGCTGTTTGCCGGCAGCGGAATCGGCAAGAGTGTGCTGCTGGGAATGATGGCGCGCTACACCAGCGCCGATGTGATTGTGGTCGGACTGATTGGCGAGCGGGGGCGTGAGGTTAAGGAGTTCATCGAGAATATTCTTGGTGCCGAAGGTCTTGCGCGTTCGGTGATCGTGGCCGCGCCGGCCGATACGCCCCCATTGCTGCGCTTGCATGGCGCATCCTATGCAACAGCGATTGCGGAATATTTTCGCGATCAGGGCAAGCATGTCCTGCTGATCATGGATTCACTGACGCGCTATGCCATGGCGCAGCGTGAAATTGCGCTGGCGATTGGCGAGCCGCCAGCCACCAAGGGATATCCGCCTTCGGTCTTTGCCAGGCTGCCGCAACTGGTGGAGCGTGCCGGCAATGGCCGCGACGGTGGCGGCTCGATCACGGCCTTTTATACCGTTCTGACCGAAGGCGATGATCAGCAGGATCCTATCGCCGATAGCGCACGGGCCATTCTTGATGGCCATGTCGTGTTGTCGCGTTCTCTTGCCGATCAGGGGCATTACCCGGCAATCGATATCGAGGCTTCGATCAGCCGTGCCATGACCGAGTTGATCACTCCCCAGCACCTGGAATGGGTGCGGCGCTTCAAGCAGCTGTATTCGCGCTACCATCGCAGCCGGGATCTGATCAGTGTCGGCGCCTATGTCAAGGGTGGCGACCCTCTGCTGGATGAGGCGATCATGATGTACCCGCGACTCGAGGCGTTTCTTCAGCAAAGCATGCGGCAGCAGGTCAACGAGCACGAGAGTGTGGCGCAGCTGGCCGCGCTGTTCGGCCATTAAGTTCGCTGAAGCCTCATCATGGCGCGTAAATTCCCACTGCAACCCCTGCTAGATCTGTCCCAGAATAACGTGGATTCGGCAGCAAAAAACCTTCAGGCTTTGAAAGTTCGCTGGAATGACGCCGAGGAAAAACTCAAACAGTTGCTGACATACCGGGAGAGTTATCGGGAGCGTTTGCGTGAATCCGGCAGTGGCGGGACCTCTGCCATGGCCCTGAGGGATTTTCAGCTTTTTCTGGCCAAGCTGGATACTGCAATCAAATTGCAGCAGGATGAAGTCACGCGTTGCCAGTCTCGCTGGGGTGACGGGCAGCAGGAATGGTTGCGGCAGCGCGGCAAACTCAAGGCTTTTGATACGCTGTCCCAGCGCCATCGGCGCGCTGAAGAAAAACGCGAAAACCAGATTGAACAGAAGGAGCAGGACGAATTGTCCAGTAAGAAAAATGGCATGGGTGGTGAGCAGTGATGGTGGCATGAATTTTGCTGAAAACTCAATCAGACAACGTGCTGAATGAGGTCAAAATATGCAAGCAGTACCGGCTATGGCCGTCATGCCAAAAAATCCAGGCAATGCAGCCAAATCTGCGGGACTGGAAAATGACAGCGCATCTATCGAAGGCGCGGATTTTTCTTCCATGCTCAAGGCGCAGATCAAGGGGGTGCAGGTGGTTGATGCAGAGATCAAGGCGCGCCTTGACGCGGTATCAGTTGAGCTTGCTCCAGTTGATGTCGGGGTGCAGCAGGAACTGGATTCCCTGCCAGGGAATGAACTTACCCCCAATGATGGTCTGATTCCACTGGCTGGTTTTTTCGTGCCGGTGCCGGTTGACGCTGGGAAGCGGCTTGCGACCCCCGTACTGGAAGCCGCTACTTCTGGAAAAACGCTTGAGGGCGTCAAACGTGATTCAGAGGTTCTGGCCGGCACGGAGCCGCTAGTCGCCAAAGCGGGTTCGCCAGAGGCGGGCGGGCTGGCAGAATTTGCCGTCGATGACGAAATATTGCCGCAAGGCCGGGCGGAAAAAGGGAGCGAACTGTTGCGTCAGCCCGTGATTTCCGTTGAGTCGCCGCGCATGCCGGAAGTGTCGGCCAGTACGCTGTCCGCCTTGGCGGCGGCAAATCAGCCGGCTGTGGTTGAAACCAAGTCCGCGCTACCTTCTCCAGCAACACTTCAGGCACCCGTAGGTAGTTCGGGCTGGGGCGATGCGCTCGGTCAGAAAGTGGTGTGGATGGCCGGGCAGCAAACGCAGGTGGCCGAGTTGCGCCTTAACCCGCCTCACCTGGGCCCGATGGAGGTGCGGCTTTCGGTTAGTAATGACCAGATTTCAGCCCTTTTCGTATCGCACCAACCCGCCGTGCGCGAAGCGATTGAAGCCGCCATGCCCCGCCTGCGAGAGATGTTTGCTGATAGTGGGCTGACCCTGGGAAATGCCACGGTCAGTTCCGATTCCTTGCCACAGCAGCAGACGTCAGGGCGAGAAGGGCAGTCAGGTTCTTCGCGGCAGCCGGGTTTTTCTGCTGTCGGCGGCGTGCCCTCGCCGCAAAATATTGGAGGCATGATTCCATTGCGCCAGGACGGCAGTGGAATGGTTGATCTGTTTGCCTGAGATACTTCCTGGGCCATTCTGGCCCGGGTTCTCTTGCCGGTATGTTGTTTTATTGCAACATCTGCGCTCAGTTTTAAACAAACCCCTTTACTTCATAAAATCATTTGTTCTCCTCGATCCGCTTGTGGTGCGCGGAAATAAATTATATCTATCTGTTTTTGAAGATTAATTATGCTTGTTTGCCGGGTGTGTTATTTCCTGTTGCGGATGACATGGTGCCATTTTCTCTTACATGGTTGGCGCTTGTTCGCGAAGTCAGTTGTTAAAGTACATAAATTATCAGCCAAAACTACTTGTTTTTTATATCATTTAAGTTTATAAGTTCCACCAAAGTGGTAAATGTCGACATCGATTGAGTGTGGTGGGAAGTCAAAGCGAGGGAATGATGGCCAAAGACAAAGAAAAGCCGGCTGCGGATGTCGCGGAGGGCGCACCCAAGAAAGGTAAGGGCAAGCTGCTGATCATCATTGTCGCCGCAGTTGTACTGCTGGCTGGGGGCGGCGGGGCTGCCTGGTACTTCATGCAAGCCAAAAAAAGTGGCCATGACGGTCAGGAAGAAGCCAAAGAGAAAGCTGAGCCAGCGAAGCCGCCCGTGTTCGTCAAACTGGAAACGTTTACTGTCAATCTTGCCTCCGAGGGCGAGGAGCGCATGCTGCAAACGGATGTGGAACTAAAAGTGGCGGATGTGAAGGCGACGGATAAGGTCAAGGCGCACATGCCGGAGATACGGAATGCCTTGCTTTTGTTGCTCTCGAGCAAGACGGCTAGTGTTTTGGCAACTGCAGATGGCAAGCAGAAATTGAGTGTCGAAATCAAAAATCAAATCAATAAGGCATTGCACGTCAAAGAGGATGAAGGGGTGTCCGGGGTTTTTTTTACGTCGTTTGTGATTCAGTAGATGAGCAGACAGTGACGCCAGGACATCGGAAAAATGGCTGACGATATACTCTCACAGGATGAAGTCGATGCCCTTCTCAAGGGGGTGACGGGCGAGGTCGAGGAAGAGGCCGGGGCTGACGACGGCTTGGGCGCCAAACCCTATAATCTCGCCAAGCAGGAACGCATCGTTCGCGGGCGCATGCCCGGACTGGAAATGATCAATGAGCGCTTTGCGCGTTTGTTGCGTATCGGCTTATTCAACTTTATCCGGCGTACTGCTGAAATCTCTGTTGGCCCGGTGCGTGTCATGAAATACAGCGAATTTATTCGCAATCTGGTGGTGCCGACCAATCTTAACCTGGTTCACATTAAACCCTTGCGAGGCACGGCGCTGTTCATTTTTGACCCCAACCTGGTATTCCTGGTGGTAGATAATCTGTTCGGCGGTGATGGACGTTTTCATATGCGTGTCGAAGGCCGGGATTTTACGCCCACCGAACAGCGCATTATCCAGAACATGCTCAATGTGGTGTTTGAGGAGATGAAAAAGTGCTGGGAATCGGTGCATCCGGTGGAATTCGAGTATGTTCGATCGGAAATGAACACCCAGTTTGCGAACATCGCTACCCCTAGCGAAGTTGTTGTCGTGACGACCTTCAATATCGAGCTGGGCTCGGGTGGCGGCGACTTTCACGTCTGTATGCCCTATGCTATGATCGAGCCGATTCGGGATGTGCTGTACAGCAGCATGCAGGGCGAGCGCATGGATGCGGACGAGCGCTGGATGCGGATGATGACCAAGCAGATCCAGGATGCCGAGGTCAATCTGGTCGCCAATCTCGGTGAGGCGCCGATAAACCTGGGGCAAATTCTCAATATGCAGGTTGGTGATGTGATTTCCCTGGATATTCCTGAAGCCATTGTGGCGGAAGTTGACGGCATACCTGTGCTTGAATGTAAATATGGCGTGCTCAACGGGCAATATGCACTGAAGGTCAACAAGATCCTGACCATGCCGGAAACCGAATCTTCATCGGAGAGAAGTAATGGCTGAAGAAGAAGGCCAAGTTGGAGCGGATGATTGGGCTGCCGCCATGTCCGAGCAGGGTGAAACCGCCGGCACCTCAGCCGAAGACGACTGGGCGGCCGCAATGGCGGAACAGGGCGACACCGATTCTTCCTCAGGTGCTCAGTCAACTCAGCCGCAAGTAGCCACAACACCTGTTTTTGAACAATTCGCGGCCTCTACCGGCCAGACGGGAATGGTCAACAATCTGGACATGATTCTGGATATTCCGGTCAGCCTGACCGTCGAGCTCGGGCGTACTAAAATTGCCATTCGCAGTCTGCTCCAACTGGCGCAGGGATCCGTGGTCGAATTGGATGGTCTGGCAGGTGAGCCGATGAATGTGCTGGTCAACGGCTGTCTGATTGCTCAGGGTGAGGTGGTTGTGGTGAATGATAAATTTGGCATCCGCCTGACTGACATCATTTCTCCCGCCGAGCGTATTCGCAAGCTCAACCAATGAATTCCCTGCGGTTTTCCGTCGTTGCCTCTCTGGGCCTGCTTTTTCTATCCACTTCATTGCCCTTTTTGGCTATTGCCGCGCCGCCACAGGCACCACCGCTTCCTTCTTCGCCTGTTTCTCTGGGGGGCGTGCTGCAAGTGCTGCTAGGCCTGGTGATCGTCTTGGGTACGGTGGCTGCGACGGCCTGGCTGCTAAAACGTTTTGCCCCGGGGCAGGTTTCTGCCGGAGGCGCCATCAGGCTGATTGGCGGGATTGCAGTGGGCCCTAAGGAGCGAGTGGTGGTGGTTGAGGTGGGAGAAACATGGCTGATAGTGGGTGTGGCGCCGGGCCAGGTTACGGCGCTGCACAATATGCCCAGGATCGAAAATCTTCCCGGGATCAACGTGCCGCCAGGGGGCGATCAGCGTTTTTCGGTCTGGCTCAAGGATGTCGTGAGACGGCGTAACGCGGGTGCTGACAGCAATTAATATATGAGCCG
Source organism: uncultured Gammaproteobacteria bacterium (assembly GCA_963741495.1). Classification (GTDB taxonomy): domain Bacteria; phylum Pseudomonadota; class Gammaproteobacteria; order Burkholderiales; family Sulfuricellaceae; genus Sulfurimicrobium. Next base: position 23,914 of record CAVUID010000011.1, read on the forward strand.
AGGATTGATGCGTAATCTGTTTATTGTGGCTGGCTGGGTATTTTTGCTCGTTTTGCCGCAACTGGCAGTGGCAGCAGAGACCGGCTTTCCTGCCGTGACCAGCACGCCGTCGCCTGGCGGTGGTCAGACCTACACCCTCAGCATCCAGACCCTGCTGTTTCTCACCGCGCTGTCGTTTTTGCCAGCAGCGCTGCTCATGATGACCGCGTTTACCCGCATTATCATCGTGCTTTCTCTGCTGCGCCAGGCCTTGGGTACCATGCAGTCTCCGACCAATCAGGTTCTCATCGGCATGTCTTTGTTCCTGACTTTTTTCGTGATGGCGCCGGTGTTTGAGAAAATCTATAACGAGGCTTATCAGCCTTACGTTGAAAAGAAGATTGATCTCACAGCTGCGCTGGAACTGGGTGCTGAGCCACTCAAGGCATTCATGCTGCGGCAGACGCGGCATGAGGACCTTGCCTTGTTTGTCAAACTGTCCAACAGTCAGCCGCTGGTCGGACCGGAAGCGGTGCCCCTGAGAATTCTTGTTCCGGCTTATGTGACCAGCGAGCTCAAGACGGCATTCCAGATTGGATTCCTGATCTTCATTCCCTTCCTTATTATCGATATGGTTGTTGCGAGCGTGCTGATGTCGATGGGTATGATGATGCTGTCGCCCGTCATGATCTCACTGCCTTTCAAGTTGATGCTGTTCGTGCTGGTGGACGGCTGGGCGCTTCTAATGGGTTCTTTGGTGCAGAGTTTTTATACATGACGCCAGAAACAGTGATGACAGTGGGCCGCCATGCCCTTGAGGTGACCATGCTGCTGGCCGCGCCAATACTGCTGGCCGCGCTGGTGACCGGTCTTCTGGTCAGTGTTTTTCAGGCGGCAACTCAGATCAATGAAATGACCTTGTCGTTCATTCCCAAGCTGCTGGTGATGTTCCTGGTGATGTTTATTGCCGGGCCTTCGATGATTACCCTGATGGTGGATTACATGCGGCAACTGTTTTCCGGTATCCCGGGCATGATTGGCTAGTTTATTGCCGTTCATGCCATTTCATGCTGACACTTACTTCTGAACAACTCCTTGCCTGGCTGACGGGCTTTATCTGGCCTTTCTTCCGCATTGCCGCACTGGTTGCGAGTGCGCCTGTGCTGGGCAACCCCAGCTTTCCCCGTAGCGGAAAAATAGGCCTGATCGTGGCCATAACCCTGGTTGTATCGCCTGTGCTGGGCCCTATGCCCGCTGTTGACCCGGGATCTGCAGCCGGCCTGCTTGTTCTGGCTCAGCAGGTCGTGATCGGCCTTGCCATGGGCCTGGCTATGCGAGTGGTTTTTGTTGCAGTCGAGATGGCTGGCAGTCTGCTCGGGTTGCAAATGGGTCTCGGATTTGCAACTTTCTTCGATCCAATAAACTCAGCCCAGGTGCCGGTGGTCGCCCAATTCCTCGGGATTATTTTTTCGCTGGTCTTTCTGGCGCTGAATGGTCACTTGTTGATGATCGAGGCATTGGCAGAAAGCTTCAGGGTTTTTCCAATTGCGGCGGAGCCAGTGTCAGCTCTGGGATGGAAAATCCTGGTTGACTGGGGGGGCGAGATTTTTCGTGCCGGCCTGTTGCTGTCCCTGCCCATGATCGCTGCCCTTCTCATCGCCAATCTGTCAATCGGCATCATGACGCGAGCGGCGCCACAGCTGAATATTTTTGCGGTGGGTTTCCCTATAACGCTGGCAGCGGGTTTTTTGATGCTGTTCGTGACCCTGCCATACATGGCGCCGATTTTCGAGCGTATGCTGCTCGACGGTCTGGAGATGATGCTTCAGGTCGCCCGCGCAACCCGGCCAGTCGGGCCGTAAAATGGCTTCCTTGCCGCGGGGGAGACGTGGATAAAATCCTGACAGAGTAAACTTCCAGCCAAATCCGGGAAGAAAAGTACCGCTACCGTGAGCGTGGCGTAATTTTCGATGCCACGATTGAGGACGCTTGCCGTCGTGTTTCATGGGCATCGGCTGCGTAAACGGCCCGGTTTTATGGCTTTCTGCAGGGTTTTTATCGTCTGCAAGTGAATGTTTGTCTGCGGGGGTATTCGTTAGCAAGTTGCCAGAGGATATTCAATTTTTATTCGAAAATCTGGCATTCGAGATAGTTATCTCACGGCGATTGCCTCTGCCGGGACGATCAGTTTGCTGGGATTTTCGGCTTTCAGCGAGCTGTACTGGCATGCCAACAAACTTGGTCTCAAGGGTTGTACAGTGTTCAGGCCAAATCAAGTGGCCGGTCAAGTTCTGGCGGCTTCTTCATCAATTCGGCCTGAGCGCAGTTGCTGTGCTCAGGTGCGTGAATCAGACTAGGCGGTGCTGTTTCATAAGCCCTGATAATCAGTTAAACTCCACATTTTTGCGGGAAACGGCTTCATGCTTAAAGGCAGTCTGGTAGCGATTGTGACCCCCATGCACGAGGATGGCAGTCTGGATCTGGACTGTTTGCGTGCGCTGGTGGATTTCCACTTGGCGGAAGGCACGGATGGCATCGTGATCGTCGGCACTACCGGCGAGTCACCTACGGTCAATTTCGAAGAGCACTGCCAGCTGATTCGTACGACGGTGGAACGGGTGGCGGGACGGATTCCCGTGATTGCCGGTACCGGCGCCAATTCGACCAGCGAGGCCATCGAACTGACCCGCTGCGCCAGGGAGGCTGGTGCAGATGCCTGTCTGCTGGTTACGCCCTACTACAACAAGCCCACCCAGGAAGGCCTTTACCGTCACTTCAAGGCGGTTGCAGAGGCGGTGGATATACCACAAATTCTTTACAACGTTCCCGGTCGCACGGCTTGTGATCTCAGCAACGACACGGTGCTGCGTCTGGCGCAGATTCCCAATGTTATCGGCATCAAGGATGCAACTGGTAACCTGGAACGCGGCACAGATCTGATTCTGCGCGCACCTGCCGATTTCGCGCTGTATTCAGGTGACGATGCCAGTGCACTGGCATTCATGCTGCTCGGCGGTCATGGTGTGATTTCGGTCACCGCCAATGTGGCGCCGCGCATGATGCATGAAATGTGCGCCGCGGCATTCCGTGCTGACCTGCCTGTTGCGCTGGCTATTAACGCAAAACTGTTTGCCTTGCATCAGAAGCTGTTCGTGGAAGCCAATCCCATCCCGGTGAAATGGGTGGTTGCGCAACAGGGACTGATCGGCAATGGCATCCGGCTTCCACTTACCCCGCTTTCCGCCGCTTTTCATGAAACACTCAAAGCCGCCATGAAACAAGCAGAACTGATTTAAGGTTAAATATGACGTTACGTAAACTGACACTATCCATGACTCTTCTGGCCTTGCTGGCAGGTTGCAGTTCATCCTTTCTGGAAGGCAAGAAAATTGATTACAAATCGGCTGGCAAGGTGCCGCCGCTGGAAGTGCCACCGGATCTGACGGCCCCTGTTTCGGATAACAAGTTTGTGGTGCCTGATGTAAATCCGCAGGGTAGCGCTACTTTTTCCTCCTATAGCCGTGACCGTGTGGCACAACCACAAGCCGGCGGCGCAGATTTGCTGCCCCAGCAGCCCAAGGTAAGCGTAGAGCGTGCTGGGAATGAGCGCTGGCTGGTGGTGCGCGCCACCCCGGAACAGGTCTGGCCGGTGGTGAAAGAGTTCTGGCAGGAACTGGGCTTCATCATTAAAGCCGAATCTCCCGAGTCCGGCGTACTTGAAACAGACTGGGCTGAAGATCGCGCCAAAATCCCGCAGGATATGATTCGTAGCACCTTAGGCAAGGTGCTGGATGGTCTTTATTCAACGGCAGAACGTGATAAGTTCCGCACCCGTCTGGAGCGTGGAAAGGATGCAGCCACAACCGAGGTTTACATCAGCCACCGCGGCATGTATGAAGTGCTTGAGGGGGGCGATGGCGGCAGCAGTAACAGGACTATCTGGCAGCCGCGCCCGGCGGATCCTGATCTGGAAGCAGAAATGTTGCGCCGTCTGATGGTTCGCTTCGGCGTTGATGAAGCACGGGCCAAGACACAGATCGCAAACGTGCCTGTGGAAGACCGTGCCAGAATCAACCGGGCGCAGGACGGTTCACAGACACTGTTGGTGCTGGACGCCTTTGATCGTGCCTGGCGTCGTGTTGGTCTGGCCCTGGACCGTGTCGGCTTTACCGTAGTGGATCGGGATCGCTCCAAGGGGTTGTACTTTGTACGTTACATCGATCCTGAAACTGACAGCAAGAAGGAAGAGAAAGGCTGGCTATCCAAACTCGCTTTCTGGAGCAGCAGTGACAGCAAGGTCCTGGGCAAGGAACAGTATCGCGTTCAGGTGTCAGAGAGTGGAGAAAATTCGCTAGTGCAAGTGCTGAACAAGGATGGCAAGGCTGAAAATTCGGATACGGCAGAGAAAATCCTCAAGTTGCTGCATGCGCAATTGAAGTAATGAGGTTCGCTTCCCTCGGAAGCGGGAGCCGAGGCAACGCGCTGGTTGTCGAGGCGGGCCAGACCAGGGTAATGCTGGATTGCGGTTTCGCGATACGCGAAACCGTACGGCGCCTGGCGCGACTGGATTTGGCGGCGGAGAATATCAGCGCAATTGTGGTGACGCACGAACATTCTGACCACATCGGGGGCGTTGCGGCTTTCGCACGAAAGTACAATTTGCCCGTCTGGCTCACGCACGGCACATTCAGTAGCAGTTCTTCACAATTCAAGGACGCTCAAGTCGTTCATCTGTTCGATTGTCATCATCGTTTCATGATTGGCGATATCGAAATCGAACCTTACCCCGTTCCTCATGATGCCCGAGAACCGTCCCAGTTCGTCTTTGGTGATGGAGCGCGGCGCCTTGGCGTGCTGACCGACGCGGGTTGCTCAACCCCTCATATCGAGGCAACCCTGAATTGCTGTCACGCGCTGGTTCTGGAGTGCAATCATGATGCAGATATGCTGCGCAACGGCCCTTATCCGCCGGGCCTGAAGCAGCGAGTCGCGGGACGTTTTGGACATCTGGATAACGAAGCGTCTGCGGCGTTGCTTGGAAGGCTGGATGCGAGCCTGCTGCAACATGTGATTGCAGCGCACCTGAGTGACAAGAACAACCAGCCTCATCTTGCCCAGAAGGCATTAAGCCGGGTGCTGAATTGCGAGGCAAACTGGATTGGGATTGCGGAACAGGAAGCGGGGTTTGAATGGCGGCAGATTATTTGACTGCTTGATGTAAAAAAAGCCAGCCCGAAGGCTGGCTTTTTCTTTGTGCTGAGGCCTGAATTACTTGGCAGGTTCAGCAGCAGGTGCGGCAGGAGCAGCAGCGTCAGCGGCAGGAGCAGCAGCATCAGCGGCAGGAGCAGCAGCATCAGCGGCAGGAGCAGCTGGTTCAGCAGCAGGAGCAGCTGGTGCTTCAACAACAGCAGGTGCTTCAACAGCAGGAGCAGGAGCGGCTTCTTCTTTTTTACCGCAGGCGGACAGAGATACAGCCAGCAGAGCGGCGAGCAGAACTGAATATTTCATTGTTTCTTTCCTTTGAAAAATTACATGTAATTACGATAAATTTGTCGGTTATTCCAAATAAATTCGGGGCGCCAACCGACGCGAAGTATTCTATAGACCTTCTCCAAGAAATGCTAGGGTTCGCTCGGTAAAATATTATGAATAAATAATTTACTGATGGACATTAATGAATTTTCTGTCATCAATTCGTGCGTGTCTATTCATAAACCCAGCGTGGTTGGTGGCGCTGCAGGTTCGGACAGTTCCAGAATTTCGTTGAAGCGCCGAATCAGATTCAGTGCAGCTTCCTTGTCACTCAGGCTCAATGCCGCACGTGGGTGATCATAGTGAAAACGATGTAAAAAGTGGGCATCGTCCGCGATGATGAAGGGGTCGGTTGCGGTGCGTGCCTCGGCGGTGGTTTGATAAACATTGATTGCGTGACTGAACTGTCTGAGCAGATTCATCATGCGTGGGCATTCGCTGGTCAGGTAACGCGTGTCGTGAAGGACGATAGCCAGTCGGTTGGTACGACTGGCAAGCAGGAAACTTTGCAGTAGCTCGAAGCGTTGCGGGCTGTTGTAGCCCTCACTGCGAAGATCGTAATCAAAAATACGCAACTCATGATGGGCCTGCTGGATAATGAAATTGATGGCCTGTTCGTATTCCAGCGGCCCCTCAAGGCGACGATACTCGGGTGCGGCGGGGGTGGACGGTTCAGTCATGAGCCTTTCTCCAGCACGTTGTAACCTGAACAGTACCACTGGTGTAGCAGGTTTTCCACTTCGTTTTTGTCAGGCTGAAAGTTTAGCCGTTTGGGAAAATCAGTTAGAATGGGCGCGCCTTGCTCTTAACGCTGATTGAGACCCCGATGATAAAAATTGGCCACCCGGCACCTGCTTTTTGTCTGCCTGATTCCGATATGGAAATGCTGGGCCTGAAAGATTTCAAGGGCAAAAATCTGATTCTGTATTTTTATCCCAAGGACGATACGCCGGGGTGCACGATTCAGGCGACCGAGTTCAGTGAACTGGAAGACGATCTTGGTCATCTGGATACCGTGGTACTCGGGATCAGCCGGGATGACTGCATTTCCCATGCGGCATTTCGAGACAAGCACGGACTTTCGGTTCGTTTGCTGGCCGATACTGAAGGTGAAATGTGCGAAAACTATGGGGTGTGGCAGGAGAAGGAAAAGGACGGCGTGAAAAAAATGGGGATCGTGCGCTCCACTTTTATTATTGATAAACGGGGTGTGTTGCGTCACGCGCTTTACGGCGTGAGTCCCCGCGGCCATGCCGCTGAAGCGATGCGCCTCGTGCAAACCTTGGAGCAAGCATGAAAATTGTAAAAAATTCCGTTGTGACGATTCGCTACGAGCTTCGCAACAGCGAGGGTGAAACCCTGGAAAAGAGTGAAGAGCCCGTCAGCTACCTGCATGGCGGCTATGATGGGATTTTCCCGACCGTGGAAGAAGCGCTGCACGACAAGACGGTAGGTGATAAGTGTGAAATCACGCTAGAGCCGGACCATGCTTTCGGTGAATACGATGCTGATCTGGTGCGCATCGAGCCGCGTAGTCAGTTTCCAGACGACAGCCTGGAAGTGGGCATGCAATTCGAGGGCGCCTCGGATGGCGAGGATGAGTGGATTCTCTACACCGTGACCGATGTCACCGATGACAAGGTGGTGGTGGATGGCAACCATCCCCTGGCCGGCCAGCGACTGCTGTTCAATTGCGAAGTGACCGAAGTGCGTCCTGCCACGGAAGACGAAATTGCGCACGAACATGCGCATGGCGAGCACGGACATCATCACTAAAAGGTGAGGCGTTATGGGTGAGGCGTTAGGCGAAAACCGTGTTCGGAGCGGGCTTTTAACTTTCCCCCTCACCCCTCACCTTAATCACCCCATTTTCTTAAGCTGATAAATAAGCTCCAGAGCCGCTTTGGGGCTGAGTTCATCCGGATCCAGATTTTTCAGCGCTTCAACTGCCGGATGCTCTGCTTCCTCGATGGGCGCTGCCGCAAACAGATCCTGCTGAGGGCTGGCTTCCAGTCCCTGCTGTTCCAGTATCAACAGGCGTTTCTTTGCCTGCTGGATCACGCTTGACGGCACACCCGCCAATTGGGCCACTTGCAGACCATAGCTCTGACTGGCCGGGCCTTCTTCCACGCTGTGCAGAAACACGATGCGGTCGCGATGTTCCACGGCATCGAGATGCACGTTGGCAACCTGCCTGAATTCCTGCGCGAGCTGGGTCAGTTCGAAATAGTGGGTGGCGAACAGGGTATGGCAGCGGGTTTTTCCGATCAGCTGGCGTGAGATCGCCCAGGCCAGTGCCAGGCCGTCGAAAGTTGACGTGCCGCGCCCGATCTCGTCCAGCAGCACCAGGCTGTTTTCGGTGGCGTTGTGCAGGATGTTGGCGGTTTCCGTCATCTCCACCATGAAGGTGGAGCGTCCGCCGGCCAGATCGTCCGATGCGCCGATGCGGGTGAAAATCTGGTCTATCGGGCCAATGCGCGCGCCCTGTGCCGGGACGAAGCTGCCGCAGTAGGCCAGCAGCACGATCAGCGCCGTCTGGCGCATGTAGGTTGATTTGCCGCCCATGTTGGGGCCGGTGATGAGCAGCATCTGGCGCGTGCGGGAGAGCTTGGCGTCGTTGGCGATGAAGTTGTCGGTCTGGTTTTCCACGACCAGGTGCCGCCCCGCCTGAATGTCGATCACGGCCTCATCGCAGAATTCGGGCGCGGTCAGGTTCAGCGCGCCAGCACGCTCGGCGAGGGCCGACAGTACATCCAGCTCAGCCACCGTGGCTGCGATGGCCTGCAGGGTGCCAAGGTGCGGCTGGAGCAGGTCCAGCAGGCCTTCGTACAGCAGCTTCTCGCGCGCCAGCGCCCGCTCCGAGGCGGACAGCGCCTTGTCCTCGAAGGCTTTGAGTTCCGGGGTGATGTAGCGTTCGGCATTTTTCAGGGTCTGGCGGCGGCGGTAATCTTCCGGCACGTTGTCTGCATTGGCGCGGCTGACTTCGATGTAGAAGCCGTGCACCCGGTTGTATTCGACCTTGAGGCTGGCGATTCCGCTGCGTTCGCGCTCGCGGGTTTCCAGTTCGAGCAGGAATTCCCCGCAATTGGTCTGGATGGCGCGCAGTTCGTCCAGTTCAGGGTCGAAGCCGGTGGCGATGACGCCGCCTTCGCGCAGCACGCTGCTGGGCTCGGGCATGACCGCCTGCCGCAGCGTGTCGGTGATGTGCTGTGGCGCTTCGGTGGCGAGATTGAGTTCCCCGAGTCGCGGACTGTCGAGCGCGTTCAGGACGGCCTGCAACTGGGGCAGCAGGGCCAGGCTGTCGCGCAAGCCGGACAGGTCGCGCGGGCGGGCGCTGCGCAGGGCGATGCGACCGGTGATGCGTTCGATGTCCGCGCACTGGCGCAGGATTTTGTGGATGTGCTGGTGGGATGCAGCGCCGCCATCGCCCAGCAGGGTGGCAATGGCATCCTGACGGCCGCGCAGGGTGTCGTAGTTGCGCAGCGGGTGGTGCAGCCAGTGGCGCAGGGTGCGGCTGCCCATGCCGGTGGCGCAGGTGTCGAGCATGGAGAGCAGGGTAGGCGCAGCTTCGCCGCGCAGGGTTTCGCTGATTTCGAGATTGCGTCGTGCCGCAGCGTCGAGCAGCACATAGTCGCTTTCGCGTTCCACGCGCAGGCCCTGGATGTGGGGCAGCTTGCCGCATTGCGTGTTCTGGGCATATTCCAGCAGGGCGCCGGCGGCGGCAATCGCCGGATTCAGGCCGGCACAGCCGAAGCCATCCAGATCGCGGGTGCCGAATTGTGCTGTCAGCTTGTTGCGGGCTGAATCCAGATCGAACTGCCAGCTTGCAAGTGATCTGGTGGCGCACTTTGCGCTGCCCAGGGCGGCATGGGTAAAGTCATCTGGATGCAGGATTTCCGATGGGCCGAGCCGTTCCAGCGTCGCGCCAAGCTGCTCCGGTGCGATTTCCATCAGCGTGAAGCGGCCGCTGGCGAGATTCAGCCAGGCCACGCCGAGCCGGCCTCTGTGGGCGGTTGCCGCCAGCAGCAGGCTGTCGCGCTTGTCGTCGAGCAGGGCTGCATCGGTCAGCGTGCCGGGCGTGATGATGCGCGCCACCTTGCGCTCCACCGGGCCTTTCGAGGTGGCCGGGTCGCCCACCTGCTCGCAGATGGCGACTGTCTCGCCCAGCTTGACCAGCTTGGCGAGATATTGCTCGGCGGCGTGATAGGGCACGCCCGCCATCTTGATCGGCTCGCCTGCCGAGGCGCCACGGGTGGTGAGCGTGATGCCCAAGAGCTGCGCCGCCCGTTCCGCATCGCTGAAAAACAGCTCGTAAAAATCCCCCATGCGGTAAAACAGCAGCATGCCGGGGTGTTCCGCCTTGATGCGCAGGTACTGCTGCATCATGGGGGTGTGTTTTTCCATATCCAATTGGGTTTTCTTTTGTACGATGTTTCTGCTGGTTTTTTTATAAAAAGGCGATGATTGCGGCACGGGGTGCCGGATTCTGCCTTCGAACTTGTGCAGGCAATGAAGTGTGCATTATCCAACGCCAGGCAAATGGCGGGAAGGTGCAAAAGCAAATATTAGGAATTTGTTGGGCTATGACGTCTTGGGCAAGCGATCGTTTGCCGCACAACTGTCGGGCGCCAGCAGCAGGAGGTCGCTGGTTTTCTGCAGCATCTGGCTGCTACTTTCGATTTCTGCCATGGAAGCCTGATATTCCCGGGAAATTTTCAGTATCAATTCATTAAAAACCGGGTATGGCACCCGGTCGAACTGAAGCCGACTTTCGCGTAGCGCCTCGCGAGCCGTTTGAGCCTGGCTTCTCGTTACATCCAGCCTGCTTTGCGCCAGCTTGAGATTTTCATATGCTTGCGCGGTGCTTAGCTGAAGATCCAGATGCGCCTGCTCTGTCATGGTGCGGTTCACCATAACGGCGGCATTGAGCCGATCCTTGTTGGCCCGTTCGGCCTCCTGAAATCCGGCCGGCATGTTGATGCTGACGCCGGCGGTGGCTGCATAGCCCCGCTTATCGCTTGCATATTCATCAACATAGCTCATTCCCAGATGGATATCCGCATTCAGGCTGCTGCCAGCGTCGATTTCCCTGTTATAGGCGAGAGCTTCAAGCTGGGCGTTGAGTTTTTTCAACTCCGCCGAGTGACGTTCGGCCGACTGGTTGAGTGCTGTGCTGGACAGGCAAATTGGCGGCAGATCAGGTTGAGATGGCTGAAAGCTGTCCATGCTCTGGCTCAGAATCGAGTGCATGGTATTCAGCGCTACGCGTTTCAGGGCGCGGAATCTTTGCTGTTCGTCCTGTGCGGCAACCCGTTCGTTGTCGATAGTGCAGATGTTCGCTGTCGGTCCACATTCCCTTTTCATGCATTTTGCCGGCGGCGGGCTTGTTGGAAGTCAGGGCTTCGACATACTGGTCCGGCCAGTTGTTCGGCCTGACTGTATTGCCAGTACAGGATGTACTGGTAGCGCAACAGGTGCAGCAATTGACGCCGCACGTTTTCCAGTTCGATGGAATTCAGTCGGGATTGTGTTTGCGCGGACTTGATTGACTCCAGTTGTTGCGCGCGCCCTCCCAGAAGCGGGTAACTCAGCCCGATATGGGGCTGCAGGGCATTGTAGTTGCGGGTCAGGCTGTCGGTGACAATCTGCCGGTGATGCCCGACATCCATCCTGCCGGAAATTTGCATGCCGCTTTTGGCCTGTTCCTGGCGCAACAAGTGCTGCGCGTAGTCGATTTGCGTTTCCATCGCCTTGAGCCGGAGCGAGGAAGACAGCTTTTCTTCAAGCTTCGATAGCGCAAAGGTCGGAAAGTACTGTCGCTGGCGGTTGAAGATGGTAACCAGCATTGCCGCCAGCATCGTGAGCGAATTTTGCCGGAATGGAGTGGTTTTACCTGCTGTCACTTTTTTCTGTGTCAAGCATACAACCCCCCTTTTTTATATGTTCTGGTGCTTGTCTGATTCTCACTACCAGTGCGGCGTCCGGGCCCAGATTCTTTTTGGCACGTATGGATGCCAGAGACGGATACGCAGAAATTCGCGCAGCATGGAAAGCAGTTCCACTATGTGAATGGGCAGGCGGTAAAAAGGGTAGAGCGGCGCCAGCCAGAGCATTCTTCAGGCGCGGTGTGGCGGCGATGTCGTGCGCGATCAGCAGCTTGATGAAGATAAAGAAGGTGGTGAGCCAGTACACGACCGTCAGCAGTGCAGGCGTGGCGAATGGATCAATCAGGATGAAATAGAGCACGCTCCATAGCGCAAGAAAGGGAAGAATGACGCGGAACAGCAGGATATCGAAAAAGACAATGGCGTTGACGATGCCAAAGCGCCAGAAGTGATAGAGATCGCCTTGCTTGTGCAGGCGGATCTTGACCATGTTCCGGGTCCAGCGGCTGCGCTGACGCAGCAGCCAGCCGTAGTGGTCGGGCACGTCGGTCCAGACAATGGCATCCAGCGCGAAACGCAGTTTCCAGCCCTGCTTGCGCAGGCGCAGCGTGAGGTCGGTGTCGTCTCCCAGCCCGGAATCGTAGCCGCCCAGCTGGCGTATGGCGTCGGCACGGAACATGCTGCCTGCGCCGGGCAGGATGGACAGCAGATTCAAAGGCGCGCGCCACAGCCTGGAAATGCTGACATTCAACGCGTATTCGCATTCCTGGAAGCGGGTGACCCAGTTCCGCGGTGCATTTCGCACGCGCAGGTTTGCTGACACGGCGCCCACTTTTGCGTCGGCAAAAGGGGCGAGCAGGTGCTGGATGATGCCGGGCTGCATTTCGCAGTCCGCATCCGGCACGAAAATGAATTCTCCGCGGGCCATCACCAGGCCGATATTCAGGCTGCCAGGTTTGCCGTTGTGGTTTTTGGCTTCAAATACGCGTACCCGGCCAGTTTTTTCCCACTTGCGGGCGCGTGCCACGCTGTCGTCGTGGAATAATCATCGACAAAAATGACTTCAAGCTTGTGATAGCCGCATTGCAGCGTGGAATGAATCATTTTTTCGATGCTGTCACCGGCGTTGCGCCCTGCGATGACGACTGAAACCAGCGGGTTGAGCGGCAGGCCAGCCCCTTTCGGTGCGGAAAGGGCGCCCGGGGTAAAACAGGCTGACCAGCCACAACAGAATGTCGGGCAGCGCAAAACGCGTCAGGATCAGCACCAGAAACCAGAAAAACAGGTTGGCGGATGTCAGTAGCGCGCCCAAAATGTGCGACATTCCATTCAGGCTGACCAGGCTCAGCGGCGAGAGGAAATAGTTCAGGAAACCGGTCAGGTGTTCCATGATTGTTCCGCCAGCTGGCTTGCTACATGCTGCCCTCCTGATTAAGTTCGATCACGCGCGCCTGCAGCGCATCACCGGCACGCTGGCAATAAAGCGCTTGAGCCAGATCTCCGCCCCGGCCTTGTCCGTTGCCGGCAGCAGAAGCAACAGCCGGTCATCGCTGTAACGTCCGATCTTGTCTGAATTTCTCAGGTTTTCGGCCATGTGAAATATCCGTCTTTCTGTCTCGGCCTCATCGTCCGAGGCGAGCTTGAGCATGATCAGGCTGAAATCCGTGCCATAGCGCCTGGCGCGGCGTGCCTCGTCCTCCAGCAGGAACATGAAAACATGCTTGCGATAGACCGGGCGGCCATCGCCTTCCAGCAGCAGTTCTTCTTCCTGATCGAAGAGACGGCCATTGCTCAGTGCCGCCATGCCGAGCGAGTTCAGCCGGTAGCTGTGGATGTCCTTGTGCAGCAACTGGTCGCCGGGCGTGCGTGTCTGGCAGTTCATGCACAGGCCTTCCACTTCCGGCACCTGGAAAGAGGCGTGGCAGCTGTGGCAGCTAAAGTTCTCGCCCGGGATGTCGTGGTCGGTGCCAAGATCTGTCAGGCGGCCATGACATTTCGGGCAGATTCGGCCCTTGCCGTCATGGGTGAAGGATTCGGCTGGCGCTACATAGCCGCAGCGAAAATGGTGCAAGAGCGAAACCGGCGAGATGTTCGAGGATTTGCACGCTGAACAGGCCTCTCGCACATTGACGTGATGGCTGCCGCAGGATGGGCATACGCTCAGGCGGTCGAAAAAAATCTTGTCCAGGTAGTCTGCCGAGGCGAGATATTCCAGGCCCTGCATCATCTGCCCGGCAATGCCCGGTTCGGATTGCGGGAAGTGAGTATAGCCATCGACGTGCCCGGCCTGCCATTGAGGCAGCAAATGGCCCTTACGCTGCTGGACCTGCTGCAACACGGACATAGGGTCTGTGAACAAGTTGTCCATTGTCATTTTATATTCCTCCCCCATTGCATCGGATCACGCTAATTCTTTCCCCATAGCCATTCGCCCCAGGATGAAACGGGGATTCTGACTTGCACCCTGGCATCGAAAATCAGCTTCTCCCGCACGGCCGGATCGAGCTTTTCCATGTTGTCCAGCGCGATTTTGACCGGGCGGTACTGGGACCACTGGTTGTGCTGCCAGAAATAACGGGTCAGCGATTCCGGCAGTTTGGAGGCTTCAGGCGTCAGCGCGGCAATACGCCCCGGCAGGGTTTCTGAAATCCCCGGGATGCTGACATAGGCCGGCATGCCGACGCTGAGGCTGGATATTTCGGACGGGTCGGTGAAGACCATCACATAGGCCCGGTCGATGTCGAAAATACGATAAATCGGCGTGCCAGCTTCGATCACGGCATTCGGACGCGCCGTGCAATCGAGCACCTGGCCGGAAACGGGCGAGAGAATCGGCTGGGTGCTGACGCGCTTGCGGGCATCGTCTATCAGGCTGAGCTGCTGTTCCAGCGAGGCGATTTTTTCCAGGCTGCCTTTTTTGATTTGCGTCAGGTTCAGCTGCGACTTTTGCCAGGCTTCCCTTAGGGCCGCCGATTCTGCAATGGTTCGCTGCCAGTCTGAACGGGCGGCATCGCGTGCCACCCGCCCAATGGCGCGGGCATCGTGCAACTCGTCGTAGGCCTCTGAGAGCGCTTTGGCTTTTTCTGCTGAAGCCGCCGCCGCCTGATAATTTTGCCGCGCCATCTGAACCTCGCTTGCCGCTACGGCCGCGCCCTCGTCCTGATTGATCTGTTCCAGATGCAGGGATGTCAGCCTGTTCTGGTAGTCGGATGCATATTGCTCGTCCAGAATAAAATTGCTCACGATGACCAGCGGATCGCCCGCTTTGACCTTGCTGAAGCAGGTGGTGATCTGCTGGGTGATCTGGGCGCGATAGAGCGGGGAAACCGGTATCAGATCGCCGTGCAGCAGACCTTCCACGCGCACATTGGCGGGCGGTACCGCAATCGCATAGGTGATCGTTCCGCCGATCAGGAGGGCCAGGGTGATTTTTGTCCAGCGGCGTTTGCTGCCTGCCGCCTTCTCGCCTGAAACCGTCTTTTGCTGAGGTTTTCCGCGGAAATGCATGATCATCTCCTTGCTGTCGTCAGGATGGAGGTCAGGGATGGGTAGTCGTTGATCGCAATTCCCCGGTAAAACGGTGAACCGCTTCCCAAACGCGCGTCGATCTCAAGCAGGGCCGCGCCGAAATGGTCGAAAGTGGCTCTGGCGTAGCTGATTTTTTCGTTGGCCTTTCGGTTGGTGGTGACGCCAAACCACCACGGTTTTTTCATCGCATCAAGTTGGTCAATCGCTTTTGCGGCGATGCGCAGCCCTTCGCCGGGGGAGCTGCGATAGGCCATCATGACCGCAGCGTCAAGATGGCCGGCGGCGCTTTCCAGTACGGATTTGCCTGTCTCGCCTGGCGCTGCAATGCCGGAAAAAAACGGGACTACAGCGGCCGCAAGGGGAAGTCCGATGCGCTGGCTGGCCCGGCGAATATTGCCCAGCAGGTCGAGATAGCCCTGGATGGCCAGCTCACGCGCGCCGGTTTTCCACTCCGGCAGGGCATGGGGTTCGATATCCAGGCACAGGCCGTCGAAAAGATGGCTGCGCTGCTGGAAGTCGAGCAGTTCATCGACCGCCCTGGGGATTTGCCCGCCGCGCCGGCTCCATGCCGGGTCGCCGGATACGGCGTAGAAAGCGATGCCGGATTCGCGGCAGGCCTGGATGACGGCCGTCTGTTTTTTACCGCCGGCGAATAATTGCGCTCGCTCGCCAGGCGGGATCGAGTAAAACACGCTGCGGAAACTGTATTTACGCAGTAGCGCCATGACTTCGCCCGATTCGGACAGGGGCGTGCGCCATACCCACAGGCTTTTGGGGATGGCGGTGAATGTGCTGCCGGCGAGCGCCCATCCGGGCTGGCCCGCGAGCGCAAGGCCAAATCCTGCGGCCAGGGTCTTGAGGCATAGTCGGCGCTGCATGATCATGGCTATTTATGCCCTGGCAGGCTGCAGACAAACGATTCCGGCGGGCTCGTCAACGACGGGCTGCTGCCAGCCGTGCTTCCAGTCAACTTTGGGCAGAATAGAGGCTTCGTTGACCTTGGCCGCTCCATCCATAGCCTTGGTTAACATGTGCCCGATGACGCCGTTGCTCAGCAGGTGCGGCTCTAGCCCCAGTCCAGGCAGGCCGGTATGTTTAGCGTGGTAATAGTGGTCCTCCTGTTCCACGCGCGGGTTGCGCAGGTGCTGGATTTCCACTTTAACGCCCTGTTCGGCTGCGCTTTTCTGGACCAGTTCGGCCAGCTCCATGATGGAGAATTGTTCCGTGAACTGGTTGAAAACCCGGAACTCGCCCCGGCCTGCCGGGTTTTCCACGGCCAGTTCGATGCAGCGCAGAGTGTCGCGGATGTTCAGGTAACCCCTGATCTGCCTGCCGCTGCCATACACGGTGAGCGGCATGCCGATGGCGGCTTGCACCACGAAACGGTTCAGCACCGTGCCGAAGATGTCGTCGTAGTGGAAACTGGTGCACAGCTCCGGATCGTTGCCGATTTCATCGGTGTCGATGCCGTAGACCACGCCCTGGTTCAGGTCGGTGACGCGGAAATCCCACATCCGGCTGGCGAATTCCAGATTGTGGGAATCGTGTACCTTGGACAGATGGTAGAGGGAGTGGGGCTTCTTGGGGTACAGCACCCGGTCCTTGCGGCCGTTGTGTGTAACTTCCAGCCAGCCTTCTTCGATGTCGATATTGGGCGTGCCGTATTCACCCATGGTGCCCAGCTTCACCAGATGGGCCTGTGGGCAGTGCTCGCGCATGGCGAACATGACGTTGAGCGTGCCGACCACGTTGTTGCACTGCGTGTACACGGCATTTTCATGGTTCAGCATGGAGTAGGGGGCAGAGGGTTGTTCACCGTAGTGGATGATGGCCTCGGGGCGGAAATCACGGCAGATGTCCTGCATGAGCTGTCCGTCGTCGGCAATGTTGCCGATTACCATATCCATGTGGTTGAATTCCTTGCGGCGCCAGTGGCGGA
The DNA here is from genome assembly GCA_963741495.1 of uncultured Gammaproteobacteria bacterium. Classification (GTDB taxonomy): domain Bacteria; phylum Pseudomonadota; class Gammaproteobacteria; order Burkholderiales; family Sulfuricellaceae; genus Sulfurimicrobium. The sequence goes on from CAVUID010000011.1 coordinate 40,777, forward strand.
CGCGCTCCCTGAGCGTCGGGACGAGTTCGAGTGGTGTGGCTCCAACCTCCTCCTCCCAGCCGCGTTTGGCCATGTTGTCCACCACCATGACCTCGTGGCCGCGTGCGGAAAAATGCATGGCCGTCGGCCAGCCCAGATACCCGTCTCCACCCAGAATGCAGATTCTCATGATTGTTCTCCCTGTGCTGTAACGCGGTGTCGCTACATGGCTCAATTAGAGCCCAGGGGTCTGAGCAGCATAATGGGGTGAACACCCTAATGTGTAGTAGGTTCCTTTACTGAATACACGGTAGAAAACTTTCTACATGGGGAGTGGGCAGAGCGGAAGCTGACGGGATTTCCCGCCCTGCGCTTCTGACTGTATGGACTTAACTTACAGCATCCAGTGTATTGCGTGGCATGAGGCGATTGCCTAGTGTAAAAGGCACAGCAGGCGGCTGGGTTTTTACAATAGGTGGGACATGAAATTGCCTGGATATGCCATTGCATCGCTATTTGTCCTGGGATTCGTTTTCTCCCAGGCTGCGGGCGCCAGCATCTATGCCTACACTGCCGCTGACGGCAGCCTGAGCCTGAGCAATGTGCCGGTGGATCCGCATTACAGAATTCTTGTGGATAAAGAGAAGAAAGAAAAGGCAGGCGCACCATTCCCGTCGGAGTCCGCCAGTCCACCGTCCGCCATTGCCGGCAAGGTGCGTTATGACCAGATGGTTGATGAAGTCGCACGCGCCCATGGCCTTGAGGGTGCGCTGCTGCATGCCGTCATCTCGGTGGAGTCGCACTACAATCCCAAGGCTGTTTCGCACAAGGGCGCTTCCGGCCTGATGCAGCTGATGCCGGCGACAGCCCGGCGCTACGGCGTGTCCGACGCGTTCGATCCGGCCCAGAACCTGCACGGCGGGGCAAAATACCTGCGCGATCTGCTGACGCTGTTCAATCGTGACGTGAGCCTGGCGCTGGCTGCATACAATGCCGGCGAGCATGCCGTGATCCGGCATGGCAACCGCATTCCTCCATTCCGCGAAACAATGAATTATGTTCCGCGCGTGCTGGGCTATTACCGCCAGTATCAGGGCAGCTATTAACTGCTGCCAGTCTGCCTTTTTCCCATCCTGTAGTTTCTTCCTACAGCCATTCACCCCCCATCAAGGGAAGTTTCAGCCGTAGTGAAATGCAGTCTTCGCCTCGGTGTCAATTTGCCGCACTTCATGAACAATTTGTCACATGGGTTGCAGTGACGTGATTTCCATTTCGTCAGCTCAATCCGGGACAGTCAATTGTGTAGTCATGTGAGTGAGGGAGGCGTTATGAGAACCGATGCCAAGAACAACGTTAAGGGGATGCTGCAGAATGCGCGGCGACTGATTTTCGCATCGTTGCTGCTGTGCGTGCTGAGCCCGCAGTTTGCGGCGGCGCTGAGCATCAATGTCACCGGTTCGGATGGTGCTGCCGTCACAGGCTACCGCTGGCTGGTGGAGGAAGATGCCACCCGGGATTCCAGACCAGGTGCGCTGGCGGACGGCAGCAATCTGTCCCTGAGTTTTCATGCCAGCTACATGCCGGTGGTGGCCGCCGGCAATAGCACCGATCCGGCAAAATCCCCAGCGGCGCTTGCGCTCGATCCGCTGAAACGCTACTACGTTTCGGTTCTGCCGGACAGCGGATACCAGATGGGCGGCGCCGCCGTTGCGGCGGGTCAGTCGGCGGTGAATATCGTGGTGAACAGAAACCCGATCCCGACTGCGCAGATTTCCATCTTCGTATTCAATGACAACCAGCCCATCAACGGCGCGCCGGATCTGCCGCAGGAAACCGGGCTGTCCGGCTTCTCCATCACCCTGAAGGAAGCAGGCGGCACCTATGGCGCTTCCGGCGGTCAGGTGATCCAGGATGCGTTTGGCAATCCCATCGGAACCGAGTACCAGAAGAATCCGGACGGAACGCCGGTGATGGTTGGCGATGCGCCGGTCATGACCACCAAGGGCACAGGGTTCATCCAGTCCGGTGCAGACGGCACGGTGCTGATCAAGTATCTGGTGCCGGCAAAATATACGCTTGAGGTGATCCCGCCGGCCGGTTCGGGCTATGTCCAGACGTCCACCATCGAGGGCACCAAGGGTATCGATGCCTGGGTGAAAGCCAACGAACCCAGTTTCTTCCAGGAATTCGGCCCGCCCGGCCACCATCTCTTCGTCGGCTTCGTCAAAACTGCCATCCGGGACGCCTCGGTACTGAACGGCGCCAGCACGATCAGCGGCAAGGTGGTCAACATGCACAGCGCCAGACCGCCGGATTTTGGTTTTTATAACGGCGACCCCTTCCCGCAGTGCTGGGTTGGCCTGAACGAGCTGGCTGTTGCTGGCGGTCGCGCGGTCTTTACCAAGGCCTGCAATGCGGACAGCACCTTTTCCATTTCCAATGTCAGGGCTGGAACCTACCAGCTGGTGATCTGGGATGACAATCTGGATGTGGTCATCGCCTCAACCAATGTCACCGTGCCGCCGGGCGGCGGGGCGGTCGATCTGCAGGAAGTGCCGGTTTTCAACTGGTTCCAGCGGCTTGAAAGCAGGGTGTTCTTCGACGCCAACAATAACGGATTCCGCGATGCCGGCGAGGTTGGAATGCCCGGCCAGGCCGTCAATCTGCGTTTCCGTGACGGCAGCGTCTACCAGTCCCAGGCCACCGATGCGAATGGCGAGGTCCAGTTCAATGAAGTGTTTCCCTTCTTCAACTGGCTGGCAGCCGAGGTCGATTTCGCCCGCTTCAAGGCCACCGGTGCGACCATCGTGGTGGATGCGGGTGGACCCATTCCGCCGGATGGCGGCTGGGCTATGCCATCCTGGAACAAGCTCAACCCGCAGCCGCAGTCCGAGAATGGCGGCCTGCCATACCGCACTGAAACCGGGCCTGTCCTGGTACAGGCTTTCCAGGGTTTCCTCGGCCAGACCAACGTGATCGAGTGGGGCAAGAACAACTATGCGGCTGGCGAGAACGGCGGTATTTCCGGCATTGTTTTCTACGCCACCACCCGTGCCGAGGAAGATCCGCGTTTTGCCGCGGTGGAAAACTGGGAGCCGGGCATTCCGCGCGTGCAGGTGAATCTGTATCGCGACTGCAACGCCGACGGCATTGTCGACAAGCCTGACTGTACTGCAACCAGCGGCCTGAATACGGCTGCCAGCGTGGTTCTGGCCGATACGGACAACTGGCCATTCGGGAATTTCCCCGCTGCCGAGGACAACGACCGCAACGCTAACGGCGTATTCGACCAGGGCGATGCTTACGATATCGCCACCACCGATAGCTGGGACGACAATCAGCCTTCCGGTTGCCAGGGCACGCCTTTCGTTTCCAATGGCCACACCACGGACTGCTATGACGGCCTGCGCAATTTCAACCAGGTTCGTCCGGGTGTGTTTGACGGCGGCTATGCCTTCGGTGGCGGTGCCGGCAAGCCGGAACTGCTTCCCGGCAAGTACATCGTCGAATCGGTCACGCCTCCCGGCTACCTGACGGCGAAGGAAGAGGACAAGAACGTCGATTTCGGCGACACCTATCAGCCGGGTACGCTGGCGCTTCCTCCGCTGTGTGTGGGTGACCCGCACACCGTGCCGGATGAGCTGACGCTGTTCCCCGGCGTGGCTTCCGCTTTTGCCCGCCAGCAGCGTCCTCTGTGCGACCGCAAGAGCGTCGATGTGGCCCAGGGCAAGAATACGGCGGCGGACTTCTTCATGTTCACCGAAGTGCCCGTGGCCAGCCATATCGTCGGCATGATTCTCAACGATGTAGCCAACGAATTCGATCCCAGCGCCCCGACTTTCGGCGAGAAGCAGGCGCCATCCTGGGTGCCGGTGTCGATCCGCGACTGGAGCGGACGCGAGATTTCCCGCGTTTATTCGGATCAGTGGGGGACTTTCAACGCGCTGGTGCCATCCACCTACTCGATGAACATTCCCATGCCATCGGGCGTGTCTCCCAACATGCTTACCACCTGCATGAACGACCCCGGCCCGATTCCGGACGGTAATGGCAACCTGGTGATCGACCCTTACTTCGACCGTCAGTACAGCCAGTTCTGCTATACCTTCCAGTATCTGCCGGGCAAGACCACCTACCTGGATACGCCAGTGCTGCCGGTGGCTGCTTTCGCCGGTCCTGGGCAATTCCCGGTGGATTGCGAGTTCAGCGACGGCACCCCGGTGGTGTACACGGTGAACGGCAGGGCAACGTCGAATACCGGTGGTGGCTACGTGACCCAGAACGGGCCTTATGTGCCGCAACGCGTTGTCGACCAGACCCAGTTGCCCACCCTGACCATTGTTTCAGCCGGCACCGTGAATGTGTCCAACCCGTCCTACGACGGCACGGCGAATACGCCCAAGCTGATTCCGCGTGACTTCGGTTTCGGCAGCAGCGGCACGGTTACCATCGGCGGCGCAGCGGTGACGGTCACTTCCTGGAGCAGCAGCCTGATCGAGGTGAGTGTGCCATTCGGCACGCCAACCGGCGAACTGGTGGTCACGCGTGCCGATACCGGCAAAGCCTCGCTGCTCGGTGTGACCGTGACCGTGGGCGGCAAGCCGCCGACCCTGGTCCAGCCTGGCAGCAGCATCCAGACGGCCATCAATGGCGCCTTGCCTGGCGACCTGATCATGATTGCCCCCGGTCGTTACGACGAGCTGGTGATCATGGACAAGAAGGTGAAACTGCAGGGCTGGGGCGCACTGGCGACCAATATCAATGCTGCCAAAGTGCCGGCCGAGAAGCTTACCAAATGGCGCAGCGATATCTCCCTCAAATACGCCAATGGTGGTGCAACCCGCACCTTTGACCTGGTGGCCGGACAGACTGTCGGCTTCAACAGGCCCGACAACGAGCCTGCCCTGTTCAATACCGAAGAAGGCCCAGGCATCATCGTGCTGGCAAAAATTGGTGAATTCATCAGCACCAACAGCGCCCGCATCGACGGCCTCTCCATCTCCGGCGGCGACAGCGGCGGCGGTATCTTCGTCAACGGCCATGCCAAGTACCTGGAGATCAGCAACAACCGGATCTTCAGCAACTATGGCACCTACGGCGGCGGCATCCGCGTCGGCCATCCCAACGTGGAAAACAACGGGGCGGACAACGACTTCCTCAAGATCCACAACAACCACATCACCCAGAACGGTGCTGCGGGGGGTGTCGGTGGCGGTGTGTCGATCTATGCCGGTACCCAGGTGTATGACGTTTCCAGCAACCATATCTGCGGCAACTTCAGTGCCGGCCATGGCGGCGGCATCGGCCACCAGGGCAGCAGCAACCGCGGTGTGATTGCCGGCAACACGGTGATCTTCAACCAGTCCTTCAACCAGGGCCTGAACGTCTCCGGCGGCGGCATCTTTGTCGGCGGACAGGCGCCGATCGTGGCCGGCACGCTCTCTCCCGGTTCCGGCAACGTGACCGTATCCGGCAATCTGGTCCAGGGTAATCAGGCTGGTGCCGGCGACGGCGGCGGTATCGCGGCCCAGTTCGTCAACGGGACGGATATCGTTCCTGCGCCCAACAATGAATCGACCTGGTACAGGCTGGTGCTGGAAAACAATATGGTGGTGAATAACCTGGCAGGCATGGCGGGTGGCGGTATCTCCCTCCAGGATGTGGCGCTGTCGACCATTGCCAATAACACGGTTGCCGGCAACCAGAGTACGGCCACGGCAGGCGCCGCCTTTGCGCCTGGCAGCCCGAACCTGTCCACGGCTCAGCCGGCGGGGATTGTTTCCCGTGCTCATAGCACGCTGCTTGCCAACACCATCGGCAACGGACCACGGGTAAGCCCTTACAAGCGCTACGCCAACCCGACGCTGGTAAACAACATCGTGTGGCACAACCGCTCGTTCTTCTGGAGTATCGACAGCTCCACCATACCGGCCACCTTCGGGTTGCAGGCCAATGCGGCGAACCCGAACTGGGATCTGGCCGTGCTGGGAACCGCAGTGCCGTCCCTGCTGGATCCACGTTTCAGCGATCTGAGCAATGCCACGGGCTATCACCCGAGCAACCGGGCGGTTGATCCGATGTTCGTCAGCGAGGCAATGATAGGCGGGCGCGGCGAGACCATCCAGCAACCGGAGTTCACCACCGGTATCACGACCGCTCCGGCCTTCGACGAAGGCGGCAACTGGATCGACGTGCGCTTCGGCATCGGTGCGCTGTCCGTACCCGGCTTGCTCAGCCCGGCCGGCAATTTCCATCTGCAGGCAGGCTCCCCGGTCATCAATCAGGGCACCCGGATCGTGGGCGTGACGCCAGTCGCCGACATCGATGGGCAGGCCCGCTCGAACCCGCCCGATATCGGTGCGGACGAGCAGCAGTAAGCGGGTAACCCGACTCGCCGGGCGTTGGTTCCGGCGGGTCGATCAAAGGAGAAAGATCATGAGCGCCAAACATCTTTTCAGACTCACTGTTTCTCTGGCAGTCGCGGCTTTATTTGCTGCCACGGTTCCCGCAACGGCTGCCGTCTTCGTGCAGTGCCCGGGAGACACCAACGGGGATGCCATTCCGGATGGGCCGGTCGATCCGAACGTGGTGTGCAAATCACTCACTGCCGGTGACGGATTTGTCACCATGGCGGACGGCAGGGTGCTATACAGCTTCGGTTTTCACGATGTCACCGGCGTCCCGCCGGACCAGGTATTCGCCCAGGGCGAACTGGCTGCCGAATTTGCGGCACCCACGATCGAGCTCAAGGAAGGCAACCGGTTTTTCCTCAGCATGACCAATGTCGGCATGGTGATGCGGCCTGACCTGTTCGATCCGCACACCATCCACTTCCACGGCTTCCCGCAGGCGGCACCGGTGTTCGACGGCATGCCCGAGGGCTCTTTCGGGGTGAACATGGGATCGAGCATGACTTATTTCTATAACGTCATGGAACCCGGCACCTTCATGTATCACTGTCACCAGGAAGCCACCGAGCACATGCAGATGGGCATGCTGGGCAACCTGTACGTGCGCCCGGCCCAGGATGGGCAAAGCAAGACGTACAACGGCAAGACCTATACCCGGTTTGTCTATAACGACGGGGACGGGTCAACCGGCTACAACAAATCCTATCCCCTGCAGCTGAGCGGCTTCGACCATGTTTACCACGAACTGCACATCGCTGTTCAGCCCTTGCCGTTCTCCACGATGCGCGACACCTATCACATGATCAACGGGCGCGGCTATCCCGATACGGTCAATCCCAACCCGCTCCCGGCGCCAGCCGAAAACGGCGGACTGGTATCGCAGAAGCTCAGCTCGCTGATCCAGATCAACCGGGCAAGCGAAGGGGAAAAGCTGTTGCTGCGCCTGTCGAATCTTAGCGTCACCAACTATTACACCATTACCGTTCTCGGTTTGCCGATGCAGGTGGTCGGCGGTGGCGGCCACATCGCCCGTGGTCCTGACGGCAAGAACCTCGCCTACAACACCAGTTCGGTCACCATCGGCGGCGGTGAGGCGGCGGATGTTCTGGTCGATACCGCAGGCGTCCCGGCAGGAACCTATTTCCTGTACACCACCAATCTCAATTATCTGAGCAACAACGATCAGGATTTCGGCGGAATCATGACCGAAATTGTCGTCAACTGACGCGATCGCCATCGAACCGAGAAACAGAGGAGGACGACATGAACCCGCTGATCCGCAAGCTACTGAAAACACTGGGAGTAGCCGTGATGCTGCCGCTCATGGCCACAGCCAATATGGCGTGGGCCGTGGTGGACGGTGTTGCCGCAAACACTTTTAACCTGACAGCCAGGGCGGACTACATCTCCAGCGCGGACGGCAACGTTCACTACGCCTGGGGCTATGCCAGCGGCACCGGCCGGATGCAGTACCCGGGCGTGACCATGATCGTCAACCAGGGCGATACCGTGACCGTCACCCTGAGCAACGAACTGCCGGTTCCCGCCCCGGTGTCCATCGTTTTTCCGGGACAGAATAATGTGGTCGCCAGCGGCGGCACGCCAGGCCTCATGACCAACGAGGTGCTGCCCGGCGGCGGCAACGTGACCTATACCTTTGTTGCCAGCAATCCCGGCACCTATCTCTACCACAGCGGCAGCAATCCGTCGCTGCAGGTCGAGATGGGGCTGCTGGGTGCGCTGATCGTGCGCCCCGGTGCCGATCCGCTGAATCAGGCTTATGCGCACCCAAACACCAGCTTCGACCATGAATACCTGTTCCTGCTCACCGAAATGGACCCGCAGATTCATGCCCAGGTCGATGCCCAGGTGATGGCGAATCCGGCCCTGGCACCGGCGGTGGATACCAGCACTTTCCGCCCGACCCTGTGGTTCCTTAATGGCCGCAATTCGCCGGACAGCATGCTCGATGCCAACGTGCCATGGCTGCCGACCCAGCCCTACAACTGCCTGCCGCGCATGCATGCCGGCGAGAAGATCCTGTTGCGGGTGATCAATGCCGGGCGCGATCTGCATCCCCTGCATACCCACGGCAACAACACCTGGCTCATCGCCCGCGATGGACGTCTGCTGGAAAGCGCGCCGGGAATGGGGCCGGATCTGGCCGAATCCAATTTCACTCTTCGCACCGTGCCAGGCGAAACCTACGACGCTACCTTCGAATGGACCGGCAAGGGTCTGGGCTGGGATGCCTATGGGCATGCGCCGGGCGACCCACTGGCCCCGAACGAGTACGCCGCCGATCATGGCAAGCCCATCCCGGTGATCCTGCCCAATGTCCAGGATCTATCCTACGGCGCCCACTACAGCGGCAGCCCGTACCTGGGGCAATTCGGCGCACTGCCTCCGGGGCAAACCCCGCAAGGTGAAAACGGCGGCTACTTCCATATGTGGCACTCCCACAACGAGAAGGAAATCACCAACGACGATATTTTCCCCGGCGGAATGATGACCATGCTGATCATCGAACCGGTCGGCGTGAACATACCGTAATCCAGGGAGAGCAATCATGAAAACCAAAGTGCTACATATGAAAAAAATGGCGCAGGCGCTAGCGCTGACGGGGATGGTCACGATCGCCGCCCCGGTCATGGCGGCCAGCTACAACCTGCGTGCCGAAGCCGTGCCACTCACCATGCCGGACGGCGTGGTGGTGCAGATGTGGGGCTATGCGCTCGATGGCGCATCCTGCGCGGCTCCGCCCTGCGCGGCGACGATTCCTGGGCCGGCATTGAGCGTGCCGCCGGGTGATACGACGCTGACCGTCAACCTCACCAACAACTTGCCAGCGCCGACCTCCATCGTCATTCCCGGCCAGATGGCTGCCATGACGCCGGTGTATATCACTAATACTTCGGGCAAACAGGTGGTGCAGTCCTTTACCCACGAAGCAGCGGCGAGCGGCGGTAGCGCGACCTACACATGGAGCAGCCTGAAGCCGGGCACCTATCTGTATCAAAGCGGCACCCATCCCCAGGTGCAGGTACAGATGGGTCTCTACGGCGGCCTGACCCAGGATGCGGCGGCAGGGCAGGCTTATGCCGGGGTACCCTACGACAATCAGATGTTGTTGCTGTTCAGCGAGATCGACCCCTTGCTGCATGAAGCCGTGTCAACGCCCGGTGGCTATGGGCCAGGCGCGCCCATGAGCAGCACCCACGATTATCATCCCAGGTATTTTCTCGTCAACGGCATGCCGTTTACCGCTGCCGATGCACCGCTGCCGATGCCGGCCGGGCAGCGCACCCTCCTGCGCTTCATCAATGCGGGCCTGATGACCCACGTGCCGGTCATCAATGGCATGGACATGCAGCTGGTGGCGGAAGACGGCAATCTCTACCCCTGGCCGAAACAGCAGTACTCGGCCCTGCTGCCGGCGGCAAAAACCGTGGATGCCGTGGTCACGCCACAGCTTCCCGCTGGCGCGACAACGGCCAACTACCCGCTCTATGACCGCCGCTTGTACCTGACCACCGGTGCGGCTGCCGATGGCGGCATGTTTGCCCGGCTGGTGGTCGCCAATGGTGTCGGCGCTCCCACGATGACCTCCGTTCCCGTCTACTGCTGCCACGATCAACACGCTTTACAGCTATCAGCTGACGGCCAGCGACCCGGATGGCGGCGTGCTGACCTTCTCCCTGGTCAGCGCGCCGGCCGGCATGACGCTTGACGGCGCCGGCCTGATTACGTGGACGCCAAACAGCATCGGGACCCAGCCCGTGACCGCACGAGTGACCGATCCGACCGGCCTGCGCTACGACCAGGTTTTCAATATCGCCGTCACTTCCGCCAACCGCGCGCCGCAGACCGCCGACGATGCGGCCACGGCTCTGCTGCGGACAGCCGGCGTGACCTATCCCGCTGTCACGATCAATGTGCTGGCCAACGACACCGATCCGGATGCGCCTGCCAATACCATCGACCCGGCCACGGTGTTCCTGACCACGGTGCCGGACAGGGGTGGCTGGGCCGTTGCCAACCCGGACGGCAGTATTTCCTACCGCCCTGCAGTTGACTTCAGCGGTGTCGAAACCTTGCGCTACAAGGTGAGGGATACGCTGGGCATGGCATCCAATCCGGGTGCCTACGTTCGAGTCACGGTCAATCCGGCCAATCAGGCGCCAGTCCTGGCAGACGATACCGTAGCAGCGCCGATCAGAGGGGCTGCGCCCTATCCTGCCGTGATCTTCAACGTGCTGGCCAATGACGCCGACCCTGACGGCACCCTCAACCCGGCTTCGGTGTGGATCACAGTCAGCCCCAACAAGGGCGGCTGGGCGGTCGTCAACCCGGATGGAACCATCTCCTACCGGCCCAAGGCTGGCTTTGTCGGCACCGAGACCCTGCGCTACAAGGTAATGGATAACCAGGGGCTGGCGGCGCCGGTTGCGGCCTATTTGCGAGTCAATGTGCAGTAGAAAAAAGGATGACAGGCCGGGGTCTATTTGCGCCGCCCGAATGCAAGGGCGGTGCAAATCGAAATCGGATGATCAAGCCATAAACGGGAGTGAATGTGATGGAAGCACTGAAAAAACGCATTACCGATGGTGGCCAGCACGCCGATCTGGGTTTCTGGAGCCTGGTGACGGCACTTTGCATCATTTTTGTTGCGCTGGTTTTTTCCGGCTGTTCCAGTACGGCCGCGCGCCAGGACACCGTGTCCGGCGCAAGCGCCGAACCTGAAAAATTCGAGGACTGCAGGAATGTGGACAGTCTGGGCATCCGGATCGGCGGCATGAACCTTTCCGCAGCCGGCAGCATGCTCGATTTCCGCTACCGCGTTGTCGACCCGGCCAGGGCTGCTCCGCTGTTCGACCGGAAGATCCGGCCCTACCTGCTCGAAGAGTCGAGCGGGGCGGCCTTCGGCGTCCCGGATACGCCCAAGCTGGGGCAACTGCGGACGACGCGGCGCAACAGCGATGCGGTGACTGGCAAGGATTATCACATCCTGTTCGCCAATCCCGGTCATCTGCTGAAAACCGGGCAGAAGGTTTCACTGGTGATCGGCGATATCCGGGTGGAAAACCTGGTTGTCCGATAGTTTTAACGTGAAGGGTGAAGGGTGAAGGGTGAAAAGTGAAAGGGTTACACATTTCACTTTTCACAGCGAGGGCGCAGCCCAAGCGGCTTCACGTTTCACCTGTTTACGATTCCGGGCGGCAATTTGCCATGCCCGTGAGGGGAGGCGCATGAAAAACACGGAAAAATTATTCTCTGCATTACTGGCTGGGCGCGCTGCTGCTGGCCTTGCTGTTTGGCACCGTTGCCGAAGCGGCTGTGATCGATGCCGCGCTGGAAAATGAGCTGTCTGCACGTGCGCCTTCCGAAGAAGTGTCAGTCATCATTTCCATGACCGATCGGATTAATCCACGGCTGTTCAAGGTCCGGAACAAGCGGCAGCATGATCCGGAACACGTCAGGGCGTTGCGGCAAAAAGCTGCTCTGACCCAGGCGCCGGTGAGGCGATTTCTGGAGGACAGGGGCGGCAGGCGCGTTCGCGAACTGTGGGTCATCAACGGCATCGCCGTGAAAGTTCGCGCCGATGCCATCCGTGCGCTGGCATCCCGTCCCGGCATCGAAAGCATACGCCTCGATTCCCTGCTCCAGGCACCAGCCGTGAGTCTCGGCAGCGCCGCTCTCCCGGAGTGGAACCTGCTAGCCGTGCAGGCCCCGGAGCTGTGGTCGCTGGGTTATGCCGGCGCGGGTGTCGTGGTTGCCAGTATGGATACCGGCGTGGATGTGAACCACCCCGACCTCGCCAGCAGCTGGCGCGGCGGAAACAACAGCTGGTACGACCCGCACGGCGAGCACCTGACGCCTTTCGACCTGAACGGGCACGGCACGCAGACCATGGGTGTCATGGTGGGCGGTTCGCTGGGGGGCACTGCAATCGGCGTGGCACCTGGCGCGCAATGGGCTGCGGTGAAGCTGTTCAACGATGCCGGGCAGGCCACCTACAGCGACATTCACCTGGCCTTCCAGTGGCTGCTGGACCCGGATGGCGACCCGGCGACGGCGGATGCGCCGGACGTGGTCAATGGCTCCTGGTATCTGTCCGGCACCGCCGGCCAGTGTTTCAGCGAATTCAACCCGGATATCGAAAACCTCAAGGCAGCCGGGATTGCGCTGGTCTTTGCCGCCGGCAACAGCGGGCCTGCGCCCCTGAGCAGCGTGAGCCCAGCCAACAATCTGGCCGGATTTTCTGCCGGGGCGGTGGATTCGTCCCTGACCATTGCCAGTTTCAGCAGCCGCGGCGTGTCTCCCTGCGATGGCGGCACTTACCCGAAAATCGTTTCGCCCGGCGTCAATGTCAACACCACCGACCTGTCTTTCGGCGGCTTGCCGCTTTATGCCGTGGTTTCCGGGACATCCTATGCCGCGCCGCATACGGCCGGGGTCATGGCGCTGCTGGCAGGGGCTTTCCCCGCGGCCAGCGTTGCGGACATCGAGACCGCGCTGACGCAGAGCGCCCTGGATCTCGGGATCGCCGGGCCGGACAACAGCTACGGGTATGGCATCACTCATGCCAGGGCGGCTTACGACCGCTTGCAGCTTGCCGCCAACCGTCCGCCGGTCGCTGTTGACGATAGCGCCGCGGCCGCGCAGCGCGGCAGCGCGCCTTACCCGGCAGTCGTCATCAACGTGCTGGGCAACGATACCGACCCGGATGCGCCGGCCAACGCCATCGACCCGGCCACGGTATTCCTGACCACGGCTCCGGACCAGGGCGGCTGGGCCGTCGCCAATCCGGACGGCACGATTTCCTATCGCCCCAAAGCCGGATTCAGCGGAACCGAGACCTTCCGCTACAAGGTGCGCGATACGCTCGGGCTGGCCTGCGGTTTCTGCCGCCTTCGTGCGGGTCAGCGTTGCCGCGCCGCCGCCTCCTGCTGCCAACCGTCCGCCGCTGCTGCTTGACGATGCGGCCACTGCGCCATTGCGGACGGCCGGCGTTGCCTACCCGGCGGTGATCGTCAACGTGCTGGCCAACGATGCCGACCCGGATGCACCCGCCAATACCATCAACCCAGCCACGGTGTTCCTGACCACGACTCCGGACCAGGGCGGCTGGGCTGTCGCCAATCCGGATGGCACGATTTCCTATCGCCCCAAAGCCGGATTCTCCGGAATTGAAACCTTCCGCTACAAGGTGCGCGATACGCTCGGGCTGGCTCCCGTCTCGGCTGCTTTTGTGCGGGTCACCGTCACCGCGGCGCCCTGTTGCCGCCAACCAGCCGCCGCTGCTGGCTGACGATGCGGTCACCGCGCCATTGCGGACGGCAGGTGTTACCTACCCGGCGGTGATCGTCAACGTGCTGAGCAACGATGCCGACCCGGATGCGCCGGCCAACGCCATCGACCCGGCCACGGTGTTCCTGACCACGGTTCCGGACCAGGGCGGCTGGGCGGTCGCCAATCCGGACGGCACGATTTCCTATCGCCCCAAAGCAGGATTCAGCGGAACCGAGACATTCCGCTACAAGGTGCGCGATACGCTGGGACTGGCGCCGGACAGCGGTGCCTTTGTGCGGGTGCCGGTGCTATAGGAGAAAGACGCATCCGCTGAATCATCACAATGAAGGGGGAGTCCGAATGAATACTGAAAAACAGAATGGATAGCCGTTTCTGGCAGGCAACGTGGGTGGTATCGCTGGCCCTCGGGGTTTCGGGCATGGCGCAGAGCGGCGAGCACGATCACCACGGCCATGGAATGGATGCCATGCGCGGCGCTTATACGCGTTCTGTCGCTGCATACAGCATCCCCGATCTCAAGCTGGTGGATATGCACGGGACAGCGGTTTCCCTGCGCGAAGGGCTGGGCGAAAAAGACCCGGTCATGCTGAATTTCATCTTCACCACCTGCACCGCGATCTGCCCGGTGATGAGCGCCACTTTTCACCATGTTCAGGATCAGCTCGGCCCTGACAGCCGCAAGGTACGCATGATCTCGATTTCCATCGACCCGGAAAACGATACCCCGGCAAAACTCATGGAATATGCCGGCAAGTACCGCGCCGGGCCGCAGTGGACCATGCTGACCGGTAGCGCGGCGAACAGCATTGCGGTACAGCGGGCTTTCGGCGTCTATCGCGGGGACAAGATGAGCCATGCGCCGGCCACTTTCATCCGGGCAGGCGGCGCTGACAAGCCATGGGTCAGGCTGGACGGCTTTGCCAGCGCACCGGATATCATCAGGGAGTATCATCAGATGGCATCCAGATGATGCGAAGTTTCGCCATGATGCCGCTGGGCCTGATATTGCCCGCTTTGTTCCTGCTGTTTTCCGGCATGGCTTCAGCGGCGGATGTGGCGCCGACCTGGCCGGAAAGCGCATCTATCGTGACGGGCTGTTGCCTTCCGGCGCGCCATTGCGCGGCAAGGTCCAGACCGGGGTCGAGCTGAGCGGCGGCGATGCCGCCTGCGCCAAGTGCCATCGCCGCAGCGGCCTGGGCGGGGGCGAAGGGCAGAATACGATTCGCCCCATCGCCGGGCGCCTGCTTTTTCGCGTCCGGAGATTCGCGAGTTCGGAACGCTCCCGCGCCCTGTTCAACGTGGACGAAATCCGCGAGCCCTATACCGTGGAGAGCCTGAAACGCGTGCTGCGCGAGGGCGTCGACCCGGCCGGGCGCAAGCTCGACCCGCTGATGCCGCGCTTTGCCCTGAGCGATGCCGAGATCGCGCCGCTTGCCGCCTATCTGCAGGGGCTTGCACTGACGCCGTCACCGGGCGTGACGAAGAACGAAATCCATTTCGCCACCATCATCACGCCGGGCGTAGCACCATCCAGGGTTGAAGCGATGCTCGACGTGCTGCAAGCGTTTTTACGCGACAAGAATGGCGGCACCCGGCAGGAACAGCGCCGCAAGGCCGCCGGCACCGATCAGATGTACCGCGTTTACCGCAAATGGGTGCTGCATGAGTGGGTGCTGAGCGGCCCGCCGGAAAGCTGGCAAAAACAGCTTGAAGCGCGCTACCGGCAGCAGCCGGTATTTGCCGTGCTGAGCGGGATCGGCGCGGGCAGCTGGCGGCCGGTGCATGAATTCTGCGAGCAGGCCGAGATCCCCTGCGTGTTTCCCAATGTGGATTACCCGGAAATTGCGCAGCCCGGCTATTCGACGCTGTATTTCTCGCGCGGGGTTGCGCTGGAAGCCGAAGTGCTGGCAAAACACCTGGCGGAGCACGGGCAGAGCGGCCGCTCAGGCCGGATCGTGCAGGTGTTCCGCGATGATGTTGCCGGACGTGTGCCGGCGCAGGCCTTGCGCGCCGCCTTGCAGCGTCGCGGCATCAAATGAGATTTCAGATCGCCCGGTGGTGGGTGAGCAGCCTTTGTCGTCAGAATTCTGGTCGCAAATGCTCGATGAAGCCCGGCCTGAGCGTGCTGGTTCTGTGGCTCGATGAAGACGACATCGCCAATCTGCATGGGCAGGGCGCCGCGCCAGCCGGAGATGGAAAATGTCTATCTGTCCGGCAGCCTGATTACGCGGCCCTGCCGGGTGCTGCTGTTCGGCGACTGGCTGGACAGGATGCGCCTGGTTTATCCGTTCGAACTGACAGAGCGGCGTGAACAGCGCCTGTCGCGCATGAAGCACTGGCTGGCAGCCAGAAACATTCCGTTGCAGTGACGAGCGTATCCAGTCCAGCACCTATTTCGCGGTCACTGTTGCCGGCGATGCGCTGTCCCACATGGGAGACACTTTCTCGCGCGATTACTTTATCGAGCGCGTGGAGCACATGACGGAACAGTCGCTCTCGTCCTCGGCCATTTATCCCCGCCTCAGTCTGGGGCCAGGGCAGCGCTTTGCTTCCAGGGGCAGTTACGTGGCCAGATTTCCGAAGGACGGGGAGAGCATGTTGATGCCGGTGAGCGAGTGGATCGTGCCGTGATACTGCTTCGCTGTGGCCTTGCAAAGCCATCCAATACATATGTCTGTTCAACTCAACCGCTGCAACCGCAAAGGAGAAATCACCATGCGAATCGCCAAACATGACATCCCCGTCCGAATCAACGCGCCAGGCGCTGTCGCCCGGCAAAAGACGAATTTCGGCGACGCCACCGGATACGGCATGATCAGCGGAGAGTACTTTTCTCTCGGCGCCGGTACGGATATATCGCCGCTGCTCCAGGGACTGAAAAATGACCTGTGCCAGACGCCGCACTGGGGATACCTGTTGCATGGCGAACTCACCGTCTCCTATGCGGACGGCACGCATGAAAAAATACTCGGCGGCGACCTGTTCTACTGGCCACCCGGACACACGGTCAAGGTTGGCAAAGATGCCGATCTCATCCTGTTCAGCCCGCAGCACGAGCACAGCATGGTGATCGATCACATGCTGAAAAAGATGGCTGGCTGAGATGGCCGATTCGTCGAAATTGCAACCAAGCAGATTATTGTCGCAAAGAAGGAGTGCTGTGATGAAAAACAACCCCGTCGTCTGGTTTGAAATCTATGTGCAGGATATCGATCGTGCCAGGAAATTTTATGAAACCGTCTTGCAGCTCAAGCTGGAAAAGATGGAAAGTCCGGAAATGGAAATGTGGTCTTTTCCGACTGAAAAGGAGCATTGGGGCGCCGGCGGATCCCTGGTCAAAATGAATGGTTTTCCCTCCGGCGGCAACAGCGTCCTGATTTACTTCAGTTGTGAAGATTGTGAAGCGGGGGAAAGCCGAGCCGAAAAAGCAGGTGGGCGCATCAAGCAAAAGAAAATGTCCATTGGCGAATATGGCTACATTTCCCTGATTATTGATACTGAGGGGAATATGGTTGGCCTGCATCAATGCAATACATCCGGTTGAGCAAAGCGTTGCCTCATGGGTGAATCGCGAGTCCGCCGAAAATCCACAGTGAAGTTTAGGACTGAGGAAGTTCGGCGGCCATTCTCCTGGGAAAGGCGGTGGTTTATTGACGCGTTGTTTTAGCACTTTGCATCAAGGAGATTTGGACCTTCCGAGGAGCAAAAACGAGCGCGTTCTGTGGTGGGTTCCATCTTTACCTCACGCGGCTCACCATATGCGGCCTTGCCTTCACGTTCGGAAATATTGCCGGTGCAATTCGGCTCGAAAGCGCTTGATCCATCGTTTGCACACCATCTGGATTGTGTTTGCGAGGACATGCCCGAAGTCATGTCGGCATAAGCGGCAGTTCCAGCAAATGTGGTCATGCCGATAAACAATGATGCCAAGGCTATAAGTAATTTGCTTTTCATGATGTTCTCCATTCAAGCTGTCAGAAAGCGGATAAAGGCTCCCTGTTGTATTCAGCAGCAGAATAGCCGCTGAAAACCTGAGCAAATAAGTCAGGTAATTGTAAGATGTGGTGCAAGCGGGAAAGTTCCGGAACGGGTTGGCCCATTTAACATGAAATTCACATAGCGAGCCTGCGTCCCCTTCTCCCGCTAGCGGGAAAGGGCAGGGGTGGGGGAAAAGGGCTTTAGCGTTTCATGATCTGGGGTGGCGCACTTGCCACGCTAGGGAGCCTCTGATCAAGTGCGCGAGGTCATTGCGAGCGTAGCGAAGCAATCTTGTTTTTCAACGAGTTGCGAGATTGCTTCGTCACTTCGTTCCTCGTATGCGATTCCACACGAATTTCAGTTCGTAGTGGATCGGAATCCCCTTGTGGGGCAAAGACAACTTATTCAGAGGTTCCCTGGTTAGTCTCTGGTGGCTAGTGTAGTGTTGCACGCTAAACGGCACTTTCAGAGCCTTCCCAAAAGTGGCATAACAAGGCGCGGCGCGCAGGCAATGGCTATTCCCTTGTCAAGCGCCGCAACGCGGTTAGGGCGCTTTTGGGAAGGCTCCATCCGGGCAAGCGCCGTTTAGCGTGCAACACTACACTAGTGGCACGGCTGCGGAGTGCTCTACGTTTTGATAGGCGGCATGAAAATCCTGTCTGGCCTTGAGGCTCTGGATCAGTTGTTGCAGGCCTTTGGGCCCGGCTGCGGCATACCAGCGTGCAAGCTCCTGCCTGGCTGTGCCGTAGGATAGCTGCATGTTGACGCCGTTGATGCCGGTGACACGGTTCCAGTCCGCCATGCTTGCCAGTTCGCTGAGCTGGGGCGAGCCTTCTCCTTTGTGGCAGGCTTCTTCCCACGCCTCGTCCGAAAATTCGTGGGCCATGCTGACCAATACGGCCATACCCTCGTCAAACCATTGGGGCACCTTGTCCAGAATGTCTGGCCTGTTGTCCAGGCGCGCCGCCAGTTCGATATGGGAGAGTTCATGGCTGATGATGGCTGCTCGCCAGCCTTGTGGGGAAATCAGGATGGTGTTCCCGCGGGCATAGCCGAGGCCGACTCCGCCGAACTCGCGGTAACACGCCATGGTGGAGCAGAACAGGATATCCGGGCTGGAAAGCAGTTCGCCGTAAAAAAACTTTGTCCTGACCCTGGCCTTATCCATCAGCTTGAGTAAACCCGCAACGTATTTCGGGCCGATTTCCCGGTCGACGAAAACATGCGGCGCGATTTCTATCAGGCTATGGTCCCCCGGATGCAAAATAGGGGAACCGGCGATCCTGTCGTGGAGATGGTCGAGGCGGTTCTGGGCTTTTGCGGTACGCACCTGCCCCAACCCGCCACAACCGGGCAGCAGAACGATGGTTACCAGAGCGGCCATCAGGATGGGCGTCAACTTTGCCACTAGTCTGTTCCTCGCCAAAAAATCCGAAATGGAATAAGTGTCGAAAAAACACCTATTGAACACTGTTCGAGAAGCGCCAATAGAGAACTTATTTATAAATTCTGAGTTGATTTATGTCAACATCTATTCTGCCGTGTAGATATTCTGCATGGTCAGATTTCAGATGGAGGGGCGCGCTGAAACTGATGAGCGAGTCGGTCACTCGAAAACCGACAACCTTGCTCGGGTATTGTTGTCGAACTACTGGGATGCCGAGATGCGTTAAATAATTCTGGAGATCACCATGAGTACCGAACTTTCACACGATCTGACCAAAAAAACCTGCAAACCCTGCGAGGGGGATGTTCTGCCGCTGAAGCAGGAAGAAATAGAGCAGATGCTGAAGCGATTAATGGGGTGGGAGCAGTCTGGCAAGGAAATTGCCAGGACTTTTCTTTTTCAGAACTACTACGAAACCATGGCGTTCGTGAATGCCACAGCATGGGTGTCCCACCGGGAAGATCATCATCCTGATCTTGAAGTTGGCTACAACCAATGCCGCGTGCGCTACTCCACGCATGCAATCGATGGCTTGTCGGAAAACGATTTCATTTGCGCCGCAAAAATCAACGGTCTGATTGAAATGTGACTGTCTCATGCGACTGTCGGCAGAAAGACGGATCAGGCCGCCCCGGGAACATCCGGGACAGGATGGTGCCTAACGGATATCCATCTCTGATAAGCCTCAGGCCGGCGCTGATTCAATGGCGTCAGCCGTGAGCGCAGGGTTGTTGGCATGGTCGCCCGGCGGCCATGCCCTGATGCAAGGAGAGAAATCATGAGCATCGTTGACTTTACGATTCACACCAAACCAGAACTTCCTGAAAATGAGCGTGTTGAGATCGAAATTGAAATTCGCGAAATGGACGGCGTGATGGCGGCCTGTTTCAGTTCAAGCCACCCCAATATGATGGAGGTGGCTTATGATCCAGACGTTGTCACTTCCAGCGTGGTAATGGCATGCCTCAGCCAGCGCGGCATCGCAGCGAAAAAGGTCGGCTTGTAGTAATACCTGCTATTAGGGAACCTCTGAATAAGTTGTCATTGCGAGGAACGAAGTGACGAAGCAATCTCGCAACTCTTTGAAAAACAAGATTGCTTCGCTACGTTCGCAATGACCTCGCGCACTTGATCAGAGGCTCCTTAGGGCGCTAAGCCACCATCACCAGTCTCGGTTCTACCCGCCGCTCTTCCTGTGGCGGGTAGGAGATGCAGCCTACTTCGTTTCCTTTTTCATTGCGGTAGATCAGTTCCTTGCTTTGCCAGTTGTACTCGGGGTGGCACGGGTCGTTCCACTGGTTGAGAAAGTGCATGTAGAAGGCGGAGAACAGGCCTTGAGCGGGTTTGTCCTTGCGCAGGGCGAAGACATATTCCGGCTGGTTTTCCAGTTCGTGCCCGTCGTGGCAATACTGCACCCAGACATACTCTCCCGTGACGATCAGGTTCCAGAAAGGCTGCTGCTCGTAGAACTTGAGCGTGACCTTCTTGCCGGCAGCAGCCAGCTCGGCCAGGCGCTCGATGGTGGCTTCCGTTTCCTGGCGAAAGCGTTCAACGGATGCCTGTTTCCCCAGTGACTGCGCCCGTTTTTTGGCGCCGGCACCGTAAGGGTTCATCAGCATTACCCGCAGCTCGTAGCTGTCGTCGATGAAGCGATGCAGGTCGCGGCCTTCCGCGACGAAGATGTCGTATCCGGTGGTGGACATCACCGACACGTCCCGCGTGCCGCTGATCCTGTTGAGCAGGTCGCGGCCGCTCCAGCGCGAAAACCAGTTGTTTCCGTCGCGTACATGCACCAGCGAGGCAATGCGGTTCATGCGCAGGCTGCGGCGGCCTTCCTTGGCGACCAGAACCAGATTGAGCAGCAGCACAAGAACGGCGGCAAAGCTGATTTCAGAGATCAGCAGCAGGTGCGAGTCGCCCGCGACCTTGGGCCACCACGAATACAGAATGAAGCGCGCTGCCGTCGGCAGGGAAAATGCGATGCCCACCGCCAGAAGCGTGACCGCGGCGTGGCTGAAGATGTGTTGCAGAGTATGGGAAAAACTGGGCAAATGTATGTTGTGATTCATGATCGAATCTCCTTTGTTGCAATATCAGGGGGATTTAAAACCTGTTCGTGCACTGCTGGTGCACAGGGGAAAAACGAAATGCGGGGGATGAGGCAGATCGATAGGGATGCGAATCATTGAAGCACGTTTTTTTTCGTATTTTCATTACGGCTCGTACATGAATGGCTCCCGGCCATATCGGGCAAGGCTTGCAGCCGGTTTTCCTTCCGCCCGGCCATTTTCCGGCACTCGCGGTACGGCCTCTACAGTGTTTCCCCCATGAATATGCCGCCTAAAAGCGTATGTCATTTTGAGCGCAAATGGGCAAACATCAAGCTGTTAAGCCACCAAACAAGCGACAGGTGAAACATGAAAAAATTTGATTACGTCATCGTGGGCGGCGGACTGGCCGGTGCCTCGGCGATCCAGGGCATCCGGGAGCACGACAGCCAGGGCAGCATACTGCTGATCGGGGAGGAATCGCATCCGCCCTATGACCGTCCGCCGCTTTCCAAGGCGCTGTGGTTCGGCAAAAGCAGGGTGGAGGATATTTTCCTCCACCCGCAGGATTTTTACGCAGAACATGGCGTCACGCTGGTGCTGGGGGCCGGCGTGTCACAATTCGATCCCGGCGGAAAGACGGTGACCGCCTCGAATGGCAGTACTTACTCTTTCGGCAAGCTGCTTCTGGCAACCGGCACCCGGCCTCGGCAAATCGCCATCCCGGGCGGCGATCTCGACGGTATCTGCTATTTCCGCACGCTGGATGATTACCGGCGCATGCAAGGCGAATCCCAGGATAAAAAATCGGCGCTGGTCATTGGCGGCGGCTTTATCGGCTCGGAGCTTGCTGCCGCGCTCAATGTGAATCTCGAAGTCACCATGGTTTTTCCTTCCGCCACGCTTTGCAAACGCGTCTTTCCGGAATCACTGGGCCTGGAAGTGCAGCGCCATTTTCAGGATCGCGGCATCCGGGTGATTCCTTCGGATACGCCGGTGTCGATCAGCAAGCACGACAATGTTTTCCGCACGGAAACCGTCAGCGGCAAGAGCCTGGAGTCGGATCTGGTGATTATCGGCATCGGCGTGGAGCCGCGCATCGAGCTCGCCATGGAAGCCGGGCTTGAGGTGGGTAACGGCATCGTGGTCAACGAGTTTCTGGAGTCTTCGCACCCCGATATCTACGCGGCCGGCGACAATGCCTTTTTTCCCTACCGGGCACTGGGAAAGCGCATGCGCATCGAACACTGGGACAATGCCCAGGCCCAGGGGCGCTGGGCAGGCAAGAGCATGGCGGGCGCACGCGAAGCCTATACCTATCAGCCGTATTTTTTCTCCGACCTTTTCGAACTGGGCTACGAGGCCACAGGCGAAGTGGATACCAGCCTCGAGATTTTTGCCGACTGGCAGAAGGAGAACCAGACCGGGGTGATCTACTACCTGCGCGATGGGCGCGTGCGAGGCGTCATGATGTGCAACCTGTGGGGCAAGCTCGATATGGCGCGGGAGCTGATCCGCAAAGGCACGCAAATGACGCCGGAGAGCCTGCGCGGGGCGATACGCTGATTCCAGTTTTGAACAAATCCATTAACCACGGGGAACACGGGGGGCGAATCAAAATGTTGCCTGCTTCTGCCGCATCAAGCTGGGTTAACAGATGCCACCAGATCCTTTTTCCCCGTGTGCCCAGTGTTCCCCGTGGTTAAAACGCTGTTTTCAGTATGTCTTTCGCCAGACTTCAAAGCCTGCCTGGGCGTCGTGATGGTCTATTTCTTGTCCCGTAAGGAACTGAACACATAGTCGCTGTCTTTCTGCGGCATGTGGCATTCAAAGCAGGCACCCTTTGCATTCTTGCCCACCACGCGCTTGGTGGCATCGCCACCGGAAAACCCTTCGAATCCCCAGCCTCCGGTGTCGGGAAACTTCTTCGCGTCCTTGTGCATGACGCCCGCCACCTTGCGCGCGCCCTCGGTAACAGCGTTGTCCGCGCGTTTTGCGTCAAGCAGATCAAACACGATCACCGCGCCATTGGGAAAGTGTCCGGACTGGTACCCTTTCAACGCCTGCTTGTTGGCATAGATATGGTGAATGCCGCCAAACGACGCGAACAGGGCGTGGCCGTCCTCAATCACCATGCTCTTCACGTGATGCCAGTCACGATAATCCTTGGGATAGGGCACTTCGTTGGCCAGGGAAAGGGCCGGGCTGATGCCTGCCGTGATGAGCAGGGCTGTCAGTAGTGGTTTCATGATGGTCTCCTTGAGAGTCTGCTTCAAATCTGCCAATGTGGCGCCAAAGTTGATGGCGGTCGAAAACGCTACACTACCCGCCAATCTCGCTGACCTTGATCCCCAGTCCCGTCGCTACCTGGCGGCCATAATCCGGGTCGGCCTTGTAGAAGTGGATGGTCTGGCGCACCTGGATCTCGCGCGGCACCGATTTCAGCGCGCCGACCAGATTGCTGATGAGTTGCGCCTTCTGATTATCATTCATCAACTGGTACAGCTTGCCGGCCTGGCTGTAGTCCTCATTGCCGTCGCGGTGGCTGTAGCGGTTGGCGTCGCCGCTGATCTTCAGCGGCGGCTCCTTCACGCGCGGATCATCCACCGGGCCGTCGAAGCTGTTGGGCTGGTAATTGACTGCGCCGCCGAAATTGCCGTCGAAGCGGGTCTGGCCATCGCGGTGATAGGTGTGCACCGGGCAGTGCGGCTTGTTGACGTCCAGCGCGGCGTAATTGACGCCGATGCGGTAGCGGTGCGCGTCCGGGTAGGACAGCAGCCGCGCCTGCAGCATCTTGTCCGGCGAGGCGCTCATGCCGGGCGGCATATTGCCGGGTTCGAAGGCGGCCTGCTCCACTTCGGCGAAATAGTTTTGCGGGTTGCGGTTCAGTTCCATAACGCCCACGTCGATCGGCGGGTAGTCCTTGTGCGGCCACACCTTGGTGAGGTCGAAAGGGTGGATGGCGTAGGTCTCGGCATCTTTTTCCGGCATGATCTGGATTTGCACCTTCCACCTCGGAAACTCGCCGCGCGCAATGGCAGCATGCAGGTCGCGGCGGTGATAATCCAGATCCTCGCCGGCGATTTTTGCGGCCTCTTCATTGGTCAGGGTCTGGATGCCCTGCAGGGTCTTGAAGTGCCATTTCACCCAGTAGCGTTCGCCCTTGTCGTTCCACAGACTGAAGGTATGGCTGGAATAGCCGTTCATGTGGCGATAGCTGGCGGGAATGCCCCGGTCGGAAAACAGCGTCGTGACCTGGTGCAGGGATTCCGGCGAGAGACTCCAGAAATCCCACTGCATGGTGTTGTCGCGCAGGCCGGTGGCCGGGTCGCGTTTCTGCGAGTGGATGAAATCGGAAAACTTGAGCGGGTCGCGCACGAAGAACACCGGCGTATTGTTGCCGACCATGTCCCAGTTGCCTTCCTCGGTGTAGAACTTGAGCGCAAAGCCGCGCGGGTCGCGTGCCGTGTCGGCCGAACCCATCTCCCCGGCCACGGTGGAGAAGCGCGCGAACATCTCGCAGGTGTTGCCTACACGGGAGAATAATTTGGCCCGGGTATATTTCGAGATATCGCCGGTCACCGTGAAAGTGCCGTGGGCGCCTGCGCCCTTGGCATGCACCACCCGCTCCGGCACGCGCTCGCGGTTGAAGTGCGCCATCTTTTCCATCAGCTGATAATCCTGCATCAGCACCGGGCCGCGCGGGCCGGCAGTCTGCGAATTCTGGTTGTCGGCCACCGGCGTGCCGGCCGCCGTGGTCATGTAGGGGCATTTGCTCATTGTGTTCTCCTTCGGTTTTTCATGGGTAGTGCAATTCGGCAACCGCCTCTCGCCTGCGCTGGAAGACGAGAGCCCTTGAGGCATGCTGTTTGCAGTAAGCAGCTTGCAGACAGCCTGTTTGGCCAATGTCAGGCGCTCCCTTTTTTGTTGAAAAAGGCCTCGGCACGCTTGCTGATTTCTTCCGGCGGGATATCTTCCTTGTGGGTGGCGAGAAACCAGATATGCCCGAAAGGGTCTTCCAGCGTGCATGAGCGGTCGCCGTAGAACTGGTCCTGCAATGGCCTGACGGTTTTGGCTCCGGCTTTGACGGCCTGGGCGAACTGGGTGTCCACGTCCTCCACGTACACATGCAGGCCAACCGACGAGCCACCTGTGGAATGCGGGCTGCGAAGCGGGCTTTCTTCGCACGGGTCGGCCAGCATGATGGTTGAATCGCCGATTCTGATTTCGGCGTGCCCGACCTGTCCGTCCGGAAGCGGTAAACGGAAATTTTCCGTTGCGCCGAACGCCTGTCTGTAAAAATCGATAGCCGCAGATGCGCCGCTGATGATCAGGTATGGGGTTACCGAGCGATAACCTTCGGGAATGGGTTTGACTGCCATGATATTTCTCCTCGTTTCAAAACGACTGAATTGCTACTAAACAAATTACGGACTGAAAGTCCGGATACGCGTCGACTGACTGAATGACGCGTCTCATGTAGGTTGGGTTAGCAGCCTCATCGCGTAACCCAACAAACCCAAACTTCAAAACCTGTTCTTGATGTCGCCTAAAGGCGCCTACTTTTGGTCAGGTTTGTTGGGTTACGGCGCAAAAACCGCGCCTAACCCAACCTACATGGGACTTATGGCGAATTTCTACGCATTCCTGAATGGTTATAAAGCATCAATTCAGCTAAAACTGACCCGCTAAAGCCGGTCGTTTTAACCTTGTGATCGACAATAAATCGAATCACTCCTCAACCAGGCGAACCTCGATGATTTCGTTGTCCGAAGCAGGGCAGCGCGATGCCCAGCCGATCGCTTCTTCTTTCGATCCGACCTCAATCATCCAGTAGCCGCCGAGGGTTTCATTCGCCTCGGCAAAAGGCCCGTCGGTGACTTCCGCTTTGCCCCCCGAGAACCTGACGCGCGCCCCCATCGAGGGCGGGTGGAGCCCGTCAAGCGCGAGCAGTACGCCGGCCTGTTGCAGGGATTCGTTGTATTTCGTCATCGCCTCAATGGCCGCGGCATCCGGCATGGTGCCCGGCGCTGCGCTTTCATACCCTTTGGGGATCATCAGCAACATGAATCGCATGAGAGGGGTCCTTCTGATGGATTGGGCCGCGGGTTCCCGGGCTGTCTTTGTTAGGTGCGCCGCCCCCGCGCCAGATCGGCTGCGATCTGCGCCACGTGACGGCCCTGAAAACGCGCCATGGCCAGCTCGTTTTCGCTTGGCTTGCGGCTGCCGTCGGTGCCTGCGATGGTGCTGGCGCCATAGGGCGAGCCGCCGCTGATTTCGCTCATGGTCATTTGCCGCTGCTCGCTATAGGGCAGCCCGACGATGATCATGCCGTGGTGCAGCAGGGTGGTGTGGAAGCTGAGTATGGTGCTCTCCTGCCCGCCATGCTGGGTTGCCGTGCAGGTGAAGACGCTGCCCACCTTGCCGATCAGGCTGCCGTCCAGCCACAGCTTGCCGGTCTGGTCGAGGAAATTGCGCATCTGGGCGGCCATGTTGCCGAAGCGGGTCGGGGTGCCGAAAATGATGGCATCCGCCTCCGCCAGTTGTTGCGGCTTGATGATGGGTAACCCTGAAAATGCGGCCTGTGCGGCCTTGGCGCCAGTACCATTGAGCTTGTCCTCGGGCACCAGCTCGGGCACGCGCCACAGGCTGACCTCGGCGCCATCCACCATGCTTGCGCCTTCTGCAACGGCTTCCGCCATGAGGTGAACATGGCCGTACATGCTGTAGAAAACGACCTGGACTTTCATGATGTGGTTCCTTTTAGGAGCCTCTGATCAAGTGCGCGAGGTCATTGCGAGCGTAGCGAAGCAATCTTGTTTTTCAAAGAGTTGCGAGATTGCTTCGTCACTTCGTTCCTCGCAATGACAACTTATTCAGAGGTTCCTTTAGTGTAAAAGTGAAACAACGCTTCGACATGCCTTTCAGGAAAACCAGCGCAGGAAGGCGGCAGCCGTCAGCGCAGTAGCGGCCAGAACGGCCAGTATCAGCCAGACGCTGCGGCGCCAGGATTTAGGCCGGCCCGTGGCAAGAAACAGATACAACGCGGCCAGCGCAAAGCCTGAAACGGCGCACGCCACCTTGATCGCCAGCGCGACAGAGGCGACAGGGCTGATGTCCGGAAACTGTCCGTAATAGAGGAAGCTGATCATTCCGAAAGCGGCGCCGCTGGCCATCTGGGCCGCCCAGCCCGACAGCACCAGCCATGCGAGCGCGCGCTCCGCTTCCGGGCGCGGCGCCAGCCACAAGGCGGCAATCGCGCCGCCTGTCACGGCAGCGGCGCCGAAGTTATGCACGACCTGAGTCAGGGCATAGCCCAGATTCTGCAAGTCCACCTGCTTACTCCACATTCACCTTGATGCATTTCTCCACGCCGATCGGCACGTGCGCCTTGTTCACCACCTTTATGCAGAGGGTGTGCGCGCCGGCTGTCATGGCGTCAAGCGGATGGCTGCCGGAAAGTTTGCGCAGAACGGCGGTTTCCTTGCCGTCCACGTAAATATGAACATGATCGCCGCGCGGCCCCGGGGACACCTCGTAATCGACGCGGCTCTGGGACATGGCATCCAGTTTTGCGCCATCGGCAGGAAAGGTGATTTTGACCTGGGCTTCTTCAGCGGCGGCGCCGGTAGACATGGTGGCCGCGAACAGCGCCAGAATCATGCCGCCTGTTAGGGAATGTAAATTCATGATCAGTCTCCTTGACAAGGCAGATGCGCCTTTTCTGGAGTCAAGTGTAGGCAAGCCGGCTGCGGAAAGCATTGCGGTAAAGCCTGTATTTCAACGGGTGCCACACCTTATACAGCAGCTTCGCCGGGAAAAAAGGTCGGGTTTGACTGTACTGACATGTAGGTAGTTTTCCTGATTGACCATCCATGGCGGCATTGCTAATTTAGTCTGGGAGTTAGAGATAACATTTCAATCTGGAGGTGCAAGATGAAAAATTCAGCCAGCTTGATTCTGTTCTGTCTGATGTCAATCGGGCTTCCCGCGCATGCAGAGATTCAGGCGTTTGGCGACGTTGACATCAATTACAACGTTGTGACCACGGATACGCTGTCTCCCAAGGTGGCACAGGCATATGGCATCCTGCGCAGCAAGAACCGCATGCTGCTTACGGTTGCGGTGAGCCGGATGGATGAAAACAATATGCCACGGGCAGTGAGTGCGGAAGTCACGGCAAAAACGGTGAACATGATCGATCAGCACCGGCCGATCAAAATGAAAACGATCAAGGAGGGGGAGGCCATCTACTACATCGGGGATTTCGGCTTCACCTCGCCGGGGTTCATGCGCTTTACCCTCAATGTTGCCGAGGCCGGCGCGGCCAAGCCCCACGAGATCAAGTTTCAGCGCAACTTTGAGCGGCATTAGGGAGCCCCTGATCAAGTGCGCGAGGTCATTGCGAGCGTAGCGAAGCAATCTTGTTTTTCAAAGAGTTGCGAGATTGCTTCGTCACTTTGTTCCTCGCAATGACAACTTACTCAGAGGTTCCTTAGGGAAGTGATGAACAAATGGTCATTGCGAGCACAGCGAAGCAATCTCGCCTCTTGTAGATAAACAGGATTGCTTCGCTGCGCTCGCAGTGAACAGGGTACTGGAATGGGCCAACGCTTCCCCGGCCTGTTTACATATACGTCCGGGCTTCCTCGCCCGGGTTGGGCAGGCCGGCAATGCGCCAGGCCGCCTTGACGCTCACAAACAGATCGGAAAGACAGTAATGCTTGAAATGATTGGCATGGCAGACATGCCTGATTGCCGGCAGCCCGCCTGCGAGGTAATGCTCGCGCAGAAAGCGGATGATCTCCCAGTGTCCCTCGCCCAGTTCGCCCACCCCGTCTTCGGCAGCGATGTCTCGCGCCAGGTCTTCGCTCCAGTACCCCGGGTCGGTCAGAAATCCGTCTTCGTCAAACAATGCCTTGTCCATGGTTGATCTCCTCGTCTGATGCGCTTTCCATTCCTGCAATATGATGATTTAAAGGCAGTTGTTCCATGGGGGACAGCCCCCCTATGCCTGAGTGATTCTGTTTATTCCACCAGTAAAAAACCCTGTAGTATCGGTTTTTCTGCACAAGCGCCACTGACCTGGCTGCATGCTTGCCAAGGAAACTGCAAATGAGTGTATTTGCATTCGCAACCCGGAGAAATTTCACCCCCTATATCCCGCTGCTGGGGTATGTTTTCTTTGCCTGTTTTGTTGCGCTGATCGGTTATCAGGGTTTCCATCGAACCGAAAAACTGATTGAAACCGAAAAGCTTCTTGAACTGGGCTCCATTGCCGACATGAAGGTCGGGCAAATTATCTCCTGGCAGGATGGGCACAAAAAACGGGTCCGGGCTTTTTCGGGCGGCGCGCTGCTGGCGAACGAGTACGAGCGCTGGCTGCAGGAAGGCAGGCCCTCGGGCGAGCGGGAGCAAAAGTTGTTGCGCGCGCTGGCCGGGTTCCAGCTTGCCCATGGCTATGCCTCGGCCTCGCTTCTGGATCGTCAGGGGGAAATCACGCTTACGACCGAACCAGCCGGTGCGCAGGATGAGGGAGACCGGAAACTGGCGCTGGAAGCGATGGGAAACGTGGCGCCGTTATTTTCCGATATCCACCCAAGCGGCCCCGGCGGACAGGCGCTCAGGCTGTCCCTGGTGGCGCCGCTGAAGGATCCCAATACGGAAAACGCGCAGGTCTGTGGGCGCCATCCTGCTCCAGATCGACCCGCAGGATTTTCTTTATCCGCTGATCCAGCTATGGCCCCGTGATAGCGCCAGCGCCGAAACCCTGCTGATCCGGCAGGAAGGCAACGAGGTGGTGTTCATCAATGAACTGCGCCACCGCAAAGGGGCTGCGTTAAGCCTGCGTCTCCCGATTGCCAAGCCTGATCTGCCGGCTGCGATGGCAACCAGAAAGGAGACCAGCACCATGGAGGGCTTCGATTACCGGCGTATCCCCGTGGTTGCCGCGATGCGCAGCGTGCCCGGCACATCCTGGTACATGGTTTCAAAAGTGGACAAGGTCGAGCTTTTTGCCCCGATCCATCAGCTCAAGCAGTGGGCGGCAGGACTGGGCCTGGGCTTTGCCGTGCTGGGCGGTTTCTTTTTCTATGTCTGGCTGCAGGGGGTTCAGGCACGGCAGAAACAGCTTCTGGCCGAACATGAGGCAGTGCTGGAGCGGGAAATGCGGGCCAGCATTTCGAGTACCTGACCCGCTACGCCAACGACATGATCATTGTCGTCGACGAGACAGGGCAGATTGTCGAGGCCAATGAGGCGCGCCCAGCAGGCCCTGGGGTATAGCCGGGAAGAACTGTTGCGCATGCATGCGGTGGACTTGCAGAGTTCATTCGATCGCCAGGCTTATT
The DNA here is from genome assembly GCA_963741495.1 of uncultured Gammaproteobacteria bacterium. Classification (GTDB taxonomy): domain Bacteria; phylum Pseudomonadota; class Gammaproteobacteria; order Burkholderiales; family Sulfuricellaceae; genus Sulfurimicrobium. The sequence continues at coordinate 71,303 of CAVUID010000011.1, forward strand.
CCAGGCAAAGGTCGAACAATTGAAGCAGCAAGGCGCATTGCGCATGGAGGAGGTTTACCGGCGCAAGGACGGCAGCACTTTCCCGGCGGAGCTCAGCGTCCGCGTGATCGATGTGCATGGGCACCCAATATATTCAGGGCATTATTCGCGATATTACCGAGCGCAAGCAACTGGAAGCATTGCGCGCCGGTGTCGAACATGCGGGCGCCTCAATATCGCCGGGGAAATGGCTGTCCGGCATGGCCCATGAACTGAGCCAGCCGCTGACGGCATGCAACAATTATCTGGACGCCTGCCTGCGCGATATGGACAAGGATGACTGGGACCGGAAAAAGCTTCACGATGCCGTCCGGCTTGCCCATGTGCAGGCCGAGCGGGCCGGCAGGATCATCAGCCATCTCAAGGACATGGTAAAAAAGAAGGGTAGCGAATGCACTCTGTTCGATGTCAATCTGCTGGTCACGGATGTCTTGAACCTGCTGGAAGACGAGATCAGGCGCCAGGGTATCTCTGTTGTCAAGACTATTGGCACCCTTGCCGCACGTCATGGCATGCCGGGTTGAAATCGAGCAGGTCATCCTCAATCTGTGCAAGAATGCCATCGAGGCGATGGCTTCCTGGCCGCAGCGCGAGCTGCGCATCGCCACGCAGCGTGCTGAAATCGGGTGAAGTGCAGGTTGCGGTGAGCGACACCGGCAAGGGCATCATGCCGGACGAGCGGGCGCAGTTGTTCACCCCTTTCCACACCACGAAAAAGGATGGGCTGGGGCTGGGGCTGGTCGATCTGCCGCAGCATTATCGAAAACCACGGTGGCAGGATCTGGGTGGATGCCGAGCGGGAGCTCGGTGCCCAATTCTGTTTCACGCTGCAGCAGACTTGCTGCCGGGTCGATGTCGATCCACTGGCGGCGTCATGACATTGATTGAATTGGACAGGTGCCATATGGATAAAAATACCGCACAGCCATGCGTATTCGTGGTGGACGACGACGAGGCCATGCGCGATTCGATCCGTTTTCTGCTGGAATCGGAGAATCTGCCGGTCAGGACCTTTGCCTGTGCGCGGGATTTCATCGAATCCTGCGATACCGGGCAGAAGGGGTGCCTGTTGCTGGATGTAAGGATGCCGAGCATGAGCGGCATGGAACTGCTGGAAAAACTCAGCGCCGGGGGCGCGCCGTGGCCTGTCATCATGATCACCGGCCACGGCGACGTGCCCATGGCTGTGCGTGCGCTGAAGTGTGGGGCTTTCGACTTCCTCCAGAAACCCTTCAGCCCGCGGGATTTGCTCGACCGGGTACATGCCGCGCTTGAACTGAGCCGGAAAAATCTCCTCCGGAGCCAGGTGGATGAGGCGCACCGCGCGCTTTTCCTGACGCTGACCAACCGCGAGATGGAAGTGGTCGATCTGGTCGTGGCCGGAAATTCCAGCAAGGTTATTGCGAGGCTGCTCGACATCAGCCCGAAGACGGTCGACATCCACCGTGCCAATATCATGCGCAAGCTGAATGTTCATACCGTCGCGGAAATAGTCCAGCTCTATCTTTCCCTGAAAAATCAGGCCGAACCGCTTTCTTCTGTTTTTCCCGAGTGAATGGATCTTTATTCTTAGGTGATTCTACCTATTGGAATTAGTCTTAATTTGCTACAGCATAGTATCGAGTTGTTATCAGAATTCAATGTAGATAGCCCTGCAGGAAAAGTTGTCCCTGCGTTCATCTCAGGGATCTGTACCAGAATGCAGTAGTATCGACGAGGTCAGGTTTTGGATACTAAAGCGACAGTGCAATATGAGCAGGACAGCGACGTCATATGGCCCGGTGAGGAGCAATATGATGCTTGCGAGACCCGGTGTGGCGTGACGACCGCGGCATATTGCGCTTCGCAGGACGAGTTGCGCCGCCTGTCAGCCCAGTTGCTGGGAATTCAGGAAAGCGAGCGGCGCCGGATTGCCATTGATCTGCATGACGTGCTCGGCCAGTCGCTGACCATGATCAAGCTGGGCGTGGAAGGTTCGCTGCAATTGCTGGCGGCAAATGAAACCGGCGCCGCCGCCGAATCGCTGCAGAGCCTGAAGCTCAAGGTCAGTGATGCGCTCGGGGAGGTACGCCGCGTCGCCATGGATTTGCGCCCTTCGACGCTTGACGATCTGGGCATTCTGGCCACCCTGTCCTGGTTTTTCCGCGAGCTTTGCGCAGCATGCCAGAGCATGAAAGTGGAAAGGGATTTCAGTGTCGAAGAGAAACACGTTCCGGCCCCGCTCAAGATCGCCATCTTCCGCATCATCCAGGAAGCAACCAGCAATATCGTCAAGCATGCCAATGCAAGCTGCATCAAGGTGAGCCTGAAAAATACCGGCAACGCATTGCATCTTTCGATCGAGGATGACGGCGATGGCTTCGACCCGCTGGGGAAAATCAATTACTGCCCGCTGGACAAGGGGTTGGGCCTCATGGGCATGAGAGAGCGCGCCAAACTCTCCGGCGGCCAGTATGCGCTGGTATCGACCCCGGGGCAGGGGACGCGCATCCGCGTGCTGTGGCCGCTAGGGTAGTGCTTCATCTGTTTGGAATTTTCGCCGCGTGGAATCTGGTGTTGTAGGTCGGTCTTCAGACCGACATGTCGGGCTAAAGCCCGATCTGCCAGGCTCAGCGAAAAGTACAATAGATACGTAAAAAGCGCCTGAATTCGGCGGGATTTGCTGCTTCCCCTGGAATGCATTCCGCTGGCAGGCGAATGGTTCTGCCTGCGACGGCCTATTCAGTCAACCGGGTGCGCTCTGCCGTTTGTCATCCCCGCGTGGTAGTGCACATAGCCGTTTCGACCCTGTTTCTTGATCTGATACATGGCGATGTCCGCATGGTTGAGCAGGCTGTCCACATCTTCTCCGTCCTGGGGAAAAATGCTGATGCCGATGCTGCCGGTGATACGCAGTTCATGCGTCTCGACAATGATGGGTCGGGTATAAGTCTCCATGAATTTTCGGGCGACATGGGCTGCGGCATCAGGGGTGGCGATGGCGGGCAGAATTAAGGTGAATTCATCGCCGCCCAGCCTTGCCAGGGTGTCGCCGTCGCGCAGGCAGGCTTTCATGCGCTCCGTCACGGCCATCAGCAGGCTGTCGCCGATCTTGTGGCCCAGGCTGTCGTTGATCTGCTTGAAGTGATCGAGGTCGATGAACATCAGCGCCAGCATATGCCCGTCGCGGCGGGCCTGGGCAAGGGAGATGCTCAGCCGGTCGAGAAACAGGCGCCGGTTGGGGAGCCCGGTCAGGCCGTCGTAATAGGCCAGATAGTGCAGGCGGTCCAGGATGTTTTCCTGGGTGTGCGCATCGGAAAAAATGCCTACGTAGTGCGTCACTTTCTGCTTGCTGTCCCTGACGGCGCTGATGCTCAGCCACTCGGGGTAGATTTCGCCGCTCTTGTTGCGGTTCCACACTTCACCCTGCCACTTCCCGTGCGTATCAATGATTGCCCACATGTCGCGGTAGAAATTCTCGTCATGGCGGCCGGATTGCAGCAGGGCCGGCGTGCGCCCAATGGCTTCGCGGGCGCTGTAGCCGGTGGATTTTTCGAACGCCGGATTGACTGAGCGGATAATGCGGTGCGCATCGGTAATCATGATGCCTTCGGCGGCGCTCTCGATCACCCGTTCCGTCAGGCAGCTGGCTTCTTCCGCCTTCCTGTGATCGCTCTGGTCGATTAGCGTGGAAAAGCAGTAGAGCGGCTGATTCAGTCTTTCGATGATCCGGCTTTCCATGTGCAGTTCGCGCAAAATACCGCCGGGTGTTTTGATTCTGAGGTCGATGACCTGTTTGTCCCGGGACAGGAAGACCTGGCGCAGATGGCTCAGGAACAGGGGACGTTCGTCTTCCGCCAGCCAGGCAATGAAGTGCTTGCCGGGCAGGCTGTTGTGTTCCCGCCCCAGCAATTTGGCCCCGGTCTGATTGATTTCCAGGGCAAGACCTTTCTCGTCCAGCGAGAGGTAGCCGACAGGCGCCTGATCGTAAAGCTCTTCATGACGCGCGCGCAATTCGGCCAGTTCATGCTGTATTGAATCGGCATCCTGCTGGTATTTCTCCAGCTCAGCCCGGTGCGCATGCAGTTCGCGCTGCAAATGCAGCCTATCTCCCGTGCCCTCCGGGGGGGATGGCTGTGCCTGATTTCCATCACGATGGATCATGAGTGCCTTTGCGAACATGCTGTATAGCTTGGCTGTCAGCGCCCGGTTTAGCGATGCCAAACTGCTTTGGGCCTGCGGCAGTCGCGGCGCCATTGGCAAAGTTCGGCGCAATCGTGGCTTTTCTCGGTGGCGAAGCACGGCTCAACACCGCGAAGCAGCTGGATTTTTCTGATCAGTTCCTCTTTTGGCGTGTTTTGAATATTGGCCCTGATTCCGGCATCGCCGGCCAGTTGTTGCGGTTGCTCGTATGTCATGGGTTTTCTCCTGATCAGTGAGGGTCACGTCGGGCAATCGTCGTGTTATGCGCGGGCAGCGGCCAAAAGGCCTTTGCGCCAAAGGCGCATGGGCTGGTCGCAAAGGCCCGGATATCCTGCTGCTTCATGATTACGCCTCGTAATGAAAATCAAGTGTGGGAGTGTTAATTTAGCCCATGCCGTATGACATACAAATCAGCAATTACCCTGCTTTCTAACCCCTGATAACTGTAGTTTCTGCGGTCGCCGTGAGCTGGCCGTCTAGGCATTTGCCTGATCCTGAAATACGGTCTATTACGTACAGGCGAATACAGGCATCGACCCACATAAAGTTTGCAGCTGTAGCGTTAAGGTAAGGTCATTGTCAGCCTGGGATTGCAGGACGAAATGAGAAATACCGGATCGATTGCTGCATTGCGTTGCCCGCCACAGGCAGGGCAGGGCTTCACGTTGCTGGAGCTGCTGGTTGTCATGGTGATCATCGGCCTGCTGGCAGGCTACGTGGGGCCGAAATATTTTTCCCAGGTCGGCAAGTCCGAAATCAAGGTGGCCCGGGCGCAACTCGATGCATTTGACAAGGCGCTCGACCAGTATCGTCTGGATACCGGGCATTACCCATCCATGGAGCAGGGGTTGACATCCCTGGTGACGCGCCCGGCAAGCGAAGCAAAATGGGACGGGCCTTACCTGAAAAAAACCGTGCCGCTTGATCCGTGGGGCAGCCCTTACGTGTTCAAAATGCCCGGCGAACATGGGGAATACGATCTTCTCTCTTATGGCAAGGACGGTCAGCCGGGCGGGGCAGGTGAAGCGGCGGATATAGCGAACTGGTAATGAGGGTTCAAAGGGGAAGATGCGATGCGCTACGAAGTCAAGGCACTGCGAGGACGCGAGGGGCCGACTGCCCTTGTGCTGGATGCGCCTGATGCCGGCGACGCAGCAAGCCAGGCCGTGGCGCAGGGCTATACGGTTATCGCGGTCAAGGCAAGGCAGTCCTGGCAGGCCTGGCATCAGCCGCGCAAGGCGGCTTTTCCGCTCGTGCTGTTCAGCCAGGAATTGCTGGCGCTGCTGGATGCTGGCCTGGCGCTGGTTGAGGCGCTGGAGACCCTGGCAGAAAAAGAGCAGCGCCCCGAGGTGAAAAAAATTCTGACGCAGATCGTCGCCCGGCTTTACGAGGGGCAGCCCTTGTCCTATGCCCTGCAACATTCGGCAGCGAACTTCCCGCCCTTATATGTGGCTTCGGTGCGCGCCAGCGAAAAGACCGGCGCGCTGCCGGAAGCGTTGTCGCGCTATATCGCCTATCAGTCGCAAATGGACGGGGTCCGGCGGCAGGTGGTCAGCGCCTCGATTTACCCTGTGCTGCTGGCGGTCGTGGGGATGCTGGTGGCGATGTTCCTGATGCTCTACGTGGTGCCGCGCTTCAGCCATATCTATGCCGACATCGGCGGCGATCTGCCGTTCATGTCGCGTCTTCTGATGCACTGGGGCAATTTCATCGGCGATCATGGCGGCGTGTTTCTGGTGGGTACGGTCCTGATTGTCAGTGTCATGGGCTATGCCGCCACCCGGCCGGGTTTCAGGCAATGGCTGACCGGCAGGCTGTGGCAGCTTCCCGCCATCGGCGCACGTCTGCACCTTTACCAGCTGGCCCGTTTCTATCGTTCGCTGGGCATGCTGCTGCGCGGCGGCATGCCGGTGGTCAAGGCGCTGGATATGGTTTCCGGCCTGCTGCAACTTTCCTTGCGCGGTCAGCTGGCGCTGGCAACGGCGAACATTCGCGAAGGGCAGCCGATTTCTGCTTCCATGGAGCGCAACGGGCTGACCACGCCGGTGGCGCTTGCGCATGTTGCGCGTGGGCGAGCGTAGCGGCCGGATGGGCGAAATGATGGAGCGCATCGCGACCTTCTACGAGGAAGAAACCGCGCGCTGGGTGGAGCGTTTCACCAAGCTGTTCGAGCCTTTGCTGATGGTGTTTATCGGCCTGCTTATCGGCGGCATCGTGGTGCTGATGTATTTCCCGATTTTTGAGCTGGCCGGGAGCATTCAATGAATCTCGCCGACGCCATGCAGGCCAACAGCACCATGCCGTTTACCCCGGATCAGGTGCGCGCGGCGCGCCTTGCGGCACAGCAGGCGGGATGCCGCACAATCGAAATGCTGGAAGAGCGCGCCGGGCTGGCGGCGGAACCTTTTACCCAGCGCCTGGCGGGCACGCTGCACTACGCCGTGCTGGCGATGGATGAACTCAATCTGCTTGAGCCGGCTTTCGACGTGCTGCCCTTTGCCGAAGCGCTCGAACATGAATGCATTGCACTTTGGGATGAAAAACGTGGCCTGATTCTGGCCATGGGCGATCCTTTCGATCCCGGCCTGCAGGGCTGGGCTGAGCAGCGTATCGCCTTGCCATTTGAGTGGGGGCTGGCCCATCGTTCCGACGTGGCGGCCTATCTGGCGCGCCACGAGGAAACCCTGCACGCCATGGACAGCCTGCTGCCGTCCGCCGGCAGTGCCGCATCGAGCAGCGCCGTGGGTGACGATCTCTCGTTCAGGACCATCAGCGAAGATACCAGCCCGGTGGTCAAGCTGGTGCACTCGACGGTGTACGACGCGCTGAAAATCGCAGCCAGCGATATCCACCTTGAAACCGGCCCCGCCGGGCTGGGCATCAAGTACCGCATCGACGGCGTGCTCACCTCCATCGGCTCGGTGGCCGGGCTGGATGTGGCCGAGCAGGTGATTTCGCGCATCAAGGTGATGTCCGAGCTGGATATCGCCGAACGCCGTGTGCCGCAGGACGGGCGCTTCAAGGTGACGGTGCGCGGACGCGAGGTGGATTTCCGGGTGTCCATCATGCCCAGCATTTTCGGCGAGGACGCGGTGCTGCGGATTCTCGACAAGCAGACCCTGACGGACCAGATCAAGGGGCTGCGGCTCAGCTATCTTGGTTTCGACGACGACTCCATCGCCATGCTGCGCCGTCTTTCCAGCGCGCCTTACGGCATGGTGCTGGTGACCGGCCCGACCGGCAGCGGCAAGACCACGACGCTGTACGCGGCGATCAGCGAAATCAATCACGGCCAGGACAAGATCGTCACCATCGAGGACCCGGTCGAGTACCAGCTGCCGGGCGTGCTGCAAATCCCGGTCAACGAAAAGAAGGGGCTGACCTTCGCGCGCGGCCTGCGTTCCATCCTGCGCCACGATCCGGACAAGATCATGGTGGGCGAGATCCGTGACCCGGAGACCGCGCAGATCGCCGTGCAGTCGGCCCTGACCGGCCATCTGGTATTCACCACCGTGCACGCCAACAGCGTGTTCGACGTGATCGGGCGCTTCATGCACATGGGGGTCGATCCCTACAGTTTCGTCTCCGCGCTCAACGGCATCATGGCGCAGCGTCTGGTGCGCGTGAACTGCCCGCATTGCACGGCGGAAGTTCATCCCGATGAACAGTTGCTGAGCGATTCCGGCATCAAGAGCCATGAGGCGGCAGGCATGGTTTTTCGCGCCGGGCAGGGCTGCGGGCAGTGTCGCGGTACCGGCTTCAAGGGACGCCGCGCAATTGGCGAAATCCTCATCCTCAACGACCAGATTCGCGAACTCATCATCGCCCGCGAACCGATCCGCCTGATCCGCGAGGCGGCGCGGCGCAACGGCACGCGCTTCCTGCGCGAGATTGCCGTCGAGATGGTGGAGCGCGGTGAAACCAGCCTGCAGGAGATCAATCGTGTCACTTTTGTTGCCTGATGAGCTGCGCGTCGTCCTTGCCCCGGATCAGCTGGTGCTGGTCAGACTTGCCCGTGAATTCACCCGGCGCGGACTGGTTCGGCGCGTGCTTGAGAGGACGGTCGTTCCCTGTGAATCTGCCAGCGGAGAAACGCCATGGGCGGGTGCGGTGACGGCGCTTGAGACAATTTTGCCAAGCGTGGCAAAGCGCAGGGATCTTGCCACGCTGATTCTCTCCAGCCATTTCACGCGTTTTGCACTGGTGCCATGGAGCGATGCGCTGAGCGATGAGGCAGAGCAGATGGCCTACGCCCGGCATTGTTTCGGGCAGGCCTATGGAATGGCAGACGCTGTGCTGGATATCCGCCTCAGTCCCGCCCCGGCCGGCATGCCGCAGCTTGCCAGCGCCGTGGACGGGCGGTTGCTGCAAGCCGTGCGCCAGGTGTTCTCAGGGGCCGGTGTGGCGCTCAGGTCGGTGCAACCCTATCTGATGGCGGCATACAACAATGGTCGCCTGCGCTTGCAGCGGCGCAGTGCGTGGTTCGTGCTGTTCGAGCCGGGCTGCCTGTGCCTTGCCTTGCTTCAGCAGGGGCGCTGGGCCAGCGTGCGCAGCATGCGCATCAATGACGACTGGCGCGAGCAATTGCCGCAGATTCTCGACCGGGAGGCCTGCATGGGCATCTCCGACACGGTGCCGGATGCGGTTTTTGTGTGGGCGCCTGCACTTGAGAATGCGGCGCTTCCGGATGGCGGCCCATGGCAGATGCAGTATCTCAAACCGGCCATGAGGCGCGGGCTTGTGCCGGAACAGGAAGGCCGCTTTGCCATGGCCCTGAGCGGATGAGCGCCATGCCTGCCTTGCGGCTCGATTACCAGCAGCGCAAACCCTTTCCGTGGGTCGGGGCGGTTCTGCTCGTGTTGGCACTGGGCATGCTGGTGCTGAGTTTGGGCTATTTTCGCGCGCTGAGCAGCCAGGCCGCCAGATGGGAAGCGCAGGCGGGACAGATCGAACGTTCATCCCGGCATAGCGCGCCGGAAGCCCGCCCTGGCGCGCTCGCGGCAGAAAATCGGGCGCAAGAGGTGATGCACGCCAACCAGGTGCTGCACCGGCTCAATTTCCCGTGGGAAGGGCTGTTCCAGGCCGTTGAACAGTCGGGCGGCAAGGACGTGGCCTTGCTGTCGCTGGAACCGGATACGGAAAACCTCAGCGTGAAAATCAGCGGCGAGGCGAAAAACATGACGACATTGCTGAACTACATCAAACAGCTGGAGCAGCGCGAAGTCTTCGGCACCGTCTATCTGCAGAACCATCAGGTGCAACAGCAGGATCCGGAAAAACCGGTGCGCTTCAACTTGCTTGCCGCATGGCCGGGAAAGCCATGAAATCGCGCATCCTCAAGCAGATTCAGGCACGCATGCGGCAGGCGCCATCGAAGCCCGAAATTGCGCCGGCAGTCGCCTGGCCGATCCGGCTGCGCTGGTCATTGCGGCGCTGGCTTGAGTTGGCGGGCTGGCCCGGCATGCTGGCTGCCGGAGCGCTGGCAATGACTTCAGCACTGTATTTTTCCGCCATCAGGCCGGCGCAGGCGCAGCTGGCTGCGGCCCAGCAGAATGTCGCTTCCCTGAAACGGCAAATGGAAATTTCCAGCAAGACGCCGGGCGACAAGGCGCTCACGCCGGCAGAACAGCTGGCCGAGTTCTACCGGATATTTCCGCACGAAGGCAATTCTCCGGAATGGCTGGAGAAACTGGTGTCTGTGGCGGAAAGTCGCGGCATCCAGCTGAATGAGGGGGAATACAAGGCGACGAATGACAAGGCTGGCAAGCTGGTGCGCTATCAGATCACGCTGCCCCTGAAGGGGGAATATCCGCAGATCCGCAGGTTCCTAGCCGCCCTGCCAGCCGAGCTGCCCGCCGTGGCGCTGGAGAACGTGCAGTTCGAACGCCAGAAGGTGGCTGACCCGAATGTGGAAGCCAGAATCAGGCTGGTGCTTTTTCTGGCGCGCAAATCATGACAGCGCGGCCATGGGCGGCATGGGGAAAGTGGACGTTTATCGGCGTATCTGTCGCCGCAATCGTGTTGACGGCGGTTTCGGATGATGGAAGTGAAGCCGTGCCGGCAGCGCAGGCCAAAATACCGCCTCAGTCCAGGCCCGCAGTGCTTCACCCGTCTTCGCCAGGGACGGCCCATGTCGAGCTTGAACGCATGAAAAGGCCACCGCAGCAGCAGGATGGAGAAGCCGAGATCGGCAATGTTTTTGCCGCCACTTCATGGTACGTCCCGCCGCCGCCACCGCCGCCGGCCAAGCCCCAGCCGCCGCCGAAGCCGACGGCGCCGCCACTGCCGTTCAGTTATCTTGGCCGCTATGAAGATGCTGCGCTGGTCATCATGCTGGTCAAGGGCGACCGGGTCTTTACCGTGAGCGAGGGCGACGTGATTGAAAACACTTACCGCGTCGGGCGTATTTCTCCGGGAATGGTCGAGCTGACCTACCTGCCGCTGAACATCAGACAGACCCTCAGCACGGGTGCCGCATCATGAGCCGAAGGATTAGGGAGTGCACATTATGGTCAGACTGAATTTTCCGTTCAGGCGCAATGTCGCGCTGCTCCTTCTGGCCGCTGCCCTGCTCGCGGGCTGTGCAGGGCAGCGTTTGCAGCGCGAGGGCGTGACGCTGCTGGACGAAGGGCGCATCGAGGAGGGGCTGGCAAAACTGACCGAGGCCAGCAATGCCGAGCCGGACAACCTGGCTTATCGCACGACGCTGGTTCGCCACCGCGACCAGATCGTCAATCGGCTGAGTGTCCAGCGCCAACAGCGAGCGCGCCGCGGGTCGGCTGGATGTGGCGCAGGCAATCTATGAACGCGCTCTCAGGGTCGATCCAGTCAACGGCCCCGCCCGGGATGGTCTTGTCTCTCTGGCCATGGAACGGCGCCATGAAATCATACTCGCCGAAGCGGGCCAGTTGCTCAAAAAAGGCGATCTTGACGCGGCACGAACCGCGCTCAAGCCGGTGTTCCTCGAAAATCCCAGGCACGGAAAGGCGATTCTGCTGCAGCGCCAGATCGACGACGCAGGCAGCCAAGAGAGGCATGGCCGAGCCGATCCTGCAGGGCAAGTTCAAAAAGCCGGTCACCCTGCAATTTCGCGATGCCAATCTGAAAATGGTGTTCGAGGCATTGTCGCGTACCAGCGGCATCAATGTCCTGCTCGACAAGGATGTGAAGCCGGACCTCAAGACCTCGATTTTCGTCAAGGATGTCTCGGTGGAGGACGCGATCGATCTGATCCTGCTGCAAAGCCAGCTGGAGAAAAAAGTCATCAGCGACAACACGCTGTTCATCTATCCCAATACCTCGGCCAAGCTCAAGGATTACCAGGATCTCAAGATCAGGAGTTTTCATCTCACCAATGCAGACCCCAAGCAGATGCTGGTCATGATCAAGACGCTGCTGAAAACCAAGGATATCTTCATCCACGAAAAGACCAATTCCATCGTGATGCGCGATACGCCGGATGCGATCCGGCTGGCGGAAAAGATGGTCGCCGATCAGGATGTCGCCGAGCCGGAAGTGATGCTGGAAGTGGAAGTGCTGGAGGTGAGCACCACGCGCCTGAGCGAGCTCGGCATCAAGTGGCCCGGGCAGCTCACCCTGAGCACGCCAGGCGACGGCCACGACGCTGGGGACAATTGCGCGGCTGGGCATCAATGATCTGCTGGCCAGCCCGGCATTCAGCGCCACCCTCAATCTCAAGCTGGAGGATGGCGACACCAATGTGCTCGCCAGCCCGCGCATCCGGGTGCGCAATCGCGAGAAAGCCAAAATCATGATCGGCAGCCGGGTGCCGGTGATCACCAATGCGGTCACCCCGGTTTCGACGGGCACGCCGGTCATTACCGGCAGCGTGCAGTATCTGGATGTCGGCCTGAAGCTGGAGGTGGAACCGGATATTCATCTCGATAACGAGGTGGTGATCAAGATGAATCTGGATGTCAGTTCCATCATCAAGGAGGTCCCCAATACGCTGTCCGGCACGCTGGCCTATGAGGTCGGGACGCGCAATGCCAGCACGGTGCTGCGCCTGAAGGACGGCGAAACGCAAGTGCTGGCGGGCCTGATCAACGACGAGGACCGCAATAGCGCCAGCAAGGTGCCGGGACTGGGCCAGATACCGGTACTCGGGCGGCTGTTTTCGAGCCACAAGGATGACGGCATGAAGACGGAAATCGTTCTTTCCATTACGCCGCGCATCGTCGGCAACAGTCGATCTCCCGGATGCACGGGAAGTCGAATTCTGGGCCGGGACCGAGGCCAGCTCTGCGCAGCAGCCCGCTGCTGCTGCGTCCGCTGGGCACCGTCGCGCTCAGCAGTTCGGGCGGCGCGCGCGCCCAGCCGGCAGCGGCAGCCGCGTACCGCTGCGCCTGCTGCAGGGCGGCTCCGGCAGCCGCAGCCGCTGGCGCTTTCCTGGCAAGGACCCAATCAGGCGAAAGTGGGCGACAAGATCAGCCTGACGCTCAACACGCCGTCGTCGCAGGGGGTGGAGAGCCTCGGCTTTCTGGTCGGGTTCGATCCGACGGTGCTCAGGGCGATCGATGTGACAGAAGGAGATTTTCTGAAACAGAGCCACATGCCTTCGAATCTGAGCAAAACCATCGATCAGGCCAGTGGCCAGATACTGGTTGATCTGTCCGGAACCGGATCTGATGTTGCGAATGCGGGCGGCAGCGTGGCGACACTGGTTTTCGAGGTGATCGGCGGCTGCCCCGCAGTCGCAAATCACGGTGAGCCGTATTGCATCATCCGGCGCCGGCGGCGAAGCGCTGGCATTCGCCGCGCCCGAGCCGCATGTGCTGGCGGTGGCGCAATGAGTCGCGGCTTCACCCTGATCGAGCTGGTCATTACGGTGGCCATCGTCAGTTTGCTGGCGAGCGTGGTGTTGCCGATGACGGAGCTGGTCGTGCAGCGCAGCAAGGAGCAGGAATTGCGCCTGGCCCTGCGGCAGATCCGCGGCGCGCTGGATGCCTACAGGCAGGCGGTGGACGAGGGACGCGTGATTCACAGCGTCCAGCAATCGGGCTATCCGCCTTCGCTGAAAGTGCTGGTGGATGGCGTGCCGGATGCCAGCAGCCCGGACAGGAAGCGCAAGATTTATTTCCTGCGGCGCATTCCGCGCGACCCGATGTTCGCTGGATGCTTCCAGACCGGATGAGGAAACCTGGGGCATGCGCAGTTATGCGAGCAGCTTCTGACGCACCGGAAGCGGGCGAGGATGTCTTCGATGTGTACTCGCTTTCGCCCGGCATCGGGCTGAATGGCATCGGTTACCGGAACTGGTGAGGAGCGCAATCAGATCATGGCTTGTACGATCGAAAAATACGGGTTTTACCCTGGTCGAACTGCTGGTGGTCATGGCGGTGATTGCGCTGCTGCTGAGCATTGCCGTGCCGCGTTATTTCAGCAGCGTGGAGAAATCCAGGGAGGCCGTGCTGCGCGAAAATCTTTCCCTGACGCGGCAGGCGCTGGATAAATATTATGGCGACAACGGCATGTATCCTGATAACGCTGGACCAGCTGGTCAGCAGGAAATATCTGCGCAGCCTGCCGCTGGATCCCATCACCGACAGTAACGCGACATGGGTCATCGTATCGCCCGAGGTGCCGGAAAAAGGGGTGGTTTTCGACATTAAAAGCGGGGCTGCCGGGAATGCGCGTGATGGCACGGAATACAAGGACTGGTGATGCGGTTGACGACTGAAACCAGCAGGAAAACCCGTGTATGCTTGCAGCATGCGTGCCGCGAGGGCGGATTTACCTATCTCGTGCTGCTGGCTGTCGTTGCCGTCATGGGCGTCGTGCTCGCCGCTGCCGGGGAAGTCTGGCACACGGCACTGAAGCGCGAAAAGGAACAGGAGCTGTTGTTCGTCGGAAATCAGTTCCGGCGCGCCCTCAATTTGTATCGCATGCATACCCAGGGGAATGCCCGGCCTTACCCGTTGAGTCTGGAGGATTTGCTGAAGGATCCGCGTGCCCCCGGGGTGCAGCGCTATCTGAGAAAAATTTACGCGGACCCGTTCACCGGCAGCACGCGGTGGGGATTGATCAAGGGGCCGAATGGGGAGATTTTCGGCGTGCACAGCCTGTCGGAAGATGAGCCGCTGAAAAAGAGCGGCTTCAGCCTGGCCGACTCGAAGTTCGAGGGGCGCACAAAGTATTCGGATTGGGTGTTTATGTATGATCAGGGGGCGGTTTCCGGCAGCGTGCCGAAGAAGCCATGAAACAGGCAGTCATTCATTGTGGGGTAAATCATGCTTAAAAAACAGCGCGTTCTGATCGTTGAAGATCACACTTTGCTCCGGGCCGGTTTGAAGGCATTGTTGACCCAGGATCCGGATATCGAGATTGTGGGCGAGGCCGACAATGGCCGCGATGCTGTCCAGCTGATCGCAACGCTGACGCCGAACCTGGTGCTGATGGATCTGTCGATGCCGGGCATGAACGGCATCGAGGCCATACGCGACATCAAGCGGCGCTATCCGGAAACCCGCGTGCTGGTGCTCACCATTCACAAGACCGAGGAATACATTCACGAAAGCCTGCGCGCCGGGGCCGACGGTTATATCCTCAAGGATGCAACGCATGACGAATTGCGCGTGGCCATCCGCAGCGTGTTGAACGGCAAGACCTATCTCTCGCCGGATGTGTCGGGCAAGGTCATCAATGGCTATCTGGGCGCCGGCAATTCACCCGCTACTTCCAGCGCCTGGGATTCCCTCACCCATCGCGAGCGTGAGGTGTTGAAACTGGTGGCCGAGGGGCACCCCAATAAGTTCATTGCCGATTACTACTGTCTGAGCGTCAAGACGGTCGAAAAGCACCGCTCTAACCTGATGAAGAAGCTCGATCTGCACAACGCCTCCATGCTGACCGCCTATGCGATCGAAAAGGGGTTGGTTACAAGCTGAAATTGGTTCTAAGGAGCCTCTGAATAAGTTGTCATTGCCCCACAAGGGGATTCCGATCCACTACGAACTGAAATTCGTGTGGAATCGTATACGAGGAACGAAGTGACGAAGCAATCTCTCAAGTTGTTGAAAAACAAGATTGCTTCGCTACGCTCGCAATGACCTCGCGCACTTGATCAGAGGTTCCCTAAGCCTTGCCCTCATCCTGGCCCGGCCAGGATGAGGTGAGGGTGATTTTTCCGATCAGGTCCTGCGTAGCCGAAAAAATGCCACTCGACAGCATCGTGCGCTCCCGCACTTCTGCAAAACGCAATTGAAGATGCGGGCGTTGCCCTTGCTGTGCTGCCGAGCTTTCTCCAGTGCCGCTGATTTGCAGCGTGATGCCGTCGTCTTCATGCTTCAGGTCAAGCTGTATCCAGCCGGCATGGGCTTGATGCGCTATATCGCTGAACGCCGATTCGATGATGCGGTAGATGACAATTTTCAGCGTTACGGGGATTTGGTCTTCCGTACACTGAATTTCTGTCCTGATCTGCACGCCGGGGTGTGAACGCTCGAATTCGCTGCAAAACCAGTGGATCGTCGGGATCAGTCCGAGGTCATCCAGGCTGGGCGGACGCAACCCCGTCGCAATATTCCGGACATCCTGAATGGCGCCCTGAATGATCGGCACGATTGATTCCAGCGCCTTGGCATTCTCGTTTTCTGCGCCCAGAAGCAGGCGACTGTTCTCCACGTTGGCCTTGATGGCGCTCAGGGTCTGGGCGAGTCCTTCATGCAGGCCAAATGCAATTTTCTGTTTGTCCTGCTCATCGCTGTTCAGCAGGCGGTTCGAGAGCACTTCCAGCGAGGCCATCCTTTCCCGGATTCTCTGCTGTTGTGATTCCAGATGCTGGTTGGCGCGGCGCACGACCAGAATCAGGGCCGCGAACAGGATTCCCAGGATCAATTCGGCGCCCAGCAGGATGATGAACAGGATGCGCTCGTTCTCCTCCGCCATCCAGTTCACATCGGTATAGATCTCGAACACGCCCTGAACCGGTTCACCCGGACTGATGCTCACCGGTATGTAAGACCGCAGCAGATTATCTCGCTCGGTTGTTTTTTCAAAGGCATTGAAGGTGTCGCGGTAAACGAGGCTGCTGATCGCGCTGCCATTGATCGCAGCCAGAAAGCCGGCGTTATCGCTTTTATTCGTGCCGATCTGACTGGCAATGGTCGAAAAAACGACCACACCTTTGCGGTTGTATATCTTGAGCCGGATGATCGATGTGTTCCGGACTGCGTTTCTCAGGGTTTCAGCCAGTTCAGGCGGAAAGCTTTGCGGGTCTGTCGCGGCATCTGCTTTCAGATGCTTGACAAGGGCAGGGCGGATGGCGTTCAGCGTGGTCTGGGCCAGGACGATATTGTGTTCTTCCGTCAGCCGGGTGACCCACTGGACGGTTACCTCACGATAGAACAGGGTAAGCAGGGCGGCCGAGATGAAAATGAGGATGAAGCTTGCTATTGAATAAAATCTCAACAACTTGAACATTGTATTTTCGCAGCTTCAAATATCGGTTGGTCGGGCTCAACTTTGCAGCACTTCGGGTCAGGATACAAGCCGAACTTGCATCCCGACCCGATGCTGGCCAGCCGGATTGGCCGGGTTGGGGCGGCGCTAATCAACACAGCCGTAGAAAACTGCGGCGCCTACGTTCCCGTTCCATCCTTCTGGATGGGTCGAGTCAATCACCCCCCTGGCCCGGTCAATCTCCTCGGGCGTTCCATGCGCGACCAGAAGCACTCTGTCGACTTTCAGTTCGGCTTCGTAATTGGGGAGGTACTCGCTGGGAATGCAGCTGAACTGTTCGGCGCCAAGATCGCTCAGCGCACCCACGACGGCAACCCCCGCCAGGGACGGATCCTTGTCACGGGCGACGACAAAAAGCTTGTTCATGTCGTATCCGGCATGCTCAAGTTTCCTGATGGTGTCCTTCGCCACGCCGTGATTCGCATACGTGGCAATCAGTGAATTGTTTGTTGACATGATGAACCTCCGCTGCGCCGTTCGTCGCTCTAAAAATCGTTTGTGCCATGGAAATGCAGCTATGCTTCAGGTCAGCTTGCTGGTCCACTCGTCCAGAACCACGCAGGCTTCCTTGCTGGGATCTTTCGGATCGCGCAGCGCATTGATCTGGCACAGGTACTCATTGCCTTTCTTGTCTTTTACGTTGATATACGGGCTGGGGCCGTAAGGCTCGAAAGCGCTTGAATCCGCGTAAATGAAGTCGAACTCGCCATTGACGTCGATTTCAAGCTTGCCGCCATGGCTTTCTCCGTAGTCGTGCCAGCGCGTGTTGAGATCCCCACCCTCAATGACCGGGGACATGCGGGCCGCTTTTTTGTCATGCCAGGCAATGACGACCGGTTCGATGATGTAGGGATCCTTGTCAGCCAGAGTGGCAGCCAGTCCGCTGGCCATTCTGTAGTCCAGGTCCATACCCGAATAGTTGATGTGAGCTGATTTCATTTTAACCTCCTGTTATTTGCCATAGATGGAAAAAGGAGAGATGCCGTCACATGATGCGCAGATAAATCTCTCGCGTTTCCTGGATGTCGTATTCCGCTTCGTGGTTCCGCTACCGCCGACGATAGGAAAAGCCGGTACCCATGCTTCAAATATAGTGGATTGGTTTATTAAAACAATCAGGTATTGTGTGTAGATTTGGGGCGTATCCGGATGTGTCGCCGGGCCGGTCGTATTTTTCTGTTGTCCGGCCCGGATAAATCGTCTCTGCAGGTAGAATGGCATTTTTCATGACTGCACGGATTTCATGACGCTGATTGATGGCATCCCGTCGGATGCCGTTCCTGCCAATGACCGCGGCCTGCTTTATGGCGACGGTGTGTTCCGCACCCTGAAAAGGGCGGGCGGGCTCAGCCTTTGCTGGCCCCGGCAATATGCGAAGCTGGCTGCTGATTGCGCCGCGCTGGGTTTGCGCTGCCCCGATGCGGCAACGCTGGCAGCCGAGCTGGAACAGTTGCCGCCGGATTGCGTGGCCAAGATCATCGTCACGCGCGGGCCGGGCGCCCGGGGCTATGTCGTGGCGGCGGATGCCGTGCCCACGCGTATTGTGACCGCCAGCGCCTTGCCGGCTTATCCGCCCAGCCACTATGCTGGCGGTGTGAAAGTGCATTTGTGCAACCTGCGCCTGTCTTCACAGCCGCGTCTGGCGGGAGTCAAGCACCTCAACCGGCTGGAAAATGTGCTGGCGCGCATGGAATGGAATGATGCGGACATTGCCGAAGGTATATTGCGGGATGAGGCGGATAATGTCATTGAAGGCACCATGAGCAACCTGTTCTGCTGTCGTGCGGGGGTGCTGCATACGCCGGATCTGTCCCGCTGCGGCGTGGCAGGCGTGCAGCGTGATCGCATGCTGGCCTTTGCGGCTGCACTGGGCCTGCCCGCTCATGTCGCGCCGCTTTCGCTGGAAGAATTGATGGCGGCAGACGAGGTCATGCTGTGCAACAGCGTGATCGGTCTGTGGCAAGTGCGGGAGTTCAATGGCCGGGTTTGGGCGAGCGGTGAGGTATGCGCTCGCCTGAGGACTTTGCTGGAAGGGCGGGATGATTAAAAAACTGCTTCGGGTGCTTGTGCTGGTAATACTGCTGACTGCAGGGTGGGCGGCCTATTTTGTCGTCACGCCGCTGCAATTGCCGAATACGCCTTATGGCTTCACGCTCAAGCATGGCAGCTCCCTGCGCAGTGTGGCGCGCCAGCTGGTGGAAGCCGACGTTTTGAAAGAGCCATGGAGTTTCACCATGCTGGTGCGCCTGCTGGGCAAGGCGGGGGAGCTCAAGGCCGGCAATTATTCTCTGGAAACCAATCCCACGCCGCTCCAGCTGTTCCGCATGATCACCCGTGGCGATGTGAGCCAGAGCGAAATCGCCCTGATTGAAGGCTGGAACTTCAAGCGCATGCGGCAGGCGCTGGACGAGCACGAGGCGATTCGTCACGATTCGGCGCAACTGAGCGAACGGGAGGTCCTGGAAAAAATCGGTGCCAGTGAAGCCATCGCGGAAGGGCTGTTTTTTCCCGATACCTACTATTTCAGCAGCGGCATGAGCGATCTGGCCATTCTCAAACGCGCCTATCAGGCAATGCAGAAGCGCCTTGCCAGCGCATGGGCGGAGCGCGATCCCCTGTTGCCCTACAATACGCCCTATGAAGTTCTGATCATGGCTTCCATTGTCGAGAAGGAAACGGGGCGGGCGAACGAGCGCCCGCTGATTGCCGGGGTGTTCGTCAACCGCCTGCGCATCAATATGCGCCTGCAGACCGACCCGACGGTCATTTACGGCATGGGCGACAGTTTTGACGGCAACCTGCGGCGTGCCGACCTTCTGACGGATACGCCTTATAATACCTATACCCGTTTCGGCCTGCCGCCGGGGCCGATCGCCATGCCGGGCTGGGGCGCGTTGCAGGCTGCGGTGCATCCTGCAACGACGAAGGCATTGTATTTCGTCGGTAAGGGCAACGGTACGCACAAGTTTTCGAACAGTCTGGAAGAACACAATCTGGCAGTAGCTCGCTATCAGTTAGGCCGTAAGCAGGGGACGCAAAATTAAAGGCAAATTCATTACACTGGAAGGCATCGACGGCGCAGGCAAAAGCACCCACCTCGACTGGCTGGCAGAAACGCTGACGCGGCGTGGGTGTAAAGTGGTCGTGACCCGCGAACCGGGCGGCACACCGCTGGGCGAGACGCTGCGCGGCTTGTTGCTCAATCACGCCATGGATCTGGAAACCGAAGCGCTGCTGATGTTTGCCTCGCGGCGCGAGCACCTGGCGCAGGTCATCCTGCCGGCGCTGGAAGCAGGGAAGTGGGTGATTTCGGATCGCTTTACCGATGCCAGTTTTGCCTATCAGGGCGGTGGCCGAGGGATTGATACGGCGCGTCTGCGCGTTCTTGAAGATTGGGTGCAGCAAGGATTGCAGCCCGACCTGACCCTGCTCTTCGATGTGCCACTGGAAGTGGCGCGCCAGCGGCTCTCCGCCAGTGTCACGCTGGATCGCTTCGAGCAGGAAAAACAGGATTTCTTCCAGCGCGTGCGGCAGGCTTACCTTGCCCGCGCAGCAGCGTTCCCAGAGCGCATTCGCGTGATCGATTCGACCCGCACAGTGCCGCAGATCCGGGCGGAACTGGAAACCCTGATTGCCGAGCTATAAGGCTGTGTCTATCTATCCCTGGCAAACGGAAATCTGGCGCCAGCTTAATGCGATGCGCCAGAACCTGCCCCATGCCCTGCTGTTTCAGGGACGCAAGGGCGTCGGCAAGCTTGAATTTGCCCGCGCACTGGCGCAGGGCTTGCTGTGCGAAACGCCCCTGCCCTCTGGCGAAGGGTGCGGAAAATGTCTCGCCTGTGGCTGGTTTGCGCAGGGTAATCACCCGGATTTCCGCAGTGTGGAACCCGAGGCGCTGACCGAGACGGAGGATGACAAGCCGGCCAAGGGCAAGAAGCCCAGCCATGAGATCAAGATCGAGCAGATTCGCGAACTGGCCGGTCTGGTGAGCCTGAGCACGCATCGCAACGGTAAACGCGTCATCCTGATCCATCCGGCCGAGGCCATGAATGCCAATGCAGCCAATGCCCTGCTGAAAACCCTGGAAGAACCGCCGCCGCAGACCCTGATCATGCTCGTGACGCATCAGGCGCAAGCCCTGCTTCCCACCGTGCGGAGCCGCTGCCTCAAGCTGGCTTTCCCGGTGCCGCCGCTGGCGCAGTCCACGGAATGGCTGCGCCAGCAGGGTGTGCCCGACCCTGCGCCATTCCTGGCGCAGGCGGGCTATGCGCCACTGGCGGCGCTGGCACTTTCCGGCGATGAGTTACAGGAACTGCGGCAGGTTTTTTTATCCCAATTGTCTCGTCCGCAGGCGCTGGATCCCATCGCCCTGGCGGAGAAGAACGAGAAAATGGATTTGCCCAACATGCTGAAGTGGTTGCAGCAGTGGCTGTATGATCTGATCGGCTGTCGCCTGAGCGGGCTGATCCGCTATCAGCCGGATTTCGCCAGCGAAATTCAGGCGCTGGCACCACGCATTTCTTTGCAAGCGGCCCTGATGTTTCAAAAAGAGTTGCTGGCAGCGCAAAAAATTGTGCATCATCCCCTGAATACGCAGTTGTTTCTGGAGCAATTATTGCTATCCTATATGCAGTTAATGAATCCGAGTAGAGACTGATCATGGCTGAAGCCGAGAGCAAAGCCCCCATTTCCCGTCCCGGGGTGCTGTCATTGAGCATCAAGGAGAAGCCGGCGCTGTATGCCGCGTACATGCCTTTTCTCAAGGGTGGCGGCATATTCATCCCGACGACCAAAGCTTACCGCCTGGGTGACGAGGTGTTCATGCTGCTGACCCTGATGGATGACCCCAACAAGCTGCCGGTAGCCGGCAAGGTTGCCTGGATTACCCCTGCCGAGGCGCAGGGCAACAAGTCCCAGGGCATTGGCGTCCAGTTCTCCGACAACGAAAGCGGCATTGCCGCCCGCAACAAGATCGAGGGCTTGCTGGGCGGCAACCTCAAGTCCACGCGCCCGACCCATACCATGTAAAAGGTGAGGGGGTAGGGGTGAGGCGTGAGGCGTGAAATCTTGGCGGATCGTGTTTTTGACTTTCCTCTTCACCCCTCACCCCTCACCCCTCACCCCTCACCCCTCACCCTCACGATTCTCACCATGTTCATCGATTCCCACTGCCACATCAATTTTCCCGGCCTGGCCGAGCGTGTTCCTGAATTGCTGGCTGCCATGGCGCGCAATCAGGTGACCCATGCCCTGTGCGTCAGTGTCGAACTGGCCGCTTTCCCGCAGATTCTCAATCTGGCCGAGCAACATCCCAATATTTTTGCTTCGGTCGGTGTGCATCCCGATCACGAGGATTGCGCGGAGCCGGATGTTGAACAGCTGGTTGCGCTGGCAAGCCACCCGAAAGTGGTCGCCGTGGGCGAAACCGGGCTCGACTATTTCCGCCTGACGGGCGATCTGGAATGGCAGCGCGCGCGTTTTCGCACTCACATTCGCGCTGCGCTGCAGTGCGGCAAGCCGCTGATTATCCATACCCGTGCAGCGGCAGAAGATACCTTGCGCATCATGCGCGAGGAGGGCGCGGAGCAGGTGGGCGGGGTGATGCACTGTTTTACTGAAAGCCGGGACGTGGCTGAACAGGCGATGGCGCTGAATTTTCATATTTCCTTCTCCGGCATCGTGACCTTCAAGAAAGCGCTGGAACTGAAGGAAGTGGCGAAATACGTCCCGCTGGAGCGC
Source organism: uncultured Gammaproteobacteria bacterium (assembly GCA_963741495.1). GTDB lineage: Bacteria > Pseudomonadota > Gammaproteobacteria > Burkholderiales > Sulfuricellaceae > Sulfurimicrobium. The sequence goes on from CAVUID010000011.1 coordinate 93,743, forward strand.
ATGCTGATCGAAACCGACTCACCCTATCTGGCGCCAGTGCCCTATCGCGGCAAGACCAACGAACCCGCCTATGTGCGTCATGTGGCCGAGGAGATTGCTCATTTGCGCGGTATCAGCCTTGAGGATGTGGGGGCAGCCACGACGCGCAACTTTTTCGAATTGTTCCGGGCCGCGCAGGCATGGAAGTAGTCTTTCTCGGCAGCGGCTCCAGCGCCGGCACGCCGGTGATTGGCTGCGGCTGCGAGACCTGTCTTTCAGCCGACCCGCGCAACAAGCGCACGCGCTGTTCGATCGCGGTATACATGGACGATGGGGCGGTGCTCCTGGTGGACACAGGGCCGGATCTGCGGATTCAGGCCCTGCGCGAGAAGCTTGTCCGCGTGGATGCCGTGCTCTACACCCACTATCACGCTGATCACCTGAATGGCCTGGACGACCTGCGCAGCTTCTGCCACCTGCAGCGCCAGCCGATCCCGGTGTACGGCAACGAAGTTACCATGCAGGGTATTGTGCAGCGTTTCGGTTATGCATTCCCCAGTCATGAGCAGCATCACTGGGACAAGCCGGTACTCAAGGCACATGTCGTTGATGGTCCGTTTGTCGCGGGTGGGGTGGAAGTGATCCCGGTGCCGGTCATGCATGGAAAATACGAGATTCTGGCTTATCGCATCGGCAACATGGCCTATCTGACCGATGTGTCGGATATTTCTGCGGCCAGCATGGAAATGTTGCAGGGGCTGGATTATCTGCTGCTGGATTGCCTGCGCTATCGCCCCCATCCGACGCACTTCAGCATGGCAGAGGCAGTCGCGTGGGCCGAAAAAATCGGTGCACGCAATACTTATCTCATCCACATGACCCATGAGCTGGAATTCGCGGAATTGAGCGCCAGGCTTCCTGTCGGCGTAAGCCCGGCTTACGACGGATTGCGCCTGCAATGCTAGCCCGGAATTTTTTTAGACCTCTTGCCATGTGGCTTGTTGTGCTCTTGTCGAGCCTTGTTCTGTCGACTGCCGTCTATGCCGACACAAGCATGGACGACATGTTTATAGCCATCAGGAATGGCGACGCAGAGACGGTGACGGATTTATTGCAGCAGGGCGTGGATGCCAACCTGCAGGACGGGCAGGGCTACACCGCCTTGATGATGGCTGCCAGGGAAGGCTCACCCGATGTGGTGAGGCAATTGCTGGCGCATGGCGCCAAGGTGTATCTGAGAAATCTGTATGGAGAATCAGCGGTGATGCTTGCCGCATACAATGGCCACAACTCGGTGATCGAGCAGCTGGTGGCGCGGGGTGCGGCCCTTGGCGCCAATGGCAGGGGCTGGAATCCGTTGATGTATGCAGCCTATGCCGGCCATGCGAGCACGGCCCGCTTGCTTCTGAGTTATGGCGTTCCGGTTGATGAACAGACCGATGCCGGCCTCTCCGCGTTGATGCTGGCAGCGAAAAATGGCTGCATCGATTGCGTTACTTTATTGCTGCGTCTGGGCGCAAACCCTGGTCTGCGCAGCAGGCAGGGTGAGTCGGCGCTGGAAATGGCGCTGAGTGTCGGCAATACCGATATTGGCGAATTGCTGGAGCAGGCCGCCAGCATCAGAGGCTCAAAAAGTCTAAAATAGACTGGGCGATTGAATAGCCGGGCCTGTTTGTGCTATTATCGCGGCCCAATTTGACTGGCTTTGAATGCAGCCAAATTTTGATGCCGCCGCAAGGCGGTTAATACGCACATCTGTCCCGTTAAGGGTGCCCGAACGGATTATTTTCCGGCGGGTCGCGAGCGGACGGATGGAGGCTTAACCCTTAAAAGGAGTTTTACCATGTCAGTAACCATGCGCCAGATGCTCGAAGCAGGCGTTCATTTCGGTCACCAGACCCGCTACTGGAACCCCAAGATGGCACCGTTCATCTTCGGTGACCGCAACAAAATTCATATCGTGAACCTGGAAAAATCTCTGCCGATGTATGAAGAGGCAACCAAGTTCGTGCGCAAGATGGCCAGCAACAAGGGCAATATCCTGTTCGTCGGCACCAAGCGCCAGGCTCGCGAGATCGTCAAGGAAGAAGCCGCACGCGCCGGTGCGCCTTATGTGGATTACCGCTGGCTGGGCGGCATGCTCACCAATTTCAAGACGGTAAAGCTGTCTATCAAGCGCCTCAAGGAAATGGAAGCCATGATTGAAGATGGCAGCATAGAGCGCCTGTCGAAAAAAGAAGCGCTGGGTTTCAAGCGCGAAATGATCAAGCTGGAACGCAGCCTGGGCGGCATCAAGGATATGGGCGGCCTGCCGGATGCCATGTTCGTGATCGACGTTGGCTACGAAAGCGGCGCCATCACCGAAGCCAAAAAACTGGGCATTCCCGTGATTGGCATCGTGGATACCAACAACTCGCCAATCGGCGTGGATTATGTGATTCCCGGCAACGACGATTCGAGCAAGGCGATTCGCTTGTATGCGCAAGGCATGGCCGATGCAATCCTGGAAGGCCGCAGTCAGGTCGTAACGGATATCATCAAGGGCGATGAGTTCGTCGAAGTGAGTGACGCAGAACAGACAGCGGGTTGATTTTCCGCAGAAAAGGGGCGGAAGCCCCTTTTTTTAGCTTTGGATATTTGAGAAATTTAGGAGTTTGAATATGGCGGACATTACCGCAGGTATGGTTAAAGAGCTGCGCGAGCTGACCGGCTTGGGCATGATGGAATGCAAAAAAGCGCTGACCGAGACGGCCGGCGATATGAAAGCGGCAGAAGAGTTGCTGCGCATCAAGAGCGGCGCCAAGGCTAACAAGGCTGCCAGCCGTGTTGCCGCAGAAGGCGTGGTTGGCAGCTTCATCAGTGCCGATGGCCACAAGGGCGCACTGGTCGAAGTGAACTGCGAAACCGACTTTGTTTCCAAGAATGAAGATTTTGCCGCGTTTGCCAAGGCGCTGGCCCAACTGGTTGCCGAGCAGGGCATTGAAGACATCGATACATTGGCTTCCGCCAAGCTGCCTTCCGGCCAGACCGTGGAAGAAACCCGCCAGGCATTGATCATGAAGCTGGGCGAGAACATTTCCCCACGTCGCCTGGTGCGTGCTGAGACTTCCGGCAAGCTGACGACCTATCTGCACGGTACGCGCATCGGCGTGATGGTGGACAGCACTGGCGGCGACGAGCAGCTGGGCAAGGATATCGCCATGCATATCGCTGCCAGCAAGCCGGTGTGCGTTTCCAAAGACCAGGTGCCTGCCGAGTTGCTGGAAAGCGAGCGCAAGATTTTCTCGGCGCAGGCCGCTGAATCCGGCAAGCCAGCCGACATCGTCGCCAAGATGGTGGAAGGCCGTATCGCCAAGTACCTGGCGGAAGTCACCCTGATGGGCCAGCCTTTCGTCAAGGACCCGGATCAGACCGTGGAAAAACTGCTGGCCGGCAAGAAGGCGACTGTCAGTGCTTTCACCATGTACGTCGTGGGCGAAGGCATCGAGAAGAAAGTGGTGGATTACGCAGCCGAAGTCGCTGCCGCAGCGAAGGTATAAGCCATGACCGCCCCCGCCTACAAGCGCATTCTGCTCAAGCTGTCCGGCGAAGCCCTGATGGGTGACGACAGTTACGGTATCAACCGGCCCACCATCGAACGTATCGTCGGTGAAATAGCCGAGGTGGTGCACATGGGTGTGCAGGTGGGGGTGGTCATCGGTGGCGGCAATATTTTTCGTGGCGTGGCCCCTGCTGCTGCAGGCATGGACCGCGCCACCGCAGATTACATGGGCATGCTGGCCACGGTCATGAATGCCCTCGCACTGCAGGACGCCATGCGCCGTATCGGCGTGGCGAGCCGGGTGCAGACCGCGCTGGCCATCGAAGCGGTGGCCGAGCCTTACATTCGCGGCAAGGCGATCCGCTATCTGGAAGAAGGCAAAGTGGTGATTTTCGGTGCCGGCACCGGCAACCCTTTTTTCACTACCGATACAGCGGCTGCCTTGCGCGCCATGGAAGTCGGGGCGGAAGTGGTGCTCAAGGCGACCAAGGTGGACGGCGTGTATACCGACGATCCGAAAACCAATCCGGAAGCCATGCGCTATCAGCAATTGAGTTTTGACGAGGCGATTAGCCGCAATCTCAAGGTGATGGATGCCACCGCACTGGCCCTGTGCCGCGACCAGAGCATGCCGCTGGGCGTGTTCAGCATCTTCAAGCCGGGCGCGCTCAAGCGCGTGGTGATGGGCGAGGACGAAGGTACACGGGTGTATTGTTAAGCAGCCTCCTTCAGGCGGCTGCAGGACGGAAGGACACAAAAACATGATTTCAGACCTTAAGAAAACTGCAGAACAGAAAATGCAGAAGTCCCTGGAGGCACTCAAGGCCGATCTGGCCAAGGTGCGTACCGGGCGCGCTCATACCGGCATTCTGGATCACGTGATGGTTGATTATTATGGCAACCCGACGGCGGTTAATCAGGTCGCCAACGTGACCCTGATTGATTCGCGCACCATCGGTGTGGCGCCGTGGGAAAAGAAAATGGTGGGCGCGGTGGAAAGAGCTATTCGTGATTCCGACCTGGGATTGAACCCGTCCTCGCAGGGCGATTTGATCCGGGTGCCGATGCCTGCCCTGACTGAAGAGCGCCGCAAGGAGCTGATCAAGGTCGTCAAGCATGAAGGCGAGGGCGCCAAGGTGGCGATTCGCAACATCCGCCGTGATGCCAATGCCCACTTCAAGGATTTGCTCAAGGACAAGGAGATCAGCGAAGATGATGATCGCCGTGCCCAGGACGAGATCCAGAAGCTCACGGACCGCTATGTGGCTGAAGTGGACAAGATGTTGCAGGTCAAAGAAACTGAATTAATGGCCATTTGAGCCAGGTCTGGTGACCCTTTCAAAAAGCTCGACCCGTGAAATACCTGCGGTGTCGCATATCCCCCGCCACATTGCCATCATCATGGATGGTAATGGGCGTTGGGCCAAAAAACGTCATTTCCCGAGGGTAATGGGGCATAAGCGCGGCGTGGAAACAGTACGCGAGATGGTCAGGTCCTGCATCGAGCGCGACGTTGAGTATCTCACCCTGTTCGCGTTCAGCAGCGAAAACTGGCGCCGTCCGAAGGAAGAAGTTTCCTTTTTGATGCAGCTTTTTGTACTGGCGCTGGAGAAAGAAGCCAGAAAGCTGCATCAGAACGGAGTTCGCCTCAAAGTTATCGGTGATCTTTCCCGTTTTGAACCGCATCTGGTCGACCTGGTGCGCAATTCCGAAACGCTCACAGCGAACAATACAAAACTGACATTGACCATCGCCGCTAACTACGGCGGCCGCTGGGATATCATGCAGGCCATGCAAGCCATGCTGAAGGCACGCCCAGAACTGGTGAACGGTTTTGAAGAGGGCGATTTGCAGCCCTATCTTTCCATGCCCTACGCACCCGAGCCGGACCTGTTTATCCGCACCGGCGGAGAACAACGCATCAGCAATTTCCTGTTGTGGCAACTGGCATATACAGAGCTGTATTTCACCAATGAGCTGTGGCCGGATTTCAATGCGCTCGAACTGGACAAGGCTATTCATTCCTACCAGCAGCGCGAACGCCGCTTCGGGCGGACCAGCGATCAATTAAAGACCCATGCTTAAAACTCGCGTGATTACGGCTTTTGCCCTGCTGTTCGGATTGCTGTTCGGGCTGTTTTATCTGCCCAGCCTGTACTGGAGCTGGCTGACCCTGGCCGTGATCGCCATTGGAGCCTGGGAGTGGGGCGGCATTGCCGCTTACTCCACAGCTGGACGATGGGCTTATCTGGTTCTGACCATCTTGTTCGGCGTGGCATTTTTTGTCTTTAAAGCGCCGGTAGAGCCGGCTTATCTCGCCGCAGTTGCCTTCTGGCTGCTGCTGGTTTTGCCCTGGCTGCTGCTCGGCTGGAAGGTGCGCCACCCCATTCTACTGGCTGCGACGGGCTGGCTGGTTTTGTTCCCCACCTGGTTTGCCCTGATGGATTTTCATGTCATGCGCCCGGCACTGCTGTTTGGTCTGATGGCGGTCGTGGCAGTGGCGGATATTGGCGCCTATTTTGCGGGGCGGGCGTTTGGCAAACACAAGCTGGCGCCTTCCATCAGTCCGGGTAAGACCTGGGAGGGTGTCGCCGGCGGTCTTTTGGGTGTAGCGCTGTATGGTACGCTGTGGCTGTCGCTGGTGGATGTTCTGGGTGTGCCTTTTCCCGGATTTGTCCTGCTGCTGGCCATGGCAAGTTTAAGTGTGGTGGGCGATCTGTTCGAGTCCTGGCTAAAACGTCAGGCGGGTGTCAAGGATAGCGGCCATATCCTGCCTGGACATGGGGGCGTGCTGGACCGTATCGACGGGATGACATCAGCCCTGCCGCTGGCGGCAGCATTTTATTTCGTTTCTGGATTTTCCATTATCTGATCATGGCTGATAAGCAAAAAATTACCGTACTTGGCTCTACCGGATCAATCGGTGTCAGCACGCTGGACGTCATTGCACGTCATCCAGGGCTGTTCCGGGTAGTTGCGCTGACGGCCCATTCCCAGGTCGATAAGCTGTTTTTGCAGTGCCAGCAATTCGAGCCGGAGTTTGCTGTGTTGCTGGATGCGGACGCGGCACAGCAGTTGCAGTCGAGAGTGGCGGCAGTTGGCCTGGCAACCGAGGTGCTGCACGGAGTCGAAGCGCTGGAGCGGGTTTCGTCCCTGCCCCAGGTGGACAGCGTCATGGCGGCGATTGTCGGCGCGGCCGGCTTGCGGCCATCGCTGGCGGCGGCGCGGGCTGGCAAGAAAATTCTGCTCGCCAACAAAGAGACGCTGGTGATGTCCGGTCGCGTGTTCATGGATGCGGTGCGGGAAAGCGGTTCCGAACTGCTGCCGATCGACAGTGAGCACAATGCGATTTTCCAGTCTCTGCCGCGTGATTTCGGGCGCGGACTGAAGGCAGTCGGGGTGACGCGCATTCTGCTCACGGCTTCCGGCGGGCCATTTCGCAGCAAGGCACTGTCGGAACTTGAAAATGTGACCCCAGCGCAGGCCTGCGCTCATCCTAACTGGTCGATGGGGCGCAAGATTTCGGTGGACTCCGCCAGCATGATGAACAAGGGACTGGAGGTCATCGAGGCACACTGGCTGTTCGATGCGCCTGCAGACCAGATTCAGGTAGTGGTCCATCCGCAGAGCGTAATTCATTCCATGGTGGAATATGCGGATGGTTCTGTGCTGGCCCAGCTTGGCAATCCCGATATGCGCACACCGATTGCCTTTGCGCTGGGTTTTCCGGAGCGCATTGATGCAGGGGTTTCACCGCTCGATCTGTTCAAGATTGCGCGCCTGGATTTCGAGGCACCGGACATGGCGCGTTTCCGCTGTCTGGATCTGGCGTATCAGGCCCTGCGTTGTGGCGGCACTGCGCCGGCGATTCTCAATGCAGCCAATGAAGTGGCGGTGGCGGCTTTCCTGGATGAGAAATTGCCTTTTCTTGGCATCCCGTCCGTGATCGAGCATGCACTGGAGCAGATCAGTGCCGTGCCGGTGAACGGTCTTGAAGACGTTCAGCAAGCCGATCAACTGGCGCGCGAAGTCGCCAGCGAACGCATCCTGGGCCAGACTCGCTCTTCACCCTTCACCCTTCACCCTTCACTCAACGCATGAGCCTGCTCTTTACCCTTGCTGCATTTGCCCTCGCGCTGGGTATTCTGATCGTGGTGCACGAACTGGGGCACTACTGGGTGGCGCGCTTGTGTGGCGTTAAAGTGCTGCGTTTTTCTGTCGGTTTTGGCAAGCCCCTGGTGGTCAGGAAATCAAGCCGTGATGGCACGGAATGGGCGTTGGCCGCCTTTCCTCTGGGCGGCTACGTCAAAATGCTGGACGAGCGTGAAGGCGAGGTGGCGCCTCATGAACTGCCGCGCGCATTTAACCGCCAAACCGTATGGCGCCGCATTCTCATTGTTGCAGCCGGGCCGGTCGCCAATTTTCTGCTGGCCATTGCCTTGTACTGGCTCATGTTCATCAGCGGCGTGCCGGGCATTAAACCCATGCTGGGGGAGCCGGCGCCTGGCAGCCCTGCTGCGCTGGCTGGTTTTCAGCCGGGTGAAATAATGACGTCGATTGACGGTCAGGCTGTGGCGACGTGGCAGGATGCGCGCTGGCTGCTACTCAAGCGGGTCATGGAAAAGCAGGGCTTGAAAATCGAGACCCGTAATGATCGTGGCGAAATCCAGTTTCGTATTCTGGAAACCGCAAGCCTGACGGCCGAAGATCTGGATGGTGACTTTCTTGAAAAACTGGGGTTGACCCATTTTCGCCCCCTGTTGCGGCCTGTTATCGGCAAGCTGATACCGGGTGGAGCCGGCGAGAAGGCCGGCTTGCTGGTGGGTGATGAAATAGAGGTTGTTAATGGCCAGACTGTGTCTCGCTGGGAGGATCTGGTGCAATGGGTAAGAGACCATCCGGAGCGTATTCTGGAACTTGAAATCGCTCGCGGCGAGCAATTGTTGAAGTTGCAGTTGACGCCTTCCGCAACGACAGAACGGGGTAAAACGGTTGGAAAAATCGGGGCCGCGCCTGAGATGGATGCAGCATTAGGAAAAAAACTTCTGACTGAAGTGCGTTATCCGCCTGTTCAGGCGCTGGGCGCCGCTCTGGATAAAACCTGGGACACTTCGGTGTTCAGCCTGAATATGTTGGGGCGCATGGTGGTGGGGCAGGTGTCGCTCAAGAATATCAGCGGCCCCATTACGATTGCAGATTACGCAGGTCAGTCAGCAAGCATGGGCTGGCTGCCCTATCTGAGCTTTCTGGCCTTGATCAGCATCAGCCTGGGCGTGCTCAATTTGTTGCCCATTCCCTTATTGGATGGCGGTCATTTGATGTATTATATGGCCGAAATCCTGAAAGGAAGCCCGGTTTCGGAGCGCGCCATGGAGATCGGCCAGCAGGTCGGGATGGCGCTGTTGATGGTGCTCATGGCTTTTGCCTTTTACAACGATATTAACCGCTTGTTTTCCGGCCAATAATGAAAAAACTCATCCCGTTTCTGATTGCCTCACTATACGCGGCATCTGCAGCAGCTATTGAACCTGTCGTAGTTAAAGATATCCGGGTGGAAGGTATTCAGCGTACCGAAGCCGGTACGGTGTTCAGCTACCTGCCAGTCAAGGTGGGGGACACCCTGGACGATGAAAAGGCGGCCGCCGCCGTCAAGGCGCTATATGCCACCGGCTTCTTCAAGGACGTGCGACTGGAAGCGGATAATGGCGTGCTGGTGGTGATGGTGCAGGAAAGGCCGGCTATTGCTCAGGTGGATATTATCGGCAGCAAGGAATTCAGCAAGGAGCAGCTCAAGGACGGCCTTAAAATGGCCGGTCTGGCGGAGTCCAAGATTTTTGACAAGGCCTTGCTCGATCGGGCCGAGCAGGAACTGAAGCGGCAATATTTCAGCCGTGGCAAGTATGGCGTGACAATCGCCACCACGGTGACGCCGCTGGAACGTAACCGCGTTGCCATCAGTTTTGATATTTCAGAAGGCGAGATCGCCAAGATCAAGCAGATCAACATTGTCGGCAATGAAACCTTCAAGGAAAAGGAATTGCTCGAGCAATTCGTTTTGTCCACCTCGGGCTGGATGACCTGGTACAGCAAGAACGATCAGTATTCCAAACAGAAATTATCTGCCGATCTGGAATCGCTACGCTCCTTTTATCTGAACCGTGGTTACCTCGAGTTTAACGTGGAATCCACGCAGGTTTCGATTTCGCCCGACAAAAACGACATCTACATCACCATCAATGTGCATGAAGGCGCCAGATACACCATTTCCGATGTCAAGCTGGCCGGTGAACTGCTGGTGCCGGAGGAAGAACTCAACAAGCTGATTAAAGTGAAGACTGGCGATGTGTTTTCTCGCGAGAAACTGACTGAATCCAGCAAGGCCATCAGCGATCGCCTGGGTAATGACGGCTACGCATTCGCCAACGTCAATGCAGTGCCGGAGATTAACAAGGAACAAGCGACTGCCGCCTTCACGTTTTTTCTCGATCCGGGCCGCCGTGTCTATGTTCGTCGCATCAATATGGCCGGTAATACCAAGACGCGGGATGAAGTGTTGCGGCGCGAAATGCGTCAGATTGAAGGTGGGTGGTATGCGGCCGACAAGATCAACCGTTCGCGCGAAAGATTGCAGCGCCTGGGCTTTTTTTCCGACGTCAATGTGGAAACGCCCGCCGTACCCGGCACCACGGATCAGGTGGATCTGAACTACAGCGTGACCGAAAAGCCGACCGGAAGCATCATGGCGGGTGCCGGCTTTTCCAGTTCGCAAGGCTTGGTATTGAGTGGCTCAATTTCACAACAGAACGTATTCGGCAGTGGTAACTTTCTGGCCGTACAGGTGAACAGCGGCAGTATCAACAAAGTGTACTCCGTGTCCTACACCAATCCCTATTTCACCGACAATGGCATTAGCCGGGGGTTCGATGTTTACAAGCGCGATGTCGATACATCACGCTTGTCTTCGGTGACCCAGTACAAAACATCGACTTTAGGTGGCGGAGTCCGCTTCGGCATTCCTTTGAATGAGAAGGATACGGTCAGCCTGGGCTTGGCTGCCGAGCGAATCGAGAACAGCATAGTTGACGATACCTCGTCGAAAGTAATTAATTTCATTAATGAATATGGCAGTGTGGTCAATACCGTGCGCGCCGATCTGGGCTGGGCGCGGGATACGCGCGACAGCCTGCTGTATCCGACCACAGGCAGCCTGCAGCGGGTGTATGGCGAAGTCGGGTTGCCAGGGCTGGATCTTGAATACTACAAGGCGTCCTACCAGCATCAGTGGTTTCAGACCTTTGCCAAGCACTTCACTCTCATGCTGAATGGTGAGGTGGGTTATGCAGAAAGCTATAACGACAAGACCCTGCCCTATTTCAAGAATTTCTATGCAGGCGGCATCGGTTCCGTGCGCGGCTACCGCACCAGTTCTCTGGGTCCGCGTGATACCAATGATCTTGCTTTAGGTGGTAATTCCCGCGTGGTGGTGAATGCCGAGGTGCTGTTTCCTTTCCCCGGCTTGTCCAGCGACAAATCTGTGCGTCTGGGTACCTTCGTGGATGGGGGTATGGTATTTGGCAAAGGTGACGCCAGCGGCCGATATGAAAGGATAGATTTTGGTGAAATGCGTTATGCGGCGGGGGTTTCCTTGAGTTGGTCTTCACCCATCGGTCCGCTGAAATTCAGCCTGGCGCAACCGCTCAATGAGAAGGAAGGCGACAAGACTGAAATGTTCCAGTTCCAGATGGGCACCGTATTTTAAGAATTAGGAGAATTGAATTGAAAAAGATTGTCATGACGATGCTTGCCATCTCGCTGATGCAGATCGGTAGTGCGGTTGCCGCAGGCGAGTTCAAAATTGGCTTCGTTAACACCGAGCGCGTTTTCCGCGAAGCGGCGCCGGCACAGAAAGCACAGAAAAAATTGGAGAAAGAGTTCGCAACACGTGACCAGGAACTGCAGAAGATGGCTAAACAAGCCAAGGACCTGCAGGCTTACCTGGAGCGTGAGGGTGTGACCATCAGCGATACGGAACGCCGTAACAAGGAACGTGATCTGGCCAACCTGAACCGCGATTTTCAGCGTTCCCAGCGTGAGTTCCGTGAAGACCTTAACCTGCGTCGCAATGAAGAACTTTCCGCAGTTCAGGAACGTGCCAACAAGGCCATTATTGCCATTGCCGAGAGCGAGAAATTCGACCTCATCCTGCAGGAGGCTGTGTACGCCAGTCACCGCATTGACGTGACCGAAAAAGTGCTCAAGGCACTGTCCGAGAAGTAAGTTCAGGGCTGGATTTCCAGCCGTTTGTTATCAGCAACAGTCCGTGAGCATCGGCATGGAACATACCTATACGCTGGGTGAAATCGTGTCCCGCCTGGGCGGTGAACTGCTAGGTGATGCACGAGACACGGATTGGCCAGGTGGCTGCACTGGAAACGGCGCTGCCCGGAAACATCAGTTTTTATACCACGGGGCGTTTCAGGAAACAGCTTGAGGCAACCCAGGCGGGGGCGGTTATCCTCAATCAGGAAAATCGCGATGCAACAAGCAAGCCACGTATTGTCTGTAGTAATCCTTCCGCCTATTTCGCCAGAGTAACGGGCTTGCTTAACCCTCTTGAGCCAGCCTCTGCCGGGATTCATCCCTCGGCAGTGGTGGCGGCGGATGCCGTCATTGCGGCCAGTGCTTCAGTCGGCCCTTTCGCGTTTGTCGGGCGCGGGGTGAGGATTGGAGAAAGGGCCGTTATCGGTGCCGGGTGCGCGATTGGAGACAAAGTCGAGATTGGCGATGACGCGCACCTGTTTCCCCGGGTGGTGATTTATCATCAGTGCCTGTTGGGTGCGCGCGTCATTATCCATTCCGGCGCAGTGATCGGCGCAGATGGATTTGGCTTGGCGCATGAGGAAGGTCGCTGGCTGAAAATTCCCCAGATCGGCCGGGTAGTGATCGGCGACGATGTCGAAATTGGCGCCAATACCACCATTGACCGCGGGGCGCTGGAAGACACAGTGATCGAGGAGGGTGTGAAGCTGGATAATCAGATTCAGGTGGCGCATAACGTCCGTATTGGCGCGCACAGCGCCATGGCAGGATGTGTCGGCATCGCCGGCAGTGCTCGGATCGGACGCAATTGCACGGTTGGCGGCGCGGGCATGATTCTCGGTCATTTAAGTATTGCCGACAATGTTTCAGTCTCTTCCGGCACGCTGATCACCAAATCCATTTCCAAGCCCGGCGCGTATACCTCGGCGATGCCATTCTCAACGCATGAACAGTGGCTCAAAAATGCGGCGCATTTGCGCCACCTTGACAGCATGGCGGACAAGATCCGCCAGCTGGAACAAAAGATTACAGAACTGGAAAGGAAGAAATCATGAGCAGCATGGATATTCATGAAGTCATGGCACATTTGCCGCACCGCTATCCCTTCCTGCTGGTGGACCGGGTGCTGGAATGCGAACCGGGCAAGAACATTGTGGCGATCAAGAATGTCACCATCAACGAGCCTTTTTTTCAGGGGCATTTCCCCCATCATCCGGTGATGCCGGGCGTGCTGATCATGGAGGCGCTGGCCCAGGCGGCAGGTATTCTGTCGTTCAAGACCATGGGTTCCATGCCGGACGAGAACTCGGTGTTCTATTTTGTCGGTATCGACAATGCGCGCTTCAAGAAACCCGTGACTGCCGGCGACCAGTTGCATCTGCATGTCGAGATCCTGCGCAATATGCGCGGTATCTGGAAATTCAAGGCTGAAGCCAGAGTGGACGGGGAAATTGTGGCCGAGGCCGAACTAATGTGCGCCAAGCGCGACATTGCCTAAGGTGCGGTCATGATTCACCCTACCGCGATTATTCACCCTGGCGCCCGACTTGGCGAAGGGGTTGCCGTTGGCGCTTATTCGCTGATTGGCGAGCATGTCGAGATCGGCGATAACACCTGGATCGGCCCCCATGTGGTGATTTCAGGCCACACCCGGATTGGTAGCGACAACAGGATATTCCAGTTTTCCAGCCTGGGCGAGGTGCCGCAGGACAAAAAATATGCCGGTGAACCGACCCGGCTTGAAATCGGCGACCGCAACACCATTCGTGAATTTTGCACCTTCAACCTGGGGACAGCGCAGGATCTTGGTGTTACCCGACTTGGCAATGACAACTGGGTGATGGCCTATGTGCATGTGGCGCATGACTGTCTGATCGGCAACAATACCATTTTTGCCAATAATGCCACCCTGGCGGGGCATGTCACGATCGATGATTTCGCCATACTCGGCGGATTCACCGGGGTGCATCAGTTTTGCCATGTCGGCGCCCATTGCATTACCGGCATCAGTTCGGTCATCACCATGGATGTGCCGCCCTATGTGACCGTGGGCGGCAATCCCACTGCGCCGCACGGCATCAACACCGAGGGGCTTAAACGGCGCGGTTTTTCGACTGATGCCATCATGGCATTGCGGCGTGCCTACAAGACGCTGTACAAGTCAGGGCTGAGTCTGAATGACGCCAAACAGGCGTTGGCAGAACAGAGTCAGTCATTTCCGGAAATCGCTTTGTTGCTTGAGTTCCTGGCCAAATCCACCCGCGGCATCATCCGCTAAACAGGAGCGTGGTTGTGGCAGAAGGACGCAGGTTCAGGATCGGGATCGTCGCGGGCGAGGCTTCGGGCGATCTGCTAGGCAGTCATCTGATTGCCGCGCTTCGGGATAAATTACCGGATGTCGAATTCGTAGGCATTGCCGGGCCAAAAATGCAGGCCGCCGGGGCTAAAACCCTGTTCCCCATGGAAAAGCTGGCGGTGCGCGGCTATCTTGAGGTGTTGCGGCACTTTGCTGAAATACTTGGCATCCGGCGCAAACTTAAGCGTTATTTCCTCACTAATCCGCCAGATTTATTCATCGGGGTAGATGCGCCTGATTTCAATCTGGGTCTGGAAAAAACACTCAAGTCTCATGGCATCCCTACCATTCACTATGTCAGCCCGTCGGTCTGGGCATGGCGCCGCGAACGGGTCAAGACCATTGCGCAGTCAGTCACGCACATCCTCGCTCTATTTCCATTTGAGCCCAAAATATATGAAGAGGCTGGTGTGTCCGTTACCTATGTTGGTCACCCCATGGCGGATGTGTTGCCACAACAGCCAGACCGTGCCGCAATGCGGGCGAAGCTCAAACTTCCTGCTGAGGGGAGCGTTATTGCCATGCTTCCGGGCAGTCGCCAAAGTGAATTGCATTACATGGCTGAGCTTTTTATCCGGACAGCGCAGAAAATCGCCAGCGTTGAGCCGGATGTCCAATTTCTGGTGCCGCTGGTTAGTCGCGAGACCCGTGATTTTTTTGAGACCACGCTGTATCGGCTGAACGGCGCGGACTTGCCGCTGAAAATTTTGTTCGGCCATGCGCATGCCGCCTTGATGGCTGCCAATGTGGTACTGGTGGCTTCCGGTACCGCCACGCTGGAAACAGCCCTGCTCAGGCGCCCTATGGTCATTACCTACAAATTGTCCCGGTTTTCAGCCTTTTTGATGCGGCGCAAGGGCTATCTGCCTTATGTCGGTTTGCCCAATATTCTGGCCGGTCGTTTTATCGTGCCCGAGCTGCTGCAGGAGGACGCCACGCCCGACAATCTGGCGCAGGCCTTGCTGAATCTGCTGCATGACGTCCAGGTGCAAAACGGGCTGGATGCCGAGTTCAAGCACATGCAGGAAAGCCTGCGGCAAAATACGGCGGAACGGGCCAGTGAGGCGATCCTGAATTACTTGCCGCAGGGAAGCCGGGCATGATGATGCTGTGCGGCGTGGACGAAGCCGGTCGCGGCCCGCTGGTGGGCGCTGTCTTTGCCGCAGCAGTGATTCTTGACCCCGCACACCCCATTATCGGCCTGGCCGATTCCAAGAAACTGAGTGAAAAAAAACGTGAAGCCCTGGCACTGGAGATCAGGGAATATGCCCTGGCCTGGTCGATTGCCAGTGCTTCGGCGGAAGAAATCGACAGCATCAATATTTTGCAGGCCAGTTTGCTGGCGATGAAGCGGGCTGTCGAGGGGTTGACTGTGCTGCCGCATGAGGTGGCGGTGGATGGTTTGCACTGCCCCTCTTTGTCCATGCCTGCGCGCGCGGTGGTCAAGGGGGACAGTCTGGTGGCAGAGATTTCTGCTGCTTCCATCCTGGCCAAAACCGCAAGAGATGCCGAAATGCGCGCATTGCATCTGGCCTATCCGCAATATGACTTTGCCCGGCATAAAGGTTATCCTACGCTTGTCCATTTACAGGCCATTCAGCGTCATGGCGTGATTTCGCAGCACCGGCGCAGCTTCGGCCCGGTCAGGCGTGCGCTGGAACAGGAAATCAATTAAATCAGAAGGGGGTTTGTGTATGAAATTCATGATCATGTTGCATCTGTTAGGAATCGTGATCTGGGTCGGCGGCATGTTTTTTGCCCATCAGCTGCTGCGCCCGGTGGCAGCCGACTTGCTTGAGCCGCCCCTGCGCCTGCAATTGTGGGTGGGTGTGTTCCGGCGCTTTTTCCCCTGGGTGTGGGTATGCGTTGCCGCGGTGTTGGGTTCTGGCCTGTTCATGATCATGCTGATGGGAGGCATGAAGCTTATCCCTCTTTACGTGCATGCCATGCTGGGGCTTGGTCTGGCCATGATGGCAATTTTTGCGTATGTGTTCTTCGCGCCCTATGCCCGCCTCAAGGCGAGCGTGGCGAATCAGGACTGGAAAAGCGGCGGCGCTGCCTTGGCGTCCATCCGTCAGTTGGTTGGCGTCAACCTGAGCCTGGGGCTGGTCACGATCGTTCTGGCTACGGCGGGAGCCATGTTGGCGTAGCGCAAGGCGGTATAAGTTGATAAAGTTGCCGCAAACATTTCGCTGGCATGAATTGGGCAGGCCTGCGACGAGAGGGGAATTAATATGCTGGTGATTGTTGGTTATGTCGTCATTCTGGCATCGATTTTTGGTGGCTTTGCCATGGCGGGCGGCCATCTTGCATCGCTCTGGCAGCCCGTTGAGGTGATCATGATTGGCGGCGGTGCTTTGGGTGCAATGCTGGTTGGCAGCGGCCCCAAGGTGATGAAGGCGACTTTCAAGGCGCTGCCGTCCATTTTCAAGGGCTCGAAATATACCAAGGCCTTGTACATGGAGTTGCTTACCCTGTTATTCGAGTTGCTGGCCAAGGTGCGCAAGGAAGGTCTGATGTCGATCGAATCGGACGTGGAGGACCCACATGCCAGCCCGATTTTCAGCAAATATCCGACGATTTCGCACGATCACCACGTGGTCGAATTCATTACCGATTATCTGCGCCTGATGGTGGGTGGCAACCTCAATGCCATGGAAATCGAGAACCTGATGGATAACGAAATCGAGACCCACCACCAGGAAGGCCATATTCCGGTTTCCGCCGTAGCCAAGCTGGGCGATGGTCTGCCGGCATTTGGTATCGTGGCGGCGGTGATGGGCGTGGTGCACACCATGGAATCGGTGGGTATTCCGCCCTCGGAGCTGGGCATGCTGATTGCTGCTGCGCTGGTGGGTACATTCCTCGGTATTCTGCTGGCCTATGGTTTCGTGGGGCCGGTTTCGACCCTGCTGGAAAACAAGCTGCAGGAATCCAGCAAGGTATTCGAGTGCATCAAGGTGACCCTTCTGGCCAGCCTGAATGGCTATGCGCCTCAGGTGGCAGTCGAGTTTGGCCGCAAGGTGCTGTATTCCACTGAACGACCGAGCTTCCTTGAGCTGGAAGAACACGTCAAGCAGTCCAAGGGGAAATAATGAGCCTTCAGCGTTTAGCCATCAGCTTTCAGCCCTGGTTTGTGGCTGAAGCCGATAGCTGAAAGCCGAAAGCTGAAAGCTAAAATATGAGCGACGACTCCCAACGCCCCATAGTCATCAAGAAAATCAAGAAAGGCGCTCACGGCCATCATGGCGGGGCGTGGAAAATCGCCTATGCGGACTTCGTGACCGCAATGATGGCGTTCTTCCTTCTGATGTGGTTGCTGGGTTCAACAGCCAAGGGCGACCTCGATGGTATTGCGGAGTACTTCAAAACCCCGCTCAAGGTCGCCATGCAGGGGGGGTCTGGAAGTGGCGATGCTTCCAGCGTGATCAAGGGCGGCGGTACGGATATCACGCGCAAGGCGGGCCAGGTCAAGAAGGCTGAAGATCCAGCCATCAAAAAGCGGGCCATCAATCTGGAAGCGGCCAAGGCCGAACTGGTCCGCAAGGAGAAACTCAAACTCGAGGATCTCAAAGGCAGGCTGGAAAAAACTATTGATGGCAACCCCCTGCTCAAACAGTTCAAGAAACAGCTGATGCTGGACATCACCAAGGAGGGCTTGCGCATTCAGATCGTGGATGATCAGAATCGTCCCATGTTCGATAGCGGTGGTGCACATCTCAAACCCTATACCCTGGTTATTCTGCGCGAAATCGGCAAGGTGCTGAACGAGGTGGATAACCGTATTTCGCTTTCCGGGCATACCGATGCCACGCCTTATTCCGGGGGTGACAAGGGCTACAGCAACTGGGAACTGTCAGCTGACCGCGCCAATGCTTCGCGCCGCGAACTGGTGGCTGGCGGCATGGAAGATGGAAAAATGCTGCGGGTGGTCGGATTGTCTTCCGCCGTTCCTTTTGATCAAGCAAACCCAGCCAGCCCGGTCAACCGCCGTATCAGCATCATTGTCATGAACAGGGAAGCGGAAGAAGCCATTACCAAAGCGGACAAGCCTGAACTTGAAATCGCCAGTAAGGAGGATGTGGCCGGTACGTTGCAGGAAAAAGGTAAAGAGGCGGCAGGTGCAGATCCAGCCAAGCACTGATATCGGGGCCCGGATGCCCGATGTCTCACCTTCTGCCAGAGGCGTGGTGCCAGGCCTGAAGTCATTGCTGGTGCAAATCCTGGTCGTGGTGCTGTGGCTGATGCTGGGGGCGCCATTGCTGGAACAAGAAGGGGCGTTCCTGCCGCCACTGCAACAAGCCCTGTGCGTTGGCGGCCTGGCTGCTGCATTGAGCTGGGCGTGGCAGTTGCCGCGCTGGTGGCTGCCGATCAATTTCCTGTTTGTGCCCGCGCTGGTGGCGATGCATGGTCTGGCGCTTGCCTCGCACTGGTATCTGGCGGCCTTTGCGCTGTTGCTTCTGGTGTATTGGAGCGTTGCCAGAACCCGTGTCCCCTTGTATCTTTCCAGCCGCAGGGCATGGCAAGCCGTGGCAGAGCGTCTTCCACCCGCTGCCATGGTGGTTGATCTGGGTTCCGGCCTTGGTGGGCTGCTAAGTTTCCTTGCGCAGCAGCGACCGGATGGCCGCTATGTGGGTATGGAAATCGCGCCGCTGCCCTTTCTGGTGAGCTGGCTGCGTATGCGGATGAGCAAGAGGCGTTGTGAAGTTCGCTGGAGCAGTTTGTGGCGCACCGATTTGCAGCCTTTCGACGTGGTCTATGCGTATCTCTCCCCTGTGCCCATGGCAGATCTATGGCGCAAGATCCAGCATGAGATGCGGCCTGGAACACTTTTTATCAGTAATACGTTCCAGGTTCCCGGCGTCGAACCGAGTGAAGTGGTGGAGCTGGATGATCTGCACCACTCCCGGCTTTATCTGTACCGTCTCGGCGTAGAGGGACGCGTGCCATGAGCCAGTTGCCCATTTCCATGAATGAGTGGGTTACGTTTCTGGAAAATCAGGACGTGCCGGTATTGCGCCGTACCATACGGGAACTCGACAGGCTGCGTCCCAGCGCGGAGCGGCTGACGGCGTCGCAACTTGCAGTTGTTGTCCTGCGCGACCCGCTCATGACGCTGAAGCTGCTGCGGCTTGCCAATTCGGCGCGGCGCGGTCGTCTGGGCGCCGAGATCACCAGTGTTGAACACGCCATCATGATGCTGGGCGCGGTACCCTTGTACAAAAAATTCGCTTCGCTGGTGGCGCTTGAGGACATGCTGGCGCAGCAACCGCTTGCGCTTACCAGCGTACTTCAGGTCTATAGTCGCTCCCTGCATGCGGCCTATCAGGCTAGGCAGTGGGCCATCCAGCACCAGGATATTCGGGTGGAAGAGGTCTATATCGCGGCGCTGCTGCATGACATGAGCAATATCATGCTGTGGATATATGCCCCTCAGCGTGCCCAGGAGATACGCGATGCGGTGCGGCGCGAGCATCTGTATTATGGCGTGGCGCATGAAAAAATCATGGGTTTCTCAGTGGCGGACTTCCGACTGGCGCTGGCGACTGCCTGGCGTTTTCCGGAAATGCTGGCGGAACTGGTGGATTGCCGCAACGCCGGCGTCGCGCGGGCACAAGGCGTGCTGTTGGGCGTATCCATCGCTCACATGGCCGAAAGAGGCTGGTATGGGGCGCAAATGGAAGCAACGCTGGAGGCGATGGCAGACAACCTGAACCTGCCGCTGGAAACGACGACATGGCTGGTACACCAGACTGCAGTTTCTGCCGCGCGGCACTGGCAATGGTATGGCGTTCCTCCCGCTGCGGCATGGCTGCCCATGTTGCCGGGGGCCTGGGAGGAAGAATGTTTGCCGGTCGCGGCACTGAACCGGATAGAGAAAACCGGTGACACGGTTTGCCTGATGCCGGATCCTTTCAGCTTGCAGCAGGTGATGGACGAAATCAGTGCCCATCTGGACGGCTCGCTCGATCTGCACGACATGATGACGCTGGTGCTGCAGGGGTATGCATGAGGGGCTTGGCCTTAACCGCATCGTATTCAGCCTCATGTCTCGTGACCGCGCTTTTCTCAAAACAAAATATGTTCATGGCGTTTCGCCGGGTTCGCCGTTGCGGCAGTTCGAAGTCGATTTGCGCAGCCCCAACCTGTTTGTGCGCCTGCTGGAAAAAATGCAGGGCGTCTGGTTCAGCCCCGCCAATGCCAAAATCCTGGCGCCAATGATTCCGCCGGAAGTGCGGAAAATCATCGGCGACAGGAGAATTTTTCGCCATGTCCATTTTCGTACATGGCAAGCCGGTCGGGTTGTTTTATGCCGATCGCGAACATGGCGAGTGCAGCCTGGATGAGCATAGCTATATTGAGTTCAAAAAGTTGTGCGTGCGTGCCGCGGATGGCCTGGCTCATCTGGCGAGAAAACAATAGAAAAACAGGATTGTTTGTCTCCGGGCACGACAGTATCCTCGGCTATCAGCTATGATATGCAAATGAAATTAAAAGTCCTGACAGAAGATCTTGGCCTGGGAATGTTTGTGTACGAGCTGGATCGCCCCTGGCTCGATACACCCTTTGTTTTTCAGGGTTTTCTGCTTGAGGAGCAAGCGCAAATAGAAGATTTGCGCCTTTATTGCCGCTTTGTCTGGGTCGATCCGGCAAAGAGCACCGTACCGGTTGGGCCGGAGTCTCGCAGAGCGCCTGCTGTTTCAAAAGCTTCAGCCGCCATGGCAAAACGGCTGGAAGCCATGGAGCAAATAGAGAGTGAACGCTCCATATTGGAACTGGAAGATACGACTGTCCCGGCTTCGACGCCCACTGGCCGGTTGCTGGCAAAATTGCGTACCCATTATCCTCCTCTGGCCAAAGTCGAGGACGAACTGCCCGTTGCGAAGCAGACGCTTGACCGGACAAGCGAGGCTGTACGCTCGATACTTGAAGGCGTTATTAGCAAAGGTGTTCTGGACAGCAAGACTTTGCATGAGTCTATCGACGAGGTTACCGAGAGCGTCATTCGTAATCCGGATGCCTTGCTTCTGCTCTCTTACCTGAAGAGAAAAAGCAAGTATGCCTATGATCACGCAATCAGTGTATCCATTCACCTTCTGGCTTTTGGCCGGCACATAGGATTGCCGAAAAAACAGTTGCAAACGCTCGGGGCCGCCGGCCTCTTGCTGGATGTGGGAATGGCCCGTCTGCCGGAAGCCATTCTCGACAAAAAAGGAAATTTGTCGTCCGAAGAATTTGAGGCCATGAAGGAACATGTCAAGTTTGGTCTCGACATTGTTCACAGTAGCCCCGGTATTGCACCACAGACCATTGAAATTATCACCCAGCACCATGAGCGGGAAAATGGCAGTGGCTATCCGCAGGGCCTGAAAGAGCGGGAAATTACCATACTGGGAAAAATGGCCGCGATCGTAGACTGTTTTGTTGCCTTGATCAGTGAAAGGCCGTATGCGGATTCGGTCGCACCACTCGACGCCTTGCAGAAGCTGTACAACTGGCGCAAGGCGTACTATCACGAGGATATGGTGGAACAGTTTATCCAGTGCCTTGGTCCTTATCCGGTGGGTAGTTGCGTGGAATTGAATACCGGAGAGGTGGCGGTTGTATTGGCGCATAATCGCGTCAGGCGGCTCAAGCCGAAGGTGATGGTCTTCCTTGATGCCGAAAAAAAACCTTACGGTTCACCTATTATGCTGGATCTGATCAATGCTCCCCAGGCATTCAATTCCCGCCCCTATGAGATCAAATGCTCCCTGCCGGAAGGGGTCTACGGAGCGGATGTGAAGGACTTATACCTTTGAGCACTGAAAGTGGCGCAGCCGGGAAGGGCGCTTCAATCGCGCGCGCCTGCAGTATCCCTTCTTCCCGACCACCTGGGGTTTCTGACCGAACTGGGCGTGGTGCTGGGTAGCGCGCCAGCGGATTCCAGGGTAGGCGTTGCCATGATATCGCTCGATTGCGTGCTTCGTGTCGATGGCATGATGGGGTATCGGGCGGGGGATTCCTTGTGCACTCAGGTGGCGGAGAAGCTGAGCCACGCCCTGAAGCCGGAAGACAGAATCTTCAGAGTCGGGCGTAATGAGCTGGTTTGCCTGTTGAGAAACTTGCCCGGCGAAACCCATGCGATTCTTGCCGCTCATAAAATATTACGCACTTTGAATACCTCGGTGTGCGTGGATGGGTCTTACTTCTACGCAGCACCTTTTGTGGGTATCGCGATGGGCTCAAAAGAAGACGGCGATGGGGACATGATTCTGCGCCAGGCAAATGTTGCCATGCACGAGGCCAAGCGAAGAAGGGACAGATTTGCTGTTTATGAAACCAGACTGGATGCGCCGCGTCTGCTTCAATTCCAGTTGCAGACCAATTTGCGAGATGCCATCGCAGAAAACACGCTGGAAGTTTATTTCCAGCCCAAGCTGGATTTGCGTTCCGGGCAGATTGTCGGGGTTGAGTCCCTGGCCAGGTGGGAGCATTCATCGAAAGGCGCGATATCCCCGAACAGCTTTATCCCGGTTGCCGAGTCATCCGGTTTTATTTCTGATTTGACCATGCGGGTGCTGAATTCTGCCCTGTGCCATTTCGATGCCATGCGGGCAGTCTCGCCGCATGTTCAACTGGCAGTCAATCTTTCACCGAAAGATCTGCAGGAAAGACATTTACCTGAAGCGATCCAGCAGATGCTGGGCATGTGGAATGTTCCCGCAGATCGACTTACGCTTGAATTAACAGAAACGGCTGTGATGGAAGATGACGCCTTATATGGCGAATCGCTCGAGCGCCTCAAGGAAACCGGGATTCGTCTGTCGATCGATGATTTCGGGACAGGCTATTCATCCATGAGCCGCCTGCGCGATCTTCCAGTGGATGAACTCAAGCTCGATATGAGTTTTGTGAAAAACATGCGCACCTCTCTTTCGGATGAAAAGATAGTGCGTTCCATGATTTCCCTTGCCCATGATCTTGAGCTTCAGGTCGTGGCTGAAGGGGTCGAAGATCTGGCAACCTTGCGGCGCCTGAAGGAATTGGGATGTCATCTGGTGCAAGGCTATTTCGTCAGCAAGCCGCTGGACGCAGAAAAAATCGTGGATTTTCTTGCTGCGTGGAAAGGTTTGCCTGAGTAAGCATGGCTATAAGGGGATTCCGGTATTGAATGAACGTCAACTTTGGTACGTGCGCCGTGCGGGTGGGGTGAGCGGGCCATTTCCGAACCGGGTGGTGGCCAATCATGTGCTGCTGGGACGGTTTGACCCTTCTGACGAAGTCAGTATGGACCAGCTGGAATGGCAACCCCTGTTGTCGGTGCGCTCTCTGTTGCCGGTTGAGTTGCTGGAGTTGCAGACCGAGCAGGATCCGGAAAAAAAGCGCTGGCTGGAGGAGCGTCTCAAGGCAGCTCACCGCTGGGCGGATGAACGTACCCACCAGGACCGGCGGCTGCAGGAAAATCATGCTGGGCCACGAGGTGAAGAACGCCGCAAAATCAGCGTCAGCCCTGACGTGCTGGCACTGCCGCACCTTCATCCCGAGCTTGAGCAATGGCCTTCGCGCCGGCGTTATCTTGGCGCAATTGTTGTTGTCTCGACGCTGGCAATGCTGGTGGCGCTGGGGCTGGTTTTTTACCAGCCCGTCAATCCGTTCAAGGTCGGGGTCGTGCCCGAATTGCCTCAATGCCAGCGTGACGCTGCGCCCAGCGTTAACTGGAGTGGTTGCGACAAACAGGAAATCCTCTTGCGTGGCGCCGACCTGAGTGGCAGCAATCTGAGCTATGCCAATTTTTCCCGCGCCGATCTGTCCGGCTCCAGGTTTCGCAAGGCTTTAATGTCTGGCGCAAATTTTAGCCAGGCCAATCTGAATGACGCTGATCTTGAGGGCGCAGATCTGAGTTACAGCGATTTGCGGGGCGCCTCCCTGGTTTCCGCATCGCTCAGAGGCGCAGTGCTGGACCGCGCCATCTGGCAGGATGGCCGGGAATGCGCGGTGGGTTCGCGAGGACGGTGCCAGTGATTACTTCGCGTGACAATGACTTGTTCAAATCCCTTAGAAAGCTTGCCCAGAGCGGGCGCGAAAGAAAAAAAACCGGACAGGCGCTGCTGGATGGCGAGCATCTTGTTACGGCTTATGTAGAGCAAGTCGGCTTGCCGGAGTTGCTGGTTGTTTCGGCTTCCGGCCAGCAGCGGGCAGAGATTCGTTTCTTGCTGAATCAGATGCCATCTGTCCGTTTGACGCTGATGAGCGATGCCCTGTTTCAGGAAATTGCACCGGTGGATGCGCCCACCGGCATTCTGGCGCGGGTGACGGTACCGCAGTTGGCGATGGAGGAAAATATAAGTTTCGCCGTTTTTCTTGAGGCGCTCCAGGATCCGGGAAACCTTGGATCCATTCTGCGTTCCGCTGCAGCAGCGGGGGTGCAGGCAGCCTACCTTTCAGCAGGCTGCGCAGATGCCTGGGCTCCCAAGGTTTTGCGGGGCGGGATGGGCGCGCATTTTTACCTGCCGATTCATGAAGGCGTGGATTTGCTTGCTGCAAGCAGAAACTTTGCCGGAGAGGTTATCGTCGCCAGCCTGCAGGCCGAAGTCGATTTGTTTGATCTGGGCCTCGCCGGGCCGGTAGCATTCGTTATCGGCAATGAAGGAGGCGGGGTGTCGCCCGAATTGCAGCATGCCGCCACGCAGCGAATTCGAATCCCGATGCCGGGCGCAATGGAATCGCTTAATGCCGCTGCCGCAGCAGCCATCTGTTTTTTTGAGCGCGTACGCCAGACGCGCGAGGTAAAAGGGTCTTAATTTACTTGTGATTTTTCCCTTAAAACGGGTAAAATGCACGATTTAAGTTTTTGGAGAGGGAAGATGGCTGTTAACACCGAGCAAAAAGCACAGATCGTGCGGGATTATCAAACTGGCGCTGCCGATACCGGCTCCCCGGAAGTTCAGGTTGCCCTGATGACCGCTCGCATCAACGACTTGACCGGACATTTCAAGGATAACGCAAAGGACCATCATTCCCGTCGTGGCCTGCTCAAGATGGTCAGCAAGCGTCGTAAACTGCTGGACTACCTGAAGGGCAAGAGCGGCGATCGTTACCGTACCCTGATCGAGCGCCTGGGCCTGCGTAAATAAATTGTCTGTGTAGATAATTTGTCGGCAACAGGTATCAAGCAACAAGAAAAAAGGATCTGGCATTGAAGCATATCAAGAAAAGTTTTTCCTTCGGGCGTCATGAAGTCACCCTGGAAACGGGCGAGATCGCTCGTCAGGCACATGGCGCCGTGATGGTGGACATGGATGGCACCGTGGTGCTGGTCACCGTGGTTGGTAACAAGGACGTCAAACCCGGGCAGGACTTCTTCCCGCTGACCGTCGATTATCAGGAACGCACTTACGCCGCAGGCAAGATCCCCGGCGGTTTCTTCAAGCGCGAGGGTCGTCCCTCCGAGAAGGAAATCCTGACTTCACGTCTGATTGATCGTCCTTTGCGTCCGCTGTTTCCGGAAGGCTTTTACAATGAAGTGCAGATCGTTGCCACGGTCATGTCTTCGAATTCCGAAATTGATGCCGATATTCCCGCCATTCTGGGGGCATCCGCTGCGCTCGCCATTTCCGGTATCCCTTTCGATGGCCCGATCGGTGCCGCGCGCGTGGGCTATATCGACGGCAACTACATCCTCAACCCGACTGCAACGGAAATGAAAACCACCCAGCTGGACCTGGTGGTTGCCGGTACCGAACAGGCCGTGCTGATGGTGGAGTCCGAAGCACAGCAGTTGCCTGAAGACGTCATGCTGGGCGCAGTGGTCTTCGGCCACGATCAGTTGCAGGCTGTAATCAATGCCATCAATGAGATGGTTGAAGAAGTCGCCGCTGAAGCCTGGGAATGGACAGCGCCAGAGAAAGACGCTGAACTGGTAGCGAAAATTGCCGAACTGGCCGAGGCCGATGTCAGAAAGGCTTATCAGATCAAGCAAAAACAGACCCGTTATGCTCAGGTAGACGAAATTCGCAGCCGCGTGGTGGACGCTGTTGCTGGCGAAGGCGCCAATGCTGACCGCATCAACCACATCAAGAACCTGTTTCAGGACTTGGAAGCCAAGGTTGTACGCGGCCAGATTCTCGACGGCGAACCGCGCATCGATGGTCGCGACACCCGTACCGTGCGCCCGATCACCATTCGTACCGGCGTATTGCCGCGCACCCATGGTTCCGCTCTGTTTACCCGTGGTGAAACGCAGGCGCTGGTGGTAGCCACGCTGGGTACTGCACGCGATGAACAGAAAATCGATGCGCTGCAGGGCGAGTATTCCGACCGCTTCATGCTGCACTACAACTTCCCTCCGTACTCCACTGGCGAAACCGGTCGCGTAGGCACGCCCAAGCGCCGCGAGATCGGCCATGGCCGTCTGGCCAAGCGCGCACTGGTAGCCGTTTTGCCGGATGCAGCGGATTTTGGCTACTCCATGCGCGTGGTATCCGAAATCACCGAATCCAACGGCTCCAGTTCCATGGCATCAGTATGCGGTGGCTGCCTGTCGCTGATGGATGCCGGCGTGCCGCTCAAGGATCACGTGGCCGGTATCGCCATGGGCCTGATCAAGGAAGGCAATCGTTTTGCTGTGCTGACCGATATCCTGGGTGATGAAGATCACCTGGGCGACATGGACTTCAAGGTGGCCGGTACCGAAACTGGCGTGACTGCGCTGCAGATGGACATCAAGATCAACGGCATCACCAAGGACATCATGCAGGCCGCTCTGAGCCAGGCCAAGGAAGGCCGCATGCATATCCTCGGCATCATGAAGGAAGCCGTTGGCAAGCCGCGCGAAGAGCTGTCCGATTTCGCACCGCGCATGATCACCATGAAGATCAATCCGGAAAAAATCCGTGACGTGATCGGCAAGGGTGGCGCGGTGATTCGTGCCCTGACGGAAGAAACCGGCACCAGCATCGACATCGGCGAAGACGGCACAGTGACCATCGCCTGCATGAGCTCCGAAGCCGGCGAACTGGCCAAGAAGCGCATTGCCGATATCACTGCCGAAGTGGAAGTGGGCAAGACCTACGACGGTACCGTGCTCAAGCTGCTGGATTTCGGTGCCATTGTCAGCGTGTTGCCGGGCAAGGATGGTTTGCTGCACATCTCCCAGATCGCCCACGAGCGCGTCAATGCAGTAGCCGACCATCTCAAGGAAGGTCAGGCCGTCAAGGTGAAAGTGCTGGAAGCGGATGAAAAGGGCCGTCTGCGCCTGTCCATGAAGGCGCTGCTGGAAGCCCCGGCTTCACACGCGCCTGCTGCCGCACCCGCGCAGCAAGAAACCAGCGAGTAAGTAATACCGGCCAAGTGGCCAGAAAAAAGCCCCGGAGAAATCTCCGGGGCTTTTTTTGTTGCTGCCTACCGTATTGCTACGTCTTAACCGATCTGATCAGAATACGGCCAGTTAAACCCTGAACTGGCTGACCGAGCTTTGCAGCGAAGAGGCGAGCTGTTCCAGGCGCTCTGCGGTGCGGGCAATTTCTTGCACCTCAGCACTGTTTTTCTCCGTCATCTGGGCAATCTGTTCCACACTGCTGGCAACCTGGCCGCTGGCACTGCTCTGTTCCCGCAGCGCTTCCATGATTTCGCTCACCGAGGTGATGACCTGATCGGCGCCGGAGCGAATTTTATGCATGGATTCGCCGGCCTGGCGCGCTTTGCTGACGCCTTCTGTGACGCGAATAGTGCCTTCTTCCATGCTGCTGACCGCGCCCGTTGTGCCGCTCAGGATGCTGCCAATCATGGTGCTGATTTCTTCAGTGGATTTGCTGGTGCGCTCTGCCAGTTTACGCACTTCATCTGCGACTACGGCAAAGCCGCGTCCCTGTTCGCCGGCTCGGGCAGCTTCGATTGCGGCGTTGAGCGCGAGCAGGTTGGTTTGGTCGGCAATTTCCTTGATGACGTTGACGATAGCGGAAATCTGGTTTGAGTGTTCGCCCAGTGTCTGTATCAGGCGGGTAGACTGGCTGACAGAATCGGCGATACGGGACATTTCCGTGGCGGCGCCATGAACGATCTCGCCGCCCTGGGTGGAAAGTTCTCCTGCCTGCTGGGCAATGTTGTAGGTGTCCCTTGAATTGTCAGCAACATGATCGATGCTGACCGACATTTTTTCAACCGCAGCAGCCATCGAGCTAGCGGCATCACTCTGTCGGCTGGAACTTTCGGCTACATGCTGGGAAGCTTCGGAAAGATGCGCGGCGCTACTCATCACCTCGCGTACACCGCTTACAACCTGATGAATGATGGACTGGAAACTGTTAACCATTTCATTGAAAGAGTTGCCAATCTCGCCAATTTCATCGCGGGAGTGCAGGGTGACGCGGCGCGAAAGATCCTGCGTGGTCTGAATCGTTTTCATGGCATCGCGGAGCTCGCTCAGCGGGCGCGTAATGCTGCGAATCAGCATCAGCAACAGTCCCCCGATCAGGACAGTAACCAGCAGCACGATTGAGATAAGCCAGGCCGCACGTTTCCAGAAAATGCTTTCAATGTCATCGATATAAATGCCTGATCCAACCAGCCAGTTCCAGTCCTCAAATTTTTTCACATAGGATAACTTGGTGAAAAGCTCAGAAGTTGTCCCGCCGCCTGCCTTGGGCTTCGGCCAGTTATAAGTCACGAAGCCTTGTCCGGACTGGCTGGCAACTTCGTTAAAGGCCACAAACAGGTTTTTCTTGCCGTCAGTTTGTATTATGGTGCCATCCAATCCAGCCTGCATGCTGGTCGCACAGTTGAATTTTTCTGCATCCAGAATCTTGCCGTCGAGGGCTGGCACAGTGGGATGCATGACCATCCTGGGCACTGGTGCGGTAAAGTCATTTACCCAGAAATATTCTTTTTCCTCATAGCGCATTGCCTTGAGTGCCGAAATTGCAGCCTGCTTGGCGGCTTCTTCGCTTAGCGCGCCACTTTTCTGTTGTGCAGAATAGTGTGCCAGCACGCTATGCGCCGCTTCGACCAGATGCCGGGTTTTGATTTTCCGGTCTTCCAGCAAGGTGGATTTCTCTGCCATCAATGCAAAGGTGGAAACGGCTAACATGCCGAGCAGTGCCAGCACAACCACCAGCAGTAAACGGGTTTTGATGCTCATTGACGTGCCATTATTCATTATTATTTTCCCTTTCGGCTTTGTTGCCTTTCGCGGTGGCAGTCAGTATAGAGACAGTTTTATCCCTTTTCCATCACTGCCGCAAAGAAGCCGTCGGTGCCATGAAGATGCGGCAGAAGTTGCAGGTATTTCCCTGTATTCAGGGCGACGTGCTGGGCGGCCAGGATTTCGCTGGCATCCAGCAGTTTGAATTCGGGATGCTGTTCAAGAAAAGCTTCCACGATCTGCTGGTTTTCCTCCGGCAGGAAGCTGCAGGTGGCATATACCAGGCGTCCGCCGGTTTTGAGCAGGCGGGAGGCTGCCAGCAGGATAGCGGACTGCCTTTGAGTCAGTTCGGCGATGCCTTCCGGGGTCTGGCGCCACTTCATGTCCGGGTTGCGGCGCAGGGTGCCGAGGCCGCTGCATGGGGCATCCACCAGCACGCGGTCGATTTTCCCGGCCAGGCGCTTGATCTTGAGGTCGTTCTCGTTGGCGATGAGTTGCGGGTGCAGGTTGGAGAGGCCGGAGCGTTTCAGACGCGGCTTGAGATTGTTGAGGCGTTTTTCCGAGATGTCGAAGGCGTAGACGCGGCCCGAATTCTGCATCAGCGCACCGATCAGCAGGGTCTTGCCGCCCGC
This sequence comes from uncultured Gammaproteobacteria bacterium, assembly GCA_963741495.1. Lineage (GTDB taxonomy): Bacteria > Pseudomonadota > Gammaproteobacteria > Burkholderiales > Sulfuricellaceae > Sulfurimicrobium. The sequence continues at coordinate 123,691 of CAVUID010000011.1, forward strand.
GCCGGCGCAGAAGTCCACCACCATTTCGCGGCGCTGCGGCGCCAGGAGCAAGCCGATCAACTGGCTGCCTTCGTCCTGAACCTCGATTTTGCCCTTGATGAAAAGCGAATTCTTGTTGAGCGAGGGTTTGTCCTTGAGACGGAGGCCAAACGGGGAGTGGGGCGTGATTTCCGCAGCGATGCCGTCGCTGTTGACCAGGGTGTGCAGCACCTCGTCGCGCTTGTCGAGCAGGGTGTTGACGCGCAGATCCAGCGGCGCGGGTTGCTGCATGCCGCGTGCCAGCGCCAGGATGTCGGCTTCGGACATGAAGGCGGCCAGTTTTTCCATCAGCCAGTCCGGGAAGTCGGCCTGCACGGCGAGCGGCAAATCGGCAGTCGATTTTGCCTTGAGCTGTTTCAGCCATTCTTCTTCGCTATCCATGAGCAGTGGCGCCAGTTCGCGCGCATTGATGCCTTGCAGCTTCATCAGGGTGGCCAGGGCGAGCTGGCGCGGGGTGGCCGCAACATGAGCCTCGCGCAGCGAGGCGCCGTCCCTCTCTCCCTGTGGGAGAGAGTTAGGAGAGAGGGGGCCGATCAGGTGTTCAAGAAAGCGTTTGCGGCGCAACGCAGCATAGACATTTTCAGCCACGAAGGCGCGGTCCTGGCTGCCGAGCTCGCGGTGGATACGAAAGTAATTGTGCAGGTTGGCGTCGGCGGGCTCGTGCAGGCGCATGACGGATTGCAGGGCGTGGACCAGGTGGCCGAAGCGGGAAACAGGAATGGACATGATTATTCGATATCTAGGGCGGCAGCGGTTTGTTCCATCACGCTGCCATGTTTGTCGGTGAAACGGATTTTAAGCGGAAGGTAATGATACTCTGTCGCCAGCCAGATTTCCGTGTTTTCTTCCCCTTCCTGACGCAGCTGGGCGATGTGCAGTGTCCTGATAGGCCCAAGAGGGGTTGCCACGGTTTCTTCTCCTTTTGACTGATAGCCGTAGTTACCCAGTTTGCGTCCGGTAGTGATGTGAAGCCGGGTGCTGCCTTCCAGCGGCGGGGCGAAGGCGAGTTGATAGAGAAAGCTGAGCAGGTCCTGCGTGCCCTCTGGCAGGCTGGCAGTCTGCGTGTTGCCGCTGGTGCCGAAGGTAAGCCGATTATCCTGCCAGTCGAATATCGCAGTATCAGTTTTCTCTGCGCTTTGCCCGCGCTGCACCCAGTAGGAATCGGGCCGCATGCCACTTGCTGTGATGATGCCCTGACTGATCTGGACATGGCGACCATTGTAGAAGAGAGACACGATACCGCTGGCTTCTGCGATTTGGGTGATGGAATATTTTTTTCCGTCGCGCTTCCAAGTGTGCACGGCATGGCCAACGGAAAAGCCGTCCTGTCCCTTATATAAGTTGTAGTGGATTTCGGCGCGTTCCGGCAGGGTGATGGGGGCTTCTTCGGCAATTTTGCTTTCTGGCAGCGAGGGTGGGGCAGGCTCTTCCTGTGTTCCTTCAGGTGGTTGTTCGGGTTCCGCTGCCACGATGGGTTCAGACGCTGCCGGGGCGCTGGGTATGGCTGGTTCGGCATGCTTGCGCGGCGCTGGTCTGGGGCGCGGCTTGGGTTTTGCCACGGCTTGCGGGGGTGGGGGCAGGGGCCTGATGGACGCTTCCATGACTGGGTCAGGCTGATATGCCGGCAGCGGAATGTCGGGGCCAAAAGTCGCGATCAGGTGAACCAGCAGTGACAGTGCCAGCGCCCAGAAAAAACGTTTGACTGTGGTCGGGGTCACCGTTTGGCTGGATTGGGCTCGGCGTCTGCCGGAGGTGACAGGCTTTCCAGTTGCTGCACCAGTTTGCCGCCATCCTTCTCGTTGAATACGATGCGCACCGGATAGAAATGCCGGGATTTTGCCAGCCACAAATCGATGCCGTCTTCGCTCGGTGTGCGCTGCTTGGAAATGTGCACGGTCTGGAGGGTGCCAACAAGCGTTGACATGTTTTCTTCGTCAAGGACCCGGTAGTTGTTGAGGCTGAGTTTGCGCCCGTTGCTCAGGTGAATGTCGAAACGCCTTTGCCGTGGCGGCTGAAACATGAACTGGTAATGCTGGCTGATGCGATCCTGTATCCCCTCTTCGAGCGGTGCAGTTTCGACTTTCCCGTCATATTTGTGGCTGACAATACGATTCTCCCAGTCAAAATCGGCCACGATCAACTTGTTTGGATCAGATCCACGATGGTGCTCGAAATGCAGCGGACGCAGGCCGTTCGGAGTGATTTCCCCCTCGCTGATGAGGCGGATGTTGCCACGAGCAAAGAGCGCATAGATACCGATTGCAGTCGTCGTGCTTTCGATGCGATAGCGCTTGCCGTCCTGTTCGAAGTGTTCGGTGACTTTACCTACTTGCTGGCCGTTTTTCAGCACGCGATAGGTGGCGTCTATCTGCAGTGGCGGGGCTGCCTGTGCCGCGAAGCTGGCCAGCGCCAGCAATAGAACGATCAGGCGGCCCATGGCGACTTCAGTGCAGATGCAGTGGCTTGCGAAATATCCACTTTCACCCTGTTGTGTTCCAGGCCAAGGCGGCCTTCGGCAAACCAGCGGATGGCCTCTGGGTAAATCAGGTGTTCCTGCTCCAGCACCCGGGCGGCAAGTGTGTCTGGCGTGTCGTCAGGCAGCACCGGCACCGCCGCCTGGGCAATGATGGGGCCATGATCGACTGTCGGGGTGACGAAGTGCACCGTGCAGCCGTGAATTCTGACGCCTTCCTGCAAGGCCTTCTCATGGGTGTCGAGGCCGGGAAAGGCGGGCAGCAGGGCGGGGTGGACGTTGATCAGGCGGCCCTGATAGCGGTTGACGAATCCTGCCGTCAGGATGCGCATGAAGCCCGCCAGCACCACCAGATCCGGCTGGAAACTGTCGATCATCTCAGCCAGCGCGGTATCGAACTGTTCGCGGCTGGCATGCTGGCGGTGATCCACGACGGCGGTTGCAATGCCGTGCTGTGCCGCGATTTCCAGGCCCTTGGCTTCGGGCTTGTTGCTGATGACTGCGGCGATCTCGACCGGCAGACCGGCTTCCAGGATCGCCTGCATGTTGCTGCCGCGTCCGGAAATGAGGATGACGATGCGCTTCACTCAACGACCGTCTGGGCTTGTCCGTCGGCGCGGGTTTCGACCTGGCCGATGCGCCATACCTGTTCGCCGCTGGCGCTGAGCGAATTCATCGCTGCTTCCGCGTGTTCGGCAGCCACGATCACGATCATGCCGATGCCGCAGTTGAAGGTGCGGTGCATTTCTTTCTCGGCCACATTGCCTTCCTGCTGCATCCAGGAGAACAGTGGCGGCATGGCCCAGCTGCTTTTCTGGATCACGGCGGTGAGGTTTTCAGGCAGCACGCGCGGAATGTTTTCCAGGAGGCCGCCGCCGGTGATGTGGGCCATGCCCTTGACCGGCAATTCGCCCATCAGCTTGAGCAGGGGTTTGACGTAGATGCGAGTCGGGGCCAGCACCACGTCGCGCAGCGGACGGCCATGGAAGTCGCTATCCAGATCGATGCCGGTGCGCTCGATGATCTTGCGTACCAGCGAGTAGCCGTTCGAGTGCGCGCCGCTGGAAGCCAGGCCCAGCACCACGTCGCCCGCGGCAATGGTCAGGCCGGTGATGATCTTGTCCTTTTCCACTGCACCCACAGCGAAACCGGCCAGATCGTATTCGCCGGCTGGATACATGCCGGGCATTTCCGCCGTTTCGCCGCCGATCAGTGCGCAGCCGGCCTGTTCGCAGCCCGCCGCGATGCCCTTGACGACATCGGTGGCGGTGGCCACGTCGAGCTTGCCGCAGGCGAAGTAGTCGAGGAAGAACAACGGTTCGGCGCCCTGTACCAGGATGTCGTTGACGCTCATGGCGACCAGGTCGATGCCGATGGTGTCGTGCTTGCCGGTCATGAAGGCCAGTTTGAGCTTGGTGCCCACGCCGTCGGTGCCGGAAACCAGCACCGGGTTCTGGTATTTCTTGCTGATTTCGAACATGGCGCCAAAGCCGCCCAGACCGCCCAGCACTTCTGGCCGCATGGTGCGTTTGGCGAAAGGCTTGATGTTTTCCACCAGCGCATCGCCGGCATCGATATCCACGCCGGCATCGCGGTAGGAAAGGGAGGTCTTTGAGGTTTCGGACGAATTCATGTGTATTCCATGGGAGCAAAAAATTTGTGCCATTTTACCTCAAATGACAGCCATGCTGTTGGCTCGAAGTGGTTTGGGATTGGTCAGGGATTGAGGCATATGTGCTATGATTTTTTGCCATATGACAGCAAAAATCCGCATTCTGCCCAGTGGGCGCGAGTTTGGCGCCGGCCCCCATGAAACCCTGCTGGATGGGGCGTTACGGGCCGGCATCGCCATTCCATACAGTTGCAACAGCGGTGCTTGCGGCGAGTGCAAGGCGCGTCTGGTTTCAGGTCGCCTGATGCCCGGCAGCATGCCCGATTACCACTTCAGCGCGGCTGAAAAGGCTGCCGGCTATTTTCTGACTTGTCAGGCCGTTGCGCAGGAAGATCTGGAAATTGAAATACGTGAAGCGGGTGGCGTCGAAGACATGCCGCTACAGCAGATTGAAACGCGGGTATTCAAGCTGGAGCGCCCGCGCCCGGATGTGTTGGTGGTGCATCTGCGTACGCCACGCAGCCAGTCCCTGCGCTTTCTGGCCGGGCAGCATGCCATGCTGGAGATTCCCGGCTTGCCGCCGCGCAACAAATCCATCGCCAGTTGCCCCTGCAATGCAATGAACCTGCAATTTCATATCCAGCGCGTGCCCGGTGACCCCTTTGCAGAATATTGCTTTAGCGCGCTGAAACTCAATCAAACAGTGAAGTTGACTGGCCCTTCAGGGCATTTCACTTTTGATGACGAAGCGACCGAGGAAGTCATTTTCCTTGCCTACGATACCGGTTTCGCGCCCATCAAGAGCCTGATCGAGCACGCGATATCGCTCGAATATGCGCAGCCAATTCATCTTGTACTGGGTGGCTTCCGGGGCAGGCGATCATTATCTGGAAAATCTTTGCCGCTCCTGGCTGGATGCCCTGGATAATTTTTCCTATACCCCGCTGCTTGATGAAGGCGCCGGGAGCAGTCCGTTTTCTGATACGGAGACCGGACAATTGCTTGGCGCGCAGCGCATTGTCGCGGATCATCCCGATTTGTCCCGTTGCCGGATTTACATGACCGGCCCGGAGCATGCCGTGCCAGAGACGCGCGCCTTGCTGCTGGCGCATGGCTTGCCTGCCGCGCAATTGCATATTGATTCGTTTCTTCGTTTTTAGTCATGAAACAGTTGCTGCTGGAAATTTCTCCCGCTTTTGAAGCCGACACTGGAGAATTTTGTTGTCGGGCGTAATGCCGAGCTGTTGCAGACATTGCAGCACCTGCTGGCGGGCAACGGGCGTGAACGCGCCGTTTACCTGTGGGGCGAGTCCGGTAGCGGGAAATCGCATCTTCTGCGCGGGTTGGTCGAGGCGGCGCAGGCGGCAGACATGCCTGCCTGGCTGGTATCTGCCGGCGAGGCCATTCCTGCCCAGCCAGGTACGGGGGTGCTGGTGGCGGTGGATGATGTGGCTTTGCGGAATGCCGAGGATCAGATTTCCTTGTTCAACCTCTATAACGACCTGCGCGAAGAGGGCGGTTTTTTTGTGGCCAGCGGCCCGTGTCCGCCCGCGCAACTCGAGGTGCGCCCCGATCTGGCAACCCGTCTTGGCTGGGGGCTGGTGTACCAGGTGCAGGGCCTGAACGACATGGAAAAGGAACTGGCCCTGCAGGAACATGCCAGGGCGCGCGGCTTTTCCTTGCCGCAGGAAGTGCTGGATTACCTGCTGCGCCATTGGCGGCGCGACCTGCCTTCGCTGATGGCGGTGCTCGACGCGCTGGACCGTGTCACGCTGGAACAGCAGCGTCCGGTGACAGTGCCCCTGTTGCGTCAGTTGCTGCAAATCGAGATGGAACTATAGCCATGACAGAACCGCGTGAAATACCGGATGCCCTGCTCCTGCTGGCGCCAGGCTGCCCACACTGCCCGGCGGTGCTGGAAGGTCTGTCCGGGCTGGTGAAGGAGGGCGCTATAGGTCGGCTGGAAGCGGTCAACATCGCAGTGCATCCGCAACAGGCGACAGCGCTTGGAGTGCGTACCGTGCCCTGGATACGGATTGGCGAATTCGAGCTGGAGGGCGTGCAAACGCCGGGCGAACTGCGCCGCTGGGCAGAGCTGGCCGGTACGCCCAGCGGCATGCCGGCATTTTTTCTGCATCTGCTCAAGAATGGCCGTCGCGACAAGGTGGAAGCCATGTCACGCCAGCAGCCACTGCGCCTGCTGGCCCTGGTGACGCTGCTGGCTGATGCGGAATCCAGCATGGCGGTGCGCCTGGGTATCGGCGCGGTGCTGGAAGAGTTCCAGGGCGACGCCATCGCCGAGGTAATGATTCCCGGCCTGGGCGAACTGACCCGCCACGCAGATGCGCTGACGCGGGCCGATGCCTGTCATTACCTGTCGCTCATCGGCGGCGAACAGATTGTGCCTTATCTGCGAGATTGCCTTACTGACGAGAACGCCGAAGTGCGGGAGATCGCAGCAGAGACGCTGGCGGAAATGGGCATTGAGTAACTATTTGGCCAGCACCAGCCCGGCTTTCTCCATGCGCAGTTTTTCCAGATCGTCGAGGCAGAAGTGGGTAAAGGCCAGCCCGATATACACCGGCGCCAGGAAATTGAGCAGCGGCACATACTGGAGCAGCCCCAGCATCCCGCCCAGCAGATAAAGCTGCTTGCCCGAACGCTCCATCAGAGTGGCGAATTCCTCCTTGCTTGCGTGTTCGGCCAGCGCATCGTAGCGAAACAGGCGCTGGTTGAGATAGGCGTTGAGCAGCACCGGAAACACCAGCGCCAGGGGTCCGCTCAGCAGCCACAGTGGCAAGGTGATGAACCAAAGCAGCAGATAAATCGCCAGTGCGGCAAAGCTGTTCCAGGCCGAGCCCAGATTGCTGCCGCCGTGTTCCAGATGCAGATTGGGGAAACGGCTTTGCGCCACATGACGCACCATCATCGGCATGGCGAAAATCGACACGATGAGCAGGGCGGTGACATAAGCCAGCGGAATCAGGATCAGCAGGATCAGGAAAGTCACCGCCGAACCGGCCAGCCAGGTCACGCCTTCAACATAGGGTCCGACCATGCTGCTGGCCAGCCAGAGGCCCAGCGCGCTGGCCCAGTCGCCCCAGAACCAGACGGCCAGGCCGCCCCACAGCAGCAGAGAAAACCCCATGGGCAGCAGGAGCAGTGCCAGCATGCGGGGATGAAGCAGGCTTAGAAACGCGAGTTTAAGTGAGCTGATCAGATTCATAAGGGAAAGTATACGGTATGGATTTGATAGAATAACGCGCATACCTCTTTTCTGGAACACGCCTTTCCATGACCACAAAAATCCATGCCGGGATCGAGCGCATGCTGCACGACATCGGCTGGGAGACTTCCGAGACGCGTGCCTGGATCGGTAAAACCGAGCTGGAACCGCGCGTCCTTGAGGCGATGAGGCAGGTGCCGCGCCATGCCTTCGTGCCGCGAGAACTGGAAGACTGTGCTTACGAAAATGGGCCCTTGTCGATTGGCCGGGGGCAGACCATTTCGCAGCCCTTTATCGTGGCGCTGATGAGTGACTTGCTGGCACCTCAGCCACAGCATGTGGTGCTGGAAGTCGGCTGCGGCTCGGGTTACCAGAGCGCGGTGCTGTCGCGGTTGGTGACGCAGGTTTATTCCCTGGAAATCGTACCCGAACTGGCGCAGGCGGCACAGGAATGCCTGTCGCGTCTGGGTTATGGCAACGTGACGGTGCGGCAAGGAGACGGCTACCAGGGCTGGCCGGAACATGCCCCTTTCGACGGTATTATCGTCACCGCCGCCGCACCCGAAATTCCGCCGCCTCTGGTCGAGCAGCTCAGGCCCGGCGGACGGATGGTGATTCCTGTCGGCCTGCCCCATATGCGCCAGGACTTGTTGCTGGTGGAAAAAAGCAGGGATGGTTCAGTCACAACCCGAAACATGCTGCCGGTGGCTTTCGTGCCGCTGACCGGCGACCATGGAGCAAAGGATGAGTAAAGCGTTTACCCGGGAAAGCGAGGACGACGAAGATCTCGACGACTCGCCCAAGCTGCCGCAGGGGCTGAAAAATTACATCACGCCGGGCGGCTATCGGCACCTGATGGACGAGTTCGAGCAGCTATGGAAAGTGGAGCGACCGGCGCTGGTCAAGACCATTACCTGGGCCGCCTCCAACGGTGACCGCTCGGAAAACGGCGATTACATCTACGGCAAGAAGCGCCTGCGCGAAATCGACCGCCGCATTCGTTTCCTTTCCAAACGGCTGGAACATTCCGAAGTAATCGACCCCGCACAGCGCGGGGATTGTGACCAGGTCTTCTTTGGTGCCACAGTGACGGTCAGCAACGCTGCCGGCGAAGAAAAAACCTACAGTATCGTCGGCCTGGACGAAGTGGACGTGGGCCGTGGCCGCATCAGCTGGGTTTCACCCCTGGCCAAAGCGCTGCTCAAGGCGCGCGAAGGCGATGTGGTGACGCTGCGCACCCCGGGCGGGGTGGAAGAGCTGGATGTGGTGGAGATTCGCTATGTTGCGCTCGATTGATCCGGGAGCGGGCGCCGCTTAATCTGCTACTGCCGGGTTCAAACTGACCTCGCAAGGATAATGGCGCAGGCTGTTTGAGCCCGCTACCGGGTCGAAATGTTCGCCGTCGATCAGGCGGTTGGCGTCTCCCGCCCCATCCTCGAATTGCCACCAGCCGTACTGGGCGCACACCACTTCTGGCGCGAGATGCTTTTCCAGCCGGGCTCTTGCTCGCATTTTGTTTGCTCTCGTTGCCACTTCCACCCAATCGCCATTGCGGATCCCGCGACTTGCCGCCGTCTCCGGATGAATTTCCACCAGCGGTTCGGGCATCAGGCGTCGCAGAGAGGGCTGGTTGCGCTGCTGGCTGTGGCAATACTGCGGCCATTTGGCTGTGGTCAGCGTAAGGGGAAAGGCCGGGCTGCGAGGCACGGACGGGGCGACAAAATCGGGCAAGGGATCCTGCCCCGTTGCGCGCAATCTTTCGCTGTTGAACTCGACCCGGCCACTGGGCGTGGCGAAACCGTTTTGCAGGTATTTCCGGTAGCGGGTTTCCAGCGGCAGCGCGACACCTCGCCGCTCGGCGCGCAGGCGCTCGGGTGTGATGCCGGTCGGTGCCAGCACATGTTCCAGCCCTTTTCCTGGATCGCCTTCAAAGAACTGGTCGGCGAGACCAAGGCGCTTGGCCAGTTCGAACACGATCCAGGTGTCGGAGCGGCTTTCTCCCAGCGGTGGCACGAAGGCGGGCCGCAACTGCACATGGGCTTCGGCCGCAGCGCCGACCTGAAACCCCGCCTGCAAACCTTCGCGCTCCCATGCGGTGCAGACTGGCAGGAGCAGGTCTGCATGGCGTGCGGTGGGCGTTTCGTGGAGCTCGGCCAGGGCAAAAAAATCGAGTTTCTGCAGCGCTTCTTCTGTCAGGCGGGTGCTTGGCTTGGAAAGCAGGAAGTTGCTGCCGAATGAAATGAAGCAGGAAACCGGGTAGGGTTTGCCTTCGGCGATGGCGCGGAACAGGTCGCGGGTGGTAATCCAACCCTTTTGTGGCGGGCCTTCCGGACGCTGGTCGAGGCCCAGGGTCAGCGCCCGATCCTCTGCATTGACCCGTTCAAAGCCCATGACGTCGGCAACAGGCGGCTTGCTGAACCAGACATTGCCGCCGGGGGCATCCAGGCAGCCGGTCAGGGCATACAGTGCGGCGATAGCGCGCCCGGTCTGAGTGGCGTTGGTCTGCTGGCAGGTGCCGGTCCAGGTGAAGAACGACAGGGGCAGGTGATCGGAAATGAGGCGTGCCGCCTGTTTCACCTGATCCGGGTGGATGCCGGTCTCTTCGGCAACTCTTTCCGGGGGCCAGGCCCGGCAGCGTTCGGCGAGGCGCTCGAATACCGGTTTGCAGTTCGCCGGGCCGTGCACGGTCTGAACGGTGAAAAGCCCCTCCAGCGCCAGCGCCATGTTTTCAGCTGCATTGGGCGGGCGGCGCGGGCAGGCCACCGCATGGCCAGCAGCGCTATCCCAGGCAACGAAACAGGCCGGGTCGCCGCTCACCTCCAGGTCGGCAGCGCTCAGCGGCTGCCCGGTTTCCTCCGCTATCAGGAAGGGCGCGTCGCTCCAGCGCATGACGAAATCGCGGTCGAACTGGCCATTTTTCAGCAAGACGTTGGCGATGCCCATGGCCAGCGCTCCGTCGCTGCCGGGCCGGGGTCGCAGCCACAGGTCGGCGGAAGCCGCCAGGCCTGCATGGCGCGGGTCAACCACGATCAGCTTCGCGCCGCGCTTTTGTGCCTCCCGAACAGCCGTGGCCTGGGAGAGCCAGGATGTGGCCGGGTTGAAGCCCCACAGCAGGATGCAGCCGGTGTGAATGTAGTCGGGCATGCCGATGCCCGCGCCAAAGGTGTAGGCCGGGGCGAAATCCTTGTGCCAGTTGCAGTTCTCGGTGGCAAATACCAGGTTGGGGCTTTTGCAGGCATGGGCAAGGCGATGGATCCAGGCAAAGCTGTCGGCGACCGCCGTGCCGCTCGGCGTCGCAACGCCGAAAGCCAGGCCCGTGGCGCCATGCTGTGCGAAAGTGGCGCGCACTTTGTCAGCGATCAGGTCAAGCGCCTCATCCCATGAAACCCGCTTCCAGCCGGGATCAGCCGATCCCTTGGGGCGGGTGCGGCGCAGCGGGTGGAGGATGCGGTCCGGGTGGTAGACCGCTTCCGGTGCCGCCCTGGCCTTGACGCACAGAGCCCGCCCGGTGGGATGCTGCGGGTCGGGCTCGATCTTGGTGAGGACGCCGTCCTGAACTGTGCCTATGCAGCCGCAACGGGAGATGCACAGGGCGCAGTAGCCGGGCAGGCGTTCGGTGCTCAGCGCCACTCCTGCAGGGAAAAACCGAAGCCGATGGTGCTCTGGCTGTGGTTATAGTCGACCAGGCTTTCGCCATAGCCGCTGAATGCTTGCACATAGCCCTTGAGGGTACGTGAAATCGGAAAGCTCCAGCTTAATTGCAAGGCGCCGTGATTGCCGTTGAGACTGTAGCGTCCCAGAGCCGAGTAGACGCTTTCGCCACTGCGGTAGTTCAGCAGCACGTCGCCGTTGCCCATGTAACGGGTGATGTCCGGGTTGTCATCCTTGTTGCTGCGCTCGGGCAGGCGAATCCAGGGGCGCACGAACAGGGAAAGATTGTCGCGCTCCAGGCCGAATTGGGCATAGACCCTGTTCCAGCTGCGCGAAAGCGGCAGACCGCGCCCATTCGACTGGTGCGCCAGGCCCAGGTTCAGCATGCGCCATTTCATTCCTGGCAGATCGGTATCGGTGCGCAGGGAATAAATCAGTTCAGGTTCGTAATTGGTCTCGCGGAAGGGCGATGAAACCTCCGGGTTGTAGAGCAACCAGTGCGACTGTTGCGTATAGGCGAACCACAGGTCGCCATTGTCGCCGAGCGTATTTTCCCAGAGCTTGGTTTTAAAACTCAGTTGATATTTAACGTCGGTATTGCCTACCTGTTCGGATGAAGTTGAAGAGTGGTCCGGCGATGGTGAAGACGGCGATTGATTGGGGTTGTTGCTGTAGTGAAACGGCAAAATATAAACCGGCTTGTATTCACGAAAGCGGAAGGTGCCGTTTTTCGACGGCTCGTCCAGTTCCCAGCGTTTACCAAGAAAAGAATTGGCCACGACGATACGCTCCGGGCTTGGTTCAGTCATCGCCGGGCGCGGCTCAGCCGAAGCCGTTGGCGGCGCTATAAGCTGTATGGCAACCTGGTCGTAGCAGGCAAGACGTTCCGAGTCCCGGATGATTGCAGCACATTTTTCGAACTCAGACCCGGCGGCCGACAGCGGCACCATGCCAGGCAGGAACAGCAGGGCGTAAATCCATTTAATCGAGCGCTTCCTCCTGCAGGTGTGCCGTGCAGAACAAGGCGCTGTTTTGGGGGACGAGATTACAAAATTGTATGGCATTGGATTAACGATGGGATTCAATATTTATTTGAGTGTACTATTTAAAGATAGTTTTATCGATTTTGATGTTGAGGCATCCTGATTGCAAGCAGGATAAGCCAGAAGCAGCTGGGTGAATATGATTTTATGGGTCCTTTATAGCTTTTAACAATCAACGTTATTTTAATAATTAATTAGAGCTATTTATTGTTGTTCCATAGGATGTAAGTTCGTAACTTTATTAACACGCTGAGGAGATTCAACCATGAACTCAAAAAAACTGACCACCGCTGGCGGCGCGCCCGTTCCGGATAACCAGAATGTGATGACGGCTGGTTCGCGCGGCCCCATGCTGCTTCAGGATGTCTGGTTTCTGGAAAAACTGGCGCACTTCGATCGCGAGGTGATCCCTGAGCGGCGCATGCACGCCAAGGGCTCGGCCGCCTATGGCAGCTTCACGGTGACACACGACATCACGAAGTACACCCGCGCCAGGATTTTTTCCCAGATCGGCAAGAAAACAGATCTTATCGCTCGTTTTTCCACCGTGGCCGGCGAGCGCGGCGCGGCGGACGCCGAGCGTGATATCCGCGGCTTTGCGGTCAAGTTCTATACCGAGGAAGGCAACTGGGATCTGGTGGGTAATAACACGCCAGTTTTCTTCCTGCGCGATCCACTTAAATTCCCGGATCTCAACCATGCCGTCAAGCGCGATCCGCGCACCAATATGCGCAGCGCCCAGAACAACTGGGATTTCTGGACCCTGTTGCCGGAAGCCTTGCACCAGGTAACCATCGTCATGAGCGATCGCGGTATTCCGGCCTCGTATCGCCACATGCACGGCTTCGGCAGCCATACCTTCAGTTTCATCAATGCCCAGAACGAACGCTTTTGGGTCAAGTTTCATTTCACGACCCATCAGGGCATCAAGAACCTGACCGACGAGGAAGCCGCGCAGATCATCGCCAATGACCGCGAGAGCAGTCAGCGTGACCTGTACGATGCAATCGAGAACAAGGATTTCCCGCGCTGGACCATGCACGTCCAGATCATGCCGGAAAAGGATGCCGCCAAGGTGCCCTATAACCCCTTCGATCTCACTAAAGTCTGGCCCAAGAAGGATTACCCGCTGATCGAGGTGGGCGTGCTGGAGCTGAACCGCAACCCGGATAACTACCACGCCGAGGTGGAGCAGGCCGCCTTTAACCCGGCCAATGTCGTGCCCGGCATCAGCTTCTCGCCGGACAAGATGCTGCAGGCGCGGCTATTTTCCTATGGCGATGCGCAACGCTACCGGCTTGGCGTCAACCATGGACAGATCCCGGTCAACGCGCCGAAATGCCCGTTTCACAGCTATCACCGTGATGGCGCCATGCGGGTTGACGGCAACCAGGGCAGCACCATCGGTTACGAGCCGAACAGTTACAGTCAATGGCAGGAGCAGCCCGATTTTTCCGAGCCGCCGCTGTCCATCGATGGCGCTGCCGATCACTGGAATCACCGCGAGGATGGTGACTATTATTCGCAGCCGGGTGCCCTGTTTCGTCTGATGACGCCGGCGCAGCAACAGGTGCTGTTCGAAAATACGGCCCGTTCTGTCGGCGGTGCGCCACGAGAAATCCAGTTGCGCCATATCGAAAATTGCACCAAGGCCGACCCGGCATACGGTGCAGGCGTAGCCAGGGCGCTGGGTATCAGCAAATAAGAGCTGAAATTCGGTAACAAGTCCGGCGGCCATTTAATGGCTGCCGGTTTGGGTTTTCCCTGCGTGGTCTGACGTGGTTGTGTTTTCAGGCATGCATCGTGCTTCTATTCATAGTGCAAAAAACCGCAATTAAAGACTCAATTTTTTGCGCTCGATGGCGTTAAGAAATATAGGTAGTGCAACCGATGGAGGTGTGCCATGAAAATCACGATGGATATGACGACGGGCCTGTGGGAGACCGATATTGGCTCAGACATCCGATGCGCTTCGGATGATTCTTCCTCGCTGCGGAAAGTGCACATGCTGGACCCGGCTCCTCTTGCCGGACTATGTGAATATGAGTCAGTAAAGACGCCTTATGTCGGTATGCCAGTCGAGGTGGCAACGCAGGATGTGGAACGCTTTATTTCCCGGATGGAGGGCATTGCTTCCTGAACTGGGTGCAGCCTTGCAGGGCAAGACAAAGCCGTTTCAGAATCGACTGAAATGCTCAAATGCACCCCCCACAACTGCCGCAGCGCCAGTCATGGGGGTTTATTGCCTGGTAAAACCAGCGCATGTGTTCTTCATCGATGGGAATGTCATGGGTGGCAAATAAATCGGCCAGCCATTCGGCATTTTTTAGAATCCAGTCGTCTTCCGGCAGTCCTTCAGCCAGATCCTCGTCATCAGGAAAAATATAGCTGTAGATGCCGAAGCTGCCCATGTCGTTTTCACGCGGGCCGGGGCCGAGCTCGATCGGTCTCCCAAGATAACTGATTTCCCATTGGCCCAAGCACAGGTTGTTCCCGGTAATGGTCCAGCGAGCGGTGAATGGGTTGGTCATGATGGTGCGCATTATACCCGTGTTGGTGCACCGGTTTGGCGCACCCGGCCCCGGTTCACTTGAATGTGTGGATGGAAAAGAACGCCATTGCCTCAGTGAATGGATGCCTGTTGAAATCAGGCCTCATGCAGGGCGCATCGCGCCTGGGATGTAACACGCTGCTCGCTGTTTCGCTTAATCACAGCCTCCACGGGAAGCCATCCCTTTGACAATAAATCCTTTTGCATAACGAATATTCCCAATTTCATAGAGGCCTGAATAGTCATCATATGCAACACAATATCTGCTCAGGTTTTGTGTTTGCGAACCATGAAGCAGGCGACGTGTCATCTGACCTGTTTCGGGTCCCATTGCCCGGATGGCGTTCATGTCCCGGCTGAGAGTGAATTCGACTCCATAGCCGTCTTTTTGCCGCCCTTGATAGAAGAGTGTTACAGGGCGGGGCCGACCGCTTACCGGGTTCAGGTAGCGGCATTCTCCGGGCTGGGGTTCGGCGGATTCATTCTGTGACCATTTGAACTTCAGGATGATGACGTGAGCGTTGTGCGTATGCCGATAAAAAGTGAGCATATCGCCTCCCCCGCGGCATTCCAGCGCATATTCCTGTGAGGCCCAAGCGCCCAGGCTTGGAAAGGATAGAAGTAAAAGCAATATCGTATGGCGAATCATAAATCCTCCTTGATCGGGTCCTGTAAAGCCTGATTTGCTTGAACGAAGTGAATTGCCGCTTCCGGTATAATGCACGCTCTCAGGGGGGTGAGCCAAGACGCTGTTCAGTTCATCTTCTTCATTTTCATCATACTTATGCAACGAACGATCATTTGCCATGGCCCGGGAACACCTTTTTTTACGCGAATTACGCAAGCTTTTTGACCTGCGCGGGGACATGGATGAGCCGGCTGACATCGAGGCCAGCATCCGGCAGGGCGTCAAAACCCGTGGGACCAACCTGTGGATTCTGATGTTTGCCATTCTGGTGGCATCCATCGGCCTTAACGTCAATTCTACTGCCGTCATCATCGGCGCCATGCTCATCTCTCCACTGATGGGGCCCATCATGGGGATTGGGTATGGCGCCGGGGTGGATGACTTCCAGTTGATACGCCAGTCGGCGCGCAGTCTGGGCGTGTTTATTTTCCTCAGCCTGCTGACTTCGACGGTCTATTTTCTGCTCACGCCGCTGACGCAGGCGCAATCCGAATTGCTTGCACGTACTGCGCCCAACCTGTGGGATGTATTGATTGCGCTGTTTGGCGGCATGGCCGGGATTATCGCGGTGACGCGGCGGGAAAAAAGCACGGTCATTCCCGGCGTCGCCATTGCAACTGCCTTGATGCCGCCGTTGTGCACCGCCGGCTATGGTATTGCCACAGGCCAGCCGATGTTTTTTCTGGGGGCGTTTTATCTGTTCACCATCAATGCCGTTTACATTGCCCTGTCGGCCTTGCTGTTTACAAGATTGCTGCGCCTGCCGCGGCACAGTTTCCCTTCGCCCGCCAGCCAGAAGCAGGCGCATTGGATTATTACCGCAGCGATCATGCTCACCATTGTTCCCAGTGTTTATCTGGCGTTTCAGCTTGTGCAGCACGAAGTGTTCAAAACAGATGCGAACCGTTATCTGGAAACGATGACGCATACCGAAAAAAATCTCTTCATTCTGGCAAAAGAGATTGACCCAATTGGCCAGAAAATCACCCTGACCATTGCCGGAAAAGGGCCGGACAAGGCTACGCTGGAGCGCCTGAACGCCCAGCTTGGACAGCACAGGATTGGGTCCGCAAAACTGATTGTAAACACCCTGCAGCAGGATGACGGCATGGATCTGAGTCTGGTAAAAACAGAAATGCAGCAGGACCTTTACCGTAATAGCCTGCATTTGCTGGAAACAAAAAACGCCAAGATTCAGCAACTGGAAGACATGATCCGCAACGAAAAAAATGCGCAAAACGAGCAAGCGCAACAACTGGGTGAATACGATCAGGTTCGGGAAGAGTTGCGGGCGCAATATCCGGAATTGAAAAATGTGCTGATCACCTATGGCAAGAATATGCCGGTGAATAAGGATGAGACTGCCCCCGCTGCCGATACGCTGATCGTTTATCTGGAAGCACGAAAAACGATCAGCCGCACGACCCAGACGCGTATCCGGAACTGGCTCAAAACCCGTTTCAAGCTAGAGCATGTTTATGTGGTCAGCAAGTTGGTTTAAGCGGAAAACGTACATCAATCCGGGCAGCAGGCAGCACCACCTCCGCGTCGTGGAATCATCTAGTCCGGATTTTTAGCCGCATCGCTTTCGAGCTCCCGTGCAAGCTGTGCGCGGAATTCACCCAGCCTGGCATGAAACTCTTCCGCCTCGCCATAATCGAGGAAGTTGGCGTAGCGCCGATGGGTGCTGAGTATTTTGCGCGCATGCTTGATCGGACAGAAATACTGCTCGGTGCGGGCTGTAATCTCGCGCGCGTAAGCCAGCACTCCGCTTGCATATGAACAATAGACACAATGAAATTTCTCGAAAATATTGAGATAGGCAAGGTGTTGATGGTCGAACACAATGTAATCGGACCGCCGGGCCTTTGGAATGCCGTAAATCGGAAAGCAGCTAAGCTGGTAGAACGAAACGCACAGATCGGTCAGCGCGAGCGGAACGACCATGCCGTAGATGACGGGAGCGGTGAGGAAGTTCTGTGGCGGGATGGAAAGAAACCAGCGAAATATGCCGCGTTTTAGCTTGAGATGTGCATCCTGGATGGCATGCTCGAATTCGATGCGCTTGCCCTCGATCTGGTAGCGCAATCGCCCTTCCTGTTCCTGCAGCGATGCGCGCAACTCGTCTTCAAGTGCGGTAATCTGGTTGAGAATGCGGCGGATTTTATCGTTCATAGCGCATTCTATCAGCCAGCAGTTCTGTAAATAATGGTTTGACTGAAAAATGGTTTTTTCACCGCCAGGCCTTTGCCTGCTTATTTCAGTCTTGGGTGGAGATTTTTAGTTTCGGAGAATTTTGGCCATTGTGGCCGGAATGCATGGGGGGGCCAAGGTATTCATAGCGTGACGCGAAGGCGTGGCGTGAACCGCGTCTATCCCGGTATTGTTTATACGTGCGGAGTAAGTAACTGCATGGACGTCTGGAAAATGAGGCTAAACGGCGCCGCTACTTGCCGAAATCGGTGTTTTGGTTGATAATCGCCGCTCTCTATCAGCCGGGATGGCGGAACTGGTAGACGCACGGGACTCAAAATCCCGCGCTAGCAATAGCGTGCCGGTTCGATTCCGGCTCCCGGCACCAAATTCTCCTTGCATGCCCAAGCAAGTTCTAAAGCCCGCACCCAGTGGGCTTTTTTGTTAATGTTGTTCCCGTGTGTGTCCGAAATATAATTGCAGCAAGTTGCAAACAAGGCACCAGCGACCCCACTCAGGTTTCTCCCGCGATGGCTTCGATTTCCAGCAGAAGTTCGCTGCGGCAGATGTCTGCCAGAAGATACATGCAGGAAATTTGATTTCCAATCGAATTTTCGATGATCGACTGGATCGTTGGGAAATCCTTCGCATGACGGATGTACACTTTGAGCGAACGGAGCAGGCCAAATTCTTCGTTGCCTCGATCAGAGAATGCGAGGCCGAGTACACGGCTGATGTTTTTCAGCGTTTCGCGCGTTTGCTGCGCCACGTCATCCAGGCACGTCGAGGCGTGGCCGACAATGCTGGCGGTGCCGGAAACGAACAGTTGCGGCTCTTTCAGCCAGGAAATCTGGGTCGCGCGGGAAAATAGCGGGCTGCGCGGGCCATACTGTGGTGGGTAATCGTAGGCACTTACCTGACGGTCGTTTTCCACCGCCGTGCCGGGCCGCGTCGCCGCGATAAAATACAATACGAATTGCCCGCCCCGACTGCCAACGGCGCTGGCCGCGGGAATGTCTTCAGCCTGAAGGCGCTCGAATTGAGCAAAAGCATCGTGGCGACCGATGCAGAAATGCTTGTAGCGTTCCACGCCATCCGCTTCGTCGACGTTGATGGCGGCAAAATAATTCCATACTCGCAGCAGGTTCGGGACGTTTTCGGTTTGCAACAGTGAAAATATTTCCCGGTAAGCCTGATACGTGCCGCTTTCCAGGCTTTCTTGGGGGGGCTGACGGTAGCAGCCAAACAGAAAATCCGCCGTGCGCGCCCAGTGAATATTGAAGGTCTGGTCTGCGCTGACACGGTCTCCTGCGGTCCAGATTTCCAGCAGCGGCTCCAATCCCAGTTGCGGCATTTCAACGCTTGCGACAGGAATGTTCTTGGAAATGAAGGGGGCTTCAATGCCGTGGCAGATCACACCCAGGATCTGATTGGTGTGTTCGTTCAGGTAATTGCGGGCCGCGCCCAAGGCGAGATATGAAGCCTTGATGCAGCCAGGGCCGGGTATGGGGCTGGAAACGATGATGCCAGCGGCAAGGGCTGATTTTTCCCTCGCTTCTGGGGGCAGGGCGAGGCTCGGATTGGCGGGGGCGTCAGCATGGGCTTCCATGGCGCGGATTATCTCATAATGCCTGGTTTTTACTAAGGGTTTGAATTGCCGCTTGCTCCGGCTTATAATGACCGCCCTTTGCCCTGTTTTTGAGGGGGAGTTCCATGCAAAGAACCATGCTCAAATCGAAGTTGCATCGCGTCCGGGTGACTCACTCCGAGCTTCACTACGAGGGTTCCTGCGCGATTGACGAAAACCTGCTGGAAGCGGCGGATATCCGCGAGTATCAGCAGATCGAGATCTACAACATCACCAATGGTGAACGTTTTACCACCTATGCCATTCGTGCCCAGCGCGACTCTGGTGTTATTTCGATCAACGGTGCTGCTGCGCACAAGGCCAATCCGGGCGATCTGATTATTATTGCCAGCTACGCGAGTTACAACGAGCTGGAACTGCAGAAATTTCATCCCGACCTGGTGTATGTCGATGAGCACAACCGCATCATCGATCGTAGACAGGAAATTCCGGTGCAGGCTGCCTGATTTTAAATCTGGCCCGCCCTGAGCTGCCGCTCAACGTCTGCATAAGGGCGCGGATCGCGCCTTTGCCAATCACCTGAATCGACATCATGCGCATCACACTTGTTCATCCGGCCGGCTTTAATTTCGTCCCGGGGCAGCCTGATTTTTCCGTGCTGGCTAACCGCATGGTGCCGATTGGAATTCTTACCCTGGCGGCCTGGCTCGAAAAGCACGGCCATCCTACCGAAGTGCATGACTGCCTCGGACCACGCTCTCCGTCGGGTACAGCGGCCAATGCCGAAATCATTCTCGCCACCAACCCGGAGATCGTGGGCTTTTCCGTCACAACATCGGCGTTTATGGATGCGGTCGAGATCACCCGTTACATCAAGAAAAAACGCCCTGACATCAAGGTTGTGTATGGCAATGTCCATGTTTCCTCGATCGGCGCGCCCCTGCTCGATCACTTTCCGGAAATCGATTATCTGGTCATAGGCGAGGGCGAAGGCGCCATGCTGGATCTGGCCGAAGGCAAGCCGCCCGGCGAAATTCCCAATCTGGTCTACCGTGATGGCGGGCGCAATATCTCAAACCCGCGTCGCGCCCGTATTCTCAGCCTGGACGAATTGCCTTTTCCTGCCTATGAGAAACTGAAGGGCTTTCCGGAGGGTTATCATCTGCCGCTGTTTTCCTACGCGAAGCGCTGGGGCGGCACCATGGTCACCTCGCGCGGCTGCCCCTATACCTGCTCATTTTGCGACCGTACCGTGTTCGAGCGGCTCTACAAGTACAACTCCGCGCAATACATTTACGACCACATGAAGCACCTGCGCGACAACTTCGGTGTCTACCATATCAATTTCTACGACGACCTTTTTACCGCCCAGAAAAAGCGCGTCACTGAACTGTGCAATTTGCTGATCGAAAAACCGCTCGGCATGCACTTCAACTGCGCCATCCGTACCGGCCACACCTCGGACGAAATGTTGTCGCTGCTGAAAAAGGCGGGGGCGCTGATGGTCTCCATGGGGATCGAATCGGCCGATCCGGAAATGATGGAACGCCACAAGGCTGGCGTGACGCTCGAGGCGGTAAAGAAGACAGTTGAGCAGATTCATGCCGCTGGCCTGCGCGCCAAGGGCCTGTTCATTTTCGGCATGCCGGGCGAGACGCCGGAAACCGTTAAGGTCACCAGCGATTTCATCCTCTCGCTCGATCTCGACGAGATGAACATGACCAAATTCAGCCCGCTCTATGGCGCGCCGATCTGGGATGAGTGCAAGAGTGGCTCCGGCGATTTTAACGAAGACTGGCGGCTGATGAACTGCCTGAATTTCGTGTATCTGCCGGAAGGATTTTCTTCACGCGAGGAAATGGATGCGCTCTACAACTGGCATGTGCGCCGATTCTACGACAGCAAGGGCTACCGCCGCCGTTTCGCCAAGCGGATCTGGGAACATCGCTGGAGCCTGTGGCATCTGGTCAAGAATCTGCCGCGCGTGATCCAGGCGATGCGCTATTTCAGCGCCAACCAGAAGGAACTGGAAGCCATCCGCAAAAATTTTCCGCTTCATCCACGCCAGCCGCAGAATCTCGAGCCTCTGCTCGGACCAGAACTGCACGTTCAGCCAAAGCAGGCCAAACTCGCCACGCATGTCCCGGTGGAAGAAAAGGCGATGGCGTAACTGCTGCTACGGGAGCCTGGCTGCCAGCAGCACGCTGGCAAATGGCGAACCCTGCCGCATCGGCAGCACCTCGACGGAAAAGCCCAGTGCGCTCAGCAGCACCGTCCATTCGCTTAGCGACCGACAGTACAAGGTACAGGTTCTGCCAGAACGGGCAAAGAACACCAGTTGATCGACAAAATTGCTGATCCGGAACGGGAAGCCCCCGTTCGCATCACCGATCCTCAGCAGCAGCGTGCCGCCGGACGGTAGCGCAGCACGAACCCGGCGCAGCACTTCGTCCTGCGCCTCCGGCTTCACATAATGCAGCACATCGAGAATCACCACGGTATCGGCCTCGCCGAAATCGGCTTTGCACATGTCGCCCTGCACAAACTTGGCCTGTTCGCCAAGCGCCTCCTGTGCCCAGGCCAGATCGCGCTGTACCAGCTCGATGCCGCGCAAGTCTTCCAGGCGCGGCGGCGCCGGCCAGTCGCTGTGCCATTTCCCGTTTTCACACAAGCGTCTTGCGGCAAGCAGCCAGGCAGCAAGCAGGCCTTGCCCGCAGCCGATGTCCAGCAGCCTTCCGTCCGGGATCAGGCCTTTTTCCAGCAGCGTCGCAAAGGCAGGGTCGGTCCCCAGCTTGCCCCGGGCAAAATGCCAGGAATAACGTCCCACGATCTTGTAAGGGCGTGCGGCCTCGTCAATCAGGGCGCGTACAAAGGAATTGCTCATGACAGGGCCGATCTCAGGGTGATGGGGCGCAGTCCAGCGGATTTGACGGCTGCCAGCACGCGCGGCAGGGCAGCAAGAATTACCGGCTCGCCGGTTGTCGTTCGGGCTGCATGTCCATCATGCAGCAGCAGGATATCGCCGCCGCCAAGTCGATGCAGGAGTTTATCGGTTACCGAATCCGGATTGCCATCGCGGGTGTCAAAAGCGCGCCGTGTCCAGCTGGCCAGATGCAGATCGAGCCTGGCCAGAATCGGATCGAGAAAGGGGCTGCGCAAGCCGGCTGGCGCGCGAAAAAAGCGCGGCGCCTCGCCGGTGATGGCGGCAAACGTGTCCTGTGCCGCCTGCAATTCTTCTTTCATGCGCCGGGGGCCAAGCAGGGAAAAACGGCGGAGATGGTGCTGGCTATGATTTTCAATCGTGTGACCCCGTTTCACGATTTCGCGGCAAAGTGCCGGATGCCGGATGGCGAGTTCGCCTATGCAGAAAAAGCTGGCCTGTGCGCCATGAGCATCCAGAATGTCCAGCACGTATGGCGTGACTTCCGGGTCCGGGCCGTCATCGATGGTGATGGCGATTTCGCAGCGTTGAGCCGCGGCAGGCGGCAGGTGTACCCAGTTAGGTCCCAGCAGGGTGCTGCGTGGCCACAGCCCGGCTGCGGTCAGGAGCGCATGATTTGCAGCGACCGTGCCCAAAGCCCAGGGCCAGCTCTCCGGACGTGCCGCGATGCTCGCCAGCGCACCTGCGTGCAGGAGCAGGGAGGTTTTCATCAGGGGGGAGCGCAGCCAGTGCGAAAGCATTTGTGACGCCAGTTTTGCGGGTTTGTATGGTTGAAAAATAATATCATTTTCATGAAATGCGTGGATTTTCAATTTTCAGCACTTTACGCGTACGTTTTGTCATGAAAACGCTGCTGTTCATGGTTATAATTCGATCCATCATGCCACTTCATGAACATCTGCCCCCGCTCGAAGCTTCCCCCGCCTACCCGGAAAGTCGTGGTGCAACTGTTCGGTCTGGCGCGTGGATCAGGTTGCCTTATGAGCTTTTTGTGCTCTATGCCGGACTCTTTCTTTTTGCCCTGATCTGCTTCACCTGGAGCCTGATCGCCTCTGTTCTTGGCCCTGTTCTGCCCAAAAAAACCGGTACGCCGATCGGTCAGTTCGCGATCATGGCCGGCTTTCGTTTTTACCTTGCCATTCTGAGGTTCAGCGGCATCGTCAAACTGGATCTGAAAGCGCTGGATGCCCTGCGCGATGAGCCTTCACTGATCATCGCCCCCAATCATCCTTCCATGATCGACGTTGTGCTGATTGCCTCGCGTCTGCCTCGCATCGTCTGCATCATGAAAGCCAGCATCTGGGACAACCTGTTGCTGGGTGGTGGTGCACGCCTGGCCGGCTATATCCGCAACGATTCGGTGCTCAACATGGTGCGTCTCTCTGCCAGGGCGACGCGCGAGGGCGGCCAGTTGCTGGTTTTTCCAGAAGGCACCCGCACGGTGTCCCCGCCGGTCAACGAATTCAAGGCCGGTTTTGGCCTGATTGCCAAGAAGGCCGGGGTGCCGATCCAGACGGTCATTATCGAAACCAATAGTGCCTTTTTGGGCAAGGGCTGGCCGCTGTTCAAAAAACCGGATTTCCCGATCTATTACACCATCCGGCTGGGCGAGCGTTTCGAGGTCACAGGCGATGTCCAGAACTTTGTTGACGGGCTGGAGGAGTATTTCCGCCAGCAGCCGGAAATCCAGCATCTACCCATGGCCAGCAACAGCAGGTAATGAGCCCCTCGACCACCCATCTCGTCCTGATTCCCAGCTACAACACCGGAGAAACCGTATTCAGGACCGTGCGCGAGGCTCGCCAGTACTGGGAACCGGTCTGGGTCGTGGTGGACGGCAGCACGGATGGAACGGATGAAGGGCTCAGACGCATGGCGGCGCAGGATCCCGGCCTCAAGGTCTTTGTCCTGCCGCAGAATCAGGGCAAGGGCAGTGCTGTGCTGCATGGCCTGCATGCGGCAGCCGAGGCGGGATTTTCCCACGCCTTGGCCATGGATGCAGATGGGCAACACCCTGCCGACCTGATTCCGCAATTCATGGCGCTGTCGCAGCAACACCCCAATGCAGCCATATTGGGCCGCCCTGTCTTCGATGCCAGTGCACCGGCCTTGCGGGTGGGCGGGCGAAAAATTTCCAACTGGTGGACCAACCTTGAAACGCTGTGGCAGGGCGTGGGCGATTCACTGTTCGGTTTTCGCGTTTACCCGGTGAATCCGCTGCGCGAGGTGATGGAAAACAATCACTGGATGCGGCGTTTCGATTTTGATACCGAAGCAGTTGTGCGCCTTTGCTGGCGCGGTATCCGGCCCCTCAACGTCGATGCCCCGGTCAAATATCTGCGTCCCGAGGAAGGTGGCATCTCGCATTTCAACTACGTGCGCGACAACATTCTGCTGACCTGGATGCACACCCGTCTGTTTTTCGGTTTTCTTGTCAGATTGCCGCTACTGCTGTGGCGCAAACTTTCGGCCCAGCGCTGATGCTTATGGCCTGTAGACGCTTCCTGTCGCTCAGGCCATGCCGCCGTTGATCGAAATGACCTGGCCGGAAATGTAGGCGGCTTTATCGGATGCCAGAAAGCTGACCAGGTCCGCGACTTCCTCCGCTTTTCCGGCGCGCTTCATTGGCACCAGGCTGGCGATGGTTTCAGGCGGAAAGGCATCCTTGATCATCGGGCTTTGGATAATCCCGGGTGCCACGGCATTGACGGTGACGCCGCGCGAAGCGGTTTCCTGCGCCAGGGATTTGGTGGCGCCGATCAGGCCGGCCTTTGCCGCGGCATAGTTTGCCTGGCCGCGATTGCCCATCACGCCCGCAATCGACGCCATGTTGATAATACGGCCCCAACGGGTGCGCAGCATAGGCAGCAGCAGGGGTTGGGTGACGTTGAAGAAGCCGTTGAGCGAGACATCGATCACGCTGTGCCATTGTTCCTGGCTCATGCCGGCGAGGATGCCGTCGCGGTGGATGCCGGCGTTGTTGACCAGCACCTGGATCGGGCCATCCTGCAGCAGTTTTTCCAGGGCTACGGTGCTGGCGGCGGCATCGGCAACGTCAAAACACAGCGCCGAGGCGCTGCCGCCATTGGCGCAAATTTCCTCTGCCAGCGCCTGTGCCGTTTCAAGGCGTGAGTTGGCGTGAATGACGACGTGCAGGCCGTCTGCTGCCAGCACCCTGCAGATTGCCGCGCCGATGGCACCGCTGCCGCCAGTGACCAGGGCGCGCTTCATGCTGAATCTCCTTTTTGCAAAAACACCGCTGCACGCCCTGTCATCAGTTCTCGACCTGCCGCGCAAACCCGCAGTTCATAGAGCGAGTGGTTTTCGTCGGCCAGTTGCTTGCTGGCCTCGATCTCCAGCGGGGCGGGGATGCCGTCAAGATGCTCGGCAAACAGCTTGACGTCGCGCACGCTGCCGATGAATCCAATTCTGGGTTTGTTCTTGTCCTGCGCTGAGAGGCTGCCATGCAGCGCCATCGCCTGGGCGGCGTATTCGATGGCGCAATGCGCAGGCAAATGGCCGTTATGGCGCAGCGGATTGTCCGGGTCGTTGTGGTTGATGGCGAGGCAGGCGATGCGGTCCGCGTCCCATGCTGTCACTTCGTGCAGCAGGCACATGGCATCGGCGTGGGGAACCCGCTGGCACAATTCCGCTTTGGTTATTTTCATTTTCAGGCTATTCCAACATCGATGGTCAGGTTGTTGACGCCGCTATTCAAGCTGAGGTGTTGGCCCTGCCCGTTTGCAATGGCCTGCAGCAAGGGCAGGGCGCGCGCAGCCGGGTTTCCGCAGCGCAATGCTTCAAGTTCAGCGTGGTTCATGGCACTGTCCGGCTGCTCCGCTCCAAGGCTGATTTGCAGGTGCGCCATGGTGTTTGGCGCGGCTTGCGGCGTCAGCAGCAGAGCAACGGAAAAAGGCACGGTAATCGTGCGGGCCTCATTGAGTGGCGAAGGAAAAGGCAGGTCGAAAGCGACCAGCAGCACCGGAACATTTTCCGCGGCCACTTGCACGGCGGCTTCCAGCAGACCGGCAGCGAAGGAAGCATCGAATGCGGCCAGGCTGTTGGCGCCTGTGCGCGCGCCAGTAGCAATGTTCCAGTAGCCCGCAGCCGCATTGTGAACCGAGTTATGGAAACGCGTCGGCGAGACTTCATGCTCGGACTGGGCAAGGGATTCCAGGATATGGTGAAGATTTTCGCCATCAGCATCGGAGGAAGCGAACACCACAGCCGCTTCTGTAGGGGGGAAGGCGGCCTGGGTCATGGCCTCCTGCGCCGCTTGCAGGGCATAACGCGTAGCTTGCCCGCAACGGCGCCGTTCCGCAGGGGGCAGAATCGCCGCCACCGGTTTGGCTGGTGTGTCGCTGAGCGGCGTTTCGCCACGCAGGACGGCACGCCCTGACGTCCAGTCTTCCATGCCGGGGCCGCACAGGCCGATGCCTGCGATATGTACCTGGATCATGGCTGCACTCCAAAAATCAGGCTGCAATTATTGCCGCCAAAGCCGAATGAATTGCTCATGACCCGGCGCAGGGGGCGTGCCAGCGTCCGCAACTGAATCGCGCTGCCCAGCTCCGGGTCGAGGGTGCGGGTATTGCTCGAGCCGGGGATCAGCCCGTTTTCCAGGCAGATACAGGCGATGGCCGCTTCCACCGCACCCGCCGCGCCCAGGGTGTGGCCAGTCGCGCCCTTGGTGGAGCTGCATGGCGTGGCAGTGCCGAATACGCGCTGCATGCCTTGGTCTTCGGCGCTGTCGTTGCTGCGACTGGAGGTGCCGTGCATGTTGATGTAATCGATCTCGCCCGGCTGCAGGTGCGCGGCGGCGAGAGCTTGTTCCATGGCCAGCGCGGCGCCCAGTCCTTCGGGGTGGGGCGTGGACATGTGGTAGGCATCGCTGCTCTCGCCATAGCCCAGCAGCGCCAGCGCGCCAGCTACCCCCTCGCCCGCATGCGGGAGAGGGTTGGGGAGAGGGTGTTTTTCCAGCAAAAAGAAACCTGCGCCTTCGCCAATGGAAATGCCCTTGCGGTCCTGGTCGCAGGGACGACAGGGTTCCGGCGAAACCAGTTGCAGCGAGTTGAAACCGTACAGCGTCATGGCGCACAGGGAATCCACTCCGCCGACAACTGCCGCATCGCACAGGCCCGTCTGCATGAGCCGGGCAGCGCTGGCGAAGACCTTGGCGCTGGAAGAACACGCGGTGGAAATCACGAAAGCCGGGCCAGCGAGGCCCAGCGTGTGGCGCACGAATTCAGCCACGGAACCCATGCTTTGCGTGCCGGCAAAATGAAAATCCGCTGGCAGGGCGCCACTGGCCGGGTCGCGGCGACGGTAAGCGTGCTCGGTTGCCTGGATGCCCGAAGTGCTGGTGCCGAGAATCACGGCAATGCGCCGCGCGCCGTATTTTTCACGGGCCACTGCGACTGCTGCGGCAAAGCCGTCCTGCTCCAGCGCCAGTTGCGCCAGGCGGTTATTGCGGCAGTCGAAGCGCTCAAGCGCCTGAGGCAAGGTGATGTCCTCAACACCCTCCACGCGGCCGATGAAGGTATCCAGTGGAGCATCGGAAAAGTCATTGGTGCGCAGGCCGCTCCTGCCTTCCAGCAGAGCTGCGCGGGTCGCCGCCTTGCCGCGGCCAAGTGCGCTGGTGAGGGTGTAATGGGTGATGGATATGGGGGTCATGGTTTGCGAAATGTGAGGCTTAGTATTTGATTTTATGGTTAATTTCAGTTTCGAGTCTTGCCTGGCTCGTCAGTGCGGGCAAGTTGGGCAACTGGGGATTTGCTCATGTTTATTGAACGGGCCCAGAATAAAGTACTTTTCGCATAGGCAAACAGCCATGCTGCGCGCTGCGAATGGCAGTCAATTCCCATACTCAACTTGCTTGTTCTTTAAATTTCCGAAGCTCCACTAGCAATCCGGGAATGTCGTCCTTAATAATGCTCCAAAGCGTATCGTTATCAATGCCCAGGTAGCCATGGATCAGGCGGTTTCGGGTTGCAATAATTTGCCGCCAGGGTATCGCAGGACAGGAATCCCGCTGTTTGGATGGGATGTGGGTGGCAGCCTCTCCAAGCAATTCCAGATTGCGCACGGTCGCGTCATAGTTAAGGCCGCTGCCGATAAAGGTCTGCTGGTTGAGTATTTCGGTGTAAGCGAGCACTTTCTCGGCGAAATCGATCATGTCGTCGAGGTAAAAGTTCCACTCACGCTCAGACATTGACCATCTCCCGTTCGATGAAGGGACGCAGTTCAGGGCGAAGCGCTTTTTCGGTCACCAGGTCCACTGGGCAGTTCAACAAGTCTTCCAGATAGAACTGGACGCCGAAATAGCGTTTGGAGGTGGCCGCTCCGTCAAATGCCACGAGCACGTCCACATCGCTATCTTCACGGGCGGTATTGCGCACCGTGGAGCCGAACAAGGCTAGGCGAGTTACGCCGAATTGCTCGGCCAACTGCGCTTTGTGTTGGGCAGCGGCGGGTGCCCCGATTCGGAAATGTGTGCAAGCTCTCGCAGTATGAAATGATGGCGCTTGTATAGCGCTCGGCCGTTTCTGGCGAAGCCGCGGTCGCAATGTAGCGATAGAGCGCAATAAGCTGCTCCTGCGCTTCAGGCGTGAAAATGACGGTACATGGCATCACTTTTTAAGAGTGGCTGCCTTGTGTTCTGCCGCGAGCTTTGCCCTCACCTGGCCAACAGGGATTGCTCGCGTCGGGTCGGCCTTCAGTGCGTCGTAGGCTGGTCCAACGCCTTCCCGCAGCCAGTTTTCCATGGCGCGATCGCGAGCCATCAGGGCGCGTAACCCGTCCCGGATCACTTCGCTTTCGGTGGCGTACTCGCCTGCCGCAACTTTTGTTTTTACAATGTCCGCCATCTCATTTGGCAGTGTAATGCTGAATTGTTGAGTGGTTGCAGATGAAGCTCATTGGTGCGATAGGATTAAATCCTATTCTTTCGGGCGTGTCACGTCATGAAAACACTGCCACTCGCCTCCAGGGGGAATAGCCAGCATTCTACTTGCGGCCGAAACTTGTTTTCCCGTTTCATCGTGCAGGCTTTCGCCCACATTGCTGCAAATAATAACGACAAAACCGCGCCCAGTGCTACTGTGCCGCCGATGGCCTGCAATACCGGGGTGGAAGAGAACGCCAGGACGCCGAAAGCGCTGACGGTACTGGCTACGCATACCAGCACGGAAAAGAGGGCGCGGCGGCGTTCTTTTTCGTCGGGAGCGGGCTGATTGATGAACAGGCCGTAGTTGAGGCCGATACCCAGCACCAGCAGCAGCGAAACAATGTGGAACAGCGACAGTTTGATGCCCAGCATGGCCAGCAAGGCGGTGGTGGCGGCGATGGCGGCGCTGACCGGCAGCATGACCGACAAAACTGCGCGGAAATTGCGCAGGCCGAAACCCAGCACCGCGACAATGGCCGTCACGCCGAGTATCGAATACAGCAGGGACTGGTCGCGGTATTGCATGATCATGCGGTTGGATTCGCCCTTGATGTCGAGCAGGAAGGCGTTTTCAGACCCTCTCTCCAACTCTCCCCCGCTCGCGGGGGAGAGGGCGGTCGTTCCCTCTCCCGCAGGCGGGAGAGGGTTAGGGAGAGGGGATGCGATCAGCGAGTTCAATGCGGCTGTATCCCGCACCTCGCGCAGGGCCATCAGTGCCACCCAGCCGGTGCCGTGCCTGACCAGCATGCCTTCCGCCAGCGACCCCAGGGGCGTGCCGCGCAGGTCCTCGGGTTGCAGCAGGGGGAGGTGGCGGGAACGCTCCATGTCCTGCAGGAAGGGGTCGAATACCTCGGGTTTGAATGGCGTGGCTGCGAGTGCGGCTTGCAGGTTGTGCTGCAGGGTGTCAGCGTCGGGCAGGGCGGCCTGGCGCGCCGCCTGGGTTTTCTGGCTCGGAACGACGCGTGCGGTGAAATCGAATCCGCTCATGATGCCTTGCCCGACCAGGGCTTGCAGCCTGGGCGCGAGCTGTTCGCTGCGTTCCAGTGCTTCCTGCTGGTTGCTGCCCGGTACGGCGATCAGGTAGCGCACATTCGGCGCGCCCAGCTCGTTGCGCAGGCTTTGGTCCAGCGCCATGGCCGGTTGCGAAATCGGACTCAGATTGGCGAGGTCGTTCTCCCACAGGGTTTTTCCCTGCGTTGAAAGATAGGCGGCGGCACCCAGCAGCGCGGCAAGGGGAATCCAGCGAAACAAAGTCAGTATCGTCGCGCCGCGTGCAAGCGCAGCCTGCATGGCTGTTCTTTCTGCGACTTCAAAGTGGCCGGGGGCGATTTCAGGGATGACGAAGCGGGTCATCAAGCCTGCCGTGAGTACGCCCGCGAGGGAAAACATGCCCAGTTGCGACAGGCCGGTGAAACCAGAAAGCAGCATGGTGAGGCTGCCGAATACGGTGGTCAGCACCGCCAGCCGCAGCGTGGGCCAGATGCGCTGCAATGTCTGGCGCAAGGATTCCTGCGGCGCGCGCTGGGTGAACAGGTAGGTCGGGTAGTCCACCACCTCGCCGATCAGGGTGGCGCCGAAGCCCATGGTGATGCCGTGGACCGTGCCGTATCCCAGGCTTACCGCCGTCAGGCCAGCCAGCACGCCGGTTGCCACCGGCAGCATGCCGAGCAGCAGGAGGCGCGGCGAGCCGTAGGCCAGCAGCAGGATCACTGCCACCAGGCCGGTCGCCATCATGCTCAGGCGCCATACGTCGTCGTGAATATGGTTGCGCGAATCCACGGCGAAAATACTTGGTCCGCTCATGAGCAGCTTGATTTCAGGACTGGCGCGGGATTCGGAAAAAACCCGGCGCACGTCATCGCCCACTTTGATTTGCGCATCGATGTCGAAGGCGGGGGCGCTGGTTTCGGCCAGCAATAGCGCGCGCTTGCCGTCGGCGGAAAACCACACCCCGTTGTTTACGCCAGGCCCGCTGCTGCCGCCCCAGTTCTCGAGCAAGGCGAGCATTTCCCCGGTGGGGTCGGAAGGCAGCAGTTGCTTGATCATGGCGCCGGCGGGCGAAGCCAGCAGTTGCAGGCTGTCCTGCAGGGATTGCTGCAGCCCGGCCTGGCTGAAATGCGCGCTATCGGTGGCGGGGCTGAGCAGGTAGCGGTATTGCATCAGGCGCGCCTGCTCCGCCGGGGTGAGGGCCTGCTCGCCGTTGCGTACATACCCGAAATGCCCGCTGCTCCCAAGAGCCCGCGCCAGCGCTTTGCTGGTCTGGGCTAGCTGAACGGCCTCTGCGCCTTCCAGCGCAAGCAATACCACGCGCGATGCCACGCCGTCGCGCAACTGCTCGACCATCAGTTGCTGCGCCGGCGAGGCGCTGTCGGGCAGGAAGGCCGCCATGTCGGTGTTGAAGCGGGTCTGCGTCGCCACGATCCAGATGCAGAAGGCCAGCGCGGCGAGCCATATTCCGATCGGCCAGCGTTTCAATTATTTTCCTCGCGCAGGGTCATGAAGGTTCGGTCACCACCGGCTTCCTCGATTTCCACGCTTGCCAGCCGGGTCTTGCTGCCGCTGATGCGGATGACGCGGATGAACTGGGCCATGTCGGTGTCCGAAGGCAGCAGCACCAGGGTCCATTGCCGTTCGTTGCCGTCGAGGCGGATCTTGTAGAAGCGTTGCAGGGTTTTGGCATCGCCGTTGAGGGTGGCACGCATGCTTTCGATAAATCCCCAGACTGCCGGGTAATCGCGCAGCGCCATGGTGTGTTTTTTCTTCGCTGCCGGTTTTTCCCAGGTCATCTGGCCGCCATCCACGGTGAGGATTTCCTCGAACGGAATTTGCACGTGTTTTTCCAGAAAAGCCGGTTTTCTGTAGCGCAGCATGCCGCTCGATTTGAACGGCTCCTTGAGCAGGGCGGAGGTCTTGGTTTCGGTGTAGCGGGATTGGCCCGACGGGCGCTCAGCCAGCGCCTTGAGCAAGTTCTCGGCATCCCATTCGGCGTGGGCGGCGCCTGCACAGGCGAGCAGTGTGGCTGCCATTGCGAGGAGCCGCAGGCGACGCGGCAATCTCGCTGCTATTTGCGGGACACAGAACGAGATTGCTTCGCTGCGCTTGCAATGACCGGGGTTAATGCGGTTGCCAGTAATCATAGAAGTTGAACCAGTTGTAAGGCGCGATGCGGCAATAGTGCTCCAGACGCGAGACGTATTGCTGCAGATAGCCGTGAATGGCTTCGCGGCGACGGGCGCGGGGTGCGTCGATGGTTTCAGCAAGCAGCTCGAAATGCACGTCGTAACGGCGCTTGCCGCGATACAGGCCGAAACACAGCATCACCGGCGCATGCATGATGCTGGCAAAGGACAGCGGGCCGTCCGGCAGGGCGGCGTCCTGGCCGAAAAAACGGCAGGGCAGGGTCTTGTCGCCCGGCCTGACGCGATCGCTGAGCATGCCGATGATGCCGCCGGCGTCGATCACTTCCTTGGCGCGCAACAGGCTGTCAGGAGAACCCATGGCAATGATGGCGCTGGCCATTTCCGGGTTGAGCTCATCGATGATGGCGTTCATTTTGTGCGCGTTGTCGGTGTGCATCAGCATGGCAAAAGGCACCTTGCCGAATTCCACCGCCAGCTTGCGCAGCACCTCGAAACTGCCGAGGTGCGCGCCCAGCAGCACGCAGCCTTGTCCGCGCCGGAGATATTCGAGCAGCGCTTCGACGCCATGCACCTCGATATCGAAAGCGGCGTGGCGGCCGGAGAGGAAATACAGCCGGTCGAGAATGGTGGCGGAAAAACAGAAATAATGGCGGTACAGATCCAGCCAGCCGGGTTCGCGCGCCAGTGCCCGGCTCAGATAAAGGCGCGAAGCCCGGCGGGCCTTGCCGGAAAATAGCAGGAAATACAGGCTGATCGGGGGCAGCAGCAGGCGTCCTGCCGGGCGGCCGATATGGAGCGCGATCCAGGTGATGATACGCATCAAAAACAGGCTGCCGCGCTCCTGCTGCCCCAGCCAGTTGCGGCTCATGCCGCATCCCCGGATGCGGCGGTAAAGCGCACGCTCCCTTGCGCGATGGTGCCCGACGCCGTCTTGCAGGCAAATTTGGCAGAGGATAGCCCCGTGCCGAATTCCACTTCCACCCTGAACGGTACACCGGGCAGCAGCGGCGCGAGAAATTTGACGCTGGGCCAGCCGGTGCAATTCAGCGGCGTGCCGGCTTGCCGGCAGACCGCTTCCCATACCTGGCTCATCAGCACCACGCCCGGCACGACAGGGTTGCCGGGGAAGTGCCCGGGCAGCGCAGAATGGTCGGCAGGAATGGTTTGCCAGCCGGTCTGGTCAGGCATGCTGCAGTCCCTCAAGCAGGGAAAGGAGGGTGTTGCGCGGCAATTTTCCGGTGGCTGTGCGCGGCAGGCTTTCAACCTTGTACAGGGGTCGGGGCAAGAATGCCGAGTCAATTTTTTGCCGCAGGGCCGCGATGATTTCATGCTCGTTCAGGCCCGGTGCGACGACCAGGGCAATCAGGCGCGCCGCCGCGCCGGGGGTGTCGTCGGGCGCAAAGAAAACCCCGTCCTGAACCCCGGGGATCTGGCCAAGCTGGCGGTTCAGATCGCCGAGAGAAGCACGTTTCCCGGCAATTTTGATCTGGTCGGCCATGCGCCCCAGCAAGCGGAACTGGGCGCCGCCGGTTGCGGGTTCGATCACGTCCTGCAACTGGGTGCGTGTGCTGATATGCCCGCCTTCCGCCCAGGCCTGACCATCGCTGTCGCAACTAACGTCGATCCCCGTCATGGTTTGCCAGCGCTCGTCCTGAATGGTGCGGCGTGAGGCGATGGCGCCTGTTTCCGTGCAACCATACAACTCTTTGACGGGCGCGTTGAAAGTGTCTTCGGCGCGTTGCGCAAGCTCGACCGTCAAGGGCGCGGCAGCGGAAACGACCAGCGCAAGTGGCGGGAGCGGCATGTTTTCTTCCAGGCAGATGCGCAAATGCAGTGGCGTGGTGATAAACGTGCGCGGGGCCGGCAGCTCCGCCAGCGCCTGACGGATGTCCGCCGGAAACAGGGGTTGGCCAGCATGCAGCGTTCCACCGCTATGAAGCGGCAGCATCAGGGTGGATTCGAGGCCGTACATATGCTGCGGCGGAACCGTGCCAAGAATATGCTGGCCGGCGCTGATGCCAAGGCTGTTTGCTTCCAGCCGCGCCTGTTCAACCAGCGAGCCCCAGGATTTGGGATGAGGTTGCGGCTCCCCTGTGCTGCCTGAGGTAAAAGCGATCGCGGCCACATGTTCGGCGGCAATAGTGGGGATGCTGAATGTTCCCGGAGCAAAGGCAGGCAGATCGGGAAACGGAATGATGTCCATCTCCTCCAGCGCCTGCCCTTTGTCGCTGATGCCGTAGGACTGAGGAAACCGGGCATGCAGTCGCGCCAGCGTGCCAGCCGAGTGGTTGGGTGGCAACAGGTTGGTCTGGCCGCGCAGCATGGCCGCGCAGAAGGTGAGCAGAAAAAAATAGCGGTTGGCGCACAGATTGAATACGAAAGGCCGCTCCGGCAGTTGCCTGGCCAGATATTCGACATCATGCAGAAACCTGTCAGCAGTGACCGCCTGTTGCCTGTGCCAGGCAATCGGCTGGTCGGCATTACGGTGCTGGAAAAGAGCGAGTCCGGTCATCGGGGGCTGGCCGACCCTATTTGCGCGGCATGCCATGCAGCAGCATGAGCAGCATGACGGACAGGGGGTTGCGATGGGAATACTGGCTGAAATGGCGCTTGCGGAAAAAATACTCGCCGATCATAAGACAGGGAATCAGTAGCGGCGTCAGCGACACTGCTGGCGAGAAATTTGCATACTGGACCAGGAGCATGGTCAGGGCCGCGCAGCCCAGCAGAAAAAAAGCCCACACGACCGTCAGTCGCCGCGTGTAGCCTATCATGTCGTCTGGCAGTTCGCCTTCGTGGTAGGTGCGGGCAATGCGCGTAATCAAGGCTTCACCCCGAAGCAGGCTGAAGCCGAAGGCAAATGCCACCAGCACGGTGATGAGCACAGGTGGAAACCAGGTGGCGAAAACCTTCCATTGCGGCGGGGAAAGCTCGATCAGTTTGGCGAGCCCCCAGCCCAGCACAACGAGCAGCAGGACGCGCAAGACGAGGCGCATGTACAAGGTGTACCCTACTTTACGCGGTTCTTTTCGATATGCCGGGCCAGATTGCGCAGGGACGAAAAAGTGGTCGCATTGTCCGGATCGTCGGATTTAAGCTGAAAGCCATATTTTTTGGAAATGGCGAGGGAGATTTCGAGCATGTCGATCGAATCCAGCCCCAACCCTTCCTGAAATAAAGGCTGTTCTGCGTCGATTTCATCCGCAGCCGATTCAAGATTGAGCGAATCCACGATGAGGGTTGCGACTTCCTGCTCGAAGGGTGTTTTGTTGTCTGCCATGACGTGTGTCTTAAAGGGTTTTGAGTTGTGCGCGATTATACCACCAACCGCCAAATGGGCATTTGCCTCAGCTTTCAATAATTTCTGGCCGGATCATTCTGCGCCGGCGGAAATGGGCGCGAAGGCTTTGCGGCAGTGTGGCCAGGGTGCGCATGTAGTAAAGCAGCTTGAACAACTTCATCCTCAGGTGCGCCTGGGGGTTGTCGTGCACATCGCCCGCCAGGATGGCGATAACAGCGGATTCGACACCAAAGATGTTGCGCGGATTCATCAGCATTTCGCGCATTACCGGCGTGGTCATGCGGAAAATGAGCCAGGTGAAACCCTTCAGCCCCGTGAGCACGGATTTTTCGAATTGCTGCAAATGGCGTTGTGCGTGTGCCGGATCGTGCAGGCAGGCATCCACTGCATCGGCGCCGAAAAACGCGCTCTTCATGGCGAGCAGCACGCCGGAAGAGAATATGGGATCAACAAAGGCAAAGGCATCGCCCAGCATCAGGCAGCGGTCGCCAGTCATCTTGCTGGACAGATAGCTGTAGTTACCGGTGGCGGTGACCGGTCGGGTGAGTCTGGCATCCTTCATGCGCATGGCAAGCGGCGGGCAGGTGGCGACTGTGTCGTGAAAAAAAGTATCCAGATCGGCTTTTCGTGTCTTCAGGTAATACGGCCAGCACACCATGCCCACGCTGGTGATGCCGTTTTTCAATGGGATTAGCCAGAACCAGCCGTGATCGAACCAGAACAGGGTGATGTTGCCTTCGTCGTTTCCGGGGAGCCGCTCGACTCCTTCGAAATGCCCGTAGATTGACGCGCTGGCATGCTTGGGGTGTGGCCGCTTGCTGTTGAAACGATTGGCCAGGAAGGTATCGCGCCCCGAGGCGTCGATCAGGAAGCGCGCCTGCCAGCAGCTTTCGCCTGCCTGTCCCTGAGTGGTGACACGCACCCTTGCCGGGTCGCTGAAATCCACGTCGGTTACTTTGGTTTCCTCGAATACCTCTGCGCCCTTGGCCCGGCAATTGTCGAGCAGGATCTGGTCGAGCTCGGCACGGTGAACCTCGTAGGAATAGGGGTGGCGATGGTTCATGGCTTGCGAGAAATAAAATGACTGTTTCTTGCCGTGAAACATGGAATCAAATTGGGCTGCGTTTTTTATCATGCCAATGCTGGCCACCTGCTCAAGGACACCCAGCTGATCGAACAGGCTGTTGTTGACCGGCAACAGCGATTCACCAATGTGGAAACGGGGGAATTTGTCCTTTTCGATGACAACGACCCGATGGCCTTTTTGCGCCAGCAGGGTCGCGGCAGTGGAGCCGGCAGGTCCGCCGCCGATGACCAGTACGTCGCAGGTTTGGGTAGGAGGGGGCTGTTTGCTCATGGCGCTTCCTGTACGGGTTTGAGTTTCAGACGCGGCAGCCACAATCGTAGCGCCGGGGCTGTTACCAGCGTGCTTACCACCGCCATGATGACCAGCATGGTGAATACGCTGGCCGGGATGACGCCCAGATCATAGCCGACGTTGATGACAACCAGTTCCATCAGGGCGCGGGTATTCATCATCACGGCGATGATGCGCGATTCTGCGGCCGGGCGCCCGGACCAGCGCGCGCCCAGGTAGCAGCCGCCGAATTTGCCCAGTGTGGCGGCAGCCAGGATCACCAGGCACCACTGCCACAATGCCCAGCTGTCGAGCGCGCCGATATTGGTGCGCAGGCCGGTGTAGGTAAAGAAAATCGGCAGGAAGAAGACCGTCACGAAATCGGAAATCTTGGCTTTCCATGCGTTCACAAAGGCAGGTTCGTCGTGCAGCAGCACACCCATGATAAAGCCGCCGAAGATGGCGAAAATGCCCATTTTGTATGTGGTCATCGCCGACAGGAAAATTGCGGCCAGCAGGATAGCCAGCAGGCTTTGCGGAAGATCGTCGGAATGCGAGGCGAAGCGCGCCAGCAAGCGGCGCAGGATGGGGCGCAGCACCCACCAGCAGAAAGCCGCATACAGCGCCAGCAGGCCCAGGTTGAGCAGCATGCCGGAGAGGGAAAATGCCGACAGCGTCAGGGCTGTGATAGCGGCCAGGGCGATCCATCCGGCCACATCGTTGATCGCCGCCGAGGTGATGGTGATCACCCCCATGGGCGTGCGCGTCAGGTTGAATTCCATCATGATGCGGCCCAGGATGGGAACGGCGGTAATGGATAATGCGGTAGCCAGGAACAGGCTGTAGCCGAGAGGATTCACTTCGGGAGCCAGCGCATCGTGGGACAGATGGCCGACGGCCAGGCCCAGCAAAAACGGCACTGCCAGGCCGAGTGCCGCCACCAGCGCCACAGTGCGGCTGTTTTCTTTTTCCTTCAAGTGGGAGAAATCGAAATCCAGGCCAATCTGGAACATCAGCAGAATCAGCCCGATCTGGCTCATGATCGTCACCGGCGCGGCGGAAACGGAATGAAATACATAGTGGAAAGCATCCGGTGCCAGTGCGCCAAACAGGCTTGGCCCGAGCAGCAGTCCGACGATGATTTCGCCGACTACGCGCGCCTGCCCCAGGCGCAAGGCCAGCGATCCGCCAATTCGTGCCGCCAGCAGGATCAGCACCAGCTGCATGAGCGTGAAAAACAACAGGTTTTCTGCTGCATGCACTGAAACGGCGGCGGATGCGGTTGCTGACATCAAGACTCGGGCGTTAATGGGTTGATGCCGCTAGCGAGGCGGCCGACTGCCCCGCTAGCGGCCAGGCGCTACTTAGTTGCGGTAGCCGCTCTCGTTTGCATTGTGGATGATCCAGATCAGGTTCCCGCCGGTAAAGTTGCCGATGGAGCCTCCGGCAAAAATCAGGCGCCCCTGTTTCTTGTAAGTCATTTCGTAACGGTGGCGGTCACTTCCGAAATAAAACGGTATCCAGGCCTTGCCGGTCATATATGCGCCGCTGTCTGTCGGTTGTCCAATGAGATCGGTAACCTGTTTCATGGACATGCCAATTTCAAGTTTGCCAAATTTACCCTTTGCAGCAGGCTTTCCGGTGATCTCACCTTCCGCCCCACCCAGTCCCTTGACCTTCCTGCCATGCCCGGATTCCACCTTGGCTGAGTCCACGACCTCGCCTTTTTCATTCATGCCCGGCGGGGTTTTCGATTGGGCTGGCGCCGCCTTGGTATTGTCGCTGGCTTGAGCCGGGGCCGTGGTGGCGCTATTGTCGGCTTGAGCAGGTTTGTTCCCGCCCGTTGTTACGCAGCCACTGATGAATACGGATAAAACGAGCGTCGAAAGCAAAGTCGGTAATAAAGGAAAGCGATTCATAAAACCCTCATCAATTAAAAATGTATTTGGTTTTCGTCAGTCAGGCAAAAGATGGCCGAAATCCGCGAAATCGGCTATCCGGGAAGGTTTTCCGGAAATGCCGGCATGCAAGCGAAATGACACGATCATCACGGCGGGAATTATTGGGTAAGAGGAGTCGGTGGTCAAGTTGGCTCTTCAGTATGAAGTGAAAGGAAATATCTCTCTCCTGGGTTTGTCAGCAGTCAGGTACTCCAGTAGGATGCGCGATTATATTTTGCCCAAATCGGGCAGCCATGCCCTTTCCCCACATTCCGAGCAATAATAACTAATGACAAATCCCAATCTGGCCGATGAAAACGTGGTTCACGCACCACACCCTCCGCTCACCGAGTACTACCATTCCGAAGAGGACCGGCGCGGCTGGGTGCATCGCATCTTCAACAAGACTGCAGCAGACTACGACCGCATGGAAATCATTCTTGGTTTCGGTACAGGTTCCTGGTATCGCCGTCAGGCGCTGCTGCGTGCAGGCTTGAAGCCTGGAATGAAGATGCTGGATGTTGGCGTCGGCACGGGTCTGGTGGCGCGTCAGGCTGTGGAAATACTGGGCGATCCGCGCATGGTGACGGGTGTCGATCCCAGTCCGGGTATGTTGCAAAGTGCCAAGCTGCTGGAAGGGGTGGAGCTGGTCGAGGGACGGGCCGAAGAAATTCCTTTTCCCGACAACAGCTTCGATTTTCTCAGCATGGGCTACGCCCTGCGCCACATTTCCGATCTTTCCGTGGCGTTTGCGGAGTTTCACCGTGTCCTGAAGCCGGGGGGCAGGATCTGCATGCTCGAAATCACCCGTCCCGAAGGCAGGATACGCACGGCGCTGATGAAAACCTATTTTCGCAATATCGTACCGACCCTGGCCAGACTCATGGCGCACGACAAGGATACGTCCCTGTTATGGCGCTACTACTGGGACACCATCGAGGCCTGTGCCGCGCCGCAGGAAGTGATGCACACCCTGGAGAATGCCGGTTTCGTCAGCGTTGACCGTTACCTTGAATTGGGCATTTTTTCGGAATATCGCGCGGACAAGGCGGCCTGAACCGGGAAGGAAATTTGCATAAGCTGGCAGCTGAGGCACGCAGCAATCCTGATTGTTGCGTGCTTGGCGAAGCAAACTCGATTTCGGTTGATGGGTTACGCTGCGCTTCAACACAAATGTTTCCGCACGTAGGGTGGGTGGAGCGCAAGCGATACCCGCCGATCAACTATTTACCGCTTGTCCGCAGCTTTGTAGACCGCACTTCGTTCTCTTTTTCCGACCGCTACCACAACTACAATTAGCTGATTGTCACGCACTTCATACACCAGGCGATAGCCAATACTGCGCAGTTTAATCTTGTAGCGGTCCGGGTGCCCGCTCAGTTTGGCTGAAGGTACTCGCGGATTATCAAGCCGCTCGCCGAGCTTCTTTTTAAATTGTTCTCGAATGCTACCGTCCAGTTTGTGCCACTCATCCAAGGCTTCATCGAGAAAACCGAGCTCATAAATCACCGAGCTTGACCTTGCGAACGGGCTGGCCGGTGCGGGCGTCCGCAATGGCGTTTAGTTCAATATCTTCCAGCCGGTCCATCAGTGCTTCATAAGCTTTCGCCGGCACGCAATAGAAGGCAGGCGCATTTCGATTGAGAATCGCCACCGGGGCACCTTCGCCCGCGGCCACCGTGCCCATCGGGTTTTTTTTCAATTCCGAAACGCTTGCTGTAGTTTCCGCCAAAATATGATGTGCCATCTTAAGCTCCAAGACCTGTTGCGAGTGCTAATATTAGCACTCTAGCTGGTGTGGCTCAACAAGCTGAAAGTGGTTTCAGGGATAAAATGAGTGACATGAGGGTCAGCCAGGTTGGCTGCACTGCCCAGTGCATACCGCTTTTTACTGATACATCTGGCCGTTGTGCTTGAGCCATCCCGCGACATGCCGTCCGCGCGGGTCTCGATGTGTCCAGTGGATAACCCCGCCCTTCGCACTCCACTCGTATTCGCCATAAAAGCTGAGCGTATCGCCCTCTCGCAGGGCATTGATTCGTGGGGCGAGATCAATGTTGTGCGCCACCAGCAGGGTCTGGCCTGAGTCCAGTCGGATGATGAAGCGCTGGTGCCTGCTGCCATCCGTGTCATCTTTCAGGATTTTCGTTACCGTTCCCTTGCCCTCGATTTGAAGATTGCTGGTTTTATGCTCGAAAGCGCTAGCCAGCAGCGAATCACTATTGCTGCTCGGTTCAGGATTGCTACTCGTGCTGATGCTGACCGGATCATTCGATGAGTCGTTGAATTGCGTCAGGCCAACATAGCCTGCAAAAACAA
Source organism: uncultured Gammaproteobacteria bacterium (assembly GCA_963741495.1). GTDB lineage: Bacteria > Pseudomonadota > Gammaproteobacteria > Burkholderiales > Sulfuricellaceae > Sulfurimicrobium. The sequence continues at coordinate 164,699 of CAVUID010000011.1, forward strand.
GCGCAACAGTCAGTAATAACTTGTTCATATTAAAGTGTTCAGGTGGGGCTGAATTCGAGGTTTTCGATCACAGTTAAGGTTAATGGGGTACGTGTAGGTTCACTTGCGTTATGGCCTGCTATCTTGCTGTTTGGAAACTCACGACCCCGTGTTACCACAACGCCACTTCCTCATGCTACCGGGGTGTACGGACAACTCCCCGGACTGGACTTTAACTCATTGTATTTGCAAATTTTACTGCGAACGGCCAAGTCTTGTCTTTTAATATCTTCTGCCTGCTAACGATGTGTCTCACTAGGGAAACTGGTGAAAACAAGTGATTTGAGGCTGTTTCGCGAACCATAATATCCCCACCCGATTGTGCTGGCGGTTGAAGCGTTGTGTCTACACCCCGTTCAAATGTCGTATGCCTTTCGACAGGTTCCCGCCCGGTGTCTCAATCAGCAGGTGGTAATGGTTGATCATCAGACAATAGGCATTCTTGCATTATAGGTGTCGGGAATTTTTACAGCCTTGCTTGAAAATTTATCAAACGAGCTGTTTCCGCATATGCCGATAATTTTTAACATGTTGAATTTATTTTTACTTTTATTTTTTTATTCTATTCTGGCATGGGTAATGCTTAGTGATTACGAAGGGCAGAATGATAGTAATTAAAGAGGCATAGAAATAGTGTCTGCCCCATTAATTGTTGACTAAAAATAAGGAGAAACAACATGAATGCCAAAAAACTCAGTCTTGCGATAGCCTTGGTAGGCAGTCTGGGGATGAGCGCGACTGCGAACGCCATCGATTTGACCTTCCAAGGGAATTTCGTCAACGACAACGATGTACTTACATTCGCCTTCTCGATAGCGGCGCCGAGTACGGTCACCGTATTCTCTTCGTCGTGGCTGTATGGCAACCCACCGGTTGGTGCGGGAAACGGGGGATTTGACCCCATTCTGGGTATTTGGGGCTCGACGGGCAACCTAATTGAAGAGCAGGACGACGGCGGTAATGTCGGGAGCACTCTGGTAAACGGGGTGTACTACGATCACGGGACATGGGACAGCTACTACACTGTCGACCTTGCTAGTGGTAACTATTTCGCGACGGTCACCCAGTACAGCAACTTCGCGGCTGGTACGACGCTCGCAGCGGGCTTCGATCAAGACGGCAACCCCAACTTTACGTTCGACCTGGGGTTTGGAGGTGCGACACAGCCGCTGTTTAATGGTGTCTGGGACGACAGCGACCCAAGAACGAGCTTCTGGCGCTTCCACCTGCTTAACGTGGATCAAGGTTCAGTGGTAGAACAGGTTCCAGAACCCGCTTCTCTTGCCCTGCTGGGCCTCGGCCTCGCAGGTCTTGTTGCTGCGCGCAGGCGCAAGCAGATGGCTTGAGCTGTAGGATTACTTGACAGCAAAATGGCGGCCTTGGTCGCCGTTTTTTATTCTGGACGAGGCTACCTCGACGCCGAAATCGAGGTGAAGCTGGGGAAAAGAGGGTCAGGCTTGATTTGGCCCTGCATTCCCTGAAAAATTCCTAATGCAGGACAAGGAAAACCAGGTTCTGGCGTATACAGAAGTATCTACTATTTTTTAGCATTCGATATTGTCGATCAGCCGTGTCGTGCCCAACCGGGCAGCACCCAGTACCACCCATGCGGCATCTTCAACCTGTGCGGGTTGCATGGTATTGGCGTTGCGCAGTGAGATGTAATCCACCTGCCAGCCGTGGCTGGCAAGATCGTCTGTAGCAATTTTTTCCAGCGCAGCGAAATCACGATGGCCGGTTGCAACGGCTTCCTTGATCTGTACCAGATTGCGGTAGAGGCGAGGCGCTTCGGCACGTTCTTCCGGGGTCAGGTAGCCGTTGCGCGAGGAGAGGGCGAGGCCGTCTTCGGCGCGGATGGTTTCGCTGGCGACAATCTCGATGGGCAGGTCGAATTCACGCACCATGCCGCGGATGATGAAGAGCTGCTGATAATCTTTCTTGCCGAACACGGCGCAGGCGGGCTGCACGATGTTGAAAAGCTTGAGTACGATGGTGGCGACGCCGCGGAAATGCCCGGGCCGGAAGGCGCCGCACAGTTCGCTGGCAATGGGCGGCGGCTCGACCTGGAACTGCTGCGAGGTGGGGAATAGTTCCTGTGCGCTGGGGGTGAAGACAATATCGGCGCCGGCAGCCTGAAGTTTGCGGCAATCCTGTTCCAGGGTGCGCGGGTATTTATCCAGATCCTCGCCGGCACCAAATTGCAGCGGGTTGACGAAAATGCTCACTACCACGGCGCGGCCATGTCGGCGCGCCTGTTCAACCAGAGCGATATGTCCCTCGTGCAGGTTGCCCATGGTGGGCACGAAGGCCACCGGCTGGCGGCCCCGCAGGGTTTCGCGCAGGACAGATATGGTGGAGATGATTTCCATCAGTATGAAACTCGCATGGCGAGCCCGCGTCCCCCTTCTCGCCGGATTGAGTGGCAGCCCTGGCCCTCTCCCGCTTGCGGGAGAGGGAACAATTGCCCTCTCTCCCTCTGGGAGAGCGTTGGAGAGAGGGTTGGCCGCCAATCCCGGTGGGGACACCCCTTGCGGGAGCGCCCACGAAGTGGGAGAGGGTTAGGGGAGAGGGAAACGGGCAAGTTTTTCATGCCCGTCAGAAACAGTGTTCCGGTGCGGGGAAAGCGCCGCTTTTGATGTCGCGCACGAACGCTTCGACCGCAGCCTGAATACTGCCTGCGCCAGACATGAAGTTTTTGGCAAATTTTGGTGTCTTGCCAGGGTAGATGCCGAGGATGTCGTGCAGCACCAGCACCTGGCCGTCGCAATCCGGGCCGGCGCCGATGCCGATGGTTGGGATGGACAGTTTGGCACTGACATCCCTGCCCAAGGCGGATGGCATGGCTTCCAGCACCAGCAGGCCCGCGCTGGCTTGCTGCAATGCCTGAGCGTCGCGCAGCAGGCGTTCTGCCGCCGCGTCGTTGCGACCCTGTACGCGGTAGCCGCCGAGCTGGTGAACCGACTGGGGCGTGAGCCCGACGTGGCCGCATACCGGGATACCGCGTTCGGTGAGGAAGGCGACGGTTTCCGCCATTGCTTGCCCGCCTTCCAGCTTGACCATGTGGGCGCCGGCAGCCATCAGCTGAGTAGCGCTGCGCAAGGCCTGCTGCGGGCTTTCCTGATAGCTGCCGAAGGGCAGGTCGGCGACGATGAAGGCCTGCCGGGTTCCGGCGGCGACGCAGCGGGTGTGGTAAGCCATCTGCTCCAGCGTCACGGCAAGCGTGGTTTCGCTGCCCTGCAGCGTCATGCCGAGCGAGTCGCCCACCAGCAGGATATCCATGCCAGCGGTGTCGAGCAGGGAGGCAAAACTGGCGTCGTAGCAGGTCAGGACGGCGATCTTTTCGCCCTTGTCGGCCATCTGTTGCAGGGTGTGCAGTGTTGTTTTCAATTGGTAAAACCCTTTTAACCACGGAGAGCACGGAGAACGGCTGTAAGTATCTCACCCCAAGGGTGAATACCACACGACGTAAAATCCATTGCTTTTTCTCCGTGCTCTCCGTGAACTCCGTGGTTAATCGCTTTTACGGGCTTATTCTAGTCCGCCCGGTTGAAAAATTCCCGTCCGCCGCGCATACCGGCAATCTTTTCCAGCAGCAGCTCGAAATCTTTCGGCTCGCCGGAGAAATTGAAGTTTTCGCTGTTTACGATCAGCAGCGGTGCAGCTTCGTAGTGATGAAAAAACTGGCTGTAGCCCTCTGTCAGTCGGGCCAGATAGTTGAGTGAAATGGTTTGCTCGTAAGCGATGTTGCGCTGCAGGATACGCTCCATCAGGGTTTCCACTGGTGTCTGAAGGTAGATGACCAGGTCGGGTTTGAGGGCCTGCGGCTCAAGGTGACGGTAAATTTCGCGATATAGCCTGAATTCATCATCGGAAAGATTGAGCCGGGCGAAAAGAGGATCCTTGTCGAGCAGAAAATCCGTGACCGTGCCGTGCTGAAACAGATCGTTCTGCGCCAGATTGCGCATCTGCTCGGCGCGCTGGAAGAGGAAGAACAGTTGGGTGGGCAGGGCGTGGCGTTCCGGGTCCTGGTAGAACTTGGCGAGAAACGGGTTGGCGCTCGCATCTTCAAGCAGCAGGCGGGTATGCATGCGTTCAGAGAGCAGGCGCGCCAGCGTGGTTTTGCCCGCGCCAATGGGGCCTTCGACGACGATGAGGCGATATTTCTCCGCCAGCATGTTTATCCGGCAGCCTGTAACTGCAAAGCGGAAGGCGCTGGCCTTGGCTGGCTTGTCATCACGCGTTCCAGCAACTGGCCTGCGCACTGGGCGAGGCAATCCAGCGCGGCGCCATGCCCAGGAATGATGCAACTGGGTGCAATCTCGGTGAGCGGCAGGAGGACGAAGGCGCGCTCGTGCATGCGCGGGTGCGGCAGCGTCAGGCCATGTTCATGGTGAATCAGCCCATCGTAGAGCAGCAGGTCGAGATCGAGCACGCGCGGCGCATTCAGGAATTCACGCACGCGTCCGCGCTGGTGTTCGATCTCAAGCAGCATTTCGAGCAAAATACGCGGTGCCAGACGGGTCTCGATTTCCGCTACGGCATTGATGAAGTCCGGCTGGTCCGAATAGCCCCATGGCGCGCTGCGATACAGAGACGAATGGGCGATCAGGCGCGTGTCCGGAAGTTTGTTCAGTTCGCCAAAAGCGTGGCTGACCTGGGAGGCAGGGTCGTCAAGGTTGCTGCCGAGAGCGATGAAGGCACGAATGGGGCGAGAAGGCATTGGATCAATCCTCAGCCGCAAAATCTGTCGTCTCGGCCGATCCGGTATCTTTCTTCGGCTTGCGTCGGCGGCGGCGCTTCTTGGGTCCGGTATCGGGCTGCAGCATTTCTGCGCGCTGCACATCGCTACCATGCTGGAAAGTTTCCCACCAGCGGCCCAGTTCCATGTCCAGTTCGCCGCTTTCGCAGCGCAACAGCAGGAAATCGTAGCCGGCACGGAAGCGCGGGTGGGCAAGCAGCCCGAACGGGCGTTTGCCGGCTCGCTGCGCAAAGCGCGGCTGCAGCCCCCAGATTTCCTTCATGTTGGTGGTATAGCGGCGCGGGATGGCGAGCATTTCCACCTGGGTCTGAATCACTTGTTCCATGGCCTGATAAAGCGCGGGAGTCGTGCGTTCACCTGCCGCTTCGAGTTTCTGCGAAGTCGCCAGCACTTCATGCCACAGCAGGGCGGCGAACAGGAAAGCCGGGGAAACCGGCTTGTCTTCCTTGATGCGCAAATCGGTCTGGTGCAGGGCCATGGTGACGAAGCGCTCTCCCATGGGTTGTTCCAGAATCACGTCCAGCAGGGGGAGAACGCCGTGATGCAGACCTTCGGCGCGCAGCTGTTTGAGACTGCGCTGGGCGTGGCCGGAAAAGAGCAACTTGAGAATTTCGTCGAACAGGCGCGAGGGCGGCACGTCTTCCAGCAGATTTCCCATCTGGGCAATCGGCGCGCGCGAGGCGGGGTCGAGGTGGAATTCCAGCTTGGCGGCGAAGCGCGCAGCGCGCAGCATGCGCACCGGGTCTTCCTGGTAGCGGGTGCGCGGGTCGCCGATGATGCGCAGCACGCCGTCCTTGATGTCCTGATAACCATCGATGTAGTCCCAGATTTCGCCGCTGGCAGGGTCGTAGAACAGGGCATTGATGGTGAAATCGCGACGCAGGGCATCCTCGACCTGGCTGCCGAAAACGTTGTCGCGCAGGATGCGACCGCTTTCATTGGTGACGTGGCGGGCTTTTCTGCCGCTTTCCTCGTCTTCATCCGCTGTGCCTGCAGCCGGTCCGCGAAAAGTCGAGACCTCGATGGTCTCGGAGCCGCACATGACATGCACCAGCCGGAAGCGGCGCCCGATGATGCGCGAGCGGCGGAAGAGATTGTGTACCTGCTCCGGCGTGGCGTCGGTGGCGACGTCGTAATCCTTGGGGGTTTTGCCCAGCAGCAGGTCGCGCACCGCGCCTCCGACCACAAAAGCGGCATATCCGGCGCGCTGGAGTTCGGCCGTGACCTTGATGGCGCATGAACTGATCTGGCTGCGGCGAACGCCGTGTTTTTTTTCGGGAATGATTTTGGGCTGAGCGTGCTGCGCGGCCTTGGGGAGCGCTTTGCTGAAAACTTTGCGAATGAGTTTGCGTATCATGGATTTAAGGAGTTTATCGACTTCTAATATGGCGGGCGCAGCGATTATACACCCAGGTGGGTTCGATGATGCGTGTCAGGCCAGATCGGCGGTCAGCCAGTGTTGATCTTCCACGTTGACCGGCTTGCTGAAGTAGTAACCCTGGCCATAGTCAACGCCCATTTTAATCAGCATGGCGATGGTTTCCTCGTCCTCGATGTGTTCGGCGATGGTATGTGCGCCGACGATGTGGGCAAGTTCGCGTATCTGCTCGACAATTTTCACGTCTTCCTGGTTTTCCTTCAGTTTCAGCACAAAGCTGCCGTCGATCTTGACGAACTCCGGGCGCAGTGCCCGCAGGTAACTGTAAGTGGAATAACCGACGCCGAAGTCGTCGAGCGCGACATTGCAGCTGCCGGCCCGGATGTCATCGAACAACTGGATGAACTCATGGGACATCTCGACTGTTTCGCGCTCGGTGAATTCAAGCGTGATGGAACGATCTTTCGCTATTGGGGAATTAAGCAGGTCGCGCAGTTGCTGGGCAAATTCCGGTGCATAGAAGGAGCTCAGGCTGATGTTGACGAAGAGATGCACGTTCTTGGGAATGGCGTTCAGTGCCTGGCCGATCACAAACAGGTCCATTTCGCGAATCAGACCGAGATCTTCTGCAATGGGGATGAAGTCGTCTGCCGGCACATAAGTATCACCGCGCCGCATGCGTGTCAGCACTTCATAGGCGAAAATTTTGCGCGTTTTGAGATCGACGATGGGTTGCATGAAGGGCAGGATCATGCCGGCGGAAATGGCATTCCTGACTTCAAAGCCCTGCGAGAAGATATCCATGATGGCTTCGCCGCGCTCCCGGGTCAGGGTGTCGACGCGGTTGCGACCGCTTTTTTTGGCGTGGTAGAGCGCGACATCGGCTGCACGTACCAGATCCTGTGGTGTTTTGCCGTGCACGGGGGCGACGGCAATCCCCATCGAGGTCTGGACGGTGAGCTGGCCGATGGGCAGGGGAATGACGAGGTGGCTGATATCCTGATGGATCAGGTGGCCGATCTGTTCGGCTTCCACTTCGTTCACATCCTGCAGCAATAGCGCGAATTCGTCGCCGGCAATACGGGCTACCGTGCCGGCCCGGTGTTTATTGGCGCGCAGCGAATTCGCCACAGTGCGCAAAACTTCATCGCCGACCGGATGGCCATAGGTGTCGTTGATAAATTTGAAGCCATCAATATCCACGATCATCAATGCCAGGGAATGGCCCTTGTGCAGGTTGACGTGCAGCAGGTTTTCCAGCTGCTTGTCGAAGTGGCGGCGGTTGTGGGCGCCAGTAAGCGGATCGGTGATGGTGAGGTGGTAGAGATCCTGTTCGTGCCGGTGCTGCAACTCCTGCAGGTGGAGGGTCTCGGTGACGTCTTCCAGAGTGCCGATCAGGCCGGTGACTGCGCCTGATTCGTCGTGTTGCAGCGAAGTGCTCATCTGCATCCATACGGATCTGCCATCCTGGGCGCGAACTTCGAGCTGCAATTCGGAGAGCGGGATATGCTCCAGTCTTCCGGCTTCAAAATACCCCTGATGCCTGGGCTGTATGAGGTAACCGGCAAAAGGCTGATTCAGCGTGGTTTCAGCCGCATAGCCGGTGAGTTCTTCCCAGGCCGGATTAAGGAAGGTAATGAGGCCATTCTGGTCGACTTCCAGCAGCACTTCCTGCATGTTGTTCACCAGATTGCGCAGCTTGAGCTCATTTTCCGCCAGTTGGGTGCGGGTTTTTTCAAGTTCATGAATCTGGCGCTTCATGGTTTTGGCGCTTTCGATGAAAGCGTCGGAAAGATTTCTGACTTCGTCGCTGGCGTTGGCTTCCGTTGCCAGCATGGTTTTTTCCCAGTTGCCCTGAGAAACTTCCCTTGCCATGGCGGCAAGCGGAGTGAGCGGCGCCATCACCGATCGCACCAGCAACTGGATCGCGATCAGGTCAACGCCGAGCAGCAGCATGAAGAGGTAGGAGACATCGTTCAGCAGACTGCGGATTTTTTCGTTGAGCGGGTCGTTGGACAGTTCGATCGTCATCAGGCCTACCGGACCCTGCTCGGATTTGAGTTCGGTACTGATTCGGGGGCGGGGGTCAGCCGCTTTGAACCAGTTGGCAATCGGATGCAGGCTGCTGTTCTCCCTGGCTTGCTGGAAGAGGGTGTTGCCAGCGCTATCCTTGACCGTGATGCCGGAAACGCCGCGGTCGCCGAGCATGGTGCCGAGATAGTCCGGTATCCCGGCGCGGTCATGGCGGATGAGGTGTGATACAGCGGGGCCGGTGATGCCGATCATTTTGTGGCCCAGCACCTGCCGATTGGTGATTTCGTTGCCGACCTGCTGTATCAGCAGGTAAGTGGCAAACAGGCCGACCACGATCAATTGCAACAGCGCGATCGCTAGCATGATGCGTTTGTGCAGCGTGCGCGGCTGGAAAAGTTTCATTTTTTAACCCGGGTTGAAATCGGGAAAAAAGGAGGGTGGATATTTATCAGGCATGTTGGAGCTATTCTAAGGTGGGCAGGAAATAATTTCCATCACTTGTTTGAATTTGCTGGAATCCGCACTGGTAAAGGCTTTCCATGTTATTTCCGGTGATCATGTGAACGCTTTCGCCACTTGAAATACTGCCTCGGTCATGGATCAGCAGGGCGTGGCTGCAAAAGTGGCTGGCCCAGAAAATGTCGTGCAGCACCATGACAACCGTTTTCTGCCTGAGGTTGGCCAGTTCGCGAAACAGTTTCATCATCGCCAGCTGGTGCGGCAGGTCGAGGTGTTGCAGCGGTTCGTCAAGAAACAGGATGTCAGGATCCTGGGCCAGCAGTTGCGCAATGCGCACCCGCTGGCGCTCGCCGCCGGAGAGCGTGGCGAATGATTGTGCCCCTGCCTGTGCCATGCCGGTCTGCTCCAGCGCGTGATGTGCAGCCTTGTGGTCGCTCTCGTCCGGCTGCCAGCTGCCGGCATGCGGAAAACGTCCCAGCAGCACATAATCCAGTGCCGGCCCGGAAAAGGCGGTGCTTTCCTCCTGCAGCAGCACGCCGATGCGCTGCGCCAGATTCCTGCGCGGGATACTGGCCATTGGCTTCCCATCAAGCTGTATACGGCCCGAAGCAGGTTTCGATAGGCCGCACAGGGCATGGATCAGGGTGGTCTTGCCGCTGCCGTTTCTCCCGAGGATGGCCCAGCACTGGCCAGCCTCCAGCGATAGTGTCAGATCCTGGCACAGCACTTTGCCGGGAACAGTCAGTTGGAGGTTTTGCGTCTGCATCATCAGCGCCGCCGGGATAGCAGGAACAGCAGCAGCGGAACGCCGGTCAGGGCAGTCAGCACGCCGACCGGGAGCTGTTGCGGCGCGAAGATGGTGCGTGCCAGGGTGTCGGCCAGGGTGAGGAAGCTGCCCCCCAGCAGGATGGCGCCTGGAATCAGCCAACGGTGGCTGTTCATGCCCAGAAGACGCAGCAGGTGAGGGATGACCAGGCCGACGAAGCCGATGCTGCCGGCTTCCAGTACCGCTGCTGTGGTGGCCACGGCAGCGATGAGATAAATGGCGGCCTGAACAGGCAGCACCGCGATGCCCAGCGATTTTGCCTTGAGTTCCCCGATCGCCAGCACATCCAGATGGCGGGCAAGCAGGGCGCTGGCAGCGCCGGTGACCAGCAGCACAGCCCAGGTTGGAGCGGGCGACTGGGCATAGGACAGGTCGCCCATGAGCCAGTAAAGCATGCCGTGGATGCCGGCGCTGGGTGCAATACTGAGCAAGAGGCTGATCAGCGCTCCGAATCCGGCGGACAGGGCAATGCCGGTGAGCAGCAGGTGATGGATGCTCCAGGCGTGGCGGCGGAAACTCAGCGCCGGTACCAGCAGCAGCGCGAGCAGCGCGCCGCCGAGCGCGGAGAACTTGATGGCGGCGGCCAGCCCCAGCAGCATCGCGCCAAGGGCGCCTGTGGCGGCGCCGCCGGAAATGCCCAGCAGGTAAGGGTCGGCGAGGGGGTTGCGCAGCAACACCTGTAACAACACGCCAGATAGCGCCAGCAGCGCGCCGCAGGCAAAGGCGCTGGCAGCGCGCGGTGCGCGCAGCTGCCAGAGGATTTCCTGCTGCGCTTCGCTGCCGTGCAGCAGTTGAGCCAGAGAAAGGTCGGTGCTGCCTGAGAGTAGCGCACTCAGGATGCTGACAGGTGCCAGCAGCAGGAGCCCGAAGAACAGCAGGCGCTGGGGCATTAACGCAGGCTGATGACCGGCCAGCCGTGTGCTTCCGCGTGGGCCTTGAGGGTGGGGTCGGGATCAACCGCGACCGGCTTGCTGACGCGCTGCAACAGGGGCAGGTCGTTGAGGGAGTCGCTGTAGAACCAGCTCTCGCTCACGTCTTCCCAGCGCAGCCCGCGGCTGGCCAGCCAGTCGTCGAGACGGGTGATCTTGCCTTCGCGGAAGGAGGGAATGCCGCTGACCTTGCCGCTGAATTCGCCCATAATTTGTTCAGGTTCGGTGGCGATCAGGTGCGCCACGCCGAATTCGTGGGCGATGGGCGCGGTGACGAAGCTGTTGGTGGCGGTGACGATGGCGACCAGATCAGCATCGCGCAGATGCTGTTTGACCAGTTCCCGGCCTTTTTTCGTGACGATGGGCAGGATCTTCTTGTGCATGAAATCCTGATGCCAGAGGTCGAGCTGGCTGCGCGGATGGCGCGCCAGCGGCTTGAGCTGGAAATCGAGAAATTCGTGAATATCGAGCGTGCCGGCCTTGTACTGGTCGTAGAAAGCCTGGTTGCGCGCTTCGTAAACTTCCTGGTCGAGCACCCCCTGTTCGATCAGGAACTGGGCCCATTCAAAATCGCTGTCCCCAGCGAGCAGTGTGTTGTCCAGATCGAAAAGCGCCAAACGCAAGATTTTTACTCCAGGCAAAATATTAAGCCGGAAGTATATCGTAAAATATTGCCATGAATTTCCCAGACGGCCTGCTTCCTTCCTCCTGGCAATGGTTCGCGCACCTGCTGTTCGTGGTAGTGCTGGCCTGGTCCGTGCGTGCCGCGCCGTGGCGGCGCCTGCTCGACAATGAGCAACTGCATCTGTTTCTGGGCTTGTGCGTGGCCCTGATGCTGCTGTGGAGCATCAAGACCGGCATCAGGCCCGGGCTGAATTTCCACCTGCTCGGTGCCACGGTTTTTACCCTCATGTTCGGGCCCTGGCTGGCAATCATTGGCATGGGCGTGGTGTTGCTGGGGGTGACTTTCTATGGCCTGAGCGGGTGGGAGAGCTTTTCCGTCAACGGCCTGCTGATGAATGTGCTGCCGGTGACTATCAGCTATTCTATTTTCCGTCTGGCAGACAGCAAGCTGCCCAACCATTTTTTCGTCTATATTTTCATCAATGCCTTTGTTGGCGCGGCATTCGCCATGGCCTTGACCGGTCTGGCGGCAACCGGAGTGCTGGCGCTTGCGGGAGCCTATACAGCCGAATATCTGGTTAGCAATTACCTGCCTTATTTCCTGCTCATGGGTTGGTCGGAGGCCCTGCTCAGCGGCATGGCGCTGACGCTTCTGGTGGTGTACCGCCCGCAATGGGTGGCGACCTTCGACGATGCGCGCTATCTGCGCAACAAATAGCCGCTTCGAGCTGGTTCGTTGTAACATCGCCGCTGACGCTGACAGACAGGAATAGAAGAATGCTGAGACGAATATTGATTGCAGCGATTCTGGTCGTGACCATGCATGGTGCGCAAGCGGCGGGAGGCAAGGGTTTGCCGCCGGTCGTTATTTATGGGCCTGAGCCGTGCCTGGCCTGCATGGAATGGGCTTACCATCTGATGGAGAACGGGTTTTCCGTAACCTTCAAGGCCACGCGAGACATGGCAGCGATCAAACGCCGACTTGGCGTGCCGCGGAATGCGGAATCTGTCCTGACTGCAAAGGTGGGGCGTTATTTTGTAGAAGGGCATGTCCCGGCTGAGGACATCAAGCAGTTGCTGCTAGAAAAACCCCGTGCCCGTGGTCTTGCCGTACCGGGTTTGCCGCTCGGCGCGCCGGGCTTTGAAGGCGGCGATCCCACTTGCGAGGCGGGTTGCACGATCGTCGATTCGGCAACTTCGGAGCGCGAATCCCAGCGCGAGTTGTATGACACTCTGCTGGTGGCGCCCAACGGCAAAACCAGCGTCTATGCAAGGCACTGAGTATTAGCTGTCAGCCATCAGCTTTCAGCTTTCAGCAGAACAGGTTTGGCTGATAGCTGACTGCTGATAGCTAATCGCTATCCCTGAACGCCAGGAATTCCTCGAACATGGCCTTGGCCCACTGGACATCTTCCCCTCTTGGATTCGGGTCGTTGTTTTGCCTGACGGTTTGCACGATGAGACCGTCACCGCGGAACCTGTAGCGGGACTCGACGCGGGTCATTTCCAGCGGCTCTATCCGGGTAAACACATAGCAGGTGCTGTCCGGAAGCAGTTTCTCGGCGGAGACGCCCTTGGCGCGGGCGGCGATCTCGCGGGCAGCGATGTGCCCCTGGCGGCTGGCCATCTGGCCGGTCTTGGGGTAATGGCCGAAGAGCGGGGAGGCTTTGTCTATCATGTCGCCAATCAGGAATATGTGTTCGTCTTCCCGTGCATGCAGGTGAACCGGGTGCTGGTCAGCCCAGCCGGTGGCTTTCCCGTCATTTCCCTTGGCAATTAAACCCGCTTTCCACGCCAGGTCGCCGGCTTGTTGCGGCGCCATGAGAATGGCATCGTCGAAGCGAAAATCGTCGACTTCGGTTTGAATGGTTTTGTTGAACGGATCAACAGATTTCACCCGGGTTTCGGACAGGTAGACGATTTGGTCCGGATATTGTTCGCTGAAAATCCGGCTGAAACCCAGTACGTGCGAATTGGGGTCGAGGACGATGAGTTTGCCCTTGATTTTGCGCGATTTGAGCATTGACCCGATCATGCACGCCCGCTCGTAGGGCGACGGCGGGCAGCGGTAGGGCATGGGCGGCAGGGTCATGACGAGGTCGCCGCCCTTGAAATTGTCAAGTTTTTCCTTGAGCGCCCGCTGCTCCCCGCCGGGAATATAGGCGCAGGGATAGTGTTTCAGGGTGTGCCCGGCCGCGCGCCGGTCATCGCCGTACCAAGGCTCGTAGTCATAGCGGATGCCCACGGCGAGAATCAGCCAGTCGTAATCCAGTATGCCCATAGGGGTGACAACGCGGCGCTTGTCGCGGTCAATGTCGGACACTTCGGTCTGCATGAAAGTGTAGCCGTAGGCGCTGGCGGCGGTCTGGTAATCGTGGGCGAGGTATTTGTCGTCCGTCAGGCCGGTCAGCCACTTGTTGCTCATGGGCAGGGACCAGAAGGACGGATTCTTTTCCAGCAGCACCACTTCCAGTTCGGGCGCCAGGTCGCGCAGGTGACGGGCGGCGCTCAAGCCTCCCCATCCGCCACCAACGATGACGACTCTTTTGCTCCTGGAACGGGGTAGTATCTGTTGCGAAACGCCGATCAGGGGCGTCGCGTGTGCCGAAAAAGATGCGCACAAAGCAGCGGAAGCGGCCAGAAAATCACGGCGGCTGAAAGGCATCGGGGCGGCTAATCTATCAATTTCTGGAGGTTGCTGTTTTCAGCCTGGATGCATTTTTCACCCGCCTTGCAGCCCTTCAACATCCACAGGGAAATGAGCCCGATCACATCGTCGGCACGGGATTTGCGTGCCATGGCGACCGGCGTGCGCCCGCCCGTGGAAACGGCATTGACGTCAGCGCCAGCTTCCAGCAGCAGTTTCGAATGTTCAAACTTGTTCGAGTAGGCGGCCATGTGCAGCGGCGTGTTCCCGTCCATGTCCTTGGCGTTGACATCCGCCCCGGCAGCCAGCAGTGCTTTCAGTGCCCCGGTATCGGGGTTGGTTGCCGCCATGTGCAGCGGCGTGCTGCCAAGGCCGGTGCGCGCATCCCGCATGGCAGGGTTTTGCTTGACGATCCGGGTGATCTCATCGCCTTTTCCCATTCTCGCGACATCGTGGATGATCTGGTCGTTCTGGCCGAGTGCTTCCTGCGCCTGCGCGGCGGGCGCCAACGCGAATGCCAGCGCCGCTGCCAGCCAACCTGCCCATGCGTAAATTCCGGATTTCACTTTGATATTCCCCCGATCAACAGAAAATTGCCTATTCCTGGCCGTGTTTCTGGCAGCATTTAGGTATCGTGGGGAAGTATAGCCCAATTTGTTTTTTTTCTTGTGCTGGCCGCGCGCAAGAGGCCTGCACTTATGCTCAGAAAGTACAGGGAGAAAAAAAGGGCAACGCAAGACCGGCACATGATATTTATTTTGTGCTGCTGGAGGCACTTAGAAAAAAACGGCGACCGCTGGCCGCCGTGAAAGCTTAATCAGTTTCGGCCGAGCGCGATCAGGCCCGACGGCGACGCAGTGCGGCCAGGCCGACAAGTCCGATGCCAAGCAGAGCAAGCGAGGCGGGTTCGGCTACCGAACCCGAAGCTGCCTGATCCGCAAAAACCCGGATCTCGGCCACGCTTGACCAATGGCTTCCGCCGACAACTTCATATTTGACGTATTGCATGTTCTGGTTGGAAGGGTTGTAGTCATGTGTTTCGAATAAACCGTCCGTAAAAGTACCTGCGCCAATCAAAGCCCAAGTGCTCCCGTCCATGCCGGAATAAAGGTTGTAAATGGTTGTATAGCCGTCCCAAACAGTCCCCGCCGAATCTCCCCAGTAAATACTTATATTGCTGACTTGGAAGGTTTGCCCCAAGTCGATAGTAAGCCAATTCGGGTTCGAGAGGGTTCCATGGTCAGGTACGATCCAGCGTGTATCGTTGCCATTATCGATTGCAGAGGGCGCGCTTGAGCTGGAATAATGCAGCTCGTTCCCGGTCGCCGTGCCGTAAAGATGTGCGACATTGACGGGTGCTGCTTGAGCGAGTGAACTGGCGATGCCAAGCATGCCAATAGCCAACACGCTTGAGAAAATTTGTTTTGTTTTCATGATGGACTCCCATTGTGTTTGGATTCGCGCCAATTCTCTGATTAATGGCTTAATTGAGATTAAGCAAATCCTGCGCCAGCCAACGCAACAGGCTTGATTGTTCATATAAATCTATGTGGCCTGTGCCTCGCTCTCTTGCAATTTGTTGACTGACTGTAAAGATTTCCGACATGCAAGTATTTATATCCCGAAAAAGAAACTTAGTTGAGTCAATGATCCGCTCCATAACGATCGAAGTTCGAGTTTCCCTCGCAAAATAGACGTGCAAAAACGACAAAAAGGGAGACGCTTTGGACTGCAAGTGACGAAGATTTGGGCTGCGGAAGGCCGTTGCTGGGAGTGCTGTGGATGAGAGCCGAGTAACACCTGGGATAGCCGCGTTGGCTGGGTGTGGCAGAACAGAATTGGTGTTTTCTAAAAATGAATCTGGGTACATGCCCAGATTCATCATGGATTGGCGCCCCGAAGACGAATCGAACGTCCGACCTACCCCTTAGGAGGGGGTTGCTCTATCCACTGAGCTACCGGGGCGAAGCGGCGATTTTACGCTAAAACCAGTGGCTTGGAAAAGCCAGATTCCTGATGTTGAGGTTGGGTGCGCGCCTCCGCTCTGAGGTTCAGGCTATAGCGGTGTCGAGCGGGATGTCCTGATGCGGCTGTGTTTTCAGCCAGTGTTCAAGTCCCTCGGCAGACATGGGTTCGGCAAAATAGTAACCCTGAAGGTTGTCCACACCCAGTTCTTGCAGTTTGCGAGCGGCTTCTGCCGTTTCCACGCCCTCTGCCACAGTTTTCAGGTCAAGGGCGCGTGCCAGGTTGATGATGGCTTGTGTCATAGACAGGCCGCTGGCTTCATGCAGGCGCCGTACAAATGATATGTCGATCTTGAGTTCGTCCACATGCATTTCATGCAGATGGGAAAGGGATGAATAGCCGGTGCCGAAATCGTCAATGGCAATGCAGAAGCCATGCTGTTTCAGCTCATGAAGCCGATCAGCGGCATGTTCCACATCCAGCAGCGCAAGGCTTTCGGTAATTTCCAGGGTGATATTTCGCGGCGCGATCTGGTGTATGGCGACCTCTTCCAGCAGGCGTTCTGTGAAGTGCGGGGTAAACAATTGGCGTTTCGAGACATTGATTGAGAGGGTCAGCGCCAGTCCGGCTTCCTGCCAGTGCCTTGCGGCGGCGAGGCTGGCGAGCAGGATCTGATGCCCGAGTTCGTGAATCAGTCCGAGATCTTCCGCCATCGGGATGAAGGTTTCCGGGCTAATCCAGCCCTGTTCCTGGTCGTGCCAGCGCGCCAGTACTTCGACGCCGGAACAGCGTTGGCTTTTCGCCGAGAAGATGGGCTGGAACCAGGCTTGTATCTGGTGGGCATTGATGGCGCCGGCGAGACGGTTCTGGATGTAGAGTTCTTGCTTGTTGATGCCCTTGATGGTCATGTCGCGGAAAAAACATGCCTGATTGCGTCCCTGTGCCTTGGCAAAAAACATGGCGCGGTCAGCATGGGAAAACAGGGCTTCCGTATCCTCCCCGTCATCTGGGTAGATGGCGATGCCCATGCTGAAAGTCACCGCCAGTTCGGTGTCGTCTAACCGCAGGGGCGTTTGCACTTCCTTGACTATTTTTTGGGTGACATTTCGAATATTTTGCTCCGTGTCCATGTCGGGCAGCAGCAGCACAAATTCATCTCCGCCCCAGCGCGCGACGGTATCGCCTTCTCGCAGTTGATGCTTGAGTCGCTCGGCAAAAGCCAGCAGAAGTTTGTCGCCGGATTTGTGGCCGAGCGTATCGTTGACGTTCTTGAAGTGGTCCAGATCGATGAAGCAGATGCCGACTTTTTGTTGCAAGCGTGAAGCATGGCGTAGCGAAACCTTGATGCGATCTTCCAGCAGCACCCGGTTGGGTAAGCCGGTGAGCGCGTCGTGCAAGGCCATGTGGGTGATTTGTTTTTCGTTGAGATAGGTTTGCGTAATGTCACGCAGCACACCGCGCACACCGGCCACTTTTCCGGATTCATCATGGCGACAGACGAAACGGCATTCCGCCCATGGTTCGTGAGGTTCGTTCTCCAGATTGAGGCGCAAGCGCAGGACGACATGATTTTTCTTGCCGCTGGTTAATGCCTGGCATTGTGTTTGCAGTATTTCACGGTCCTCGCGGTGAATGAAATCGTAGATGCGCACGCCGACAGGCTCGTTGCAATGGGATAGCTTGTTCCAGCCGGGGCTGGCGCGCTTGATGGTCCCTTCGCAGTCTATTTCCAGCACTGCTTCCTCAAGCATGGACAAGGTTTCCAGGTAGGCTTTCTGCTCAAGGTTGCGGCTTTCAATCTCGTGCATGAGCTTTTCCATGGCATCAGCCAGATCGGATATCTCGTCCGGTTGCCCGCCTGCTGCCTGCAACTGTGCGCTGGCCCGGGACGCGATGCCGAGCCGGGTGTAATCCATGGTGGCCGTTTCCAGGTGCTCCACGCGCATGATCGTGCGCGTCAGCCAGCGCCCGAGGCCGAGCCAGAACAGGAACGTGATGATTGTTACGGCGGCAAGCGGACGCAGCAGAAACTCTTTCAGTGGATAGAGGGTGTGAAATTCACGTTGCACGATAAGCAGCGGCCGAACGCCGCTACCGGGCCAGGATTGCTCTGTCTGGATCAGCGGCACCCCATCGGGTGTGAGTGATTCTTTTATGCCCGGGCGGGGCAGATTGGGGCTTGCACCATCGCTGGTGGCCAGAATCTGTTCATGAAAATAGAGATACAGGGAGGTTTCCGGGGTGGCGATCTCTTTCAGTGCAGCGTTATTGACTGTTTTCAGCAGCAGCAAAGTGCCATGTTCGCCAGAGCCGAGCCAGACGGGGACGCGATAGACCCGGTACAGTTCGTGAGTTTCATTCGAATAGTGCCAGGATGAGGTAAACAGGGCCGAATTGAGTTGCACCTTGTGTGCTTCAGGGCCATAGCGGAACAGGGCATGATCCTCGCCGCGCAAAATCAGAAGATTGGCGAAATGCATGTATTCAGATTGGGCGTTGAGGAAGGCGTTCAATTTGAGCCAGCGCACCTCATCTTCTCCCTCCAGAATACGAGAAAATTCGATGCGTGACTTCATTTGATCTGCATCCGCCAGCCAGCGCTCTTCTATCCGGGGAAGCTCTTTTTCATAGAACTGCTGGGTCGTGGTGCGCTTCTGTATGACTTCGCGCTCTCTTTGGGTTTGATGGCTGATGGTGGCCACCAGGGTAATGGCCGTCACAACGAACAGACCAACCAGCAGCAGGCGTGCCAGTGCCTGCCCGCGCAGGGTTCCGCGTCCGCGCAGCAGGTTGGAAATTTGCCTGGAGATTATCTGGACTATGGTTTGACCCCCGCGAACTGGCTTGCTATCAGCGTACTGAGATCGATGTTTTCGTCGGCAAGAATCCCCGCGGACCGTATGAATTGTGATGTGGCTTCGATCTGGCGGCGGGAGAAACGGACATCGCTCGCATACATGCCTGGATGGCGGGTCAGAACATCGATCAGTTCGAGTTTCTCGTCTTTGTCCTGAATATCCAGGCGGTTGATCGTGTTGATTGCGCCCGCCTTGGCCATCCATTCCAGAGATTGATTCAGCATGCGCACCATGATCTCGGCGCGTTGTGGTTCCTGGGCCAGATTTTCTGCAGAAGTGGTGAGTGCGGCGCGCAAATGCCCAGCGCCAGGAATCTTGGCCATTACCTTGGGGTCGCTAAAGTCACTGAGCACAAAACCGGCTTTTTTGCGGACCAGGCCGCTCATGAAAGGCTCTTCGCAGAACACTGCGTCGACAGCTCCGCTGCCGAGTGCGCCAAGCTGTCCTTCCCAGTTCTGTGCCGTGGGCACCCAGCGCAGCTCGCTGGGCTTGATGCCGTTGGCGGTGAGAAAGACTTCCGTCACCTGTTGCAAATAGGTCTTGCTGGTGGCGTGATCCGACAGAAACGCCGATCGAGCGTCCCTTAAGGTCGGTGATGTTTTTGATCTGTTGGCGTAATTCGGTTCTCGCGACGATGCCGTAAGGCGGCGCCTGACCGTTCAAGGGGGCCAGCGCCAGGGCTTTTTTCCCTTTGCTATAAAAGGCATGCAACACCGTGAATGCCTGGGCGGAAAACTGGGCGTTGCCGGACAGCATATCCTCCAGTGCGCGCACCCCGCTGGGGAAATAACGGATGACCAGACGCACGCCTTCATTCTGGTCAATGCCCAGAATGGGTATCAGTTCGATGGGTAGAAAAGGCAGCGATCGGGGGCCGGGAAGGTTGATGCGTATCAGTGTTTGTGCGTCACTCGCTCTGGCGCCTCCAGCCAGAAGTTTACCAGAGGCAGGGCGGATAGCATTTTCAGGAGGTTTCTGCGCGGCAGCTTCATGGCTTCTCTTTTGTCCAGGCCGCTTGCGGCGGAATGAATGGCTGCAGCTATGTTAAACTCCAAGCTATCAGAATGACAATAGACTTCAAGCATATCCGGGTTTAAGGGAAAGACATGGCACTATCGGCAGAGCAGCAGAAACAGCTCGAATTAGCACTGAAAATGCGTTATCAGCAATTGATCAATGAAGTGCGTCAGGAACTCGGGCAGGAAGGTGAGCAGCATTTTGCCGATTTTGCCGCAGCGGGCGGTTCAGACCAGGGCGATGAGTCGGTTGCCGATGCGCTGGCGGATATTGCCGCTGCGCGGGTGGATCGGCAGGTGAATGAAATGCGCGCCATCGAGTCGGCGCGCAAGCAGATCAAGTCAGGCGAGTATGGTATTTGCGGCGACTGCGAAGAAGATATCCGCTTCGAGCGCTTGCTGGCTTATCCGACGGCCATGCGTTGCGTCAGTTGCCAGCAGAAGTATGAAAAAACGCACGCCAGCGAAAACACGCCTTCGATCTAGGCCCTGTTATGCCATTAATTCAACTCGATAAAATATCTCTCGCCTTCGGGCATGTACCCCTGCTCGACCATGCCGATCTGGTGCTGGAGCCCGGTGAACGGGTCGGCCTGATCGGTCGCAACGGCACCGGCAAATCCAGCCTGCTCAAGGTCATCGCCGGTACGGCGCAACCTGACGATGGCCGGGTGTGGCGTGCACCGGGGATGAGACTGGCCTATGTGCCACAGGAACCTGAACTCGACCCCGAACATACGGTGTTCGAAGCCGTGGCGGAGGGCTTGGGTGCCGCGCATCAGTTTCTGCTCGACTATCACGAGGTCACCCATGCCATGGGTGACCCGGATGCCGACATGGATGCCCTGCTGGCGCGCATGCACGACTTGCAGGTGGAGCTGGAAGCGCACGATGGCTGGAACATGAAGGCCCGGGTGGAAGCCACCATGAGCCGGCTTTCCCTGCCCGAAGATGTCAAGATCGGCGCCTTGTCCGGTGGCCAGAAAAAACGCGTGGCGCTGGCGCAGGCGCTGGTGATGGCGCCCGACATGCTGTTGCTGGACGAGCCCACCAACCACCTGGATCTGTCCGCAATCGAATGGCTCGAAGGCCTGCTCAACGAATTTACCGGCAGCGTGCTGTTGATCACCCACGACCGGCGCTTTCTCGATAACGTGGCAACACGCATCGTCGAACTGGATCGCGGTTTGCTGGTGGGTTTCGATGGCAATTTCTCTGCCTACCAGATCAAGAAGCAGGAATTGCTTGAAATCGAAGCAGTGCACAACGAGAAATTCGACAAGGTGCTGGCCCAGGAAGAGGTCTGGATTCGCAAAGGTATCCAGGCACGCCGTACCCGCAACGAAGGCCGCGTGCTGCGGCTCGAGGCCTTGCGCCGCGAGCGTGCAGCGCGCCGCGAGCGTAGCGGCACGGTCAATCTCAACGTCGATCAGGGCGAGCGCTCGGGCAAGCTGGTGGCGGAACTGGAAAACGTCAGCAAATCCTACGGCGACAAAGCCATCATTCGGGATTTCACCGGTCGCGTGATTCGCGGTGACAAGATCGGTCTGGTCGGCCCCAACGGCGCGGGAAAAAGCACCCTGCTCAAGCTCATTCTGGGTGAGTTGCAGCCGGACAGCGGCACGGTCAAGCTGGGCACCAAGATGGCCGTGGCCTATTTCGACCAGTTCCGCACCCAGCTCGACGAGGAAGCCACGCTGGCCGATACCATCAGCAAGGGCAGCGATTTCATCGAAATCGGCGGCGAACGCAAACATGTCATCAGCTATCTGGAAGATTTTCTTTTTGCCCCGCAGCGTGCCCGTTCCCCGGTGAAATCCCTGTCCGGCGGCGAGCGCAACCGCTTGTTGCTGGCGCGCCTGTTCACCCGCCCGGCCAACGTGCTGGTGCTGGACGAGCCGACCAACGATCTCGACATCGAAACCCTGGAGCTGCTCGAATCGCTGTTGCAGGAGTACAACGGCACGGTACTGCTGGTTTCCCATGACCGGACTTTCCTCGACAATGTGGTGACCCAGGTAATCGCCTTCGAGGGCGATGGGCATTTGCAGGAATACGCGGGTGGTTACGACGACTACGTGCGGACAAAAAAGATGCGTGAAGCCCAGGCGCAGGTGAAGCCGGAAGCGCAGCAAAAAACTGCGCCCAAGCCAGCCAAACCTGCCGCGCGAGTAAAACTGAGTTTTAATGAAAACCGCGAGCTGGAAACCTTGCCCGGCAAGATCGAAGCGCTGGAGCAGGAACAGGAACAAATCGGGACCAAGCTGGCCGACGCCGACATCTATCGCAGTGATCCGTCCGGGGCCAAGCGTTTGCAGGAGCGGGTCAGCGTGATAGAGGAAGAACTGCTCGCAGCGCTGGCGCGCTGGGAAGAACTGGAAGCGAAGCAGAGGGGGTAGCTATTGACGCATGGAGTAAAGACAGCGCACAATCTGGTCAGTTTATCTAACCAGTTCGGTGCGAGGATGTCATGCATTCAACCCAGTGGCAACTTCAGGATGCCAAGGCCCGATTCAGTGAGGTTGTGGAGGCTGCGATGCGCGGCGAACCTCAACATATCACTCGCCGTGGCAAAGACGCAGTGGTAGTTCTTTCGGAACAGGCTTTCGAGGCGCTGCAACACAGTGCGCAGGTCGCTGCGCCGGGCTTTGTCGCCCATCTGCTTGCTGTGCCGAAGGATGACGGGGCATTCGATCGGCTTTCCCTGACGCCGCGAGAAGTGGACTTCTCGTGATTCTGCTCGACACAGTCGTGCTTTCCGAATTACGCAAAACGCGCCCTTCATCCCAGGTTATAACCTGGTTGACAGGTTTTCGGGACAGCGACCTGTTTCTGAGCGTGGTCAGTCTGGGCGAGATCGAACGAGGGATCGAGAAGAAGCGACACACTGATCCGGCTTTTTCCGCTGCGCTGACCCGTTGGCTGGAGGATTTGCTGCGTCTCTATGGTGATCGTGTGTTACCCGTTACACCCGCTATCGCCCGACGCTGGGGCAGCCTTTCTGCGCAACACGGCTACGATGGTGCCGACTTGCTTATTGCTGCAACGGGCCTGATTCACGGCTTGCAGGTTGCAACGCGGAACGTGCGCCACTTTGTGCCTCTGGGTGTTTCAGTCGTAAACCCGTTTGAATAGCGTTAACACGCCCTAAAACGTAACTCACGTCATGCCATCCGAATTCGATCTGATCCGCCAGTATTTTACGCGCCCCACCCCGAGCGCCTTGCTGGGTGTGGGAGACGATGCCGCCTTGCTGCAAGTCTCGCCGGGCATGGAGCTGGCCGTGTCGGTGGACATGCTGGTGGAAGGGCGGCATTTTGCACCGCAGGACGGCCCCGGCACAGTGGGGCACAAATCTCTTGCAGTGAATCTCTCCGACATGGCCGCAATGGGCGCAAAACCGCGCTGGGCGACGCTGGCGCTGGCCTTGCCGGCTGCCGACGAAAAATGGCTGCGCGGTTTTGCCGGCGGGTTTTTCGGGCTGGCGGGCAAGTTCGGCGTCGACTTGGTCGGCGGCGATACGACGCGCGGGCCGCTCAATATCTGCATCCAGATCATGGGCGAGGTGCCGGCCGGACAGGCGCTGCGTCGTGATGGCGCAAAAGTCGGCGATGAAATCTGGGTTAGCGGCGCGCTGGGGACAGCCGCGCTGGCGCTGGCTTTTCGCCAGGGCAGGGTGGAACTGGAACAGATGGAAGCTGCCGCCTGCCTGCCCGCGCTTTATGTGCCGCAGCCGCGCGTGGAACTGGGATTGTCGCTGCGCGGTATCGCGACTTCCGCAATCGATGTGTCAGACGGTCTGCTGGCCGATCTGGGGCATATTCTTGAGCAATCTGGGGTTGGTGCGGAAATCCATTTCGAGGCCTTGCCCCTGCATGAAGTCACGCGCCGCCATATCGGCCTTGATGTGGCGAAAAGTTGCGTGCTGGCTGGTGGCGATGATTATGAACTGTGCTTTTCTGCGCCCGCTGCACGCCATGCTGAGTTGCTCGCCCTGGCCAACAAACTGGCGCTGCCGCTGACCTGCATCGGCCTCATTGCCGAAGGAGCGGGGCTGGCCGTGATGGATGGAAAGGGTAACCCCATGTCGCTGGAAGTGAAGGGGTTTGACCATTTTGCCTAACAGGCCGGACTGGAAACTGCTTTTTTCCCACCCGGCCCATTTCTTCTCGCTGGGCTTCGGTTCCGGCCTGTCGCCTTTTGCGCCGGGAACGGCAGGGTCCTTGCTGGCCATTCCCCTTTTTCTGCTGCTGGCTTATTTCCTGCCGCTATGGCCGTTGCTGGCTGTGGTGGGCATTTCCTTTGCAGGCGGGGTCTGGTTTTGCGACGTGACCGGCAAGGCACTGGGCGTGTCCGACCATGGCGGCATCGTGTGGGACGAGATCGTGGCCATGTGGCTGATCCTGGCCTTTACGCCGCCGACTTGGCAGTGGTTTGGCATCGCTTTCCTGCTGTTCCGCCTGTTCGATATCTGGAAGCCCTTTCCCATCCGTTATTTCGATCAGCATGTCAAAGGCGGCTTCGGGGTGATGCTGGATGATCTGCTGGCAGCGGGCTATGCACTCGTTGCGCTCAAATTGCTGGAGCATTTTTATGGATGAGTCATTGTTTCGTCTGGCCGAAGAAACCGGTCAGGCCCTGAAAGCGCGTGGCTGGATGCTGGCCACTGCAGAATCTTGTACCGGGGGCTGGGTGGGCGAGGCTGTGACGGCGGTGCCCGGCAGTTCGGTCTGGTACGACCGCGGCTTCATTACCTACACCAATGCGTCCAAGCAGGAAATGCTCGGCGTTCAGGCTGAAACTCTGGCGCAGCATGGTGCGGTCAGCGAAGAAACAGTGCGTGAAATGGCGGCTGGGGTATTGCGGCATAGCCAGGCTCACATTTCTCTGTCGATCAGCGGGATTGCAGGCCCAACCGGTGGCTCACCTGATAAGCCAGTGGGTACGGTATGCTTCGCCTGGTGTATTAAAAACGGACCATTGAAAAGTGAACGTCGCATCTTTGCCGGAGACCGTCATGCCGTCAGGCAGCAGGCAGTTTTCCATGCCCTGCGAGGTGTTTTAGCACTCCTGCAACTGTGACATAATCCACGGATTAAATTTAAGGAATTATTATGGATGAGAATAAAAGCAAGGCGCTTGCCGCAGCACTGAGCCAGATTGAAAAGCAATTCGGCAAGGGTTCCATCATGCGCCTGGGCGACCACGCCGCGTCGCAGGATATTCAGGTGGTCTCTACCGGTTCGCTGGGGCTGGATATCGCCCTCGGCGTGGGTGGCCTGCCGCGCGGGCGGGTGGTGGAAATCTACGGTCCGGAATCCTCCGGTAAAACCACGCTGACCCTGCAGGTTATTGCGGAAATGCAGAAGCTGGGTGGCACTGCTGCCTTCATCGACGCGGAGCATGCGCTCGACCCGCAGTATGCGCAGAAACTTGGCGTGAAAGTCGCCGACCTGCTGATTTCCCAGCCGGATACCGGCGAGCAGGCGCTGGAGATCGCCGACATGCTGGTTCGTTCCGGTTCGGTGGACATCGTGGTGATCGACTCGGTTGCCGCGCTCACGCCCAAGGCCGAAATCGAGGGTGAGATGGGCGACTCCCACATGGGCCTGCAGGCTCGCCTGATGTCCCAGGCCCTGCGCAAGCTCACCGCCAACATCAAACGTACCAATACCCTGGTGATCTTCATCAACCAGATCCGCATGAAGATCGGCGTCATGTTCGGCAATCCGGAAACCACTACCGGCGGTAACGCGCTCAAGTTCTATGCTTCGGTGCGCCTCGATATCCGCCGCACCGGCGCGATCAAGAAAGGCGACGAAGTGATCGGTTCGGAAACCCGCGTCAAGGTGGTCAAGAACAAGGTTGCGCCGCCCTTCAAACAGGCCGAATTCGACATTCTTTACGGAGAAGGCATTTCGCGCGAAGGCGAGATCATTGACATGGGCGTGGACCACAAGTTCGTCGAGAAATCAGGTGCCTGGTACAGCTACAAGGGCGAGAAAATCGGCCAGGGCAAGGACAATGCGCGCGAGTTTCTGCGCGAGCACAAGGATATCGCCACCGAGATCGAGGCAAAAGTGCGCGAAGCGGTCGGTGTAAGTGGCCTGCCGACAGTCGTTGATCCCGATAGCGTGGATGCCTGAACCCAGCCCAATCGAAAAGCGGCGCGAATGGTCATGCCGGGTAACGATATGACCATTCGGGAGCGCGCGCTGGGATTTCTCTCGCGGCGTGAATATTCGCGCCTCGAACTGAAACGCAAGCTGGCACCTCATGCCGAAGACGAGCATGAAGTCGAGTCTCTGCTGGATGATTTTGCGACTCGCGGCTGGCTGTCGGAAGCCCGGTTTGCCGAACAGATTGTGCATGCGCGCCGCAGCAAATATGGCGCCCAGCGCATTGTTCACGAGCTGAAGGAAAAAGGTGTCAGCATGGATGCGGTAGAGGCGATTCTGCCCGACTTGCGGGAAAGTGAGCTTGAAACGGCACGGGCGGTTTGGACAAAAAAGTTTGGCGTGTTGCCGCAGGATGCCCGGGAACGGGCGAAGCAGATGCGTTTCATGATGAGCCGTGGTTTCAATTCGAGCACTATCGGCAAAGTGTTGCAGGGCAGCGGAGATTGATGCAGATGAATAAAATATTTTCAGGCATGGTGCTGGCCGGTTTGCTGGTGCTGTCCGGCTGCAACTATTTGCCGTTCGGTCAGACGCCGCTGAAGGAAATCGTGGAAGCACCGGCACAGTTCGAAGGCAAGGAAGTGCGCATTCGTGGCAAGGTCAAGGATGTTGTCAAAATTCCGCTCATCGATCTCAGCATGTATGTGGTGGACGATGGCAGCGGCGAGGTGACGGTGATTGCACACGACAAGCTGCCGGCAGTGAACGATACCGTCAACGTGACAGGCGTGGTGGAAAGTGCCGCGATCATTGGCGGGCAGTCGATCGGCCTGCGGATCAGGGAAATACAGCGCAATTAGTAAATTTTAAGGGAAAGCTGTTCACCGCAAAGGACGCGAAGGAACGCAAAGATAAAACAAGGTGTTTGGAGTTGTCGCCTTCCTTTGCGGACCATTGCGTCCTTTGCGGTTAATGGTTTTTGCCAGTAATGTCAGAATAATTTTTGGAAAGTACGCATGAAAAGCAGCGAAATCCGTAAGCAATTTCTCGATTATTTTGCCTCCAAGGGGCATGCCGTGGTGGCGTCCAGTTCCCTGGTGCCGCACGAGGATCCGACCCTGCTGTTTACCAATGCAGGGATGAACCAGTTCAAGGACGTGTTTCTCGGCTTCGACAAGCGGCCCTATACCCGCGCCGCGTCGTCGCAGAAATGCGTACGCGCCGGCGGCAAGCACAACGACCTGGAAAACGTCGGCTATACCGCCCGCCATCATACTTTCTTCGAGATGCTGGGCAACTTCAGCTTCGGGGATTATTTCAAGCGCGAGGCTATCCAGTATGCCTGGGAGCTGCTCACTGTGGTGTTCAAGCTGCCCAAGGACAAACTCTACGTGACAGTGTATGCCGAAGACGACGAAGCTTTCGATATCTGGACCAAGGAAATCGGCCTGGCCAGCGAGCGCGTGATCCGCATCGGCGACAACAAGGGGGCGCGCTATGCCTCAGACAACTTCTGGATGATGGGCGACACCGGCCCCTGCGGCCCTTGCACCGAGATTTTCTACGATCACGGCGCGCACATCCCCGGCGGTCTGCCCGGCACGCCGGAGGAAGATGGCGACCGCTATATCGAAATCTGGAACAACGTGTTCATGCAGTTTAATCGTGATGAGCAGGGCGTCATGCACCCGCTGCCCAAGCCCAGCGTTGACACCGGCATGGGTCTGGAGCGGATTTCAGCCGTGCTGCAGGGCGTGCATGCCAACTACGAGATCGACCTGTTTCAGACGCTGATCAAGGCTGCCGCGCGGGAAACGCATTGCGCCGACCTCGATAGTCCTTCGCTCAAGGTGCTGGCCGACCACATCCGCGCCTGTGCTTTCCTGATTGCCGACGGCATCATCCCCGGCAACGAGGGTCGTGGCTATGTGCTGCGCCGCATCATTCGCCGCGCTATTCGCCATGGCTACAAGCTGGGTACGCGCGCCGCTTTCTTTCACCGCATGGTGGCCGATCTTGATGCCGAGATGGGTGAGGCCTATCCGGAGCTGCGCCAGAACCAGACCCGCGTGACCGAGGTGTTGAAGCAGGAAGAGGAGCGCTTCTTTACCACCATCGAGCACGGCATGGCGATTCTGGAAGCGGATCTGGCCGAAATGGCAGGGCAGGGCAACAAAACCTTCAATGGCGAGACCGCATTCAAGCTGCACGACACCTACGGCTTCCCCCTCGATCTGACCCAGGACGTGTGTCGCGAACACAATGTTGCAGTGGATGCGGCGGCTTTCGATGCCGCCATGAGCCGCCAGAAGGAGCAGGCGCGCGCCGCCGGCAAGTTCAAGATGGCGGCCAACCTGGAATATGATGGCCCGGCCACTGCTTTCCACGGCTATGACCAGCTGGAAACCAAAGGCAACGTACTGGCGCTGTACCGCGACGGCTCTCCGGTCAACGAGTTGCAGGAGGGCGAGACCGGCGTGGTGGTGCTGGACGATACGCCTTTCTACGCAGAATCCGGCGGTCAGGCAGGCGATCGCGGGCTGCTGCAAAGCACGCACGGCATTTTTGCGGTGGAGGATACGCAGAAAATACAGGCCAGTGTATTCGGCCACCATGGCGTGGTCAGGACCGGCAAGATCAGCGTCGGCAACGGTGTGACCGCAAAGGTGGATGCCCTGGCTCGTGCCCGTACCGTGCGCAACCATTCCGCCACGCATCTGATGCACAAGGCGCTGCGGGAAGTACTGGGCGAACATGTGCAGCAGAAGGGCTCGCAGGTCGATGCTGACAAGACCCGCTTTGACTTTGTGCATAGCCAGCCCATGACGAATGAAGAAATCCGTCGAGTCGAAAACCTGGTCAATGCCGAAATTCTGGCAAATTCAGCTACAGAGTGTCGTGTGCTGCCTATCGCAGAGGCCCAGAAGCTGGGCGCCATGATGCTGTTCGGCGAGAAGTATGGCGATGAGGTACGGGTACTGGATATCGGCACTTCGCGCGAACTGTGCGGCGGTACGCATGTGCAGCGGACTGGTGACATCGGTTTGTTCAGCATTCTGGCCGAAGGTGGTGTGGCTGCCGGTGTGCGGCGTGTCGAAGCGGTCACTGGTGATAATGCGCTGACCTATATGCAGGGCATGGAATCCGCGCTGGGCGGTGTGGCCGGCACGCTGAAGGTGCTGCCCAAGGACGTACCGGCGCGTGTTGTTGCCGTGCTCGACCAGGTGCGCAAACTGGAACGTGAACTGGCTGCGCTAAAGGGCAAGCTGGCTTCGGCCCAGGGCGATGATCTCGTCAGCCAGGCTGTCGATGTGCAGGGCGTCAGGGTATTGGCGGCGAAGCTGGAATCCGCCGATGTGAATGCCCTGCGCGAAACCATGGACAAGCTCAAGGACAAGCTCGGCAGCGCTGCCATCGTGCTCGGCTCAGTGGCTGACGGCAAGGTGACGCTGATTGCCGGCGTGACAGCGGATCTGACAACAAAAGTGAAGGCGGGCGAAATGGTCAATTTCGTTGCCCAGCAGGTCGGCGGCAAGGGCGGCGGCCGTCCTGACATGGCGCAGGCAGGCGGCACCCAGCCGGAAAATCTGGATCAGGCGCTGGCTGGTGTGGCCGGATGGGTCAAAGCCAAATTGTAGGAAGCCATCAGTGTCCATGGCGGTTTAATCCGCGGGGGCGCTGAATGTGCCTCACTGTCAGCCTGGCAGGAGTTTTACCACCCGCTGCGGGAAGGGAATTTCGATGCCTGCCTGCTGGAATTTTTCCCAGATTTCCCAGTTGATGTCGGATCTCAGGTTGAGCTGGCCTTCTTCCGGATCATTGATCCAGATGCTCATTTCCAGATCGATGCCGCTTTCACCAAAATTCTTCAAAAAAGCCTTGGGTTCGGGTTCTTTCAGTACGCGAGGCTGGATTTTTGCCGCTTCGAGCATGATTTGCGTGGCTTTTTTCAAGTCGCTGTCATAGCTGACCTGGATCGGGATCGATATCCGCACTTCATGATTCGTGTAGGAATGATTGAGTACGGTCGAAGTAATCAATGCCTCGTTGGGAATGATGGCTTCGGTGCCGTCCAGACCCTTGATCACCACGTAGCGTGAAGTGATGCTGGTGACAGTGCCATAACGGTTTTCGACCGTGACCAGATCGCCGATCCGGATGGAACGGTCCAGCAGGATAATGAAGCCGCTGATGTAATTGCTGGCGATTTTTTGCAGTCCGAAGCCGATGCCTACGCCCAGCGCACCGCCAAATACTGAAAGCACAGTGATGTCGATGCCGGCCAGGGGCAGTGCGATCATGATGCCAATCAGTACCAGGGCTGCGCGCAGCACCTTGGCCAGCACCACACGCAAACTCATGTCCAGCCTGGTTGCGGCCATAAGCCGTTTTTCCAGTGTCGAGGCGAGCCACATGACGACCAGTAGCGTCACCGCAATGGAAAGCAAAGCATTCAATATCATCAGCAAGGAAATCCTTTGCTTGCCGATGCGGAAACTGAAATCCTCCAGAACCTGAATAATTTCCGGCAAAAAGCCAGTGATGTGCAGTGCTACGCCACTCCAGATCAAAACTGCAATAAACCGCTCCGAAGTATGCAACCAGCCGCCAGGAGGGAAGATATGCCGCAGCATGTATACGGCAAGCCTTACCAGGGCAAGCGAGAGCAGCAATGGCACGGCAAGGTTCAGCATGCTGATGGAGTGCCAGTGGTTGAGCAGTGTTTTGGCCACCAGCACCAGGAGTAGCGCAGTCAGTGGAAAAATGATCCGATCCATGCCGCCCATGCCCAGTTTCCATCCGCCTTCCTGTTGCGGGAACTGTTTGCGAACCAGTCGGGTGATCAGCCAGGCCAGCCCCAGACTCATTACCAGCGCAGCGACCTGCCACAGAATAACGGTCTGGCCAAGATCGTTGAGCAGTTCAAGCAGCAGGTTGTGAAATTCCTGATTGTTTTGCATCAGTAGCGATGAGCCTCGAATGTGTGTGAATGCGAACGATGATGCTGCCAGTTTTTCAAATAAGCGAGGGCCAGTTGCGGGTTGCCACGGAAAATCAGCAGGTTCTCGGCATTCCTGTACTGCGCCGCATGGGTAAAGTTGAATGACCCGGTGATGACGGCGGCCTGAGGCAAGCCGGCATCGATCACCATGATCTTGTTGTGGGCGCTGGCGTGTTCGCGGTCCACGAAGGTTGGAATCCCTGCGGCGGCGATTTCCGGCACCACGCCGCGCTGCATTTTGCGGATCTGTTCCTCATCCGCAATCAGTTGTACATCGAGGCCGCGCCGCTTGGCTTCGATCAGTGCCTGCGCGATCTTGCGGTGGGTAAAGCTGAAGGTTTGCACCAGAACCTGTTTCCTGGCGTCATTAATGGCCTCGATCACCAGCGCGCCGGTGTCATCTTCCGGACTGAAGGCCAGCTGAATGGTGCCGCTTGCCGCCAAGACCGGCGAAGTGCGCAAGTTCTGCGGAAATTCGTATGCAGCCGCCGTGGCACTCGCGGTGAGAAGCATCAGCAACAAGTAAATTTGTTTCATGCGGCGTATTGTATGTGAACTCCGGGCTTGAATTGTCACGGTCCGGCCACAAATTTTAAACACTGGACCCCTAATTGGAAAAGCAACATGCCTGAAGAAAATGAAGCGATTGAAGGTGAAGTGATCGAATCTACCGAACTGGCGCTGCAACAGCAGGTATTGCCCGATACCCTGTACCTGTTGCCGCTCACCGAACGCCCCTTCTTTCCTGCTCAGACTCTGCCCTTGCTGATGAACATGGGGCCGTGGCTGGAGACGGTGGAGAAAATCGGCGATACCGACCACAAGATGGTCGGCCTGGTGCTGGTGCGGCCCAATACCGCCGATGACGTCACCCCTCAGGATTTTTATGCCACCGGAACGGCGGTGCACATGCACCATCCGGTACGCACCGAGGGGAAGATCCAGTTCATTGCCGAAGGCCAGCGGCGTTTCCGTATCGTCAAGTGGCTCTCCAGAAAGGCGCCTTATCTGGCACAGGTGGAATATATCAGCGACAGCCGCGGCGCCAATAACGACGAGGTGAAAGCCTATGCCATGGCGATCATCAATTCCATCAAGGAACTCTTGCCGCTCAACCCGCTGTATAGCGAGGAGCTCAAGTTCTTTCTCAACCGCTTCAGCCCCAATGAACCTTCACTGCTGACGGATTTCGCGGCTTCCCTCACTACGGCATCCAAGGGAAAATTGCAGGATGTGCTGGAGGCCCTGAACCTGCGCCGCCGCATGGAAAAAGTGCTGGTGCTGATCAAGAAGGAGCTGGATGTCGCTCGCCTGCAATCACAGATCCGCGAGCAGGTGGATGAAAAAATGACCAAGCAGCAGCGCGAGTTTTTTCTGCGCGAGCAGTTGAAAACGATCCAGAAGGAACTGGGTCTCGCCAAGGACGACAAGACCGCCGAGATCGAGCGCTTTCAGGATCGTCTGGCCAAGCTCAAGCTGACCGAGGCGGCGCAGAAGCGCGTGGACGAGGAGATGCAGAAACTTTCCC
Organism: uncultured Gammaproteobacteria bacterium; assembly: GCA_963741495.1. GTDB lineage: Bacteria > Pseudomonadota > Gammaproteobacteria > Burkholderiales > Sulfuricellaceae > Sulfurimicrobium. Next base: position 196,882 of record CAVUID010000011.1, read on the forward strand.
TGCTCGAAACCGGCTCGCCGGAATATGCCGTTACCCGCAACTATCTCGACTGGCTGACCCAGCTGCCATGGGGCAAGTATTCGAAGGACAAGCTAGACCTCAAGCGTGCGCGCAAGATTCTCGACCGCGACCATGATGGTCTGGAAGACGTCAAGGAGCGCATTATCGAGTTTCTCGCAGTGGGTGCGCTGAAGGGTGAGATCGCCGGTTCCATCGTGCTGCTGGTGGGGCCGCCCGGCGTAGGCAAGACCTCCATCGGGCATTCCATCGCCGATGCGCTGGGGCGCAAGTTCTACCGCTTCTCGCTTGGCGGCATGCGCGACGAGGCGGAGATCAAGGGCCATCGGCGCACCTATATCGGCGCCATGCCGGGCAAGTTCATCCAGGCCATCAAGGAATGCGATACCCAGAACCCGGTCATCATGCTGGATGAAGTGGACAAGATCGGCGCTTCCTATCACGGCGATCCGGCCTCATCCCTGCTCGAAGTGCTCGACCCGGAGCAGAACAGTGATTTTCTCGATCATTACCTCGACGTGCGCTTCGATCTGTCCAAGGTGCTGTTCGTCTGCACTGCCAACCAGCTCGATACCATCCCTGGCCCGCTGCTCGACCGCATGGAAGTGATTCGCCTGTCGGGCTACATTACCGCCGAGAAAGTGGCGATTGCCAAGCATCACCTGTGGCCCAAGCAGCTGGAAAAAACCGGCCTCAAACGCGGCGAACTGTCGATTAGCGATGCGGCACTGAAGCATGTGATCGATGGCTATGCGCGTGAAGCCGGGGTGCGCAATCTGGAGAAACAACTCGGTCGGCTGGTGAGAAAATCTGTCGTCAAGCGCATGAGTGGCGAAGCCGAAGTGGGCCGGATCGGTCTGGATCAGGTCGAGGATTTTCTTGGCAAACCGCTGTTTACAAATGAGAAGCCTCTCAGCGGCATCGGCGTGGTAACGGGTCTGGCGTGGACCGCGATGGGTGGTGCAACGCTGTCCATCGAGGCAACCCGGGTGCATACCCGAAACCGCGGCTTCAAACTAACCGGCCAGCTCGGCGACGTGATGAAGGAGTCAGCCGAAATTGCTTATAGCTATGTCTCCTCACATCTCAAGGAATACAAGGGCGACCTGAAATTCTTCGACGAGGCTTTCGTGCACCTGCACCTGCCCGAGGGCGCCACACCCAAGGATGGGCCCAGCGCTGGCGTCACCATGGCCACGGCGCTACTGTCCCTGGCGCGTAATCAGAAGATTGCCCGTCCCCTGGCCATGACCGGCGAACTGACTCTTACTGGTGAAGTGCTGGCGATTGGCGGCGTACGTGAGAAAGTCATCGCCGCCCGGCGTGTCAAAATCATGGAGCTGATCATGCCCGAAGCCAACCGGCGCGATTTCGACGAACTGCCTGACCACATCAGGGCCGGGGTCAAAGTGCATTTCGCAAAACAGTTCAAGGACGTGGTGAAAGTCGTATTCGCAGAAAAGCCGTAAAACTTGTTTCTTCCTGCATAAAAAAGCCGGACAGCTTTCGCTGCCCGGCTTCTGGTTGGGTAAAGGGAGACTCTATTCCACTTCTTCCCATCCGGTAATCATGGCCTTGATATGGGCGGTCGGGGTATGGCCCGCCGTGGTCAGGTAGACGTGAGCGATCAGGAACAGCAGCATCATGAACGCGCCGGCGGTATGGAAGAATGCCACCCATTCGAGCGAGACATACTGGTCCACGCCCCAGGCACTCCAGTCGCCGAAGAACAGGTAAAACCATCCCGAGAACCACAGCAATGGCCCGATGAACAGCAGCACGCCGAGATAGGCGAGGCGCTGCAGCGGGTTATGCTTCTTCAGCGTGGTTGCGCGGAAGGGATGGGGCGCATGGACGAAGATACCGACGGAATAGTACTTGACCATGGCGACCACTTTGTCCATGGTCGGGATGTACTGCTTCCACTCACCGGTAGTGAAATGCCAGAAGATGGCGAATACCCACAGGCCGATCAGGGTCCAGGCGGCGATGGTATGCAGGTTCACCGCCTGGCCGAAGCCGAAGAGATGGTAGGAGCCATGCACCTCGAAACCGGTGATCAGCATGAAGATGATGAGCGAGGCCTGGGACCAGTGCCAGAAGCGCTCGAAGAGTTTGAAGACGTAGATTTTTTCAGACATGATCTTATCCTTTCCTGTTGCTCATGTAGATGCGACCGGCACCGTGGATGATCACACCGAGCAGGGTGAGCAGGGCCAGCGCCCAGCCGCCCATGTCGAGCCATTTGTTGTTGTCGCTGCGCCCCGGCATGTAGATGCCCTGGACGTTCTTGAGGCGACTGTCATTGCTATGGCATGACACGCAATCGAGCGCATCTTCCTTGGGCGCGACCATGTGGGTGATCGGCCAGTACATCTCGGTTTTGATGAAATCGACTTTGCCGGAGAAAGGGGCGCCCATGTTCTGCATGCCGTCGGCAATGGCTTTTTCCCACTCGTAGTTTTTCCAGTAGCCGATGTCGTCGTTACCCGCCGTATGCGGCATGACCAGCGTTTGATTCTCAGGGTCGAAGGGTTGAACGCCACGCATGACTTTCATCGGCCAGATCATCGACTTGCCGTCTGTTGGGCTGCCGTCAATACGGTTGATCGGGGTTGCGATATCGCTCTTGCTTACCTTGTCGCCGAGCAGGGTGTACCTCACCTTGCCGTTGAACCAGAAGTATTCCGGCACGACATTTTCACCCATTTCGAAATCCCCTTTCCTGGAATCATAGACGACATGACCTTTATCATCTTTCTTGGTCATGGGTTTGCCGTCGGGGCCCATTTTTCCGGCAGTTGACCAATCCCAGGACAGTTTTGTGGCCACGCCCCCGCGCGCGAAGCTGGGGATATGGCAGGTTTGGCAGGCGATTTTGCTGGTGTGTTCATTCAATTTTTTGCCATGATTGTCCAGTTTGACCAGATTGACTGCATGCGGCTGGTTGCCATGGCAGGCCTGGCAGGTAGCCGGGTTGCTGTTGTTCGCCTTGCCGCGCATGTGGGCGCCCTCCTTGTCCTGTGCGGTCGGAGTGTAACGACTGCCAGTCACTTCGTGGCTCGAAGTCTTGTGGCAGGTGCCGCAGGTGAAATCCAGGCCAAGGGCATCCATATGAACATCGACTTCCTTGTCCGGAGCCGCCAGCGAACTATCCATGTCGCCGTGCTTTACGCCATCGCCGCCACCGCCATAGAAGTGGCAAGCGCCGCAGGTATCACGACTGGTCTTGCCGACTTTCTGGGCCACCGTGGCGAGATCGACCGGTTTGACGATCTTGCCCGAGCCGGGAGGAAATTCCATTTCCTTGTAAGCCGGGTGCCCTGCCAGACCGGGCAGTTTTTTGTAGTACCCGGTTTTGTCGTGACAGGCCAGGCAGTCAACATTGTTTTCGGAACTGAAATCGAAGTCTTTGTCCTTCCAGCCATAACCGGCATGGCAGGAGGTACAGAAGGCATAATTCTGCGAGATTGAAATGCAGAAGTTGTTCATGACATTCTTTTTGCCCAGGCGCTGATTGTTCTCCGGGTTGAGAAACTCCCAGGTCCAGTGCTTGGTTTTGTGCACCTGTTTGGCGGCTTCGGTATGGCAGGAAAGGCAGGCCTTGGTGACATCCGGGCCGGACTGAAAAGTCTGCTGTAATTCTTTGAATTTGCTGTGGTCGGCAGTGGAGGTGTTGGCGGCGCTTGCCAGGTTGCTCATGGACAGGGCGAAAAATGCGACCAGCCAGCCGGCAAATGTTATGGCGGCGGACCTTTGAGAGTGCTGGGTGTTCATGGTTTGTCCCTCCGAAGCATGGTGTTAGCGTGAAACTGATTTGTGAAATGTGAAGTCACTCGCTGCGCTGTGTTTGTGAAGCGTGAAATGTAAAAATATTTACTGAGCCTGATTTTACCTTTCACACTTCACAGCAAGGGCGTAGCCCAAGCGGTTTCACCATTCACTTGCCGCCTGGAGGCGCTTACTTTTGGTTTATGGTTCCGGGCGGCAATTTGCCATGCCCTGAATTACGGTGCTTACTTGCCGCGTTCCTTGATGCTATATGTGCCATCCGCATTGAATTTCATCTCTGCATCAATGAAATAGGTCTGAAGCTCGCTGCGCATCAGTTTTGCCGTGTCATGCGCTTCTCCCGAGCGGGCTCCCGTGCCACACAGAAAGATGATGGGTTTATCTTTGGGCAGGGTTTCGAGTTTTTTCTCCAGGTCCCCAATGGGAATGTTGATTGCGCCCTTGATGGTGGCTGTCGTGAATTCCTTTGCATCACGCACATCCACCAGCAGCAGGGAATCCGGATTTTCCTTCATGACGCGCTCAAAGGATGCGACCGTTATGGTGCCTTTTTCCTTGCCGGGCTCGACACCCGCTTTGGCCTTGGCTGCCGGTCCGGCGCTATCGGTCGCGGCGGAGGCAGGCGCCTGGCCGTAGAGCTTGAGCCATTCCGGATGCCCTTCGACGTAAGTTTTGACGTCTGTGTACCCCAGTTTTCGGGCCTTGTCGGCGGATTTGTCGCTGAGCACGCATTCCAGGCCGCCACAGTAGTAAATCAGCGGCGTCGCTTTGTCTGCAGGCAGTTGGTCTACATGCTTGTCAAAGTCGGTATCTGAAATGTGGACAGCGCCTGGAATGGCGCCCTTGTCGAAAGCACGTTTTGGTCGGGCATCAATCAGCATGAAATTGGCTTTTTCATCCAGCAGTTTCTTGATATAGGCGCCAGATACGGATTGCCTCATTCCTTTGGCGGTCCAGTCTGGCGATCCGTCGGCATAAACGCGAACATTAGTGTAGCCAAGTTTTTCCGCCTTGAAAGCGGAGTTATGGCTCAGCATGCATTCGACGCCACCGCAATAAAAAATGAGCAGCGTGCTCTTGTCCTCCGGCAGGCTGGCGGTCATCTTGTCGAACTTGCTGTCCGGGATGCTGACTGCACCGGGAATGTGGCCTGGATCGTATTGACGTGCCGCAGGACGGGAGTCAATGATCATGACGCCCTTCTTGGGCGGGATGTCGACATTCTGTTTAACGAACTCGATATCGACGATATTGCTGTACCAGCCTTCCTTCGCCTTGACTTGTTCTGCGTGAGCCGGCGCCACCCAGGCAATAGCCGGAAGGGTGACAGGCAGTGACAATACCAGTGCAAGCCCCAGATTGTGCAGTTTCTTGTTCATTTTGTTGTCTCCTTCATAATTATTAAATGACAGTAAACTTCTCAGTCGATTCGTTGTAGCGAACCAACAGATACCACAACAGCAGAATCGTGCCGCTAATCAGGTAGGTCCAGCCCCAGCCTCCTGTCATATCCGGCAGGTAGGCCTGGAAGCCCACGGCGGTTTTTTCGAAGAGTTCCACGTTGTCTTCATCGATGGAAGTGATCTTGAATTTCTTCAGCAGTGCGCTGGCAATCGAGCCCGCCCAGGAGAAGAAGAATATTGCTACCCACAGTTTGATATGCCCTTCACCCATGCGCCACAGCGAACCGGATGCGCAGCCGCCAGCGAAGATCATGCCGATGCCGAAGATCAGGCCGCCGAGTAGCGAGCCGATCCAGAAAGTCGCCGGAATGGCGACATAGGGATCGAGGACTTTCTTCTGAAACAGCAATGACGAAATCAGCAAGCCGATGGTCAGTGCCAGAATAATGGCCTTGGTCATGTCCCCCTCGGCAGTCATGAAAGGCTCACGGAAAGCACGTGCAAAACACAAACGCGAACGGTGCATGATGAAACCGATGGCGAAGCCGGCCAGCACGATCACGGCACGGGCAGCCCATTTCTCATTACCCGAACCATACCACTGGGTCGCCCAGAGCAGAACGCCGATTACCACCGTCAGACCGAGAAGTGGATAAATGCGCAGCAAACCTTGAGGTGCCTGAAGCGCAGGTGGCGCTACCATGCCCCACTCGATATTTTCCAGCGTCCACAGGAGCAATTTGAGACCGATGACGGCGCCCACCAGCAGCCCTGCCCACATGGCCCAGCCTGCCGGGGAAGCGTGCAGCACCGGGTTGAAAAACCCCCCGGTGGTACAGCCGCCGGCCAATGCCGCACCGGTGCCCATCAAGCAGCCTCCCAATGCCGCCCAGACATATTCCAGTTTCGGCGGACGGCGGGGGAGAAACTGGCGTGACAATAGCGCTGCGCAGAATGAACCCAGCAAAAGCATGATGTTCATCAGCGACATGCGGTGCATGAGGAAACTGTCTAGTTCCTGAGGGACGCCGAGAAGCGGACCCAGCCCGATCAGGTTATTGAACCAGTCGCCCCAGAATTTGACACCGCCGAATACACCCCAGAACAGGCCGTTAACCATCAGGGCAACGATCACCATGACCAGCAGGATGCTGCCTAGATAGGGTGACCACTCTTCGACAAAAATGTTTTCGTAATCCGCCTTGAAACCGGCGAGCCAGGAAGGACCATTATCAGTACTCATTAAGCACCTCAGGCAAGTGACTCACGGGAGCGCTAGTCGCTCCCGATTTATTGCTACACGATCAGCGCTTTCTGATTAACTGCAGCTGGCTGGGCTGTCGCCATCTTTTGCACCTTTGGTCACGAAGGCTTTGATGTCTTCCAGGAGTTCCTGATCGGGCACGTCGCCAAATTTCTCAGCGGCCTTGTTGGTGGCCTTGATGCTGGCGCGGTACTGCTGACTGATATATTGCTTGACGCTGTCTTTGCCTTTGGCGTGTTTGTCTGCCTGAAGGTATGCCGCCCATTCGGCCTTGGTCTTGGTCGTCGGTGAAATAGCCTTTTCTGTTTTTGCAACGTGGCAGCTGGTGCATACCTGACGGTAGTAAATGCGGCCACGCTTCCAGTCGCCATCATAGGCCTGGGCGGTGGTATATGCCGTGCTAGCCAGCAGGGCGAGAATGATGGAGAGCGAAAATTTAGTTTTCATGGCGAGGGTACCTTATAACCAATTGATAATAAAAGTAATGTGTAATTGTTTTGCAGTCTCTAATTCGTAAAATGGTATGACGGAAGGGTGCGTTGGTCCAATTAAAAACGAATATGCCCACTATGAATTTATTCGTTATGAATAACACTATAAAAAGCAGTTAACCACGGAGTGCACGGAGAACGCGGAGCAAAAACAATAGATTGCATGATGTTTGGTATTCACCCGTTGGGTAAGGTCATAAATGACCGCAAACTGCCTTTCTCCGCGCCCTCCGTGGTTATCGAACTGAGAGGTGAATAAAAGCCGGGCAGTAATCATGCCCGGCTTCTGGTCGGGTAAAGGGAGACTCTATTCCACTTCTTCCCATCCGGTAATCATGGCCTTGATGTGGGCGGTCGGGGTATGGCCCGCCGTGGTCAGGTAGACGTGAGCGATCAGGAACAGCAGCATCATGAACGCGCCGGCGGTATGGAAGAATGCCACCCACTCGAGCGAGACATACTGGTCCACGCCCCAGGCACTCCAGTCGCCGAAGAACAGGTAGAACCATCCCGAGAACCACAGCAATGGCCCGATGAACAGCAGCACGCCGAGATAGGCCAGGCGCTGCAGCGGGTTATGCTTCTTCAGCGTGGTTGCGCGGAAGGGATGGGGCGCATGGACGAAGATCCCGACGGAATAGTACTTGACCATGGCGACCACCTTGTCCATGGTCGGGATGTACTGCTTCCACTCACCGGTGGTGAAGTGCCAGAAGATGGCGAATACCCACAGGCCGATCAGGGTCCAGGCGGCGATGGTATGCAGGTTCACCGCCTGGCCGAAGCCGAAGAGATGGTAGGAGCCATGCACCTCGAAACCGGTGATCAGCATGAAGATGATGAGCGAGGCCTGAGACCAGTGCCAGAAGCGCTCGAAGAGTTTGAAGACATAGATTTTTTCAGACATGATCTTATCCTTTCCTGTTGCTCATGTAGATGCGACCGGCACCGTGGATGATCACACCGAGCAGGGTGAGCAGGGCCAGCGCCCAGCCGCCCATGTCGAGCCATTTGTTCTGGCGTCCGGTGCCTGGCATGTAGAGTCCGCTGACATTTTTCAGTCGGCCCCCGGTTTTGGCATCGTGGCACTGGGCGCAGGTCAGGGCATCACCCTTGGGTGCGACCATGTGGGTGATCGGCCAGGACATTTCGGTTTCGACGAAGGCATATTTGCCGCTATACTCCGCGCCGATTTCCTTCATGCCGAACTCCAGTGCCTTGTCCCAGTTGAAGTTACCCCAGTAGGCGCTGTCGTCCTTGCCGTAGGTGTGGAACACTACCAGCTGGTTATTGCCAGCGTCATAGGGCTGCTTGCCGCGAAACACCTTCATCGGCCAGATCATGGATTTGCCGTCAGTCGGGCTGCCGTTCATGGTGTTGATCTTCACTACCTTGCTCGGGTCCAGCTTGGTTTCTCGCAGGGTGTAGTCCACCTTGCCGTTGAACCAGATGTACTCCGGTATCACGTCGTGCTGCCAGGTGAAATTACCCTTTTTACTGTCATAAGAGTTTTTGCCAGCCGAATCTTTTTCGGTGTAAGGCTTGCCGTCCTTCATCTTGCCGCCGGTTGACCAGTCCCAGCTCATCTTGGTGGCCTGGCCACGGGCAAATTCCGGAATGTGGCAGGTCTGGCAGGCAATCTTTGCAGTATGCTCATTCAGCTTGGCCATTTTTGCCGAATGCGGCTTGGTGCCGTGGCAGGACTGGCAGGTTGCCGGATTGCTGTTATCCGCCTTGCCGCGCAGATGGGCCTGCTCCTTGTCCATGGCGGTGGGTGTGTAGCGACTGCCTGGTACCTGGTGACTGGAGGTGGCATGGCAGGCGCCGCAGGTGAAGTTCAATCCATCCTTGGCCATGTGCACGTCAAGATACTTGGCTGGATTTTGCAGCGTGCTGTCGATGTCACCATGCTTAACGGCATCGCCGCCACCGCCGTAAAAGTGACAGGCGCCACAGGTTTGACGTGAAGTTTTGCCAACATTTTGCGCCACTTCCTTCAGGTCAACCGCCTTGACGATTTTGCCCGAGTGGGGCGGGAACTCCGTGTCCTCGTATGGAGGATGTCCGGAAAGCCCCGGCAGCTTGCGATATTTCCCGGTGGTGTCGTGGCAGACCACGCAGTCAACACTTTCTTCCTTGCTGAAGTCGAACTTGTCATCCTTCCAGCCATAGCCGACGTGGCAGGCGGTACAGAACTGATAGTTTGATGAAACAGCGGTACAGAAGTTGTTGATGACGTTTTTCTTGCCCAGCTTCTGGTTGGTCTCCGGATTCAGGAACTCCCAGGTCCAGTGCTTGGTATGCTGCACCTGCTTGGCTGCCTCGGTATGGCAGCTCAGGCAGGCCTTGGTCACTTCCGGGCCTTCCTTGAAGTCTTTTTGCAGTTCCTTGAACTTGCTGTGATCTGCGGTGGAAGTCGAAGCCTTCTTCGCTTCGGCTGCTGGGGCAGCAGGTGCTGCCGAGACTGTGGTTGGCGCTGTGGCCGGCGCCACTGTTGGCGCCGATGTGGCTAGGGCGGTCAGCGCAGTCAGCGAGCTGCCGGCTACGAGTGCCCAGGCCATGATGTTTGTTCTGATGGACATGATTCCTCCTGAATTCAGTGGGTGTTGGATGTGCGAAGCTGCTTAGCAGCCGCCACCGCCTGCACCGGCACCGCCGCCAGCACCGCCACCGCCTGGTGTACCCACTTTCATTTGTGGCGCGGGTTTGCTAGGGTCGAATTCCAGGAATTTGGCCTGATCTGCTGCCACATGGCTCATGACTTCTCCCACCATCGGGCCGAACATCCGTCCCATCAGGCCAGCATTCATGTTGCCGATGTAGGTTTTGCCGTCATTTTTCTGGTAGACGGAAATTTTGCAGGGCATCAGGATGGAGAGATAGCGTACCGAGTCGTCCTTCAGAATCGGCGCAGAGTATTTGGTGCTGCAAGCCTCGATCATCAGCACCGGCAGGGTGTTGCTGCCGTCATTCTGCACTGCCTTGGCTGGGTTGCGCAGTCCGGATAGCGACCAGCCATTGCCAGTGCTTTCAATATTCTGCTGGATGCGAGCGACGGTTTCTTCCAGCCCGTAGGGGCTGACGCGCTCATGGAACATCAGGCCTGGGGCCATGATGTAACCCACAAAGGCAATGAATATCAGGCCCAGTACGAAGCCACTTAGGATTTTTAGCATTTTGAGTCCCCCCGGAACAGTTGAGCTATTTATTGAAACGACATCTTTTTTGCAGTTGGTAAGGTTACAGGTTTAAGAGTATTTTAGAAAATGTTTAAACCGTATAACACTTGTAGATAAGCATATCCGAATATGCTTAACCTACCAACTAAAAGTATTTATGGCTTGTCTTGATCGGATCAAGCATAAATAAATGGAATGATTTTTCACGACACAATAAGGTGCCTTTTCAGATGAGCAAAGAAATCGAAATTGCCACGCTGGGTGGCGGGTGCTTCTGGTGCCTGGAGGCGGTATTCAAGGAACTCGAAGGCGTGATCAGCGTGGTTTCAGGGTACAGCGGCGGCGAGGTCGAGCACCCGGATTACGAAGCTGTTTGTAGCGGCAAGACGGGCCATGCCGAAGTCGTGCAGGTAAGCTTCGACTCCTCAGTGATCAGCTACCGGGAATTGCTGAAAGTCTTTTTTACCATCCACGACCCCACGACACTGAATCGCCAGGGCAACGATGCCGGAACGCAGTACCGCTCGGTGATTTTCTACCATTCAGCAGAGCAGCAGGCTGATGCAGATGAAATAATCGCCACGCTTTCCGCTGAGGGCGTGTGGGGACAGCCGATAGTGACTGAAGTTTTGCCTGCGCCGATTTTTTACCCGGCAGAGGATTACCATCGGGATTATTTCAGCCGCCATGCAGAACAGCCTTATTGTCGCGTGGTCGTGGCGCCGAAGGTGGCCAAGCTGCGTGCAAAGTTTGCCGCCAAATTGAAGCGTCGTTAATTTTTAACCCTGCGACAGAATGCGCTGAGTAAATTCAAGGTCAGCTTGAGGCTGAGCTGATTCCGGTCTCGCTTGGGATTGTATTCGGCCAGTTCCAGGGCGACAAGGCGAGGGTGATGCATGATCCCCGCTAATGCCTTGTCCAGTGCCAGGTGATGCAAGCCATGCCGGACTGGCGTGCCCACGCCCGGACTTTCCTTCGGGTTGAAGGCATCGAGATCAATGCTGATGCCGAATCCGACGGTTTCGTGTTGTGCGATGGCGAGGGCTTCCGCCATGACGGCAGCGATGCCGCGCTGCTTGACTTCATCCATGAAAAATATCCTTACCCCAAGGCGCCGGAGCAAATCCGCTTCACCCGACTCAAAGCTGCGGATGCCAATCAGGCAAAGATGGGCGGGCAATATTTTGGGACTGAAAGAGCCGATGTCGACCAATTCCGGCGCACCGTAGCCCAGCAGGGCCGCCAGCGGCATGCCATGGATGGAGCCGCTGATCGTGGTTTCCGGCGTATGGCTGTCCATGTGGGCATCGATCCAGATCAGGCCGAGCGGGCCTTGTTCCCTGAACCTCTGCGCGGCACCGCTCCAGGTGCCGATGGCGCAGGAATGGTCGCCGCCGATGACCAGCGGCAGCTTGCCGTCATTGATCGTTGCGCCGACTTCCTGAGCCAGGGACGTGCACAAGGCCTGAATGCCGGCCAGCGGAGAAGTTGCAGCGGCGGGGCGCAGGGTGGTGCGCCAGGCAATGTCGCAAGCCTGCTGTTGCAGGCTGGGCACAAGGCTGGATTGCGCCATGCTGTCCGGCCCGGCAGCGCAGCCGGGGTTGCGCGCACCGAGGCCGGAGGCAAATCCGATGATTTCGATGGGCCGCATGGTCATAGCAGCGGCTGAAGCCTTGCCCAGACATTTTCCATGATGCTTGCCTGTGCTGCTTCGGTGGGGTGGAGGTTGTCGGCCTGGAACCATTCGCGCCTGTCGGCGATCCCATCAAGGAGGAAGGGCAGCAGGGCGGCGCGGTGTTTTTTCGCCAGCACAGGGTAGATCGCAGCAAAACCCTCGGCGTAGGTCTGGCCATAATTGGGCGGCAGGCGCATGCCGATGAGCAGGATGCGCGCCTTGTGGTTGCGACAGGCCTGCATGATGCGGTCCAGGTTTTGCCGGGTGGCATCGAGGGCGAGACCGCGCAGGCCGTCGTTGGCGCCCAGTTCGATGATTACGATGTCCGGGTTGTGGGTGCCGAGCGCGGCGCGGATGCGGGAAGCGCCGCCCGCAGTGGTTTCGCCGCTGATGCTGGCATTGACGACGCGGTAGTCATGCGGCTTACGGTCCAGGCGCTGTTGCAGTAAACTCACCCAGCCCGCTTCGGCTGCGATGCCGTAATTGGCGGACAGGCTGTCGCCGAATACCAGGATGGTCTGGCCGGCCCAGGCCGCCGGAGCGATTAACAGCAATACAAACAATAACCAGCGAATCAGCATGAATTCTCCTTGTTCCTCTTTCATTGTGCAGGCGAGCAGCCTGTCCAGGCAAGTGCCGGTCAGCGATGGCGTGCTGACCATTCTGCACCACCTCGATCTGGAAATTGCCAGTGGCGAGTCGGTCGCGATTATTGGCGCATCGGGCTCGGGCAAGTCCACCCTGCTTGGCCTGCTTGCCGGCCTGGATCTGCCCACCAGCGGCGAAGTGCATATCAATGGAGAAAATCTGTTTGCGCTCGACGAGGATGGCCGCGCGGCCCTGCGAGGGCGCCTGATCGGCTTTGTGTTTCAGTCCTTCCAGTTGCTGCCGGCACTGACTGCGATCGAGAACGTCATGCTGCCGCTGGAGCTGGCCGGCACCGCATCGGCGCGCGAGCTGGCGCTGTCCGTCCTGCAAAGGGTGGGCCTGGGCGAACGCCTGCATCATTATCCCAAGCATCTTTCCGGCGGCGAACAGCAGCGTGTCGCCATTGCGCGGGCGTTTGCCACCCAGCCCAAGCTGCTGCTTGCCGATGAGCCCACTGGCAATCTCGACAGCGCCACCGGCGGGCGAATTATCGATCTCCTGTTCGAGCTGAACCGCGAACAGGGCACCACGCTGGTGCTGGTCACCCATGATGCCGAACTGGCGGCCCGCTGTGGCCGCAGATTGCGGCTGGTGGATGGGAGGCTGGCGGAAGAGTGAACCCAAAATAATTAGTTTGTAGGGGCGAATGACTTAGCCCCTACGGCGACTTATCGCCAGTTCTCCACCTGAAGGCCACCGATGCGCTGAAATTCACCCAGGTTTGACGTCACCACCACTAGGCCCCGCGCTAGTCCACAACCGGCGATCAAGACATCATAAGCGCCAACGGGCTGCCCTTGCTTCTGCAGCGCAGCACGAATCGCACCCGCTGCCTTGGCGTCGGCATCTTCAAAGGGAAGGATGGTAATGCTGGAGAGAAAGGCATCCATCACCGGTGCCAGTTTCCGGGCACGGTCAGAGTTCAGCTGCAGTCCAAACTCAATTTCAAAGTGTGTCACGGTAGAAATCGCGATAAGCTGGGGTGGCGTGGCCTTGATCCGCGCCAGTACACCAGGCTGGCCCTTGACGAAATCGCTGACCGTGCAGGTGTCGAGGAGATACTTCATGCCAGCGGGTCAGAAACTGGCGGGGTGAGCTGCTCACGCCCCGCCTCAAATGGCGGTATGTCAGCCATGCCCTGGAAATCCATGACTTCCTCGGGCCATTTTGGCTGATTCTGGAGTGCCAGCCAATCCCTGACCGCAGCGCGAATCAGGGCGTTGCGGGTCTGGCCCTGCTGCTGCGCAGCGGCATTCAGCAATTGGCCGGTTTGGTCATCCATATAGACGTTGAAGTGCATAATGCCTCCATATAACACATGACTATGTTATATGGCTTGAGGCTGGAATTCAATCCCCTCAATAATGAGCCTCACCTAGCTGACGCCTTTTGCGGCCTGCGCCCCAGAGTTGGCCCAGTGAGCCGGTAGCTGGCACCTGGCGGCCTGCGTTCCCAGAGTTGGCATGCAACCTTGCGATGACACTATAAAAGACTTCAGGGCGCATTTCTCCGTGTTCTCCGTGCCATGCGTGGTTATTGACCCAACATTGTTAGTGAGCTTTTTTCCGCATGAACCTGCTGCGGCTATCCTGGCGCATGTTGCTGCGCGAATGGCGGGCGGGTGAGCTTCATGCCCTGAGTTTCGCGTTGCTTATCGCAGTGGGCGGCGTGACCGCCGTGGGTTTCTTTACCGACCGCGTCAATCAGGCCCTGACTACCGAAGCCAGCCAGCTGCTGGCGGCGGATCTGGTGCTGGTGGCGGATCATGAGGTAAACAGCGAATTTATTTCTGAAGCCAGCCAGCGCGGGTTGACGCCGGTTCGTATCCTCACTTTTCCGAGCATGGTGGTCAGCGCCACGGGCAATCAGCTGGCGGAAATCAAGGCGGTGGCACCCGGATACCCGCTGCGCGGCAAGCTGCGCATCCAGTCCGGCGAAGGCGAGCGCGTTGCCGAGAGTATTCCTGAGCCGGGTACGGTGTGGCTGGATCAGCGACTGCTGGCGCAATTGCAACTGGTGCCGGGCGACTCGCTGGAACTTGGCGCTGGGCGTTTCAAGGTGGCGGCGGAGCTGAGTTTCGAGCCGGACCGGGGCGGGGATTTGTTCAGTATCGCGCCCCGTCTGATGATGAATGCGGTGGACTTGTCCGCGACCGCTCTGATCCAGCCTGGCAGCCGCGTCAGCCATCGCACCCTGCTGGCCGGGCATCCAAGGGAGATTGCCGCTTACCGCGCATGGGCAGCGCCGCGCCTGGCTCGAGGGGAGAAGATTGAAGGCATCAGCGATGCTCGCCCCGAGATTCGTTCTGCGCTTGAGCGGGGCGGCAAGTTTCTCAATCTGGCCGCACTCACCAGCCTGATTCTGGCGGCGGTGGCGATTGTGCTTTCGGCGCGGCGTTTCCTCGAACGCCATCTCGATGGCTGCGCCGTGATGCGTTGCACCGGGGCAAGCCAGAAACAGGTGTTCCTCCTCTATCTTTACCAGTTTCTGTGGCTCGGCATACTGGCCAGCCTGGCCGGCTGCCTTCTCGGCTATGGCGCGCAGTGGGTGCTGGCGCGGCAGCTGGGCGGGCTGATTGCCGCCGGCCTGCCCGCGCCTTCATGGACGCCGCTGGCGTATGGCCTTCTCACCGGGCTGGCTACGCTGCTGGGTTTTGCCTTGCCTTTCTTGCAGCGTTTGAAGCGCGTTCCGCCCTTGTGGGTGTTGCGGCGCGAACTGGGCGGACCGCAGCGCGTCAATCTGGCTGGCTTCGCCGCCGGGGTTGGCGTGCTGCTGGCGATGCTGCTGTGGCAGGCAGGTGAAATCAGGCTTGGGCTTTATGTGCTGGGCGGACTGGCAGCCGTTGTGGTGGTGGCGCTGTTGCTGACGCATGCCCTGATTCGCTTGCTGGCACCCTTGCGACACAAGGTGGGCATGGTGGGCATCACCTGGCGCTATGGCCTGGCGAATCTGGTGCGGCGGCGGCATGCCAGTGCCAGCCAGGTGGTGGCGCTGGGGCTGGGGCTGACGGCACTGCTGCTCCTGACCCTGGTGCGCGGCGATTTGCTGCACAGTTGGCAAAGCACCTTGCCCGTGCATGCGCCCAATCGCTTTGTCATCAATATTCAGCCGGATCAGGTGAAGCCCTTGCAGGCTTTTCTTGGTAGCCACGGCATGGCTGCGGCTGAACTGTTTCCCATGGTGCGCGGGCGGTTGCTGGCCA
The DNA here is from genome assembly GCA_963741495.1 of uncultured Gammaproteobacteria bacterium. Taxonomy (GTDB): domain Bacteria; phylum Pseudomonadota; class Gammaproteobacteria; order Burkholderiales; family Sulfuricellaceae; genus Sulfurimicrobium. Next base: position 212,554 of record CAVUID010000011.1, read on the forward strand.
TCAATGGCCGGGCGGTGTCTGCTGCGGATTATGCGGAAGACCGGACCAAACGCCTGGTGGAGCGGGAATTCAATTTGTCCTGGGCCGAGCGCTTGCAGGACGATAACCAGATCGTTGCCGGGCGCTGGTGGGAGAAGCGTTCTGCCGCTGCCCAGTGGTCGGTGGAAGAGGGTATTGCCAAAAATCTGGGAATCAAGCTCGGTGACGAACTGACTTATCAGGTGGCCGGGCAAAGCTTCAGCGCCAAGGTCACCAGCCTGCGCAAGGTCGACTGGGATTCCTTTCGCGTCAATTTTTTCGTGATCGCCGCGCCAGCCCTGCTGGAGGCTTATCCGGCCAGTTATATCACGGCCTTCTACCTGCCAGCCGGTGATGAGGCGCTGCTTAATGAGATGGTCAGGACCTTTCCCAATCTGACCGTGATCGACGTGGCTGCACTCATGAATCAGGTGCGAGCCATGATGGAGCGGATTGCCTCAACCGTGGAATTCGTATTCCTGTTTACGCTGGCAGCCGGCCTGATGGCCCTGTATGCGGCGATTGCCGCTACCCGCGAGGAACGCATGGTCGAGGCCGCGATCATGCGCACACTGGGCGCGAGCGGCAGGCAGTTGCTGCTGAGCCAGATGGCGGAATTTATTCTGATCGGCCTGCTGGCCGGGACCGTGGCAGCCCTGGCTGCGACTGGTCTGGGTTATGTGCTGGCGACGCGGGTTTTTCATCTGCCATACGCGTTCAATCCCTGGCTGTGGGCAATCGCGCTGGCTGTCGGTGTGCTGGGGGTGACTGTGGCAGGCTGGCTCGGGACTCGTGGGGTATTGCGCCAGCCACCACTGCAAACCCTGGGCAGGCTTGGCTAGTCGGCAATAACGTAGCGGTTGCGCCCAGCCTTTTTGCCTTCGTAAAGCGCCACGTCAGCACGTTTGATAGCGCTGGCAATGTCCTCCTGCTCGCCGACCAGCGCCAGGCCGAGGGTGACGGTTAGTGTCAGCGGTTCGCTGTCGGTGATCGGCACAGGCGTCGTGCCGATCGTGGTTACAATCCGGCGTGCCGATTGTTCGGCCTCTTCAGCCGATTCGCAGCGCATCAGCCATAGAAATTCTTCACCGCCAAAACGGTACAGGGGATCATTGCTTCGCAGGCATTGCTTCAGCGTGCCGGCAAGGTGACGCAATACCATGTCACCCTCAGGGTGGCCATGGTTGTCATTGATACGCTTGAAATGATCAACGTCGATCATGGCAACATACAGCAGCGTGCGGTTGCGCCTGGCATCCTTCTGGCACAGGGTGAAGTCGCTTTCGATGCCGTAGCGCAGGGGCAGCCCGGTCAGTGGGTCGTGCCGTACGGCGTTGGAGAGCGTGACTGTTTTTAGCCGGGCCAGCAGGGTGAGCAGTTCGGATTGCGATCTTTCGAATGCGATCCAGGTCGGCATTCTGCCCGGGCCTACCGGTCATTACGTCGGCACAGATGGCTCGAATGGCATCATGCATGGCCTGATGCACCACTTCGATGTATCGTACGGCATTGACATCGATGGCTTCAAAATGCGCCCTGTTTAATATGAACCAGCGCCCGAAACGGCACAGGGTATGCGCCATGGGCGCCAGCACGTCTTCTCCGGGCGAAGTGTGCAGCACCGCGCAGCGCAGTATCCGGCGCGTCCACTCCATGTGCGCCTCGATTGCGGCATCAAACTCGGCGATGAAAGTGTTGGTTTCTGAAGAAAAGTCAGGCATGTCAATGATTCTAGCACTAAGAGCCTATTTCAGTAGGTTTCATACCTCGCGTTGCGGCCAGAAAGTGATGGCTGCAAGAAGCGGGGCGCAGCCAATGGTTATTCCATTGGCAAGACCCGCGACGCCGCAGACGCGCTTTCTGGCCGCAACCCGGAGGGCCAGTATCATTTGAGGTGCATTGCGTTGTTGCTCGCGGCTTGTTTGGAACAACCAAACCGCGCCCCTCGCGCCTAGCACTGCACCTCAAATGATGCTGGCGCGAGGTATGAAACCTACTGAAATAGGCTCTAAGCCGTTTTGGCGTCAGGCAAGGCTTCTGCTTTAGGCAATACCAGGCTTAACAGTGCGTCACCCGGTTGTGGCGACAACTGCACGTCTGCGGCAAAAACCCGCAAGCGGCCGGATTCGCTGATCAGGAAAAGCGGCAGCACATTGCCGTGATAGTGGGTTTTCAATGCCTCAAAATCAAAATCCCTGGAGAGCCTGGTTTTTTTGATCACCCAGTTGCTCAGGAAACGCTGCGTCAACTCGGCGTGGGTAATGCCTTCCTCGAACACAGTCCGTCCGCGCAGATGCGGTGAGACTTCGGTGGGCAGATTTCCCTCTTCCGAGGCTAATTGAAAAATCTGAGAACGCTCGAAAACCCGTGCAAAGTGCATTGCCGCAAGAGAATTGGCATCGTCGTTGCTAGTCAGTGCCAGCATTTTTCCAATGCCGCCAATTTCTACCTGCTCCAGCACGTTTTCCGCAAAAATGCTGGCGTAGAAAACAGGCAGCCCTTCCATCCGCGCCGCAAGGACGTTATGCAGATCATTGTCCACCAGCATCACCGGAAAGCCTTCGCCCTGCAGCGACTTGGCGATGCGTCGGCCCCAGAAGCGCGCGCCCAGAAAGATCACGCCTTCAGGATTGGCCTGGGCCAGTCCCAAACGCTTGGCAGCGATTCCTGAGGTCAGACCGTAAACGGTCACTGTGCCGATGATGACAAAAAATGTGACGGAGACCAGTACATCGGAACCCGGCAGGCCAACCTCGTCCAGGCGCAGCGCAAAAATGGAAGCTACCGCAGCAGCCACGATGCCGCGCGGCGCCATCCAGGATAGAAACATTTTGTCCTTGCGGCCCAAACGGGTGCCTATGGTCGACAAAAAGACCGATGCCGGGCGCGCCACAAGAATCAGTATTGCCAGAAACAGGAAGCTGGAAAAGCCGACATGATCGAGATCGGAGGGTTTGAGGTGTGCCGCCAGCAGGATAAAGATGAAGGCGATCAGCATCACCCCCAGATTTTCCTTGAATTCGGCAATGTGCTGAATCGATACCTTGCGCTGATTGGCCATGGCGAAGCCCATGATCGTCACCGCCAGCAGCCCGGCTTCCGTCTGAAGCAGGTTGGCGCCGGTGAATACCGCGACCACGAACATCAGCGCCACGGGGTTTTGCAGAAAATCCGGGATCCACTCGCGTCGCAGCAGAAGCACCATCCCCAGTGCACCGGCCAGACCGGTGCCGGCGCCGACAGCGATGGTTTTGAGCAGGCTGAACGCAACGGCGGCCACGGGCTCGGCCTCGGTTTCGAAGAGTACGATAGCCTGGAACACCAGCACCGCGAGCATGGCGCCAATAGGGTCGATGACAATACCTTCCCACTTGAGAATCGCCCCGCTCTGGCCGGTCGGGCGCACATGCCGGAGCATGGGCGCAATTACGGTCGGCCCGGTCACCACCAGCACGGCCCCAAGCAGGGTTGCCAGTTGCCACGAAAGGCCGAGCACCCAGTGAGCTGCCAGTGAAATGATCAGCCAGCCGGCCAGCATGCCCACTGTCACCAGTCGCAGGACGATAGCGCCGATGGCGCGAAATTCCTTGAGTGAAAGCGTCAGCCCGCCTTCAAACAAAATCACCGCCACCGCCAGGGACACAACCGGGTACAGCAGCGGCCCCATCATTTCATCGGGTTTGATCCACCCGAGCACCGGTCCGGCGAGAATGCCGAAGATCAGCAGCAGCAGAATTGACGGTACCCGCATGCGCCAGCCCAGCCACTGTGCGGTGATGCCGAGGACGACCACCGCGCTCAGGCTGATCAGTGTTTCTTCCACCATTATTGGGGCCTCGTTTTAAACAGGTATCGATTCATCATCATAAGTTCATTGCCTGGCTTGCCTGGCGCACGGCAAGGGCGCCGCCGCAGGTCAAAGCGGCAGAATTTCTGGCGGGATTCCCTTGACGCGCTGCTGGAGCCGCTTGAAAAAATCGGGAGCGTCCAGGCAGTCCGGGTTGTCTTCCTCGGTGCACGGCATTTCCATGATTTCCCAGCGGCCATCGTGCTTGCGGAGCAGGGCAACGATGTCTTCGTAGCGGTTTTTTCCATCGCGGGATTGCGGCAGTGCGTGGAGCCACGCCCAGTTATTGGCGATTTTCAGCTGCCTGACCACAAAAACCACTTGCAGGTCGTGTAGCTGCTTAATCTCATGTCGCACTACATCGAGAATGGCTTTCCGATCAGTGCTCGCGGCAACAGTTGGCGTGGCGGATTCGGGTGCGGCATTCGTACTGGAAATATTCAACCATCCGGCCAGTGCCGCTGCGATGTAGATGGAGGCGCGCTTCATCTGCATCGGATTTGCTTATTCCTGGGGCGGCAGGGCGATTTTCTGGTCCTTGCTGAACTGATAGTCGCGGAAGATATGTTCCGCGCTCAGGATCTGGTAGGTGCCATCCGCGTTCTTGCGCGTGGTGTCCTTGAGGCGGTAGGTGTAGTGGCCGCAGGTCCAGCAGTTGAAGTTGCGCATGTGGGTGCAGAGGCAGGTCTTGTCCATGACCGAAACTTTTTTGGCGCCCGGGTGGGCTGCCACTTCGCGGTTGTAGGCTTCGATATAGGAACAGTTGCCGTTGCCGTCCAGCAGATACCCATAAGACTCGCAGCCCGGGCTGATGCCTGCTCCGATTGACGGGCTGTTCTTGAGCATGCGCATGGGATAGCCGGTCGGCGAGGTGGTATTGACCTCGATGTCGTCCTCGCTGGCCTTGTAGTATTCCTGCATGACCTTGTTCGGCAGGCCGCATTCGTCCGCCACGGTGAAACGCGTGGCCACCTGCACTGCGGCAGCACCTTCCTCAAGGAAATTTACTGCGTCGGTGCCGGTGAAGATGCCGCCGGCCGGGATCACCGGGATGTTGAGGTTTTCGTTCTTCAGATACTGCATCACTTCGAGCGTAATGGTGCGCAAGTCGTATTTCGCCCAGTCTTCGATGGAAAATCCGAGGTGGCCGCCGGCCAGCGGACCTTCGACCACGATGAAGTCGGGCAGGCGGTTGAGTTTGGCGGTTTTGCGCAGAAACAGCTGCAGCGCACGCAGCGAGGACACGATGATGCCCAGCTGGGCATCGCGAAAGCGGGGGTTGTTCTCCATCAGTGCGAAGGAACCAAGATGCAGGCCGGCACTCAGAGTGATGCCGTCGATGCCCTCGTCCAGCGCGGTATTCAGGCGCACGCTCAGGGTTTCGCGCGGCGCATTCATGGTCAGCTTTTCCATGCAGTTGATGAAGATCATGCCTTCACCGCGCTTGGCTTCCATCGACTTGCTGACATGCAGGCGCGTGGCCTCGGCGATCTGGCCGAGATCGAATTTCACCTCGGATTTGTCGGCATTGTCGAGGTTGTATTTGTACTGCTTGAGCTTCTGTTTGACGAAATGCGTGTCATAACGCCGGTCGGTCACAGTCGGCAGCATGGCGTCGGATATATGCCCGATTCCGCCCAGGCGTGCAGCCTCCAGGGCAAGCTCGGCGGTCGAGATATCAACGCCCATTCCGCCAATCATGATCGGTACCAGTTCGTGTTTGCCAAACCGGAGGCGGAAGTCATCCACACATTTCATTGCATTCCTTTAGCTGCCAAAGCAGGTGTTTATGGCGCCACACTGCAGGCGCCTAATTTGTTCGATGCTGCACCAGAATCCAGGGTTTGACGACCACCGACCATAACGTGGCATCGCTTTCCAGCCATATTCTGGCTTGGTCATCCGATACCTTGCCGATCTTGCCGGCGGCCAGCCACTGTTCTACCTGCGCCTTGTCGTCCGCCGAGATACGGGTGGCTGCATCGACCAGATCAAGTTCGGGGCTGACTTCAACTACCGTACCACTTGCGAAAAACCGTAGCAATTCTTTCCAGGCTATCCGGGAGGTTTCCAGATTGATTTTGGTGCGCAGAATTTCTTGCGGATGGCTTGCAGAGGTCACTTGGCAGGTGCTTCAAACTTTACTGAAAAATATCAGGGCGTAATTATATACCTGATCGTCCGGTTAGCGGTTGTTCATGTTCGACTATGTTCAGGGCAACGGCTTCCGCAACCTTGATGCCGTCCACCGCAGCAGACAGAATGCCGCCTGCGTAGCCCGCGCCCTCGCCGGAAGGATAGAGTCCGGCAGTGTTCAGGCTCTGGAGGTTTTCCCCGCGCGTGATGCGCACCGGCGAGGAAGTGCGTGTCTCGACCCCGGTCAGAACCGCATCATTCATGGAAAAGCCCTTGATATCTTTCTCGAAGGCGGGGATGGCTTCGCGCAGTGCTTCGATCACATAGTCCGGCAGCGCTGTGGCGAGGTCAGTCAGATGCACGCCCGGCGTATAGGATGGCTGCACCGAGCCGAATTTCGTTGAGGCCTTGCCTTTCAGGAAGTCGCCGACCAGTTGGCCCGGTGCTTCATAATTGCGACCGCCGAGTTCGAAGGCGCGCTCTTCCCATTTGCGCTGGAACTCGATGCCCGCCAGCGGGCCGCCCGGATAATCCTCGGGGGTGATGCCCACCACGATGCCGCTGTTGGCATTGCGCTCGCTGCGGGAATACTGGCTCATGCCATTGGTCACCACGCGCCCTGGCTCGGATGCGGCAGCGACCACCTGCCCGCCCGGGCACATGCAGAAGCTGTACACAGAGCGCCCGTTCTTGCAGTGGTGGACCAGTTTGTAGTCGGCTGCGCCGAGCAAGCGGGTTGCCGGCGTTCTTGCCCAGGCGGCAGCGGTCGATGAGCGACTGCGGGTGTTCGATGCGAAAGCCAATGGAAAAGGGCTTGGCTTCCATGTAGACGCCGCGCTGATGCAGCATCTGGACGGTGTCGCGTGCGCTGTGGCCGATGGCCATGACGAGGTGATCGGTAGCGATGCGTTCGCCGTCGGCAAGCACCACAGCGCGAACTTGCCCTTCTTCGATTTCGATATCGTCCACACGGCTCTGGAAACGGATTTCGCCGCCCAGTTCAATGATGGTGGCGCGCATTTTTTCGACCATGCTCACCAGGCGGAAGGTGCCGATGTGCGGCTTGCTGACGTAGAGGATCTCCTCGGGTGCCCCAGCCTTGACGAATTCAGTCAGCACTTTCCTGCCATAGTGCTTGGGGTCCTTGATCTGGCTGTGCAGTTTGCCGTCGGAAAAAGTGCCTGCGCCGCCTTCGCCGAACTGCACGTTGGATTCTGGGTTGAGTACGCCCTTGCGCCACAGCCCGAAGGTGTCCTTGGTGCGCTCGCGCACCGCCTTGCCGCGTTCCAGGACGATCGGACGGAAGCCCGACTGTGCCAGGATCAGGGCGGCAAACAGCCCCGCTGGTCCCATGCCGACGACCACCGGACGCGATTTCAGATTCTTCGGCGCCTGCGCCACGAACTGGTAACGGGTATCCGGGCTGGGTGAGAGGTGACGATCGCCTTTCAGACGCTTCAGGATCGCCGCTTCATTCTTTACCTCGACATCCAGCGTATAGGCGAACAGGATGGCATCCGGCTTGCGCGCATCATAGCCGCGGCGGGCGATGGTGTAGCTGATCAGTTCGTCAGCCGGAATGCACAGTCTATTGAGTATGGCTGCCTGGATTTCACCTTCAGGATGGGCAATGGGGAGTTTGACTTCGGTTAATCGCAACATATTAAAACTCGTTTATCTTCCTGAAACGGCGCCAAAGACTTTCTGCAATAAGGCGCTGCCTGCTTGCAGGGGGTTGGCGCGCAGCGCGCGCTCCTGCTCGCCGATCACTTTGTATAGCCGGTCCAGCGCCTGCTGGGTCACGTACTGCTCGACTGTGGCCTGGTCCTTGTCAAGCGCGCCAAACTGGGCGGCGGTCCCCGCATACTTGTTGTACTGCTGGGCGAGGCCCGCCCGGTCAGTGGTCTTTTTGACAATCGGGCCGAAACGTTTGGTCAGCGGGTTTTCGGTTTTCCGGCGAAAGAAATCCGTGGCCGCTGTGTCGCCGCCGGTGAGAATGCCCTTGGCGTCTTCCAGCGACATTTCCCTGACCGACTTGAGCAGCAGGGTTTTTGCCTCTGGCACGGCAGCTTCGGCGGCACGGTTCATGGCCAATATCAGCTCATCTGCCTGACTGCCCATGCCTATCATGCGCATGGCTTTCTCGGCCTTTTGCAGGCTGGAAGGCAGAGGGATCCTGAGCGCTTCATTGCCGAAGAAGCCGTCTGGCTTGCCGAGTTGGGCCACGGCGGCTTCGGAGCCGCGGGTTAGCGCTTCCTTGAGGCCCGAGTTGATTTCTGCGGGTTTTAACTGGTCCACGCTATTGTTGCTCGAAACCGGGGGGGAGGATGTCTGGCTGGCGGTGCCTTTTTCCAGCGCGCCTTTGAGCGCACCTTCCAGGTCAAAGGCATGGGCGGGAAGAGTAAAAGCCAGGGCGGCGATTCCTGCTGTCAATCGGTTCATCACGATCTCCTTGATTGAGTCTGGAAGTCCCATGTTACAGGAATCGATCGAGCAGTTTCCGGCTTTGCTTGTCCAGCGCATGAATGTCGCGAATCAAAAAATGAATGCTGTGGCTATCGGCAATCAGCAAGGTGACGCTGCTGATGCGGCGGATGTCGTCTTCTCCCTTGAGTATGAAGGAGGCCTCTCCACGATCGGTCTTCACCTGCCAGGTGCTGGGCGTGGAGAAACTTGAAACGTGACGGATGCTGAGGATCTCGGGCATGAATTCCCGGCTGGCAAGCTCCTCTTCAATAAGCTTGCGCTCGGCATCGGGCAGGTCCGTCAGGCTGTCGATCCAGGCCAGTTCGTGCCCCTCTGCGCTGATCAGCGATATGCCGGACTCGGGCGCCTGAATGGGAAAGGCCCGAACCGGTATGACTCCCTCGTGCGCCTCGCCATCCGGGCGGCTGAGCACCAGCCGGCCAAAGGCATTGCAGGTTAGCTGGAAATTTGGCGTCAATTTTTTCATGAGGCAATCTTCGCTTCTTTGACAACCCTGTCTTCCATTTCGGTGTCCACGTTGCGTGCCTGAGCCTGATAGAGGCGATAGTAGGCGCCCTGACGTGCCATCAGTTCGTTGTGCGGGCCGATTTCGACAACTTGTCCGCGGTCCATGACCACCAGTCGATCGGCCTGGCGCAGGGTGGAGAGGCGGTGGGCGATGGCGATGGTGGTGCGGCCGCGCACCAGGTTATCCAGGGCTTTCTGGATTTCCTTCTCGGTTTCGGTATCGACGGAAGAAGTGGCTTCGTCAAGGATGAGAATGCGCGGATCGATGAGCAGCGCGCGGGCGATGGAAATGCGCTGGCGTTCGCCGCCGGACAATCCCTGGCCGCGTTCGCCCACCAGCGAGTCGTAGCCGTGCGGCAGGCGCAGGATGAATTCATGCGCATGCGCGGCGCGGGCGGCGGCGACAATCTCCTCGCGGCTCGCACCCGGTTTGCCATAGGCGATGTTCTCGGCAATGGTGCCGAAAAACAGGAAAGGCTCCTGCAGCACCAGCCCGATGTGGCGCCGATATTCGGCGACGGGGAGGGAGCGGATATCCACGCCATCGACCCGGATCGCGCCCTCGGAAAGATCGTAAAACCGGCAGATCAGGTTGACCAAGGTGCTCTTGCCTGACCCGCTGTGGCCCACCAGGCCGATCATCTCGCCGGGCGCGATGGTCAGGTCCAAGTCCCGGATGATGGCGCGGTTGCCGTAACGGAACCCCGCGTCGCGGATCTCGATTTGTCCTGAAATCTGGGCGAGATGAACCGGGTGGGTCGGTTCGGGCACGCTGGAGACATGGTCCAGAATGTCGAAAATGCGTTTGGCGCCGGCAGCGGCTTTCTGGGTGACGGAAACGATGCGGCTCATCGAGTCGAGGCGGCCATAGAAACGGCCGATGTAGGCAAGGAAAGCGGTCAGCGTGCCGACCGTGATGTCGTTGTGGGCAACTTGCCAGATGCCGAAGGCCCATACCACCAGTAGCCCCATTTCTGTCAGCAGCGAAACCGTGGGGGAAAACAGCGACCAGGTCTTGTTAAGCTTGTCGTTGATCAGCAGATTGTGCCGGTTGGCTTCGCGGAAGCGCATGGCTTCGCGTTTTTCCTGAGCGAAAGCCTTGACCACGCGGATGCCGGGGATGGTGTCGGCAAGCACGCTGGTGACTTCGCCCCAGACCCGGTCGATTTTTTCGAAGCCGGTGCGCAGGCGGTCGCGCACGACATGAATCATCCATGCAATCAAAGGCAGCGGCAGCAAAGTGACCAGCGCCAGCCAGGGATTGATGCTGAAGAGGATAATCGCGGTCATGACGATCATCAGCACATCGGTGATGAAGTCCAGCGCATGGAGCGAAAGGAAGACACTGAGCCGGTCCGTTTCCGAACCGATACGCGCCATCAGATCGCCGGTGCGTTTGGCGCCGAAATATTCGAGCGACAATTGCAGCAGGTGTTCGTAGGTGGTGGTGCGCAAATCCGCGCTGATGCGCTCGGAAACCAGGGCGAGCACATAGTTCTTGGCCCAGCCCAGCCCCCAGGAAACAACGGCTGCACCCAGCAGGCCGGAAAGGTACAGGGCAACCGTGCCGGGGTCGATCTGCTGGCCATTCTGGAAGGGGATCAGCACCTCGTCCATCAGCGGCATGTAAAGATAGGGTGAGACCAGGGTCGCTGCGGTGGCGCCCAGCATGAGCAGGAATCCGAGCAGCAACTGCCCGCGATAAGGCCGGGCAAAACGCCACAGGCGAAACAGTGTCCAGGTGGATGGCGGGATATGAATTTCACGGTGGCAAACCGGGCATTCATCTTCGTCAGGCGGAATAGGCGCCTTGCAGTTGGCGCAGATGCCTTCTATGGGGCAGATAACCTGCTGCCCGGTTACTTGGCTTTCGATTTGCTGTTCGAAACGTTCGATCAGGCGCAGTGCGGCCACATTATGCAGCAGGGTGTAGCGCCAGCAGGCCAGGCGGCCCTTGCCATCCTGCAGCTCGAGCGTGCCGACGCCGGCGTGATCGTGGAGCTGGAGCACGAGCCCGGTTCGGTATGCCCAGTCCTGCCAGTTCATTCCCGAGGGCGATCTGGCCAGCAGGCGGCGGTTGGTCGCGACCAGCAGGCCGGGCGAAAAATAAAGCCGGTCGTCGAGATCCACTTCCATCCAGGCGAGAATTTCTTCGTCGCCGGATAGCTGAGATTCAACCTCAACACGCCAGGTGTCAGGCAGATTTTTGGCGCTTGAAATTGAAGGCTGAGGGGCGGTTTTCATTGCCGCGAAGTTTACTGCTCTTGTCTGCAAGAGTACAGCAACAGCCGTCTCGAGGCAGGGCTGAAGCGCAAAAATTGATCTGCCGCCAGAATTCAGGAAAAAATACATGGGAATCTTTTGCCATCGGGTAAACCGGAAGGCACTCCATAGCGTTAAAATGGCCCTAGTCTTGAAAATATGGAAAAGTTCGACATGGAATTTCTCAAACTCATGTCTTTGCGCGGGCCGAATATCTGGACCTATCGCCCGGCTCTTGAAGCGTGGGTGGATATCGGCACACTGGAGGATTCGCCTTCCAACACCATTCCCGGTTTTTATGAGCGCCTGTTGTCCTGGTTGCCGTCGCTGATCGAACATCACTGCGGTGTCGGCGAGCGTGGCGGTTTTATGCTGCGGGTACGCGAAGGCACATGGGCGGGCCACATTCTCGAACATGTCACGCTGGAACTGCAGAATCTGGCCGGTATGCAGAGCGGTTTCGGCAAGGCGCGCAGTACTTCGGTGCGCGGCGTGTACAAGGTCGTGGTGCGTTCGCGCCATGAGGATGTGAGCCGCGCCTGCCTGAATGCCGCTCGTGATCTGGTCATGGCGGCGATTGAAGATCGCCCCTTCGATGTGCCCGGCACGGTCGCGCACCTGCGCGATCTGGCCGATTCTCTCTGTCTTGGCCCGAGCACGGCGTGCATCGTCGATGCGGCCACTGAGCGCGGCATTCCGTCGATCCGCCTGACCGATGGCAACCTGATGCAGCTGGGCTATGGCATTCGTCAGCGCCGCATCTGGACCGCAGAGACCGACCAGACCAGTGCCATTGCCGAAGGAATTGCCAGCGACAAGGATCTGACCAAGAGTTTGCTGCAATCCTGTGGCGTGCCTGTGCCCGAGGGGCGGGTGGTGGAGAGCCCGGAAGATGCATGGGAAGCAGCCGAGGATATCGGCGTGCCGGTGGTGGTCAAACCTTCCGACGGCAACCACGGTCGCGGCGTGTCCGCCGAGCTGATGACCCGTGAAGAGGTCGAGGCTGCCTATGGTATCGCCCTCAAGGAGGGTAGCGAGGTGATGGTCGAGCGCTTCGTGCGCGGCAACGAACACCGCATGCTGGTGGTGGCCGGGCGACTTGCAGCGGCGACCCGTGGCGAGTCGGTTTCCGTCACTGGCGACGGGCGTTCGAGTCTCGCCGAACTGATCGACAGCCAGCTCAATACCGATCCGCGGCGTGGCGCAACGGAAGATTTCCCGCTTGACGTCATCATTCTGGACAAGGAACCGGCGATCGGGCTCGAAATCGCGCGCCAGGGTTTCACCCCTGATTCGATTCCGCCTCTCGACAAGCAGGTCATGATCCAGCGCAACGGCAACGTGGCTTTTGACGTGACCGATCTGGTTCACCCCGATGTCGCGGCAACCGTCTCGCTCGCTGCCCGCGTGGTGGGACTGGATGTCGCCGGGATCGATCTGGTGGCTGAGGATATCTCGCGCCCACTCGCCGAGCAGGGGGGCGCAATTGTCGAAGTGAATGCCGGCCCCGGCCTGCTCATGCATCTCAAACCGGCAAGCGGCGAGCCGCGCCCCGTGGGTATGGCCATTCTCGATAGCCTGTTCCCGGAGAACGAAAGCGGACGTATTCCCGTTGTGGGTATTACCGGGAGTCGTGACGCCAATCTGGTTGCGCGCCTCGTGGCATGTTTGCTGCACCTGAGCGGCAAGCATGTGGGCCTGGCGTGCAGCGATGGCCTGTTTCATGGCCAAAGGCTGGTCGAGAAGGGAGACCGCGCGAACTGGACTGCTGCGCGCAAGCTGTTGCTGAACCGTGCTGCCGAAGCCGCGGTGATCGAGAATGGCAGCGATGTGATTCTGGGCGAGGGTCTGGCTTACGACCGCTGCCAGATCGGGGTTGTCACAGGCATCGACCCGACCCGGCATTATGGCAAGTTTTATATCGAGACACCCGAACAGGTGTTCAATGTGCTGCGCACCCAGGTTGACGTGGTGCTTCCGGACGGAGTCGCAGTGCTGAACGGCAATGACCCGCTGGTGGTGGACATGGCGCCGCTGTGCGACGGTGAAGTGATGTTTTTCGGTCTCGACCCAGAGGTGCCGGCAATCAGGGAACATCTGGCGCAAGGCAAGCGGGCGGTGATCGTGCGCAACGGACAACTTGTGCTGGCGACGGGCGATCAGGACGTGCCTCTGTTCGAGGTCAACAGCATTGCGCTGGTAAAAGCCGGCAAGGTGCAGGTCGAGAATATTCTGGCTGCAGCCGCGACGGCATGGGCACTGGGGCTCTTGCCGGACCTGATTCGTGCCGGGATCGAGTCATTCGAAATATAGTGCGCCACCAGAAAAATACCAAAATCTCGGCTCTAAGGAAATATTCATGGAAGTATCACGTATCCGGGCACTGCGCGGCCCTAATCTGTGGAGCAGACGGACCGCAATCGAAGCCATCGTTTCATGCAGTGAATGCCTGATCGAGGATATGCCCGGCTTCGAGCTCAGGCTGCGTGCGCGTTTTCCGGAAATCGGTTCCCTCCAGCCTGCCGGTCACGATGAGGCTATTTCCATGGCGCATGCGCTGACGCTTGCCACGCTTGGCCTGCAGGTACAGGCGGGGTGCCCGGTCACTTTTAGCCGTACCGCATCGACGACCGAGGCGGGTGTATTCCAGGTTGTGGTCGAATATAGTGAGGAAAAAGTGGCGCGGCTGGCCTTCGATCTGGCGCAGGAACTATGTCGTGCGGCAGCGGCAGACTTTCCTTTCGATCTGGACGATGCACTGGCGCGTCTGCGCGAACTGGATGAGGATGAGCGCCTTGGGCCCAGCACCGGCTCCATTGTTCAGGCAGCCAATGCGCGCGGAATTCCCGGTCGGCGCCTGACTTCCGGCAGCATGGTGCTGTTCGGCTGGGGCAGCCGCCAGCGCCGCATCCAGGCGGCCGAGACGGATCGTACCAGCGCCATTTCCGAAGCTATCGCTCAGGATAAGGAGCTGACCAAGATGCTGCTCGATGCGGCTGGGGTGCCCGTGCCGCAGGGCCGACCCGTCAGCGACGCAGAAGATGCCTGGGCAGCCGCATGCGAAATCGGCGGCCCGGTGGTGGTCAAGCCGCGCGACGGCAATCAGGGCAAGGGTGTTGCAGTCAACGTGGAAACGCGCGAACGTGTTCTCGCCGCCTATGCCGCCTCGTCTGAAATCAGCGAGGAGGTCATGGTCGAACGTTACGTGCCTGGATATGATTTTCGTCTGCTGGTGGTCGGAAATCAGCTTGTCGCAGCGGCGCGCCGCGACCCCCCTCACGTGATCGGTGATGCTGTTCACAGCGTTCGCGAACTGGTGGAACAGGTCAATAGCGACCCGCAGCGCGGGGAAGGGCATGCGACCTCGCTTACCAAGATCCGTTTCGACGATATCGCCCTGGCAACGCTTGCCACCCAGGGCTACGATGCGGATGCGGTGCCACTCAAGGGCGCGCGCGTGTTGCTGCGCAATAATGCCAATCTGAGCACGGGCGGTTCGGCCACCGATGTGACCGATGATGTCCACCCGGATCTGGCCGTACGGGCCGTGGCTGCGGCTCAGATGATCGGGCTCGATATCTGCGGCGTTGATCTGGTGTGCGACGGTGTGCACCGGTCGCTCGAAGAGCAGGGCGGCGCAGTTATCGAAGTCAATGCGGCACCCGGCCTGCGCATGCATATCGCGCCCTCCTTCGGCAAGGGACGGGCGGTTGGCGAGGCGATTATTGCCAATATGTTCGGCGAGGGAGAAGATGGCCGCATCCCGGTGGTCGCGGTCGCCGGGACCAACGGCAAAACTACCACCGTGCGCCTGATCTCTCACCTGCTGACCCAGAAAGGCCTGCGCGTCGGCATGACCAACTCGGATGGCGTCTATATCGAGGGGCGGCGCATCGATACCGGCGACTGCAGCGGTCCCAAGAGTGCCCGTACCGTATTGCTCCATCCCGATGTCGATGCTGCCGTGCTGGAAACCGCACGTGGCGGCGTGCTGCGCGAGGGGCTGGCTTTCGACCGCTGCAATGTCGCGGTCGTCACCAATATCGGCATGGGGGACCATCTCGGCCTCAGCTATATCAGTACTGTCGAAGATCTCGCCGTGGTCAAGCGGGTCATTGTCGAGAACGTCGCTGCCAGCGGCGTTGCGGTTCTCAACGCTGCGGACCCGAATGTGGTCAGGATGGCAGATTCCTGTCCGGGCTCGGTGACATTCTTCACCAGCGATCCGCATCATCCGGTCATGGCCACGCACCGTGCACGCGGTCTGCGCGTGGTGTTCGTGGAGGGCGGCGACATCGTTGCCGCCGAAGGTGGTTTCGAACACCGTATTCCACTGGCCCAGATGCCTCTCACTCGCAACGGCACCATCGGCTTCCAGGTCGAAAATGCGATGGCGGCCACGGCCGCCGGCTGGGCGCTGGGTCTGGAGTGGGAAATTATCCACGCCGGTCTGGCAAGCTTCATCAGCGATGCGGCAACCGCACCGGGTCGCTTCAATCTCTTCGATTACCGTGGCGCGACCCTGATCGCCGACTATGGACATAACCCCGATGCCATTCAGGCGCTGGTAAAGGCGATTGACCACATGCCGTCAAAACGCCGACTGGTGGTGATCAGCGGCGCGGGCGACCGGCGCGATGAAGATATCCGTGATCAGACCCGGATTCTGGGTGAAGCCTTCGATGATGTGATTCTCTATCAGGATCAGTGCCAGCGCGGCCGTGCCGATGGCGAGGTGCTGGCGCTTCTGCGTCAGGGCCTGGAAAATGCCAGCCGCACCAAGGCAATCGAGGAAATCCGGGGCGAATTCCTGGCCATCGACACCGCCCTGGCACGCTTGAATGCCGGAGACCTGTGCCTGATCCTGATCGACGATGTGGATGCTGCGCTGGAGCACATCGCCAGGCGGGTTGCCGAAGCCTGAGATGCTGGCTTTTCAGTAAAGGCCGCCGCCTGGCAATGGCAGTTTTAAAGCGCAGCATGGATGCAACAGGCAGCTTCCTCACTTTTAACCTGGAAACCTCAGTTCGATAACCACGGAGGGCACGGAGAACACGGAGAAAGGCAGTTTGCGGTGATTTATGGCCTCACCCAACGGGCGAATGCCAAACATCATGCAATCTATTGTTTTTACTCCGTGTTCTCCGTGAACTCCGTGGTTAACCGCTTTTTATAGGTTTAATGTGCTGGTTTGTGAAATGAGGGCATCAATAATGACTCATGCAGAACTGGCCGCTGAAACGCCCAAGTGGCGTGCAAAGCTGTTGTTGGGATTGCATGTCTTCGCTACTTTGGCTGTTTCGGCCTGGCTTGGTTATCAGGGGAATGTGCTTGGACTCGCCCAGGGCTGGGTGCTTTGGTGGGTATCGGCTTTTTTACTGCTGATCGCCGCGCCCTGGAAGCCCATTTTCACCCTGGGTGTGTATGTATTGCTGGCATATGGTACGCCGCGCTATGGACCCCAGTACGAGGGCTTGCTCATGCTTCATGCCCTGGACTGGTCGGTGGTGTTGTCACTGACCGGTTGGCTTGCCTGGCGCGGGCGAGCAGCAACGAGCAGCACTAGCAGTAACTGGCTGATGTTTGTCCTGTTGACCTTTGTCGGCTGGGTGTTTCTGAGCACCGTGCTTGCTCTTCGTGCGGGCTATCCCTGGCAGCCTCTTGCGGAACACAATCCCACCGTATTTTTGCATGCCTTGGTTCTTGCCTGGATTGCAGCAGGAATTCTGCGGTGGCGCAGTGCTTCCTGGCAATTACCCTTGTTTGCGGCGCTGGCGGTGGCTATTAACGCGCTTGCGCAAGGAAAGGGCGTGTATCTGGAGGGGGATATAGCCTTTCTGAGCGTTGTGGTTTTGCCTCTGGTTCTGGTGGGCATCTGGATTGCGCCAAATTGGCTAATGCGAGGCGGCTACCTGTTGGCCTCTGCCGGGTTGTTCTATGTCGCGCTGCTGGCGCAGAATCGCGCGGCGGCGGTGGGCGCTGCTGCCGCACTTTTCGTGGTTTGGTGGCATTTGCGATATAGATGGCGGGTTCTGGTGATTGCGCTCCCAGTCCTTGTTGCAAGCCTTTTTTTACTTGCGCCGGAAGGCTATGTTGATCGCTTCCGGGTGCTGTGGGATCGGGAAGCCCAGCATGAAACCGCGTCGCTGGATCGGGCGACTGTCGATGAGCGCCTGCTGTTATGGAAAGCCGGCTGGCAAATGGCCAAGCATAAGCCCTGGGTGGGCGTTGGCGCGGGCAACTACCCGACTGCCATCGTTTTTTATCTCCCCCGCATGTATCAGGGAATGGTGACGCATAATAGTTTCATCCAGATTTTGGCGGAAACAGGGTTTCCAGGTCTAATACTCTACAGTGGCTTGTTCCTGGCAACACTGGTGATGCTGCAAAGAAACATCCGCCAGGCCAAAGATCCCCGGCATCGATCTGCGGGAATTGCTGTTCAGTCTGCGCTGGCAGCTTACCTGGTTGCGGGAATTTTCATCAGCCGGCATGACCTGGTTTTTGGCTATATTCTGATCGGCATGGCGATTGCGCTATGTGTGCCCAGTGTGTCGGTAAAGTTTACAACACGATCATGATTTGCGATAAAAAAGGACAGGAAGCCAACGATCACGGGATAAGGCATGTTTATTGCTTTCAGTCGCGTGGGTCGATTAAGTACAAACTAAGGAAGCGCTGATTTATTCCGCGGACCCGTCATTGCGAGCGTAGCGAAGCAATCTCGATTCTGGATAATCAAAAGTTACAGATTGCTTCGTCGCTTCGCTCCTCGCAATGACGAATAAATCAGCACTTCCCTAAATATTAGTGATATGAAAACGGGGATAAGAAAAATGAAAAAAATGTTCGTGGCGGCTTCTCTGTTCGTGACGTCAGTCGCTTCACCTGTGTTTGCCGCACCCATTGTCTATGAGGGGGTGCTTGCGCCTAATGAGACAGTCAGTCGATCTGACTCGATATCCGGTGGTGGCTTCCTTGATCTTGGCCTGCCATCAGAAATCGATTTCTGGAGTTTTTACGGCGTAGCAGGAAGCGCGGTAACGATCCGGGCGGATCGCCTGGACCCCGATGTGGATCTTATCTTCAGCCTTTACTCTGGCACCACAAGCGTCGACAGTGCCACTTCATTTGTTTACAACGCCAACGCATGGGGTGGGATGATACGTCTGGCAACACGGGATGATGAAATCGACAGTTCCGACCCGAGTTCACCCAATTATCGCTCGCCTGGTGGAGACCCGTTGCTCAGCCCCACCGTTGCTTCTTCATCGCCAGACTTGCTCGATAATTTTGGCCCAGCGAATAGCTGGTATTCAGCCTTGACTGCGACGGGCTACTATACGATTGCAATTGGTGGGGCACGAATACTTAATCCGGATGGGAGCCGGCTTGGCGGTAGTCGTGACGTGGGTCCTTACGGTTATACCCTCACCATTGGCGGCAATTCGGCGGCGCCGCAAAACACCGTTCCCGAACCTGCAACTCCATTATTGCTTGGCGTGGGGCTTGTTCTTTTGTTCACGGCAAGTCGGCGTAAGGCTTTCTCTGGCGCCTAGTGATTTTTTCCCTCAATATCGCGCAGAGACTTTGGCACGTTATTGAAATGTGAGCGCTTGGGGAGTCGTTGGTGCAGGGTGAGCACGATGCCATAGCCAACAAGACCACCCAGTGTTTCAATCGCCCAGTCTGTCCCGTCTGCAAATTTTCCCGGCAGCAGCAATTGGCCCACTTCGACCAGTGCGGCCAACGCTGTTATGAATATCCAGAATGCAATGCTGGCGGGGGCCCGGTAGCTATAATGCTTGATCTGTAGCCTGGCCAAAGCCAGGAAAATACCAACTGGCGCAAAGAAGAGCAGTTTATGCAACACTTCGGTCGCTGCCCGATACTCGGTTCCATAGTAGTAGATTTCAAATGGCGCGCGCGCCAGGGCAGCCTGAACACGTTCACGCACAAATGCCCGTTCGATATGGAAGTCGAATGGATACCAGAATACCAGCGTTATGATGAGTCCCCAGACCATGGCAGCGCCCACCCATAGCCACGGAGCCATATTGAAGCGCGATGGGGAGAATGGCTTGGCTTGTACAGGGTCTATGCTGTCCCGGCGCCAGATTCCTGTAAGCCATAGACCTGTGCCGATTCCCATTACGCCGGTAATGATGTCCGATGAGTCTGTGACTCTCGTGTAGACAAACAACTGCAGAAATTCGAGCAGGATGGGCAGCATTAGCAGGATAGCCATGCCCATCAGTGAGCTTTTACGTCTCGACATTTGCCAAAAAAATCCAACGGGCACCCATACCAGAATGTCAGTAAAGTGGTTGTATAAGGCTTGCACAGGATTGGCGAAGGTGTATGAAAATGGAATGAGCAGGACTCTGCCTTGCTGCCACTTGTGATAAATTTCCACCGGGCTGATAGTCAGGTCGAGAGGGAGCAGGTTGTAGGCAAAAAAGAAAAACAGGTACAGGTAGTTCACCCGCCCAAATACATCCAGAGGTTCTCTTGCGTCACGCCAGGTGGCGAGCCAGGCGATTACTCGATCTCCTGCCATCCAGCAGGCCGCAATGCCAATAATTGCGCCAATGCCTTCAGCAAAAATATCATTCAGGGACACAGTGCGAGGCGGGAAAAAGATCTGGGTGAACTCGATGCCAATGCTTAGGCCCACACAGGCCACAAGCACGAAGAAGCTTGCGGCAATCCGCCAGAAAGTGCTTTTTCCGTACCAAAAAACGCATAGCCAGATGAATGCCAGGGGAATGAACAGCAGAATGTTTGCCACCCAGTCGGCGCGAGATCCAATCCCCAGATTGAGATAGCGAATGTTGCGAAAAAGTGCCCAGGCTTCTTCCCACGCGTGCGGATGGAATTGCAGCGGCACCAGGCTGCCGTAAATGACAAAGATCGTATATGCAAATGCGGGTAACAGCAGGAAGTAACACATCCAGGTGCGATCCAGTTCGCCCGGATCAGAAACCTGATTGGGCTGCGCCGGTCTGTTCGAACCCGGCTTTGGTGTGATTTGCATGTCAGACATGACGGTCATCCGGGTAAACGGATAGTCACTTAAACTGCCGCCAGTCGATGGCGAATCTTCAATCTGCTCCAGAGCACGATCAGGGCCGGCAGCAGGAGCAATTCCAATAATTGCCCGGCCAGCAGGCCAGTGGCGGTGAGCAGGCCGAAATGCGAGGTTGGCTGGAAGCTTGAACTGACCAGCAACATGAACTGGGCTACCAGCAGAATCGAGATGGCAACCACGGCGCGTCCAGAGGCTTCAAAACTGCGTGCCAGGGAGAAAACGACGCCGCGGCCTTTGCGTCGTCGCTCGAGGTAGTTGTGAAAAAAGTGGATGGTGTCATCCACAGTAATGCCGAGCACAACACTGGCGATCAGGACCGTGGCCATGTCCAGGTGAATGCCCGTTGAACCCATTACGACAAAAATAAAAACGAGCGGGGCCAGATTGGGCAGCATGCTGATGACGGCGGCTGGAACGGAGCGCCAAAGAATAAGCATGATCAGAAAGATCTGGCCGAAAGCTCCCATGAAACTGTGTTTCTGGCCGACCACCAGAAGATCTTCCTGGTCCGAAAACAGGCGGCCGCTACCGGCAATTTGCCATGTGATGCCAGGCGCCTTGATTGTTGCCAGGTGCGCTTCGATCTTTTCAATCACGTCCTGGATGGCATTGGCGCCATGCACATTCACGTTGAGCAGGATGCGGGTGCGCTGGTATTCGCCGTTGACCAATTCCTGCAAGTCCCTGCCGTCATAAATCAGCAGCAACTGGCTGAGCAATTTATTGTTGTGCGGGAGGGTGCGAGCAGATGCATCTTCACCGCTGAACGCCCAGTTCATTTCTTCCACAATGTCCATCATTGACATGGCGCGGTCAACTTCCGGCAACGCTTCTGCCCAATCCTGCACGGATTTAAGCAGTTTCAGGCGATCTGCATCCTTGAATGCATCCCGGCCTGGGCCATCGACGACAATTTCCAATGCAGTGACGCCAACCAGGCGTTCTTCGATCATTTCTGTGGATTGTGTGAGCGGGTGAGATGCGTTGAAAAATTTGAGCAGATCAGACTCGGTTTGTACCTTGTAGATTTGCGGGATGGCCAGGACCATCAAAATGGCGATTCCCCCCGCAACCCAGACGGCGTAGCGCATGCCAAAGCTTGCCAGGCTATAGGAGATGCGTTTGGTCCAGGCAAAGCCGCTACTTTTTTTCGGCCAGGGGCCACGGTCATATTTAACCAGCAGAGGGGGGATCAGGTAGATCACCACCAGGTAAATCATCAAAGTCCCAAAGGCGCTGACCACGCCAAATACCTGTACGGGCGGGATCGGCACCAGCACCAGGCTGATCATGCCTGCCGCAGTGCTCAGCATGTTGAACATGGCAGGTTTGTGCATGAATTGAACTGCGAAGATGACGCGTTTGGGCCTGCGAAACCCGGCGTTGCGCATGCGTTGCAAAGCTGCATAAAGATGCAGCATATTGCCTATGGTGTAGGCGGAAAGCAGGGTGGGGACCATGGCTGTGACCAATGTGTAGGGCTTGCCCAGTGCCGAGATTAGCGCCACACAGCTGACCGTCACGGTGCTCATGGCTATGGCGCCGATGATGATTGGCGGGAGCCGGCCCACGACCCACAGCAGCAACAGCAGGCCCAGAACCACTACCAGCGGGGTGAACAGGATGCTGTCATGCAGCATGGAGCGCATTTCAGCTGCGTCCAGCGCGACCGGGCCGGCCACGGCAACCAGTTTTTCGGCCAGGTTTTCGGCCTTTACCGACTCGTGCAGCGCCGCTTCAATGGCCGTACGCTGGCGGCTTTCATTCAGTTTGTTTGTGCGTACGATGAGTGCCAGTGAAGAACCGTCTTTCGATGCCAGCCAGCCGGGTACGAAGCGATCCTGCAGGACATGGGCTTTGCGTTCTTCTGCCGTGGTGTCGTCCAGTTTTTCCGGATCGATCAGGCGTTCGACCGTGAAACCCTCTGCACTGCTGGCGATATGGTCGACATTGGTGATGGAGAAAACCCGCTCCACGTCCGGAATTTTTTCCATGCGCCGGCTGACCCGGTCAATGGCCGCAAGAAACTCTCTTTGAATACAGGTCGCTCCCGGTGAAGAGGGCAATGAGGATTTCATCGCTTGGAAATTCCGTGCGTAGTTGCCTTTCCAGAACAGAGGCTGGTGAATCCTTGGGGAAGTACAGCTCGGGTGCGTTATTGAATTCCAGGCGCAGCAGGAAGGCGCCTGCCACCAGGTGAATCAGGGCGATTAAAGCGATGGCGGTATTCAGGCCGAGCAGCCTGGGCTGCATCAGCTTTCTGAGAAAGTCATCCATGGCAAGTTTTAGCATGCTTGCGCCGGCATCGGTTTGAAAGGGTCAGCCACAGTTATGAGCAATCAGAATTTTGCCTGCCAGCCGAGTGCGATCAGGTCATTTTTCTCATAATAACCACCCAGGGTCTGCGTTGCGCCACTGAACAGATGCGCAGCCAGATAGATTTCATGCTGGTCAAAGCCAAGATAGGCGAGTTTGGGGTTCAGGTAAAAATCGCGTTTATCAAGTCCGGCTGAAAACCGCAGGTTGGCGCGCCAGTTTCCAGAGGCAAAGGTGTGCTCAAGTTCGCCATTGAAATTGTAGAATTCATCCCGGTCCAGAATCGGTGCATTGGTGAGGGTTTTGTGGCCTGCCAGCTGCAAGGTGACACGGGTTTCTCCATCGCCAGGGAAGAATTCGGAACCCAGCACGAGATCAAATGCCGGCTCGGTCTGATACTGGAATGTGTTGGTGGTAACTGGCACATCGCTGCTCCAGGCCGCTTCCATGCGCCATGTCGCGCCCCATTTCTGAGCTTCCAGTTCGCCGCCGACGATCCAGCTGAAAGGATGGACGCCCGTCAGCATGCCAGGCGACACCCGGTAATAAGGCTGTGATTGGCGTACTCTTTGCAGGCTGAGGCCGTAGTCGAGCTTGCCGCCGGAATGAGTCAGGCGGACGCCGCCACCGCCGCTGCCATATTTTTCTTCGCGCACCTGGGCGCCGATGATGCCCGGCACGCTACCAATGCCAAGCAGGCGGCCATTGACCGTATCCAACGGGTTCCAGACACTGTTCCCATCGGGCAGTACGGCGGATTCGAACGCCGGAAGCCATACCGCGTCGATCTTGTCATCGCCCGCGAAATGTTCCATCCGTACAGCCGGTACGGCGCGCCGGCGTTCGGGCAGCTTGTCCAGAATGATGCGGGAGAGATCCACCCGGCTCATGCGGTCTATCGGCGATATCTCGTCCACCCGGCCCCACAGCACATTCTGTGTTCCGACAGTGATCCGTGTATCCTCACCGCGCCAGCGCAGGTAGTTTTCCGTGTAATCCAGTTTCGAACTGGAAAAGCCGGGAGAGCCGGATTGCCCATAAGCATCAAAGCGGGCACCCAGTGCGAATTCCCATGCGCCAGACTTGCCGTTCGCACTGACGGCGCCATGCAGCAGCGTGTCGCTCGACGCATCCGGGTGATCGGTAAATGCGCCCAGTTCTGCACGCAGATCATCTATCTTGATCTTGATTCCACCTTTGTCTGCTTTGCTGCGGGATTTCTTCTTGGTCGTACTGACCTTGGGCCCGTCTTCCAGACTTTGTTCATCAGCGGCGTAGCCTAATGATGCAACGCCAAACGCAAGAGAAATGCTTGCCAGACCTGCCATGAAACGTGTCATGTTCTTGTCCTGAGATATTGAAGCACTGCAAATGTATGTACCAGAATCATGGGCGATATGCTTCTTCGGCGCTCTCGTCCTCCAGCAATTGCGTGGTAAACAGGCGTGCCGGTAAACGGCGATCGTAAAGGACCTTCTCTACGCTCAGGCGGGTTTGATGTTCATTGCCCAAGTCCGTCAACGTGCTGTCCAGTACCGTCCAGTATGCCTGGATTTTTTCCCGCTTCGTGACCAGCAAACGTTTGCTGGGCTGGTCTTCCCGCTTTTCAAAGAAATCGATACGCAAAGGAAGCAAGGTTGTCGTATCGATCCAGCTGATCCGCTTGCTATAGACGGAGTTGCCGGGTTTGACCGGGATGCTTTCCAGCACCTCGCAGGCAACGCCCCCAATGTTTTCTCGACCAATGACGCGATGCGTGTCCATAGTCACTTTGCGATCGCGCAAATCTTCATAGTAGTAATCTGAATTGACAAACCGACCGCCTTTTCGATTCGAGTCGATCCGGCGTACTCGCTCCATGGCGGGGAGATATATCCACTGGTTGGAATCGCCGTCGGCAAGATCGATGGTCAGCAAACCGGTCCCTTCAATGTCCGCCGGTTCGGTAAAGCGGATAAGCGTGGCGACTTCATTCGCCCTTTCATCCTTGCGGTAGGTGATCATTTTGCGGATTCGTGGATTGCGGCCCTTCTCGGTAAGTGTCATGGTCAATGCGGAGGTGGCATCCTTGCCACTGGGCCGGTCATAAACCCGCTGGGCCAATTGATCCCCGGCTGCGTCAGCCCAGGCTGAGGCAGCCAGAAACAGGCTGCCAAATATCAACATGGCTTGCCGCAAAGTTTTCAGGCTGATGATTGCAGGTTCTTGACGGTTCATCTTTCCCCTCGTTTCCTCGCACTGGTGTAAAGATTCAAGTCTGGCAATAAATTTTACCGTACTCGCGATATTTCCAGTCATGAAATGCGCATGGAATAGGCAGTGGTCTATGGGGCGTAAAGTATCATGCTTGCCCGCCGGCTTTCTCAAGCCGTTTTTTCGCTATAAAACTCTTCAATCGCTGCACAGGGTTGCGGTTGCCCCACCATAGCCGGCGGTGATGGAAGCGATTGAGACGGGCATCCAGATAGGTGTACCAGGGGACCAGTTCCAGTTCCTGCGGATGCAACAGGCCAAGCACCGCCTGAGTGGTAATGAAACCCGCGCACAGCTTGCAGCCGGCAATCGAACTCGGCCCCTTGCGCGCCTTCAGATTGATTGATTTCGGGTCCAGATACTGGAGGTGATGCATCTCCGGCGCGAAGCCCAGGACAAACTGGATGATTTTTTCCTCCTCGCTCATTTCTGGTGAGATGGCAAAGTAATCGTCATAGGACATGCCTCCCGGACCGAATGCCAACACCCCCGCCCCCAGTCCCAGCGGTACGGCAGCCACTGTAACCAGCCCACGTGCTGTGGCTGAATTGATCAGCAGTGGGTGTATGTCTACGGCGAACACATCTACCCCGTCTACAACCAGATCCACGTTGGAAAGAAATTCGTCGATATTTTCCGAATTAATGCCATTGTCGAAAATCTTTACACGTAATTCGGGGTTGATCTCAAGTGCGTATTCCAGCATCACCTCAATCTTGCGGCGACCCAGTGTGCGGGTGTTGGCCCCGTACTGCCGGTTGAAGTTGGCTTGCTCAAATTCATCGAACTCGGCAATGTGAAACCCGCCCACCCCGGCGCGTACCAGGCTGATGAGATAATCGCCTCCAACCCCGCCCATGCCGGCAATGGCTACCGTGGACTGGCGCAGACGTGCATGTTCGTCGGTGCTGACGATCCCAAGATTGCGGCTGAAGGCACTGTCATAATCAAACTCAGTCATAGAAGGCCCCTTGATATAGAAGAGTGACAGGGAAGCGTCTATACATGGTCACTCGTGGATATGAGAAATGCAAGAGTCTTAACCGGCCGTGCTGCAGGAGATATGAAGATGTCTTAAATTGAGAGCATGAGATTTTGTCGAAAAATTTTACATATGGTTTTGTTGGTTATGACGAGTTGTTGTTAATGCATTGTTATTTAAGCGCATATTATTCTGGCATGTAATGTGCTTATTAAATTGCAAGGCGAATGGCCGAATGATTTAACGAGTTCAAACATAACTCAAGGAGAACATCATGAAACTCACAAAACTAGCCTCTGCGGTGGCTTTGCATGGCATTGCATCGGGTACAGCGTCGGCGGCATCTTTTATATTGAATGTAGACGCGGCGGTGGATACAGAGTCCTGCCGCTGGTACTGATGGATATACCGCAATTTGGATGAAATGAGGTGAACTGGGCCACAACTTCAGTCTACGCTGACCTTGACGCCAATGGTGTGGATATTGGTGATACGGTTGTAGACAGCGGTGTTGGCCTGTAGGCGGCCTATCTGTTAGGTGGTGTAAATCTGCTTGGTGCCCGAGCGAACTGAGGGCATTAAGTTTCTACGCACTCATTAAATTTTTGACGATTGTATAACGATATGGCTGGCGGGTCAGTCGCCATGCAGTTAGCCCAAGCGCGATTTCGATGGCTCATTCCACTTCCGGGACTATTGATGGCTCTGGGGTGATATCGATGCTGATGGCGGTACAGATGTCAAGTTGCTGTCACTGGATGTGTTTAATAGTGACGGTACGATTGGCAATTTCAACATCGTACGCTATCAGTGAGCTATGCAGCCCCCGGTGTATGGTACTACCCATCGGCATCGGACTGGTCAACATGCCGTTGTTACACTTCAATTGCACGGATTCGATACCAATCACGTGGTGAACGTTGCTGGTTCTGGCGCGCCAGCCAAACGGTAATATGCGTAATGAACCTCGGTGTCTTGAACGATGGCTCGTTAAGTTTTCAGTTCCCGAGCCAGCCAGCCTTGCTTTGATGGGTCTGGGCCTGTTGGGTCTGGGTTTGAGCCGCCGCAGTAAAAAAGCTGCTTAACCAGTAAGTAAAAGATAAAAAAACCGCGCAGTTACCTGCGCGGTTTTTTTATGGGTGCGGCCCGAAGAAATTGCAAAGGATGGCGTTTGGCTTTGTCCAGCAAAACGGTAACGGTAGCTCGTCGCCAGTTGAGAGTCTTACAGGGACTGACGTGTCAGAACCCCAATAAGACGTGTGCGTTCGTTTGCATCGACTATCCCGTTTGTATTGAGCCTGCTGTCCGGTTTGGGTGGAATGTGCCCATCGCACGAGGCGACTCATCCTGGGAAGGCCCGAACATGAACTGCGACAGGCAGGTGTCAATGTCAGTCATGGTTTTTCGAATAGCATTGCCCCCGATAAAATAGGGTTTGCGTGGGGGGTAAACCATCGTGTTGAGGGGGCCGGCCATCTGAAATGGAAAGCCGATCCGGGCCAGCAATCGTGCCAGTGAGGGTTCCATGGCAGCGTAGCAATTACTAATGCCATGTTTGCGGGCGAGTTTGAAAATCTCACGATATAAGCCCAAGGCCACGAGTGGACCGTCATGTTTGTCTGTTGTGTTTGAGTGATGTGATTGGTTGTTGGAAGTGTGGTGAAGTCCGGCGCTGGATAGTTCTCCTCGGTAGCGGCGTAGTTTGCTGGCGATAGCCAGACGACCAATTTCTCCGATCTGCCCGGGTGATATGGCCGTCTTGAGTGAAATCATGTAGCGACTGGAAATGCTCAGGCCTGCGGTACTCGGCAGGATCAGGCGCGCACAAGCTACAGCGGCACCCGTTTCCATGGAGCGACAAAGCACGTGCAAGCTGTGTTTGTCGTACATGTCGCTTTCGATCCGGACATTGCCAGATAATTGGTCCAGATCTGGCACGCGCCTCAGTTCTTCACGAAAAACGGTATGTCGCAGTGCGAGATAATCCCGGTATGTCTGTGTGCCCGGGTTGACTATCAAATACTCGAATTTATTCACTGGGAACACTGAATCTTTCTGATAGATGTGCTTGAGCACAGTCACTTGGCTAATTGAAATGTGTGTGCATGGAGAAGCAATGCATGAGTTTGAGGCACTGCCTGAGATGACTGAAAAGTGTGAATAACATCAACTAAGCACTTCATCTTTTATGCGTTTGCCTTTAGCCAATTCTAAAACAAATGGATTTTGGCTTCGTTACATAAAAGTAATAAGGCAGAACCTCCTGGGCGAGGCTTAATGCCGGCCTACTGATGGGTGTTCTTTGGGGCTGATGCATTGTTGCATGCCTCTTGCGCTTGCAGGAAGCTGAGGATGCATGTTTCCTTCTGGCTCAGGCTGCGCTCCATTTCAACTGCGCTGATCAGGTAAGCCCGCCTGGGTGGTTCGACGCTTTCATTGATGGGGCCAACAGACACCCAGGGGAACCCCAGTGTTTTGAGAAGTCGACTGAAGCGGTTTTCCATGGCGGCCATGCAGTAATCAATTCCATTCTGCTTGCACACCAGGTAAATCTCCCGGTACATGCCCAGGACCAGCTCCGGTTGGTGATGACGGTGGTTATCCGGAAGCCGGCTCATTTCTGATGCCGGGTCGCCCTGAAAGGGTTTGTTTCGGTCTTCCTGGCGACGCCGGTACTGCGGTGCGATGGCCATGCGCGAGATTTCGCCGGTATTTTCATTTCCTGCGCCCGGGTAGGGAAGGGGGTGCTCGATGATGTATCTTGGCGTTACATTCAGGCCAATCTGGCTGGGAAAAATGACGCGAACCGATGCTGCAGGGTTGCCTGAAGCCTTGTGGTAAGACATGAAATGACGGCTGAACTGGTCGTATTGGTCGGTCTCCATGGGCTGCCCAGTGCTGGATAAAGGGCAGGATGGCGGGATAACACGATGGAGTTCCCTGCAAAAAACTTCATAACGAAATTCGAGATAAAGTTCATAGGCGCGCGTTCCCGGTATGACTTCATCGACATGGAAATAACCGGTTTCCATACTGAGCCCCTCAGCCTGAATGTGATTCATGATTTTTCACCTGTGACGATGAACACGCCGCCAGCTACCAATTGGTGGCCACTTTCCACTTGCGCTGACAGATCCTGGAACAGTTGTTTGATATCAATCGTGTCGCCTAGCAGGGAGGCCTTGTAGCCGAGAAGGATGTTGAATAATACGTTGAAAGGCAGTTCACTGCTGGTGAGGGCCAGGATGTGGCTCTTGATGTTGATGAACCCGGCCTCGGCCATCATGCTCGGCAGTTTGCGGCCGATAAAACGGTCGCCCCCTTTTTCACTCTGGGCTGCCTGGGCTGAGCGAAGAAGCTGACTGACGCGGGGGTCTTCGGGGTGGAAGACAACCAGTCCATCATCCGAATCAACCGCACAAAAGCGACCGCCGGCGCGCATGACCCGGCATATTTCAGAAACTACTTTTTCGGGCTGGGGAATGTGCTGAAGCACGAATCGGGCGTAAGAGAAGTCTATGCCACTGTCAGGGATTGGCAGGCAGTCACCGTAAGCCTGAATCTGAAACAAGCCACGGGCCGGCTTGTTGCGGACATTGTTCTCTACCTGAGCCAGTAACATGGGGCTTGGTTCCACAACAGTCAGGCTGCCATCTGGTGCCAGTTCGGCCAGCAGATCTGAAACAAAACCGGGACCGCAGCCCAGTTCAAGTACATCGTGTCCAGGCTGAATGCCGGCTGAGCGCAGTATGCCAGCCTCTATGCCGCGAACCGCCTGGGCTTGCTGGCGAAGCCGTTCGGCCTGGAAGACAGCGTCATTCAGCGTTTCGAAGTTGTAGGAACCCGTACTCATAATATGCTCGAGTTCCTCAGCTTGGCATCACTGATTTCTGCGTCATTCATGTCATGGTGAAGCGTTTTCACCTGCCCACCTTTTACTGTGAGATTCCTGTTTGCTGCCTGAATCATGCTTGCTATTTACCCGCGCCCATTTTTGCATGATCCGGAGCATCTGTCGCTGCTGGTTACAACTGTTTCAACAGGGCTTTCGCTTCCTCAAGCTGGGGAAACGTTTTTCCCTTGGCCAGAAGTTGTTCCAGCTCTTTACGTGCTTTGGCCTTGTCACCAGATTTTACCAACCCCAGCACAAAATGATAATGGATTTCCGCCGCATCCGGGGCAAGACCGCTTGCCTTTTGCAGCAGCGGCAGGCCGCGTGTTATATCGCCTTTTTCCACCAGTATCCAGCCAAGGGTGTCAAGGGTCGCCGGATTATCCGGCGCTAGCTGGTTGGCCTTTTCGGCATACTCGATGGCACGAGCATCTTTTTCCTGCTGGTAGAGCCAGGCCAGGTTGTTCAATGCCGGAATGTGATTTGGGTTCTGTTTCAGTACTGCCTGATATTGATCGATGGCTGCTTTGTTCTGCTTGTTGGTGAGATAAATGCCTGCCTGATAAATTCGAGCAGATATGTCTGCAGGGTGCTCTTTCAGCCATTGGGCCAGGCGGGTGTCCGCAAGCTTGCCTTTGCCGGCCTGAGTAAGAGCAATATGCATTTTCACCATCAGCGGACTCGTCTTGCTGATGGAAAATGCGCGCTCCAAGGCTTTCGCTGCAAGATCCGGTTTTTTTTGCGCCATCAGCACATTGCCTTCAAGTTCATAGCCTGCCGGTGCTTTTGAATTCTTCTTCTGTATCTGGCGGGCAATTTCGAGAGCTTGTTCATGATTCCCCTGGCCTGATTCAAGTGTGGCCAGGGCCAGTTGTGCGTCCAGATAATCCGGCTGCAAAGTGAGTGCTTTTTTCAACGCGTTAGTTGCCTCCGAGGGGTTCTGCATGGCCATATGAATGGAGGCAATACGGAATTGGGCAGGGGCGGAGTCCGGTTTCAAGGCGGCAAGTCTGTTGTAAGTTTCCAGTGCGCCCGACTTGTCATCGTTTGCGAATTGGGCTTGCGCCAATATATCCAGAACTTCAGGGCTATTTGGGTTGGCACCCTGTAATTTTTTGGCCAGCGCGAGCGCCTTTGGCTTTTCATCTATGCGCAGGTAATGGGCTGCCAGCGTCGTGGCGGGCTGAATGGCGTCCGGGTTTTCCTGGCTAGATTTTTCCAGCCATGTTGTGGCTTCCTTGATTTTTTTCTGGGAGAGGGCAAGCTCTGCCAGTGCAGTCATGGCGGGAATGTTTTTCTTGTCTTTTTCGAGTAAAGATTCAAGGCGCTTTTTGGCTACATCCGGTTTTTTATCCTGCAGATCAAGTTGGACAAGGTTCATCACCGCCGGAAAATTGGAAGGCTGGATGGAAAGTGACTTTTCGAAACTTGCACGCGCACTGGGAATGTCTTTCTTGCCCACATAGGCCGCACCTTTCAGGTTGTAGGCCAGAGGATTGTCGGGTTGTTCTTTTTCGATGGCTTTCGCTGCTGCAAGCGCCTTGTCATATTCCTTGAGGCGAAGATGGGTCAATGTCAGCAGGACGCCTGCCTTGGGTGATTTTGTATCCAGAGCAACCGCTGTTTCCATTTCAGCGACTGCGCGTTCGTTTTCGCCCTGTGCCAGCTTGCTCACGCCCAGCGCTGAATGGAGGCTTGCGGATTTTGGAGCAAGTGCGCTGGCCTTGGCAAAATATTCCGTTGCTTTGCTGAAGTCTCCGGCCTGCATATACAACTCACCCGCGAGGGCGAACAACTGCGTATCCTGCTGTGCGTCCTTAAGCGCCGGAGACAATACATCAATGGCAAGCTGTGTCTGACGGCTTTTCATCAGGGTGGATGCAAGCAGTTTGCGAGCATAGAGATTGCCCGGATTTACCCCCAGGTATTTTTTCAGGTGTTGTTCGGCCTGCGGCATGGAGCCCAGGGAGTATTGCACCGCACCTGCCAGCAGTATGCTGGGCATGTGTTCCGGTGCTGCTCTAAGGACCTGCTGCAGGGATTCCAGAGCGGCCGCAGGCTTGCCTTGGCGGAAATCGAGCAATGCCTGGGTATAGAAAATTATCAGATCATTTGGCGCTGACTTGCGCGCCATGTCGATATTCTCTTTCGCTGCTTCGAATTTGCCCGTTGCGATTTCCAGATAGGCTATGTTGATATGCGCAAACTTATTGCCTGGCTGCAACTTCAAAACCTGGTCATAAGCAGCGTGAGCCGGTTCGGCTTTCCCCTGCGCACGCAGCAGGTCAGCTTTGAATAGCCAGGCATTTGTATTCTGTGGGTTTTTGCTGACGGCTTGCTCGGTGAATTGCATCGCTGCTTCAATATTTCTCTCCGTGAGCGAATGCCTGGCCAGGCCGATAAGCGCATCCGCGTAGTCAGGTTCAATCTTCAGGGCTTGCTCAAACGATTCTCTGGCTTCCTTGCCCATGCCCAAGGCCAGGTAAGCATTGCCACGCAAACTTGAGATTTCAGCAGATTCTTTTTCGCCCTGAATTGGTTTTGTTTCGTCCAGCACTTGCTGGAACTGGCCCATGGAGAGCAATGCTCTCCCCAACTCGGCTTTAACCTTGGTGGTGCTCATGCCCAGGCTCAGCGCCTTGCGGAGTTCCTTTTCGGCGGATTTCGGATCGTCGGTCTTGAGATAAATCGTACCCAGAAGATAACGTGCGCTGGAATCATCCGGATTCTGTTGCAGGGCATTCTTGAGCTGAATAATGGCAGCCTTGATGTCGCCTTTTTGCTGCAGCTGCTCTGCCTCGGCGACCAGCGCCTGGGAGGTTTGTGCCTTGCCGCAGGCGGTCAGGCTGCCCATGAGCAGAGCGGCGCAAAAAAGAATGAGGGTAGTTTTCATGGGTTTATGTATATGATTAGGCATATTTATCTTTCCTAAGTCGGTTTATTGGCGTGATGTCGCTCTGCTGAGATAAGGTAGCAAGGCTGATGGTTTTTTAACGCATTGGAGTTGAGGCTAAACCCAATGCCGTAGCTGTTCCGGGTTAGGTGTAACACATTGTAATATTGGACATCATATACCAAATTAAATAAACTGAATTTTATAGAGGGCAAGTTTATGCCATTGCAGTAGCACTCGTTGGGCGGGCATGTTCAGTTTTATTTATTCATTTGTTCTAAATGTTTTGGAGAATCTGAGCGATGGCGATGACGTTTTTTTGATTGGGCCTGGGGAAAAAGATTTGACCTTCAGGAACCTCTGCTGAGTAAGTTGTCATTGCCCCACAAGGGGATTCCGATCCACTACGAACTGAAATTCGTGTGGAATCGTATATGAGGAACGAAGTGACGAAGCAATCTCGCAACGCTTTGAAAAACAGGATTGCTTCGCTACGCTCGCAATGACCTCGCGCACTTGATCTGAGGTTCCTTGAATAACGAAACTGATGAATTGCAATAATAAATGCACGGCAGGACGGCGTTTCTGAAGCTGCCTGCCGGGCAACAATCATTTAAATGATGTCGAAATTGCTGGTGAGTGTTGGGCGCATTCGGTGTGTTCCAAATTAATCGTTGGCAAGGTCAGGTTAGTCGGGGGGCAGGGGTGGAACGTACGATTCTGCTGGTGGACGATGAAGCCAATATTCTTTCCGCCCTGACGCGGTTGCTGCGCCCGCAGGGTTATCGCATCCTGCGTGCCGGTAGCGGGAAGGAGGGGCTGGAACTGCTGGCGCAGAATGAAGTCGGGGTGATCGTTTCCGACCAGCGCATGCCGGAGATGACCGGCGTGGAGTTTCTCCACCAGGTGCGCGACCTTTATCCGGACACGGTGCGTATCGTGCTGTCCGGTTATACCGAACTCAATTCGATCACTGACGCCATCAACCGAGGGGCCATCTATAAGTTTCTCACCAAGCCCTGGGAAGATGACCTGCTACGCGCCAATATCGAGGAGGCTTTTCAGCGCTACGAAATGAAGCGCGAGAACGATCGTCTCAACCATGAGCTGGAAAAGCGGGTGGAAGAGAAAACGCGTGAATTGACGCGCAGCCTCAAAATTCTGCAAATCTCTCAGGAGGTGCTGGAATCCCTGCCGGTGGCCGTCATCGGCATGGATAACGATGGCGTTATCGCCGTGGCCAATTCCATGGCGCACTCGCTGCTCGGGCGAGGTGGGGAGCGCCCGCTGCTGGGTGAGTAGGCGCAGGAAATGATTCCCGATGGATTGATGGCATGTTCCGGGGAAGCCATCGTTGCCCTGCCTGATGGCACTCGCGTTCACTGCTGGCAAACCACGATGGGCCGCCTTTCATTTTCGCAAGGCATGGTGCTGGCTTTTGCCCCACAACAGAAAATCGAACAGGACGGGCAGGATGCGTGAAATTTTAGATAATCTGCACCAGTTGCCTTCCATTCCCGCCGTGGTGCAGGAGCTGATCGTCAGTTTCGATAACCCTGATCTGGACAGCCATCATCTGGCACAGAAAATCGGCCAGGATCAGGCGCTTTCTGCCAAAGTGTTGCGGGTTGCCAATTCCGCCTTTTATGGCTTGCCGCGCCAGGTTGGCTCAATTCAGGAAGCGGTGACGGTGCTGGGTTTCGGTACCGTGCGCAGCCTGGTGTTGTCTGCCGGATTTGTGGGGGCTTTTTCGACTGACGATGAAGTTTGTGTTGACCGCAATCTTTACTGGCAGCGCAGCCTGGCTACCGCCACTTATGCCAAGGCTGTCGCCAAATGTTTGCGGCAGGATGGCGAAATGGCATTTTCCGCCGGGCTGCTGCACGATATCGGCATCCTGGTGCTGGATGTTTGTGATCACGAACGTTTCACCGCATTGTGGCAAAGCCTGCAAGGTGAAGAAAATGGACTGATCGAAGCCGAACGTGCCGCCTTTGGTTTCGACCATGCGGAATTGGGCGCGGAAGTGACGCGTCGCTGGAAATTTCCTCCTGTCATCGAGGATGCGATTCGCTACCACTACCAGCCCGAACACCGGCCTTTTCAGGTGTTGACAGGAATCGTGCAGGTTGCCGCTTTGCTGGCGCGCTTCAGCGAGGAAAAACAGCCTGAAGAGGAATGGTTCGAGGGTATTCCTCAGCCTTTGCGCGATGCATTGAAATTGGACCGGGACAAGCTGTACAAACATTTACCGCTTCCTGAGCAGCTTGAAGCCGCAAAAAATCAAATATTTTCGTGAGGAAGCACCATGGCTTTGGATCGCATGACCAAACTGTCCTGGATTTACGACCTTTACCAGCTGGGGCAATCATCACAACTACTGGAAAATCCGGACAAGATCTATCAGCAGTTACTGGCCCATATTGTGACCGGTTTCGATGCCCGCAGCGGCTCTCTCGCCCTGCTCACAGAGGAGCAGGACTCGCTCACCATCGTGGCCGGGATTGATCTGCCGCCCCACGTGATTGGCTGCTCCGTTCCCTTGGGCAGTGGCGTGCTGGGCTGGGTCGCCAAGGAGGGGCAGCCGCTCCTGATCAATGGCGATCTCGATCCGCAGAAATATCCGGGTATTCAGCGCCGGCGCGAGCAGGCGGCGCCGAGTTCGGCCCTGTGCTGGCCGCTCAAGCTGCGCGACCGGGTCATCGGCGCGCTGAGCGTGAACCGCCCAGCCGAAAAGACGCCTTTTGCCGAGAGTGATCGCGATCAGGGTACTGCCGTGCTCAACCTCGCCAGCCTGGCACTGGAAAATATCCAGTTGCGGCTTGATCAGCAGCGGCGCTTTGCGGAATTGCAGGCGACCAACCAGAAACTGGCAGAGGCGCAGGACCAGTTGCTGCAGGCGGAAAAAATGGCCTCCATCGGCCAGCTCGCTGCCGGGGTGGCGCATGAGATCAACAACCCGGTCGGTTATGTGGCTTCCAATCTCAGCTCGCTTGGGCGTTACGTGAATGATCTGCTTTCCCTGCTTGATGCCTGCGACCAGCTTGACGGCACCCTCTCGGGTGATGCGCCCGAGTTGCTGGCATTACGGGCGCTCAAGGAGAAAGTGAACCTCACTTATCTGCGCGAGGATTTGCACGACTTGCTGGCAGAGTCGAAAGAAGGCCTGGAGCGGGTCAAGAAAATCGTCCTCGACCTGAAAACCTTTTCCCATGTGGACGAAGCCGAATGGCAGATCACCGATTTGCATCAAGGTCTGGAGAGTACGCTCAATATCGTGTGGAACGAGCTCAAATACAAAGCCGAGGTGGTCAAGGAATATGGCGCGCTGCCGGAAATCGAGTGCCTGCCTTCCCAGCTCAATCAGGTGTTCATGAATCTCATGGTTAACGCCGCACACGCCATCGAAAGCCACGGCACCATTACCTTGCGCTCTGGCCAGGCAGGTGAACAGGTCTGGGTGGAGGTCGTCTGACACGGGCAAAGGCATCGCACCGGAAAATCTGGGCCGTATTTTTGACCCCTTCTTTACCACCAAGCCGGTGGGTACGGGTACCGGCCTGGGCTTGTCGCTTTCCTACGGCATCGTGAAAAAACATCACGGGAATATCGAGGTGGACAGCATAGTTGGGAAAGGCACGACTTTCCGCGTGTGGCTGCCGTTGCGGCAAGCCACGAAGCAGGAAAACGGATAAAGGGCCTTGCTTAAAGTGGCAAGTCGCCAAGAAAAAAATACTTGATGCTGTGTTCGGCAATAAAGGGGTGGAAAGACGCATCAGCGCGCTTGCCGCCGCTATCTTGGTATTCACCGTGCTTGCCACCGGTACCGTTATATTTTCCATGCTGGCCCAGCAGGTCAGATCCGAACTGAAAAAAGGCCTGGTGCGGACGCTCAACGACCGGACAGCGTTGTTCCATCAGGAAATCGATAAAGGCATCGACATCGCTGATAGCATTGCCAACCGGCGGCCCCACCTCGCCAGGTTGATGGCGACAGTCAACGATGGGCCTGCGGATGAAAAAACCCGGCGCGAAATCGGCATGGTGCTGGAGATTGTCCGTCTCGATCAGCGGCTCTCGGCATTGGCCTTGTATGATTTGCGTGGCGAACTCGTTGCCATGAGCGGTGAGTTTCTTCGTGAGCCCTTTGCGGTGAGCCTGCGCCACCCGGAGAACGCCACCCTGAAATGGCAGGATGGCTTTTATCTTGAGCTTGCCGCAACGATGCAGCAACAGGGGAAAAAAATCGGGACAGTGAGGATTGAATATCCGCCTGTCACTCTTACCGCCGCATTTCTCAATTACCAGAACAATGGCGAAACCGGAGAAACTGCGCTCTGTGCGGCCCTGACATCTGAACAGATGCGCTGCTTTCCCACCCGGCACCGCCCGCAGCCATTTGACAGTCCGCGCAGTGTTGATGGCAAGGCGCTCCCCTTGAGCCTCGCTATCGATGGAGAAAGTGGCGCGATCATGGCGACCGACTATCGCGCCCAGGATGTGTTCGATGCCTATAGCCCGGTAGGTAATAGCGGGCTGGGGATGGTCATGAAAATTGACCAGGCCGAGCTGAGGCGGCCGATCCACCAGCATTTGCTGTGGATCGTGCCGCTATTCGCTGGTTTGCTGGCACTCGGTTTTGCGCTGCTGCGCTGGCAGGTGGGGCCGGTGGTGCGCGAGGTAGTGAATGCCAGGGCGCGGGTACATGGCATTCTGGATAATACAGCAGACGGGATTGTGACCGCCGATGAGCAGGGCGTGGTTGAATCATTCAATTATGCCGCCGCCCGGATTTTTGGCTATCCTGCTGCCGAAGTCGTCGGCAGAAACGTCAATATGCTGATGCCGGAATCCGACCGCAGCAGACATGATGCAGGCATGAAAAACTACCTGAACACAGGCAAGGCCCGGGTGATCGGTCACGGCTCGCGCGAGTTGCGGGGATTGCGCAAGGATGGCACGGTTTTTCCCATGGAAATGACGCTGGGTGAAATGCTGCTGGATGGCCGGCGTTTGTTCATCGCTTCGATCCGTGACACCAGTGAGCTCATGCAGGCGCACGACGAGCTTAAAACCAGCTTTTTGGCATTGCAGGCGGCCAGTCGTGATCTGGAAGAGACCCATGCCCAGCTCAGGCTGGCGGAGCTGGACAAGGATCAGCAGATGGATGCGCTGGCAGAAGCGAATGTGCGCATGGCGCTCTTTCACGACGCCATGGAACAGGTGCGCCATGCCGATGCGAGTTTCGCCGCCAGCGGCGATGCGGAGGCCTTTTACCACAGTATTCTGAATGATGCGATGTCCCTGACCGGGGCGAAATACGGCGCGGTCGGCCTGTTCGATGCAAACGGCAAGTTGCAGCAGTTTCTGACTGAAGGCATTTCCGAAGAAGAGCGGCAAAAAATTGGCCCCTATCCGGTCGGCAAGGGCCTGCTCCAGGCTTTTTACAAGGAAAATACCACTATACGCATTGAGAGGATCGCCGATGATCCGCGTTCCTGCGGCTTTCCGCCTGGACACCCGCCGATGAACAGCCTGCTGGGGGTGCCGCTGAATGTGGGTGGCAGCACAAGGGGCGTGATTTATCTGACTGACAAGGATGGCGGGGCGGTATTCACGGAACAGGATGAAATGCTGGTGGAGATGGTGGCGCGGGAAGTGGAGCATATCCTGGAGCGGGGCGAACTGATGGCCAGCTTGCGCGACAGCAACCAGGCCTTGACCCGGGAGAGGATAGAGCAGCAGGGCTTGATCACGAAGCTGCAGGAGGCCCAGTCCCAGTTGCTGCAATCCGAAAAAATGGCTTCCATCGGCCAGCTGGCAGCAGGCGTGGCGCATGAGATCAAC
The DNA here is from genome assembly GCA_963741495.1 of uncultured Gammaproteobacteria bacterium. Classification (GTDB taxonomy): domain Bacteria; phylum Pseudomonadota; class Gammaproteobacteria; order Burkholderiales; family Sulfuricellaceae; genus Sulfurimicrobium. The sequence continues at coordinate 251,085 of CAVUID010000011.1, forward strand.
AACCCAATCGGCTATGTTTATTCCAATCTCGGCAGCCTGGATAAATATATGCAGGATCTTTTTTCCGTGCTGGAGGCCTTTGAAGCGGCAGAAGGGGATTTTCCGTCGAACAGTGAAAGCCTGGCAAGAATCAAGGCGCACAAGGAATCGCTCGACCTGCCTTTCCTCAAGGAAGACATCCCCGCCCTCATGGCCGAATCGAAAGAAGGGATTACCCGGGTGAAAAAGATCGTGCAGGATCTCAAGGATTTTTCCCATGTGGATGAAGCCGAGTGGCAGTGGAGCAATCTGCATCATGGCCTGGACAGCACGCTCAATATCGTTTGGAACGAACTCAAGTACAAGGCCGAAGTGGTCAAGGAATATGGCGACCTGCCTGAAGTTGAATGTATTCCCTCCCAGTTGAACCAGGTATTCATGAATCTGCTGGTCAATGCGGGCCATGCCATCGAAAGCCAGGGCACGATCACCATTCGCACGGGTCAGGAGGATGATCAGGTGTGGGTGGAAGTTGCTGACAGCGGGAAGGGTATCGAGGCCGCGCATCTCAAGCGTATTTTCGAACCTTTTTTCACCACCAAACCGGTCGGAAAAGGCACCGGACTGGGCTTGTCGCTTTCCTATGGCATTGTGACCAATCATCATGGCCGCATTCAGGTGGAAAGCACGCCTGGCGTGGGCACGACGTTCCGCGTCTGGCTGCCGATCAGACAGGCTGACGCCTGAGACATGACAATTTCTCAAGCCCGGTTGTTTGCTGCTCGATGTGCGCTTGCCCTACATGAGCGGGCTGGAATGGCGGCAACGCCGCAAACTTGAACGTGTGAATGCTATCTGACAGGGGAAAAACACATGACAAAAGAGTTTTCTTCAGCCAGTCTGCATTCATCCACAAGGCGTATGCCCTTGCTCCCCTGGCTGGTGTTTGCGCTCCTGGCTTTTGCCATCGGTGTTGCCGGCTATTTTGTATTCAACCGTAATCAGGAACGCGTTAAAAACGAAGCGCATGAAATGCTGGACGTCATTGCTGACCTGAGAGTTAGCCAGGTGGTCAAATGGCGTGAGGCTTACAAGCAAAGCGCCGAGGTAATGGCTCATGATCCCTTGCTGGCGATGGAGATCGAGCACTGGCTGCAGCGCGGCGCACCGCTTGATTCTGGCGCGCAGTTGATCATGCAGCGCCTGAAGGCGGTGCAGCAGACCTACAATTTTCAGGGTGTGTTCATTCTCGATGAGCATGGGGTCGTGCATGACTTGCCTGTTACGCCGGAGGCCAAGCCGCCCACGCCCTATGGGGCGCAACTGGTCCTGGAAGCAATGCGTTCCCGGAAAAGTATTCTGACCGATCTGCATCCAGGTGCCGAAGCGCCGCGCGTCCGGCTGGATCTGGTGGTGCCGATTTTCCCCCATGGCGATGCGCGTAACCGGGCCATCGCGGGGATATATTTTCGCATTGACCCGCAAGTGTATCTGTTCCCCCTGCTGCAATCCTGGCCGACGCCCAGTCTGAGCGCCGAAGCCATGCTGGTCCGGCATGAAGGTGGTGAAGTCGTGTACCTGAACCAGTTGCGCCATCGCGACAATGCCGGAATGCAACTACGGCTTCCGGTAGGCGAGGAGGAATTGCTGGCCGCCCAATGGGCGCGCGGCCATGAAGGCCTGAAAGAAGGTACCGATTACCGGGGGGTGCCGGCTATCGCCGCGGCGCGAAAGATCCCGGACTCACCCTGGTTTCTGGTTGCCAAAATGGACAAGGAAGAACTCTATACCCCGATCCGCAGAACCGCATGGATTGTGACAATCCTGACGATATTTTTTATTGGTGGGGCGGGGGTGGTCACAGGTCTGTGGTGGCGCCAGCAGCGTGCGCAGTTCCGGGCCAGCCAATACAAGAGCGAACTCAAGTACAAGGAATCGTTGCAGCGCAGCGAACGGAATACCAGTCTTCTTCTGGCGTCCGTCGCCGAGGCCATCTATGGCGTGGACTTGGCGGGATTGATCACTTTTGTCAACCCGGCCTGTCTGCGCATGCTGGGCTACGAGCGTGAAGACGAACTGCTGGGCCAGCATGCCCACGAATTGTTCCATCACAGCCACGCGGACGGTTCTCCCTATCCGGCAGAGACATGCCGTGCTTATGAGGCCTATTTGAACGAGCAGGGCGTCCATGTGGATGATGAGGTGTTCTGGCGCAAGGATGGCACTGCTTTCCCCGTGGAATATCGCTCCTATCCGATCCGTCATGCCGGGCAGGTTGAAGGTTCGGTCATCACCTTCATGGATATTACCGAACGCCGGCGGTCAGAGCAGCAATTGCGCCTTTCCGCCCAGGTGTTTGAAGATAGCCGGGAAGCTATTTTCATCACCGATGCCCGGAATATCATCGTTTCGGTCAACCAGGCCTTTTTTGATACCACCGGCTATACGCCGGGCGATGTGATCGGCCAAAGTCCAAGCCTGCTTAAATCGGGGCGTCACGATAGCAAATTTTTCAGCGGCATGATGATGGCTATCCAGCGCTCCGGGCACTGGCAGGGCGAAATATGGAATAAGCGCAAAAACGGTGAAATCTACCCGGCCTGGATGGCCATCAGCGCTATCCACAATACGCAGGGGGAGATCACTCACTATGCCGCGATCTATAGCGATATCAGCGAGCTCAAGGCGGCAGAGGAAACCCAGCGGCTCTGGGCGCGTGCGATGGAGTCCAGCGTCAATGCCATTTTCATCACGGATGCCAGGCAGGAGGACTACCCGATTTTTTATGTCAATCCTGCATTCGAGCGGATCACCGGTTTTTCCAGCGAGGAAGTGGTGGGCAAGAGCTGTCGTATTCTTGACAGCGAGGAACTGAATCAGCCGCAAATTGGGGAGCTCTATCAGGCCATTCGCGAGCAGCGCGATGGCAGCGCGGTGTTGTGCCACTTCCGCAAGGATGGCAGTCCGTTCTGGGTCGAGCTGTTTTTTTCCCCGGTGCGTGACGGGAATGGCAAGCTTACCCACTATGTTGGGGTCATGAATGACATCACCGAGCGCATGCGTTACGAAGAGCAGCTTGAGCGCCATGCTCACTACGACGAACTGACCGGCCTGGCCAACCGTAACCTGTTGCGTGACCGCCTGGCACAGGCGCTTGCCTATGCGCACCGCGGAGAAGGTGAACTGGCGGTGCTGCATCTCGATCTCGACAACTTCAAGCTGGTGGTCAACAGTCTCGGCCATGCCAAGGCTGACCAGTTGCTCAAGGCCGTTGCCGGGCGCCTGGCCAAATTTATCGGCGAGGGCGACACCGCAGCACGCTGGAGCGGAGACGAGTTCGTGCTGGTGCTGCCAAGCCTTGAGCGCGATACCAATTTTTCCCTGTGGATACAGCAGATGCTGGATGCCCTTTCCGAACCCTTTGTCGTTGCCGGGCAGGAGTTGTATACCACCTTCAGATTGGGTGTCGCGCAATATCCCAAGGATGGTCAGGATGTGGACACATCTGCTGAAAAATGCTGACGCTGCCATGTACCGCGCCAAGGAACAGGGGCGCAATAATTTCCAGTTTTACGGACAGGAGATGAATGTTCAGGCAATGGAGCGGCTGATGCTGGAAAACGGCCTGCGCCACGCCCTGGAACGTGATGAGTTCGAGCTGCATTACCAGCCGAGAGTGGATCTGCGCAGCGGGGCCATGATCGGCATGGAGGCGCTGCTGCGCTGGCAGCATCCGGATCTGGGCATGATTTCCCCGGTCAGCTTTATTCCGCTGGCAGAGGAAACCGGCCTGATTGTGCCGATTGGCGAATGGGTACTGCGCACTGCCTGTGCCCAGAACAAGGCTTGGCAAGAGGAGGGATTTGCGCCGCTCAGCGTTTCTGTCAACCTGTCGGCCCGCCAGTTCTGGCAGCAGGATCTGGTGGCGACAGTAGCCGCGGCGCTCAGTGAGTCCCATCTTGATCCTGCCTGGCTGGAACTGGAAATCACCGAAAGCCTGCTGATGCACGACGCCGAGGAGGCGAGCGTTACCCTGACACGGCTCAAGGAAATGGGCATCGGCCTGTCAATCGATGATTTCGGCACCGGCTATTCCTCGCTCAGCTACCTGAAGCGCTTTCCAGATCGATACGCTGAAGATCGATCGCTCTTTCGTGCGCGACATCACGATTGATCCGGACGATGCGGCGATTGCCCGTGCGGTGATTTCTCTGGCCCATGACATGAAGCTGAAGGTGGTTGCGGAAGGGGTGGAAACCGAGGCGCAAATGGCCTTCCTGCGCATGCGGCATTGCGACGAAATACAGGGTTATTATTTCAGCAAGCCATTACCGGTCGAATCATTCTCAGCCCTGATCAGGGAGGGCCGTTGCTTGCAAGTTGAACCCGCAGGCAAAAGTGGGGAGGAACGCGTCCTGCTCCTGCTCGATGATGAAGCAAATATTCTTTCCTCGCTGACGCGGGTGCTGAGAGGTGAAAATTACACTCTTCTCAGGGCAAGCAATGCTGAAGATGCGTTCAAATTGCTGGCCACGCACCGGGTTGGCGTAGTTCTTTCCGACCAGCGCATGCAGGGAATGAGTGGCACGGAATTTCTGCGGCGGACAAAACAGCTTTACCCTGAAACTGTACGCATGATCCTGTCCGGCTATGCCGAATTGAAAAGCGTCACCGATGCCATCAATGAGGGATCTGTCTACAAGTTCCTGATCAAACCCTGGGATGACGCACAGTTGCGCGACAATATTCAGGAAGCATTCAGATATTATGAATTGACACGGGAAAACGAACGCCTGGCCTATGAAGTCATCAAGGCTAACGAGGCGCTGGCAGATCAGCAGGCGATAGCCGGCAAAGTGCTTGCCCGGGGGTGAGCACTGCATATGCATTGTTTGTTGGGCAATAATACCCGGTGGCCAGAGAAGACCGGGATTGAAGAATGAGGTATTCTTCATGGCTGAAATAGTCGTACAGCATTTATGTTGGCTGCTGTACCACTAAAATTCCTTAGGGAACCTCTGAATAAGTTGTCATTGCGAGCGTAGCGAAGCAATCTCGTAACTTTTTGAAAAACAAGATTGCTTCGCTACGCTCGCAATGACCTCGCGCACTTGATCAGAGGTTTCTCTCGGGCTTCCGGATTTGGCAATTGTTGGACTGACACGAGTTATGAGCGAAAGCGAGCCACTGACATCTGACGTAAAACCCGCCACCCTGCTGTTCGTGGATGACGAACCCAATATCCTCAGCGCCTTGCGCCGCTTGTTCCGGCCCCATGGCTACAAGATACATACGGCAGAAGGCGGTGCGCTCGGTCTAGAGCTGCTTGAGCGCGAACCGGTTGATCTGGTGATCTCCGATATGCGCATGCCCAATATGGATGGCGCACAATTCCTTGAGCAGGTACGGCAGAAGTGGCCCGATACCATGCGTATTCTGCTGACCGGCTATGCCGATGTCAGTTCCACGATTGCGGCCATCAACAAGGGCGAGATTTTTCGCTATGTTTCCAAGCCATGGAATGATGACGATATCGTCCTGCTGGTAAAGCAGGCACTGGAGCTGAAAAATCTCGAACTGGAAAAAAAGCGGCTGGAAGAACTGACACTGCGTCAGAACGAGGAACTCACGGAACTGAATGCGAGCCTCGAGGCCAAGGTGCAGGAACGCACCCAGGAAGTCCGCCAGACCATGGGGTTCCTCGAACTCGCGAACAAGAAGCTGAAAGACGGTTTTATTACCTCGATCAAGGTCTTTTCCAACCTGATTGAACTCAGGGAGCGCAGCCTGGCCGGACATTCCCGGCGCGTGGCTGATCTGGCGCGCACCATTGCCAAGAGCTTGAATCTCTCTGGCAGCGAAGTGAATGATATTTTCGTCGCAGCCCTGCTGCATGATATTGGCAAGATCGGTTTGCCCGACAAGTTGCTGACCAAGCCTTTCGCCACCCTTGTGGGTGAGGAACGCGATCTGGTGCTGCGCCACCCCGCCACTGGCCAGGCCGCACTGATGGGGCTGGAACAGCTTCACGGTGCAGCCAAGCTGATTCGTGCTCACCACGAGCGCTGGGATGGCATGGGCTTCCCCGATGGCCTGTCCGGCCTGGCGATTCCCATGGGTGCCCGCATCCTGGCCCTGGCCAATGATTTCGATGCTGTCCAGATCGGTACGCTGCTCAGTAAAAGGATGACCCAGAGCGAAGCGGTTACTTTCATTATCGAGGGTCGTGGCAAACGCTATGACCCGCAAGTGGTCGATGCTTTCGCTCCCATGATGGGCGCGGTGAGTGCCGCCATTGCGGAAGTGAGCGTCAAGTCCGGTCAGCTTAAAGTGGGCATGGCGCTGTCGCGGGATCTGATTACACCGGAAGGCATTCTGCTTCTGTCTCGGGATTTTGTGCTTAACGATGAGATTATTGAACAGGTTCTCAGTTTCGAGACGATCGTCAGGCCGGGTCTTGACGCTCTACATTCATGCCAGGAAAGGGGAGTAAATTATGTATCGCATCATGCTGGTGGATGATGAGGAAAATATTCTCAAGGCGCTGCGCCGATTGTTGACGATCACCCCTTGTATCTACGATGGGATCGAATACAAGATCAGGGTCGATTGTTTTTCGACCGCAGACGAGGCGCTGGAATTTGCGCGCCACAATGCAGTGGATCTGGTGCTTTCGGATTACCGCATGCCGCGCAAGGATGGCGTGGCTTTCCTCAAGGAATTCAAGGAAATCCAGCCCAATGCGGCGCGTCTGATCCTGTCTGGATATGCTGACCTCAACGCCGTGATCGGCGCTATCAACGAGGCCCAGATTTATCGTTTCATCAACAAGCCATGGAATGATTACGAACTGGTGTCGAGCATCGCGCAGGCCCTGGCCTACCGCAACCTGATGCTGGAAAATCTGCACCTCGCGGACAAGGCGCGGGTTGATAATGGTGCCATGACGCCTCAGGAACTGGAGCGCAAACGCCTTGAGGAACAGGAGCCGGGAATTACCAGCGTCAACTGGGGGCCGGATGGGTCAGTGATTTTTGATGACATGTAGGCGCACTGCGTAAAAGGTGAGGAGTCGGCATGCCTGAATTTGACCCGCAAACCAGCAAGATTACCTTCAAGCTGGTCTACTATGGCCCAGCGCAAGGCGGCAAGACGACCAATTTGATGAAGCTTCATGATCTGGTTGCGCCGGACATGAAGGGCGAAATCATGACGCTGGAAACGCAGAATGACCGCACGCTGTTTTTTGATTTACTTCCTTTGGGCTTTCGTGCGCCTTCAGGCTTGCTGGTGAAGTTTCGTCTGTTTACCGTGCCCGGACAGGTGGCCCATGACGGGACGCGCAAGGCAGTGCTGTCGCGCGCCGATGGCGTGGTATTCGTGGCGGACTCGCAGAAAACCCAGAGCATCAACAATGGCGAGTCCTTCCAGAATCTGGCGGATAACGTCGCGAGAGTCGGGCTCAATTTCGAGAAGCTGCCGCTGGTCGTTCAATTCAACAAGCGTGATCTACCCGATATTCTGAGCGAGGATGAAGTCAAGCAACGCTGGTCGTCAGCGCCCTGGCCCTTGCTGTTTGCTTCCGCGCTCGATGGCGCGGGCGTGCGCGAAACTTTTGCCGCCCTGCTGCGCCAGGTGTATCAGGCATCTGATGCGGAATTCAATTTCCAGAATCAGCACGGCCTTGATGAGGACGCTTTCGTCAAGGGAGCCATGGGATGAGCGATCATCTCCCCGTCCCATCCTTTGACCGTGAAATGGGCTTCGCGGAATTGCTTGCCGATATTCCGCGCGAACGCCTGCAAAAGGCGCTGGTGCTTCTACTTGGCGGGGCATTTCGCCTCGTGGATGCCGCCGGAAACGTGCTGATTGGCGCCTCCATTGCTTCGGAACAAGCCAGGCGAATGCCGGTAGTGCTCGAACTCGAACCGGTTGGCTACCTGGAATGCGTCAGTGCGGATGACTCAAGAATGCAAAGTGCGGTGGCGCTGCTGGAGCTGCTGCTGCGTGGCGCCGCGCGTTACAAAATGGCTTCCGGCTTGCATATCGAGTCTGTGCAGGCCGACTATGAGACCCTGAAACGCAAGCATGCCGCGCTGGAAGAGTCCGAAGCGCGTTTTAAAACGCTTTCGGAACAACTGGAAGTGCGCGTGCAGGAGCAGGTCCAGGCGCTGGAAGAATCCAGCCGCCAGCTCTATCAGGCAGAAAAAATGGCCTCGGTTGGGCGCCTCGCAGCAGGCGTGGCGCATGAGATCAATAACCCTATCGGTTTTGTGCGCAGTAATTTGTCCACAGCTCAGGCCTATCTGGAGAAGTTTGCGACGCTTGATGAGGCTATCCGTTCGGGGCAGCCGCTGGCGCAGCGCTGGAAAGAGCTGGACATGGGGTTTTTGCTGGAGGATTTCGGCGATTTGCTCAAGGAAAGCATCAGCGGGATTGACCGCGTCGCACGTATCGTTGCCGACCTCAAGGGGTTTTCCAACGTCGATCGCGGCGAAGAGGAAATGGCCGATCTCAACGAAAGCCTGCGCCAGGCTTGCCAGGCGATTGCCGGACAATTGCCGCAGGACGTCAAAGTGGTTCAGGAATTGGGAGATATTCCACGTGTTCTGTGTCTGCCCGGGTATCTCAATCAGGCGTTTCTCAATCTATTGGAGAATGCCCTGCAGGCTGTCGCCGCTGGCGGGGAAATCAAGGTAAAAACAGCGCATGAAGGCGACGAAGTTCTGATTGCGATCAGCGATAACGGTTGCGGCATACCGGAAGATGTATTGCAACAGGTTTTCGAACCTTTTTTTACAACCAAGGACGTGGGACTCGGGACCGGTTTGGGGCTCACCGTGGTCCGTGATATTGTGAGAGTTCATGGCGGCAAGGTGTCCATCGAAAGCCTGCCCGATGCCGGCACCACAGTCACGATTCGATTACCCGTGTAAGCACGACCAAAATGGCCAGTTACGCTTCTTTATTTACCGGCACTTCAGCCGAGGAAACCAGCCAGCCGCAGGAACCGGCAGAACAATACCGCCTGCTCCTGGTGGATGATGAGCCCAATGTGCTCAAGGCATTGCAGCGCGTATTCCGTCAGGAAAATTATCTCGTTGCCACTGTGCCCAATGCAGGCGAAGCCCTGCGCCTGATGGGCCAGGGCGCCTTTCATCTGGTGATCAGCGACTACATGATGCCGAACATGAATGGCGCTGAATTTCTCAAGCAGGTCAAATCGCTTTACCCCGAAACCATCCGCATCATGCTCACGGGACACGCCGACACCGGCGCGGTGATGGGGGCCGTCAACGAAGGGGCTGTCTACAAGTTCATTCTCAAGCCCTGGAATGATGATGATTTGCGCATTACGGTAGCGCTGGCGCTGGAGCAGTTTGACCTGATCCGCAAGAACCGCGTCCTGCAGCAGGACAACAGCAAAAAAACAAAAGAGATCAGCGCGCTCTCCAAGCTTTCAGTGTCCAACCGCAGCCAGCTGGCGATCATGCTGAACAAGCATGGCTTGCTGAATTCCAATCAGGTCCAGGAACTGCACCGCCTGCAGCAGAAAAACAAGGAGCCGGTAATCAAGTTGCTGCTCGACAAGGGCTGGGTTCAGGAAAAAGAAGTGCATCGTCTGCTGCGCAAGGAATTGCTGTTCGATGAGGTGTCGCTGGCTGAGTTTCAGGTCGACACGGCGCTGGCGGATCTGATTCCGCGCAGCTTTTGCGAGCGCCAACTGGTCGTGCCGCTGAAGCTTGAGGGGCGGCGCATGATGCTGGCGGTCGCGGATCCGCTTGATTCCGGCCTGATGGATGACTTGCGCTTCACCTCCGGCCTGGATGTGGATGCAGTGCTGGCCAGCGTGGTGTCGATCAAGGCCAAGATCGCTGAGGTGTACGGCAGCGAAGAGGAAATCGTCAATTTCGATGAACTGGAGACCCTGGTGTCCAGTGCCGATCCCTACGAAGGCATCGAGGTGGTCATCGAGGATGACGAAGAAAATATTTCCCTTGAAGAGCTTTTGCACGGCACTGAAGAGCCGCCCGCAATTCGTCTGGTGAATGCCGTACTTCTTGAGGCTATCCGGCTCGGCGCTTCGGATATCCACATCCAGCCGCGCACCAAGAGCGTGGTGGTGCGCCTCCGGATCGATGGCGTGCTGGTGGACAAGATCCAGATCCCGCACCAGTTGCATCAGTCGATGGTGTCACGTCTCAAGATCATGTCCGAGCTGGATATCTCGGAACGTCGCCGCCCGCAGGATGGGCGTCTGATGGTGAAAACGCCGATGCGTGTGGTGGACCTGCGGATTTCGACCTTGCCCACCATCAATGGCGAGAAGGTGGTGATGCGCATCCTTGATCGCAACTCTGCCGTGCACAGTCTGGCCGGTCTGGGCTTTGGGCCGCAGGCGCTACAGCAGATCCTCAACATGGTAGACAAGCCGCAGGGCATTATCCTCGCCACCGGGCCGACCGGCTCGGGCAAGACGACCACCCTGTATTCGCTGCTGCAGCACAACGCCACGCCGACCAAGAACTATGTCACCATCGAAGACCCGGTGGAGTACTACCTCGACATGGCGGGCCAGGTGCTGATCAAGGAAAAAATCGGCCTGACCTTTCCGGTCATTCTGCGCTCCATTCTGCGGCAGGACCCGGACGTGATCCTGCTGGGCGAGATCCGCGATTTCGAAACCGCCGAGGTGGCGTTCCATGCGGCACTGACCGGCCACCAGGTGTTTTCCACCCTGCACACCAACTCTGCCATCGCGACCATTTCCCGCCTGCTGGATCTGGGCCTCAAGCCTTATGTGATTGCCACCGCGTTACAGGGCATCATCGCCCAGCGGCTGGTGCGGAAGATTTGTGAACACTGCCGCGAGCCCGCTATACCGGATGCGCAACTTTTGTCCCGTCTGGGCGAGGTATTTCAGCAGGAGGGCTTGCAGGTCTTCCGGGGCAAGGGCTGCCCTGAATGCCATGGCAGCGGCTACAAGGGCCGGCTGGGTTTATATGAAGTGCTGACGCTGGACGATCAGCTGAGGCATCTGGTAGGCACAGGGGCGAGCCTGCTGGACATTGCACAAACGGCGAGGAAAAGCGGTCTTATTCCGCTGACTGACGATGCGCGCGACAAGGTTCATCAAGGCCTGACGACACCGGAAGAAATATTGCGCGTGCTGGGGCCGCAGTAGCCCTGGGGAAGCGCTGATTTATTCCGTAATCCTGTCATTGCGAGTGTGGCGAAGCAATCTCGTTTTATAAAATCAACCAGTTACAGATTGCTTCGTCGCTTTGCTCCTCGCAATGACGGATAAATCAGCATTTCCCTAGTTCAGGGCGCTTGCCAGCAGACGGCGGTAGGTGCCGACCAGCGGATTTTCTCCACCCAGCAGCCCGAATACCGACAGCATGGTTTTGCGCCCGATATCGTCGCCAAACTGGCGGTCGCGGCGCACGATCTCGATCAGGTGCTGCAGCGCGGGTTCATAGTCCTGTTGCGCCAGCAGCAGGTTGGCAAGTGCCAGTCGCGCATCCAGATCGTTTTCATTCTCCGCAATTTTCTGTTGCAGCAGCGTGGCATCTCCACTGCTGCCTTTTTCCGCAAAATCGAGCCGGGTGGCGAGCGCCACGACACGTTCTTCCAGCCGGGTGACAGGTGAAAGGCTGTCCAGCAGGCGCCGCGCTTCTGCATTTTCCCCCTGCTCGATCATGATGGCGGCAGCGCTGATGCGGATTTTCTCGTTTTTCGGGTCAAGGGCGGATGCCTCGGCCAGGCGTTGCAGCGCCTGGCCGACATCACCCTGCTGGTAGAGGGATTCCGCTTCCAGACGCAGGGTTTCGCCAGGGGAAGGAATGACGCGCTCCAGGAAGGCGCGTATTTCCCCTTCCGGCAGGGCGCCGGTGAATTCGTCCACGATCTCGCCGTTGATGAACGCCTTGACCGCAGGCACGCCGCGCACCCCGTATTTTGCTGCCTGCTGCTGGTTGGCGTCGGTTTCCACCAGGGCGAGGAAAAATTTGCCCTGAAACTCCTCCGCCAGTTTCTCCAGCATCGGCTTCAGCACCTTGCACGGGCCGCACCAGGTGGCCCAGAAATCGACCAGTACCGGGGCCTGAAAAGAACGCTCGATAACGGCTTGCTGGAAATCGGCATCGGAGACGTCGGCGGTAAAGTCGGACATGAGGTATTCCCTTGTTGAATTTTATTATCCGGATATCGTGGCGGGTATTCCCCGTTTCAAGCATGGTCGGGTGTTTCTGATACAATTCGGCCCTATGAGTTATCAAGTCCTGGCACGCAAATGGCGGCCCAAATCCTTCGCCGAACTGGTGGGGCAGGAGCATGTGGTGAAAGCGCTTTCCAACGCGCTCGACCAGCAGCGCCTGCACCATGCCTACCTGCTGACCGGTACGCGCGGCGTGGGCAAAACGACCGTGGCACGTATTCTGGCCAAGGCGCTCAACTGCGAAACCGGCATCACTTCCATGCCCTGTGGCACCTGCGCCACCTGCCGCGAGATCGATTCCGGGCGCTTTATCGATCTGCTGGAACTGGATGCCGCCTCGAATACCGGCATCGACAACATGCGCGAAGTGCTGGACAACGCCCAGTATGCGCCGACAGCCGGGCGCTTCAAGGTTTACCTGATCGACGAAGTGCACATGCTTTCCAAGGCGGCCTTCAATTCCATGCTGAAAACGCTGGAAGAGCCGCCAGAGCACGTCAAGTTCATCCTTGCCACCACTGACCCGCAAAAGATTCCGGTGACGGTGCTGTCGCGCTGCCTGCAGTTCAATCTCAAGCAGATGCCGCCCGCTGCCATTGTCGGCCATCTCAAGGATGTACTGGAGCGCGAATCCCTGAGCTTCGAACTGCCCGCCCTGCAATTGCTGGCACGTTCGGCGCAGGGAAGCATGCGCGATGCCCTGTCCCTGCTCGACCAGTCCATCGCCTATGGCGGCGGCAAGGTTGAAGAGGCGCCGGTGCGCGCCATGCTGGGTGCGATTGACCAGAGCTATCTGTTTACGCTGCTGGAGCGACTGGCGGATGCGGATGGCGCCGGGCTGATCGCCCTCGCTGAACAGATGGAAGAGCGCAGTCTTTCCTACGATGCGGCACTGCAGGATCTGGGGGCCTTGCTGCACCAGATCGCCCTGGCCCAGACCATACCCCAGGCCCTGAGCGAAGATTTGCCGGAGCGCCAGCGCATACTCGATCTGGCGCAACGCTTCAGCCCGGAGGAGGTGCAGCTTCATTACCAGATCACGCTTCACGGGCGCAAGGATCTGAGCCTGGCGCCGGACGAGTTTGCCGGTTTCAGCATGGCACTGCTGCGCATGCTGGCTTTTACACTGGATGCGCCACCGGCGGATACGCAAGCTGTCAGGCAGGCTGCTGCACCGGTTACTTCTACAAGCAAAGCGGCCCGGCCCGTTGCCGCCGAGGTGCCGTCTCAGCCGGCACCCGTCACGCATAAGGTTGAAGAACCCGCCCCGGCTTCAGCGACACAATGCCAGCCTGCCAGTTCAGATGGCATGCCATTCAATGGCGATTGGCCAGGGCTGGTCGCCAAGCTCAAGCTGGGCGGCATGGCCAAGATGCTGGCAAATCATTGCGAGCTGAAAAGTTACGAAGGACAGCGCATCGAGTTGTGCGTGCCGGAAGAGCATAAGCACCTGATGGAAAAATCCTATCAGGATAAACTCAAGGCGGCGCTGGATGATTTTGCCGGCAGCCCCGTATTCCTGAATATTACCCTCGGCAGCGTGACTGGACTGACCCCGGCCAAACTGGATCACCAGGAAAAACAGGCACGCCAGGCCGAGGCCATAGCGGCCATCGAACAGGATCCATTCGTGCGCGATCTGGTCGAGAGCCTGGACGCGCAGGTAATTGAATCAACCATTAAACCCATTGATTAAGCGGAGCGAATCATGATGAAAGGCGGCATAGGCGGTCTGATGAAGCAGGCCCAGCAAATGCAGGAAAATATGCAGAAAATGCAGGAGCAACTGGCTTCTGTGGAAGTGGAAGGCCAGGCGGGTGCAGGCATGGTGAAAGTCACCATGAACTGCCGTCACGACGTCAAACGCGTCAGCATCGACGACAGCCTGATAGGCGAAGACAAGGAGATGCTGGAAGACCTGCTGGCAGCCGCGGTCAACGACGCAGTGCGGCGCGTCGAACAGACCAGCCAGGAAAAGATGTCAGGTTTTACCAGCGGCCTGAATCTGCCGCCAGGCTTCAAGCTGCCGTTTTAAAGGCTGATGCAAATGTGCAATGTGAAATGTGATGGTGTGAAGTGTGAGTGAATGTGAAGTGTGAAGTGCGCCCCCTTTCACCTTTCACAACGAGGCAAAGCCGAGTGGCTTCACCCTTCACTTTTCACCTCTTTTACCTCAAAAATGAAAACCCCTTCCAGTCTCGATCACCTCATCGAAGCCCTGCGCTGCCTGCCCGGCGTCGGCCCGAAATCCGCCCAGCGCATGGCTTACCACCTGCTGCAGCGCGATCAGGGCGGCGCCAAGCGGCTGGCGCATGCATTGACCCATGCACTGGAAACCATACGACATTGCGACAAGTGCAACAGCTTCAGCGAAGTTGAAGTGTGCGACCTGTGCCTTTCACCTAAACGGGACGAAAGCCTGCTGTGCGTGGTGGAAATGCCAGCCGACCTGATGATGATGGAACAGGCGCATTGCTACCGCGGCCTGTATTTTGTCCTCATGGGGCGTCTCTCGCCGCTGGATGGCATCGGCCCGCGGGAGATTCACCTCGACCGCTTGCTGCGCCGTGCAACGGACGGCATTGTCCAGGAAGTGGTTCTCGCCACCAATTTTACCGTGGAAGGCGAGGCGACTGCCCATTACATCAGCGAACTGCTGACCCCACGCGGCATCAAGGTCACCCGTATTGCCCGGGGTCTGCCCGTTGGCGGGGAACTGGAGCATGTGGATAGCGGCACTCTCGCACAGGCGGTGCTGGAGCGACGCGACGTTTCCTGAACTCGGGTGTGTTAGCGCGCCCTGGTGCCAGTTTGGCGCATAAATCAAAAATCGTGCCCGTTTTTGGTGCGGCCTTATTTCAGCCCCTGATGGACTCATACCCGTTGTTTGCCTGATTTTTATCAGGAACAAGGGGTTGTCTCACATGGCATGAGAATTGCCTAGTTGGCTGGATATGAAAACCTCCATCAAGCCATCTGAATTTCCCTTGCGTGTCCTGCTGGTGGATGAAACCTTCGAGCGCGCGGCACTGCTCAAGCACGCCTTGCAGGAGGCCGGTTGCAGGATTGCCGCGCACGTCTCTTCCAGCGCGGATCTGCCGGGCCTGGTTGCGGAGCTCAACCCCGATCTGATCATTCTCGATACCGAATCTCCAGACCGGGACACCCTTGAAAATCTTTGCGTTATCAAGCGCGATCAGCCGCGTCCGATCGTGATGTTCACTCACGATAACGACAGCGAGAAGATTCGCTCGGCCATTCGCGCCGGCGTCAGTGCGTATGTGGTGGATGGCCTCAAAAGCGAGCGTTTGAAGCCCATCATGGATGTGGCGATTGCGCGCTTCAATGAATTTCAGGCCATGCGGGCGGAACTGGAAAAAGCGGAAAGCAGGCTTTCGGAGCGCAAGGACGTGGAGCGCGCCAAGGGAGTTTTGATGAAACAGCGTGGCTGGTCCGAGGACGAGGCCTATCAGGCATTGCGTAAAACAGCCATGGACAGGGGATTGCGGCTTTCCGAAGTGGCCGCGCAGGTGATTTCGGTTGCGGATTTATTAGGCTGATTATTTTTTGGCACGTTTAGTGCTTATGTAAATTCGACAGCCCAACGGCGGGTTGTTAAAAGATTCGATTGATCCGGTCAAAGCCGACCGGAGTGCAAGGACAAAGGCGTCCATTCGCGAGAGTTAATTCTCTTGCGGATGCGACGCCTTTTTTGTTTTGTGTGTTTATTTATCAGGAGAGTGTCATGAGCGAAGATTTCAGCAAGCAGCCGGAGAAATTTCATGAAAAAAAGCGCAACTTTACTGGGTGGTGCTGCTTTGATGGCCATGGTCGATCCGGCGATTCGCAGCGGGGCTTGGGCGGCCGGGTCAGATGCGCCGGAAAAAACCGAGGTGAAAATCGGCTTCATTCCTCTGACCGATTGCGCTTCGGTGGTGATCGCTTCGGTGATGGGCTTCGACAAGAAATACGGCATCAAGATCACGCCCAGCAAGGAGGCTTCCTGGGCAGGGGTGCGCGACAAGCTGGTGAATGGCGAACTGGATGCCTCGCATGTGCTGTACGGCATGATCTACGGCGTTCAGCTGGGTATCGGCGGACCGAAGAAGGACATGTCGGTGCTGATGAGCATCAACAATAATGGTCAGGCCATTTCACTCTCCAACCAGCTGAAGGCCAAGGGCGCAGTGGATGGCGCCAGTCTGGCCGCCCTGATCAAAAAAGAGCCGCGCGAATATACCTTCGCCCAGACCTTCCCGACCGGCACCCACGCCATGTGGCTGTATTACTGGCTGGCAAGCCACGGCATCAATCCATTCAGCGATGTGAAAAACATCACCGTGCCGCCGCCGCAGATGATCGCCAACATGCGGGTCGGCAATATGGATGGTTTCTGTGTCGGTGAGCCGTGGAATGCACGGGCGATACGCGACAACGTGGGTTTCACTGCGACAACTTCACAGGAAATCTGGAAAGATCATCCGGAGAAAGTGCTCGGCACCACGGCTGACTTCGTGCACAAGTACCCCAATACTGCACGCGCCATGATCATGGCGCTGCTGGATGCGTCCAGATACATCGATGACATGAAGAACCGTTCCCAGGTGGCCAAGATCATCGCCGAGAAGTCTTATGTCAACACCGATTTCGACTCCATCGAGGACCGCATGCTGGGCCAGTACGATAACGGTAACGGCAAGAAATGGCAGGACGCCAATTACATGAAGTTCTACAACGAAGGCGCGGTGAATTTCCCCTATCTGTCCGATGGTATGTGGTTTCTCACCCAGCACAAGCGCTGGGGGCTGCTCAAGGAAGATCCGGATTACCTGGCCGTGGCCAAGCAGGTCAACCAGATCGAACTGTACAAGCAGGCCGCGACCCAGACCAGGACGCCGATTCCGAAGGATGTCATGCGCAGCAGCAAGCTCATGGACGGCAGCGTGTGGGACGGCAAGAATCCCAAAGCCTATGCCGCCAGTTTCAAGGTCAAAGCGTAATCAATCCATCACTGATATGAGAGGTACATCATGACACCCGAAAAAATAGCACTGGTTCGCAGCAGCTGGCAGCAGGTTCTTCCCATCAAGGATACAGCCGCACAGCTTTTTTATGGGCAACTGTTCGAGCTCGATCCAACCCTGCGCGGAATGTTCAGGGGCGACATGGTCGAGCAGGGCCGCAAGCTCATGGCGATGATCAATACGGTCGTCACCAGCCTGGACAATCTGGGCCCCATTCTGGAGAGAATTGAGGAGATCTGGGTCGCCGCCACGTTGATTATGGCGTGACGGAAGCGCACTACGACACAGTTGGAAGCGCGCTGATCTGGACCCTCGGTCAGGGGCTGGGGGAGCAGTTCACTCCGGCAGTCAAGGATGCCTGGGGAGATGCCTACAACACCCTGGCATCTGCCATGAAGCGGGCAGCCTACGCCCCGGCGTGAAGCTCTCAGCGCCCGGTCCGATAAGCTCGGGCGAATGGCTCATGCGTCTGTAACAGGAGAACAAAAATGAGCGCCATCCAGGTAACAAATGAAAGTTTGGAAAAAATCATGTCAGACCCGGAAACTATCGTGACAAGCAAGCCTCTTGACGCCGTTGCAACGAGCGTAGAGAGCGGGTCAGGAGATAAGCTGATTGCCAGGGCCGGACAAATCATCGGAATGGCCATCAAGTGGCTGATTCCTCCCGTGCTTGGCCTGACGTTGTTTATTGGTCTCTGGGCACTGGTGTCGCAGAGCAGCCCGCAATTGCCTACCCCGGCGAAAACCTGGGAATCTGCTCAGACTACTATTCAGCGATCCGTTTTACAACAAGGGTCCCAATGATATGGGGATCGGCTGGAATATCCTGGCCTCTTTGCAAAGAGTGGGGATCGGCTTCGGCATGGCGGCGTTGGTGGGTATTCCGCTGGGTTTCATGATCGGGCGTTTTCAGTTTCTGAGTGCCATGCTGGCTCCTATCATCAGTTTGTTGCGACCGGTGTCACCTCTGGCGTGGTTGCCAATCGGTCTGCTGGTGTTCAAGGCGGCTGACCCGGCTGCGATCTGGGTGATCTTCATCTCCGCCATCTGGCCGATGATCATCAATACCGCCGTGGGCGTGAGCCGGATTCCGCCGGACTACATGAATGTGGCAAGGGTGCTCAATCTGTCCGAATGGAAGATCTTTACCAAGATACTGTTCCCGGCCGTGCTGCCTTACATGATGACCGGTATTCGCCTCTCCATCGGCGTGGCCTGGCTGGTGATCGTGGCGGCGGAAATGCTGACCGGCGGTGTCGGTCTGGGTTTCTGGGTGTGGGACGAATGGAACAACCTCAACGTCGAACACATCATCATTGCCATCTTCGTGGTCGGCATCGTCGGGCTGCTGCTGGAACAGGCGCTGGTGCTGCTGGCTAAAAGATTCAGTTACGAGTGAAGCGTGAAGCCACTTCGTTGTGAAGTGTAAAAAGTGAAGCCGCTTCGCTGTAAAAGGTAAAGCGTTGATGGTTTCCCATTTC
Source organism: uncultured Gammaproteobacteria bacterium (assembly GCA_963741495.1). Lineage (GTDB taxonomy): Bacteria > Pseudomonadota > Gammaproteobacteria > Burkholderiales > Sulfuricellaceae > Sulfurimicrobium. Next base: position 269,791 of record CAVUID010000011.1, read on the forward strand.
ACACTTCACAACGAAGGCGAAGCCGAGTGGATTCACTTTTCACCTTTCACAATTAAAGGAGAAAGTCATGGAAAAATACGTACAAGTCGAAAACGTGCGCATGGTGTTCAACACCAAAAAAGGCCCTTTCGTGGCGCTGCGCGATATCAATCTGAGCGTTTCACAAGGGCGAGTTTATCGCCCTGATCGGGCACTCCGGCTGCGGCAAATCGACCTTGCTCAATCTGGTGGCTGGGCTGACCTTGCCCAGTGACGGCGCCATGCTGTGTGCCGGGCGTGAAATCGCCGGTCCTGGGCCGGAGCGCGGCGTGGTGTTCCAGAATCACAGCCTGCTGCCCTGGCTGACCTGTTTCGAGAACGTCTACCTGGCAGTGGAACGGGTGTTTGGCCAGGCCGAGAGCAAGACCAGCCTGAAAAAACGCACCCACGAGGCGCTGGCGCTGGTGGGCCTGACCCATGCCGAGCACAAGCATCCGCATGAAATTTCCGGCGGCATGAAACAGCGTGTCGGTATCGCCCGTGCGCTCTCCATGCAGCCCAAGGTGCTGCTGCTGGATGAGCCGTTCGGCGCGCTGGATGCCCTGACCCGTGCCCATCTTCAGGACGAACTGATGAAGATCGCAGCGGAAACGCATAGCACGGTGGTAATGGTGACGCACGACGTGGATGAGGCGGTGCTGCTGTCTGACCGCATTGTGATGATGACCAACGGCCCGGCGGCGACCATCGGCGAAATTCTGCACGTGGATCTGCCGCGTCCGCGCGACCGTCTGGCGCTGGCCAATGATGCCAAGTACCACGAGTATCGGGGAGCGGTGCTGGATTTCCTCTATCGTCGCCAGTTGCGCCCGGCAGCCTGATTCGTGAAATAAAACCAACTTCGAGCCGATTATGAAAGAAGTGAAATCCACCTGCTGTTACTGCGGCGTTGGCTGCGGTGTCGTCATCACCGCCGACAAGGGAAAGATTGTCGGGGTGCGCGGCGATCCGGATCATCCAGCGAATTTCGGGCGCCTTTGCTCCAAGGGCGCCAATCTGCATCGCTCGGCCATAACCGATACGCGCCTGCTTTTTCCGGAATTGCGGCTGGAAAGAGCAACCCCGCGACAGAAGCTGGAATGGGACGAGGCGCTTGATTACGCGGCGGACAGGTGGGCGGATATCATTCACACCCATGGCCCGGACAGCGTGGCTTTTTACGTCTCAGGCCAATTGCTGACCGAGGATTATTATGTCTTCAACAAGCTGGCCAAGGGGCTGATCGGCACCAACAATATCGACACCAATTCCCGCCTGTGCATGTCCTCCGCCGTGGCTGGATACAAGAAGACGCTGGGCATGGACGCACCGCCTGCCTGTTACGAGGATATCGAACAGGCCGAGTGTATCTTCATCGCCGGCTCCAATACCGCCTATGCCCATCCCATCCTGTTCCGCCGCATCGAGGCCGCGAAACAGGCCAATCCTGCTCTGAAAATCATCGTGGTCGACCCGCGTCGCACCGATACTGCAGCGGCTGCCGACCTGCACCTCCCCATCCTGCCCGGCACCGACGTGGCGCTGTTCAATGCCATGCTGCATGTGCTGCTGTGGGAAGGGTTGGTCGATATGGAATATATCCGCGCTCATACGGAAGGTTTCGAGGCGCTTAAGGACACGGTGCGCGAATACACGCCGCAAGCTGTGGCGGAAATTTGCGGCATTCCGGCATATGACATCATTCAGGCGGCAAGGTGGTTTGGTGCATCCCGCGCCAGCCTGTCGCTGTATTGCCAGGGGCTGAACCAGTCCAGTCATGGAACGGACAAGAATGCAGGGCTGATCAATCTGCATCTGGCCACCGGCCAGATCGGCAAGCCCGGCGCCGGGCCGCTTTCCCTGACCGGGCAGATGAATGCCATGGGCGGGCGCGAAGTGGGTGGGATGTCCAATCTGTTGCCGGCGCATCGCGATCTGGCCAATCCAGCGCATCGCGCCGAAGTGGCGGGGCTATGGGGCGTAGAGCATATTCCAGAGAGGCCGGGGAAAACGGCAGTCGAGATGTTCGAAGCGTTACGACAGGGCGAGATCAAGGCGATCTGGATCGTCTGCACCAATCCGGCGCTTTCCATGCCCGACCAGGTCCGGGTACGGGAAGCGCTGGAAAATGCCGAATTCGTCATCCTGCAGGAAGCCTATCGCAATACCGAAACCGTTCCCTATGCCGATCTGTTGCTGCCTGCCGCGAGCTGGGGGGAGAAGGAGGGGGTGGTGACGAATTCAGAGCGGCGCATTACCCATCTTCAGCCAGCCCGTATTCCACCAGGCGAGGCACGCCCGGATTGGGAAATCGCCACTGATTTTGCGCGCAGGCTGAGTGCCAAGCTCGGCATCCGTCCGGCCCTGCTTTGTTTCCCTATACCTGCGCAGAAGCTATTTTCAACGAGCATCGGGAAACGACAAGTGGCCGCGATCTGGATATTTCAGGCTTGTCCTACGCATTGCTTGATGAACGCGGTCCGCAACAGTGGCCTTTCAGGGAGGGTGCATCTGGCGGGGCAGTGCGCCTGTATGGCGACGGCGTGTATCCCACTGCAACGGGGAAAGCCGGATTCGTGAATGTCCGCTACCAGGGCGTGGCTGAACCGACCAATGCGCTGTATCCGTTCCATTTCAATACCGGGCGTTTGCGCGACCAGTGGCATGGCATGACGCGCACTGGCACGGTGGCGCGTCTGTTCAGCCATGCCGAAGAGCCGGTGCTGACCATGAATGCGGACGACATGCATGTTCGCGGCCTGAAAGACGGCGATGTGGTGCGCGTCTCCAGTCGGCGCGGCGCTTGCACGGTGCGTGTGCAGGCCTCGCCGGAAATGCAGCCGGCCCAGGTATTCATGCCCATGCACTGGGGCAGCCAGTTCATGAACTCGGCTGGCGCCAATGCGTTGACGATCTCTGCTTGCGACCCGATTTCATTCCAGCCAGAGCTCAAGCATGCCGCAGTGCGCATCGAGAAGCTGCCTTATGCCTGGCAAATGGTTGCACTGAGGAGAAATGGCGCGCTTGCGCTGCTGCCGCGCGTGCAGGCATTGCTGGCACACTTTCAGCATGCTTCGCTGGGCTTGTTCGGGCAGGATGAGCCAGTGCTGGTGCTGCGTGTGGCTGGCGATGGGCCGGCAGATCCAAACCTGGTCGAGAAGCTGGATCGCTTGCTGGGGCTAAATGATTACGACGCGACCATCCGCTATGACGATTTCAGGCGAAACATTTCCAAGCGTATTCTGGTCGATCAGGGGCGGGTAGTCGGTGCGCGGCTCACCGGGGAAACGCTGGCGCGCGACTGGCTCAAGGAGATGATCGCTGCCGGCTTGCCTGTCGAGCAGATACGGCTGTGGGCGCTGGCGCCAGTGAATACGCCGCCGGTGGGAGGCGTTACGCGCGGCAGGATCATCTGCAACTGCAAGAATGTATCGGAGCGGGAAATTCTCGATGCGATCGGGAGAGGCAGCGATCTGGCCTTCCTGCAGAGTGGCTTGCGCTGTGGCACTGAATGCGGCTCATGCGTGCCTGAGCTGAAACGCATGCTGGCTGGCGCAATTGGCGGCAAGCGGCGTGACGGGGCAGCCATGGCAAATGTGCTGTGACTGCTTGTGCCCCACTCTAGGGCATAAACTGGGCACCCTGGGTTAATTGGGTGCATAAACTTGCGTGCTTCCGTTGCTGTCTTTGTTGTTAATCTTAAAAGATGACGAAAATCAATGTGTTGAATAGTTGGCACGGTGTTTGCTATTGATCTCTCCAAGTGATTTTGAGTCCACAAATAGTGGGCGTTCCTGAATATTCCTGGAGAGACGTTGATGAAAAAGATCAAACTGGTAATGGTTGGAAACGGCATGGCCGGGGTGCGCACCCTGGAGGAATTGCTCAAGCTGGCGCCGGACATGTACGACATCACGGTCTTCGGCGCCGAGCCGCATGGCAACTACAACCGCATCATGCTGTCCCCGGTGCTGTCCGGCGAGCAGACCATCAAGGACATCATGCTCAACGATGTGGACTGGTATCAAAAGAACGGCATCACCCTGCATCTCAACAAGAAGATCAACAAGATCGACCGCAAGAACCGGGTGGTGTACGCGGAAGATGGCACCAGCGCCGAATATGACCGCCTGATCCTGGCCACCGGTTCCAATCCGTTCATCCTGCCGGTGCCCGGCAATGATCTGAATGGCGTGATCGGATTCCGCGACATCCATGACGTGGATGCCATGATCGATGCTTCCGGGAAGTATCAAGCACGCTGTCGTCATCGGCGGCGGCCTGCTCGGTCTGGAAGCGGCCAATGGCCTGATGCTGCGCGGCATGGACGTGACTGTGATTCATATCGCTGAATGGCTGATGGAGCGCCAGCTCGACCAAGACCGCCGCCAGACTGCTGCAGAAAATCACTGGAAGAAAAGGGCCTGAAATTCCTGCTGCAGAAGCAGACCGAACGATCTGCCGGCAAGGATGGACAGGTAACTGCCGTGCGCTTCAAGGATGGCAGCGAAATCCCGGCCGACCTGGTGGTGATGGCCGTGGGCATTCGCCCCAACACCGCGCTGGCCGAATCCGCCGGCATCCACTGCAATCGCGGCATCGTGGTGAACGACACCATGCAGACCTACGACCCGCGCATTTACGCCATCGGCGAATGCGTCAGCCATCGCGGCACCTCATACGGCCTGGTGGCGCCGCTGTTCGAAATGGCCAAGGTCTGCGCCAACCATCTGGCGGAAATGGGGATTGGCCGCTATGTAGGCTCGGTCACTTCCACCAAGCTCAAGGTCACCGGCATCGATCTGTTTTCTGCCGGGAATTTCAGCGGTGGCGGGCAAACCGAGGATATCGTGCTGTCCGATCCGGTGGGCGGCGTGTACAAGAAACTGGTGCTCCAGGACAACAAGCTGGTGGGCGCCTGTCTCTATGGCGATACCGTGGACAGCGCCTGGTACTTCCAGCTCTTGCGCGAAGGGCGCAACGTTTCGGATATCCGCGACCACCTCATGTTCGGCCAGAGCAATCTGGGCGACGCCGGCCATGCCGGCCAGAACAAGGCCGCCGCGATGACCGACGAAATGGAGGTCTGCGGCTGCAACGGCGTGTGCAAGGGCGACATCGTCAAGGCCATCAAGGAAAAAGGCCTGTTTACCCTGGATGACGTGAAGAAACATACCAAGGCGGCCAGTTCCTGCGGCTCCTGCTCCGGTCTGGTGGAGCAGATTCTCTCCTCCACCCTGGGCGGCGACTATTCGGCCACGCCGGCAGTCAAGCCGATGTGCGGCTGCACCGAGCACACCCATGATGAAGTGCGCGCCGTGATCCGGGATCACAAGCTGCTCTCCATCCCGGATACCATGAAGTTCCTCGAATGGCGCACGCCCGATGGCTGTGCCACCTGCCGGCCGGCGCTCAACTACTACCTGATCTCCAGCTGGCCCGGCGAGGCAAAGGACGATCCCCAGTCGCGCTTCGTCAACGAGCGCGTTCATGCCAACATCCAGAAGGATGGCACTTATTCCGTGGTGCCGCGCATGTGGGGCGGCAAGACCACCGCCGCCGACCTGCGCCGCATCGCCGACGTGGCGGACAAGTACGAAGTGCCCATGATCCGCGTCACCGGCGGCCAGCGCATCGACCTGTTCGGCATCAAGAAGGAAGACCTGCCCGGCGTCTGGGCCGATCTCGACATGCCTTCCGGCCACGCCTACGGCAAGGCGCTGCGCACGGTCAAGACCTGCATCGGCAGCCAGTTCTGCCGCTTCGGCACGCAGGACTCCACCCAGATGGGCATCGATCTGGAAAAGGCGTTCTGGAAAATGTGGGCGCCGCACAAGGTCAAGTTTGCCGTCTCCGGCTGCCCGCGCAACTGCGCCGAGGCCGCCATCAAGGACGTGGGCATCATCGCCGTGGATTCCGGCTGGGAAATCTATGTCGGCGGCAACGGCGGCATCAAGACCGAAGTGGCCGAATTCCTGGTCAAGGTCAAAACGCCGGAAGAAGTGCTGGAATACACCGGCGCCTTCATCCAGGTCTACCGCGAGGAAGCCCGCTACCTCGACCGCACCGTGCACTGGATGCAGCGTGTCGGCATGGACTACATCAAAAAGCGCGTGCTGGAAGACGAGGCAGGCCGCAAGGCGCTCTACCAGCGACTGCTCTATGCGCTCTCGGTGGAAAACGATCCATGGAAGGAAAGGGCGACGGAAGGCGTCGCGAAGCACGAATTCGAGGTTATCTCGGTTTGATAAAACCGGATTGAACCACGGAGGGCACGGAGGCGCACGGAGCGCACGAAGGAAAACATTCCTTTGTTTTACATGGTTTTTTCTCTGTGTTCTCCGTGCGCTCCGTGGTAAATCAAACTTTTCGGCTTAATACACAGGAGTTTCAAATGAGCAACTGGATCAAGATCGCGCCGCTGAGCGAATTCCCGCAACGGGGCGCGCGGCTGGTGCGGCACGACGGCAAGGAAATCGCCGTGTTCCGCAATGCCGGCGATGAGGTCTTCGCCATGAACGACAAATGCCCCCACAAGGGCGGCCCCCTGTCGCAGGGCATCGTCTCCGGCAATACGGTGACCTGCCCGCTGCACGGCATGAATATCTGCTTCGAGGACGGCCAGGCGCAGGCGCCGGACGAGGGCTGCGTCGGCACCTACCCAGTCAAGGTGGAAGCGGGGTTGGTTTATTTGCAGCTTTGAAAATGCCGAGGTTCAGGCCTGTGTCTGATAGCACTGCAGGATCAGCGCTGGATCTATAAGCCTGCTTGGTGCCGGAAGCGGATGAATTCATCCGCAGGCAGTGGATGGCTGAACAAATAGCCCTGGAATGCATTGCAGCCCTGTTGTGCCAGAAAATCCCTCTGGACTTCGGTTTCCACGCCTTCAGCCATGACTTTCAGGCGCAGGCCATGCGCCATGCCAATGATGGCAATGGCGATCTGATTGTCATCGCTGTCATTCGGGATGTCACGCACAAAGCCCCGGTCGATTTTGAGTTCATCGATGGGGAAACGCTTCAGATAGGCCAGCGAGGAGTAGCCGGTGCCGAAGTCGTCAATGGACAGGCGTATGCCAAGCGCTTTAAGGGCCTGCAGCAGCGTGACCACCTCTTCGCCATGGCCCATGATCATGCTTTCGGTAAGCTCCAGCTTGAGCGTATCTGCGGGCAGCCCGGTTTCTGTCAGGACGGCGGCGACGCGAGCGACGATGTCTGGCTGCTGCAACTGGCGCGCGGATAGATTGACGGCCATCGACAAAGGCGGCATGCCGGCGTCGAGCCAGGCCCGCGCCTGGGAGCAGGCCTGGCGCAACACCCATTCTCCCAGGGGTACGATGAGGCCGGTTTCTTCAGCCAAGGGGATGAAGCGGAGCGGCGAGATCAAGCCCTGTTGCGGGTTGTTCCAGCGCACCAGGGCTTCGCAGCCGATGATGGCTCCCGATAGGATGTCCACCTGCGGCTGGTAGTGGAGCAGGAACTCACCCTGGGTCAGGGCATGCCGCAGGCGCGCTTCCATGTCCAGCCTTTCATTGGCTGTCACGGTCAGGGCCGGCGTGTAGAAGGCGTAGGTATTGCGGCCCGATCCCTTGGCCTGGTACACGGCTACATCGGCGTGCTGGAGGAGCTTGGTGCAGGAGGTTCCGTCTTCCGGGAACAGGCTGATGCCGATGCTGGCGCCGACAAAGACTTCGTGGCCGCTGGGCAGGAGGAAAGGTTGATCGAGCAACTCGATCAGATTCTTGGCCACGCCCGCCGCATTTTCCGGGCGTTCCAGATTCTCCAGAATCAGCAGGAACTCATCGCCACCCAGGCGGCCCAGTGTACCTTCGCCGCCTAACCGCTCCAGCATGCGCTGGGCCAAGGCTTCCAGCAGTTTGTCGCCCGCCGGGTGGCCCAGGCTATCGTTGATATTCTTGAAGCGGTCCAGGTCGATATACAGTACAGCAAGGCGCTGCGTGAGCCGTTTGGCATTGTCCAGGGCAAGCGTCAGGCGGGATTGCAGCAGTTGACGGTTGGGCAGGGCTGTCAGCGGGTCATAGTGGACCAGGTGTTCGAATCTGGCCTCCGAATCCTTGAGCCGGCTCAGGTCGGTCATTACTCCCACGTAGTTGTTGGGCCTGCCATCGCTGTCGTACACCGTGCTGATGGTCAGCAACTGCGGAAAGAGTTCGCCGTTCTTGCGGCGGTTCCAGAGCTCTCCCTGCCAGCCTCCCGTCTCCTTGATGCTGTCCCACATGGCCCGGTAAAACGCATGATCTTCGCGCCCTGACTGGAGCAGTCCCGGATTGCGGCCCAGCACCTCGGCTTCGGAGTAGCCGGTGATGCTAGTGAAGGCACTGTTGACGGAGACAATGCGCGATTCCAGATCGGTCGCCATCACGCCTTCGCCGGCGCTATTCAATATTGCCGCTGCCTGGCGCAGGGCTGCATCGGCGCGGCTCCGCTCCACGGCCAGGCCGGCGATGCGGGCGAATTCGCCGATCAGGTCCAGTTCCGCCGGATCAGGTAAGCGCGCTTGCAGGCAATAGGCGCCAAAAGTGCCCAGCACCTGTCCGGTCCTGTCCTTGAAAGGGATCGACCAGTGGGCGCGCAGATGAGTATGTTTGGCCAGCTCAGCGTAAGGTGGCCAAGCGGGATAGGTGCGGATGTCCTCGATCACGACCGCCTCTCCGCTGGCCGCCGAACTGCCGCAGGCGCCCCGCCCGGCCCCGGGTTCAAGGCCATCCATGGCGGCATTGTAGAAGTCCGGCAGACTGGGCGCGGCGGCGGTATGCAGGCGGCCATTCTGCGCATCGCGCAGCAAAATGGAGACCATCAGTTCTGGTTGTATGCCTTCCAGGCGGCGGGTGATTTCTTCCAGGATCAGGGGCAGGGGGCGATCACTCACCAGGCCGTCCAGCATCGCAATCCGGGTTTCCCGCACTTGCTCGGCCACCTTGGTCTCGGTTATGTCGCGCCAGGCACCGATTAACTCGCCTTTGTGCGACACGCGCATCTCATCGTGTATCCAGCGAACCCGGCCACGGGAATCGAAAAACCGGTAGTCGTGGATGATCTGCCCGGCGTTCGGCAATTCGCTCATGCGGGCCAGTGCCGCTTCGCGGTCGTCAGGATGCAGGTGGCTCGACCACCACCCCGCTTGCAGCGCCTGCGCTTCTGTGTAGCCCAGCAGGCGTTCGATGTTGCTGCTGACCCAGACAGGTATCACGGTTTCCGGTTCCAGACGCAGGGTGTAAAGGATCGCCGGGCTGGTGTCCAGGGCTTGCCCCAGACGTTCCGAAGTCATCCGCAGTGCACTTCGTTCTCGCATCAGTTCCACCTGATGCTGGACTTTTTCCAGGGTTGCCGGAAGCTCGTGCAGGTAGCCAGCGTGCTTGACGATGTAATCATTCACCCCGAGATGGATGGCTTTGGCCGCCACCTCCTCGCTGCCTTGTCCGGAGACAATGACAATGGGAATGTCCAGGCCACGCTCGACGCGCAGCACCTTGACCGCTTCCAGCGCATTCAGCCCGGGCAGATGATAGTCCAGCAACACCACATCGAATTCCAGCGGCGTTGCGATATCCGTGGGCAAGCGCTGCAAGACCTCAGTGGCATCCCCAACGACGGTCAGTTGGATATGAGGGGCGATACGGGCCAGATGGCGTCGGGTCAGATCAATATCGGCTGCATTGTGCTCGGCATAAAGCACGCGTAGCTGGCGGGAGCGGCGGGTACGCGCTTCCTGAAAACGCTTGCTGGCATCGTGCAGGGTGGCAGGCAGGCGCTCCAGGGAAGTTTCCCCCTTGGTCAGGTAGTCATCAGCGCCGGCCTGAAGTGCAGCCACCACCGCATGCTGGTCGCCAGAACCGGTGAGCATGACCACCGCAATCGGCAGCGAGCGCTGCCGTATCCAGTTCAGCAGTTCGAAACCCGACCCGTCCGGCAGCTTCAGGTCCACCAGGACTGCATCGAAAGTGGCCGGACCTTGCAGGCAGGCGAGTGCCTCTGACAGCGTGCTTGCCTGGATCAGTTCAATGTCGGGCGCGTGGCTAGACAAATAGCGCCGGGTCAGGTCGGCATCGTCCGGGTTGTCTTCGACATGCAGGGTGCGCAGGGTCATTTGGGCGTTATTCAGGCAGGTGGTTGATGAGGAGCCAGTACAATTTGATCTGCGCCGCCACATCCATGAATTTTTCGAAATTGACGGGTTTGACGATGTAGGAATTGGCATGGAGGGCATAGGCCGCCTTCACGTCCCGGTCTTCGCTGGATGAGGTCAAAACGACCACAGGCAGGTCGCGGCTGACCGGATGTTCGCGTAACTGGCGTAATACTTCCAGGCCATCCACGCGCGGCAGCTTCAGGTCCAGCAGGATCACCAGAGGCAGGGTTTCGCCCGCACCCCAGCGCGGAATCCAGTCCAGGGCTTCCTGGCCGTCGCGGGCGACCTGGATGGGGCTCGCCAGGTTGTGATGTGCGAAGGCGCGCAAGGTCAGATCCAGGTCAACCGGGTTGTCTTCCACCAGCAGGATAGGGCGAGTCGGATCGGAAATCATCGCGGTATCTCCAGACTGAAAACGGCACCCTGACCAGGCGCACTCTCTGCCCGGACGCGCCCGCCCATGCGCTGCATGGCCTTGCGGACGATGGCCAGACCAACGCCGGTGCCGGGGTACTCTTCGGCACGCTGCAAGCGCTGGAAGATGTCGAAAATGCGATCGTGAAACTGCATATCGAAGCCGATTCCGTTGTCATGCAATTCAAGCGTAACAGATTTTTCTGTAGCCGTGCCACGTATCGTCAGCGTCGGAGGATGGCTGTCACGGGTGAACTTGAGCGCGTTGTCGAGCAGATTGCGCAGCACCATGGCCAGCCCCTCCGGGTCGGCACGGGCGGTCAAGTCCTCCAGTCCCTGTATCTCGACGATCATGCCGCGGGTTTCGATGTCCGTCCGCCGCTCGTCGAGGATGCCGGCTACCAGGCGAGCCAGTTTCACGCTCTGTCCGGTCAGGCTGCGCCGCTCCATGTGGGAATAGGCTAGCAGATCCTCGATAAGCAGGCCCATTTGTTCCACGCCTTGACGCACGTTGTTCAGAAACAGGCGTCCTTCTTCATCGAGTTGGCTCTGGTATTGCTCCTGCAGCAGCCGGCTGTAGCCGTCGATGCCGCGCAACGGCGCTTTCAGGTCGTGAGACACGGAATAGGTGAAGGTTTCCAGCTCCTTGTTCGCGGCGGCCAGTTCGGCGGTGCGCAGGTTTACCCGCTGTTCCAGTTCGGTGTTGAGCTGGCGGATTTCATCTTCCATTTGCTTGCGTGCAGTGTTGTCATTGATGGCAGCAAAGATGGCCGGTTCACCCTTGAAATCCACGATGGAAGCGGAAACAAGTGCCCAGAATGGACGCCCGTCCATCCTCAGCATGCGTACCTCAAGATCATCCACGTGGCCGTCTTTTTGCAGCAGCTCGATGAAACGATCACGCTGCGCCGGATTCTGGTAAAACCGGTCTGCGGGCTGGCCGATCCCTTGTTCGCGTCTCATCCCGTACTGGATTTCCGCGCGGTGGTTGCCATACAACAATATGCCATCCCGCAAGCGGGAGAGAACGGCCGGGAAGGGGGCCATTTCAAGCAATGACCGATAGCGGGCCTCGCTCTCCTGCAACGCCTGCTCAGCCTGTTTTCGCTCGGTGATGTCTAGCGCAGTGCCGTTATATCGGCAGGGCTTGCCATTTTCGTCGTGATCAGTCGCGCAGGTGATCTCAATCCAGCGGATGCTGCCGTCTGGCCTTAACAGCTGGACGTGCAAAGGCGGCACAAGCTCGCCGGGATTCAGCGCGGTTAGTTGGGACAGGTAGTCCTCATGGGTCTCTGTATCCGGATGGAGCCAGCCACGCAGGGTGGGCCAATCCAGTTCTATCGGGGAGCGGCCTGCGATACGAAAAATTTCGTTCGAACACTGGATACGACCGCTGGCGATATCCATTGACCAGTCTCCCAGGTGGGCGATGGTCTGAGCCCGCTCCGAATCGGCTTGGCGCCGGGATAGCTCATGTTTGAGCTGGCGGTTCCACAGCAGGACGGCAAGATAGCCCACAACCGATAAAGCGATTAAGCCGAGTAACCAGGGAAACAGGCGAGAGGCCAGGGTGGGACGACTCAGGCGATGGATTTCATCGGCATGTATCGGTATCCAGTGTTGCCAGATATCTGCCCGGTGTTTTGCGGGGATGGCGGCCAGGGCTTTGTCGAGAAGTCTGGCTAGTTGAGGCCAGTCCTTGCGCACACCGAAACGCTGGCCATTGTCCTCCATGTCAAAAGCGGCATTCACCTTGAGGTTGGCAATGCCGTGCTGGCTCGCTAGAAAAGCGTTTACCCCCAGTACGCCCACATAGGCATCCGCCATGCCCGAGGCCACTGCCCGCAGGCCGTCAAGCGGCGTGGTGACGTAGGATGGGCGAATTTCCGGATACAGTTTCATGACCTGCTTGCTGGAAGAGTAGCCTTCCACCAGCGTCATGCGCAAATCTGGCAGTTCGTCCAGTGAACGCAATTGCCGGGCATCATTGCGGGTCATGATGACCAGAGGAGTGGGCAGGTAGATGCGGCTGAATTCCAGAAAGGCTTCCCTTTCCGGCAAGCGCACCACTGTGGCAACGGCATCGATACGATGCTGCTGCACGGCCTCCATGAGCTGGGGCCAATTCAGGTTGCTGACGATCTCGAAACGGAGGTTCAGCGTTCGTTCGATATGAGTCAGAAAATCACGTACCACGCCCTGCAATTGTCCGTTTTCATCAATGAAGGAATAGGGGCCATAGTTCGAGTCGATACCCAGACGAATCACGCGGTGCGCGGCGAGCCATTCAGCTTCTTCCTGGGAGAGGGACAGAGAGGTCGTGATGGCGCCCTCTTGAGCCTGGGCATGACAGGCAAAACCCAGAAGCACCAAACTCAGCAGGGAAATAAGCCAGGCGCGCGTCTTTTCGCCAATGGAACCGTATTTTGCGGCTGTTATCACCCGTATGGGCTCCACTGCGTGTGAATGTCAGTTGCTGCTCGGGATTTTTCCCTGCGCATGCATCCCGGAGGCTGACTTGCGATATAAAGCAGAGTGTTCTTATGGAGGGCCAATTCACGTATGCGCTTCGGCGAGACCAAATGAACTGGAGCAATAAACATTTCTATCTCCTTATTCAAAGTGCATCGATTTGCGCAATAACGGCGTAAATGGTTTTTTGTATTCCAGAATCATAATGCACGATTGAAATTGGTTGATCAAGATGGCCTATTGTTCGTGGCATGCGCTGAGGTACGCGGTCTGGTTTCAGCTCTAACAAACTCTTGGCTAAGGTATTTATTTATCTTTGTAAACAATGCGGTAAATTGCACCTGCCTTGTCGTCTGAAACCAGCAGGGCACCGTCCGGCATGACTTGCAGATCCACCGGACGGCCCCAGGCCAGACCGAGGCGCAGCCAGCCCTCGGCGAAAACTTCATAGCCGCCAGGTTTCCCATTCTTAAGGCGGACCAGTGTAATGCGGTAGCCGCTGGGCGGGAAGCGATTCCAGGAGCCATGCTCGGCAATGAAAATCTGGTTGTGGTAGGCCGCAGGAAACTGGCTACCAGTGTAAAAGCGCATCCCCAGGGAGGCCACGTGGGCACCTAATTCCTGCGCGGCAGGCGTGAATTCGCTGCAGGTTCTCATGGTGCCGAACTCCGGGTCGGCGATGTTTTTGCCGTGGCAATAGGGATAGCCGAAATGCATGCCGGGCCGGGGAGCATGGTTTAGTTCGTCGGGAGGGCGTTCGTTGCCCAGCCAGTCGCGGCCATTGTCGGTGAACCACAATTCCCCGGTTGCGGGATGCCAGTCGAAGCCTACCGTGTTGCGTACACCACGGGCGAACTGTTCCAGTCCGCTGCCGTCCGCCCGCATGCGGAAAATCGCGGCATAGCGCGCCGGGTCGGGCTCGCAGATATTGCATGGCGCCCCGACCGGGACGTAAAGCAGACCATCCGGCCCGAAGCGGATGAATTTCCAGCCGTGGTGCGCATCCGCCGGGAAGCTCTCATTCACGACTGCCGGCTTGGGCGGTTTGTCGAGTCGGGTTTCGATGGCGTCGTAGCGCAAAATGCGGTTTACTTCGGCTACATAAAGCGCGCCGTCCCGAAAGGCTACGCCGTTGGGCATGTTTAGTCCGGAGGCCAGCGTTAGCACCCGTTCCGCTCGCCCATCGCCATCACGGTCCTGCAGCGCGTAAACTTTGCCTTCTTTTCGCGTACCGACAAACAGCGTGCCACCTGCTCCCAGCGTCATCGAACGGGCGCCCGGAAGCTTGTCTGCAAAAACGGTAATGGAGAAACCGGGGGGCAGCCGGATGTCACCCAGTGGCAGATCGCTGGCAAGCGCTGTGGAACTGGTGAAAAACAGAAAGAAAAACAGGTGCATCATCTGGGCCCCTCCCGGCATGGGTCTAAAGAAAGACCAGCCGCAATGAAAGCGGCACCCCTCATAGAGTGGAACTCTTCGTATGGGTGTAAGTTCCCCAGCCAGCCCATTTCGCCAACAGACGGTTAGTCAGTTCTTGTCAGCCTGTCAGCAGCAAATAACCCAGCACCAGAATCACCGCCAACTGGATCAACGACAGGCCTTTCCAGAATCCCAGCGGGTTGCGTTCCAGCAAGGGGCGATTCCGTCCTTCATTGAGCAGGGCTTGGTTTGGGTGGGTCAGGTCAGCGACGAATTCGGATTCGAGTTCGTAGCGCCGGTTGGGGTGGGGATGGGTGGCCTTTTCCAGTGCGGCATCGACCCAGTCGGGAATGGCGGGGTTGTGCAGCCGCGCGGAGGTGTAGGTAAATTTCTTCCGTGCGGCCTGCTCGGGGGTGATTTCGCCGTAGGGCAGCTGGCCGGTGAACATTTCATAGGCGATCACGCCCAGCGAGAAGATATCCGAGCGGTTGCTGCCTTGTTCGCCCCTGAAGTATTCCGGCGCGGAATAGCTTGCGGTGCCGACGATGTGCTGGTGTTCCAGTACGCTCTGGGTTTCGGCCAGACCGGCAATGCGGGTGGAGCCGAAATCGATGATTTTAAGGGTGTTGTTGCGGTCGATCAGGATGTTGTCCGGCTTCAGGTCCTGATGAATCATTTCCATCCGGTGCATGGCGCGCAGGCCGCGCGCAATCTGGTCAATCGTGGCGCGGACCCGGGCAACGCCGGGGCTGGGGTTGTCCCGCATCCACTGGCGCAGGGTCTGGCCCTCGATGTATTCGACCACGCTGTAAAGAAAGGTGCGCGGTCGTGAAGTGCGGTCGCAGACCTTGATCAGGTGCGGCGAATCCAGCCGCTTCGCCACCCATTCCTCAAGCAGGAATTGCTCGATGTAGAGCGGGTCGTCGTTGTAATTCTGGGAAGGGGTTTTGATGACCACCTTTTGTGCTTGCGGATCAAGCGTGTCTTCCGCCAGATAGACCTGGCTGCGCGAAGTGGCGTTCAGTTCGCGCAGGATGCGATAGCCGTCCAGCACCTGCCCGGCCTTGAGGTCGGGCGGGAAGGGCAGTTGGGTCAGTTGCTCGAAGAATTCGCTTTTGTCTGCTTGCGGCAGCGCTTCGATGCGCACCACCTGGCAGGTGATGTTGTCCTGGCTACCCTGCTTGAGCGCCTGCTCGACCAGCGTCTCGGCACATTTTTGCGGCTCATTGGAAAGGCTGTTCAGTTGTTGTTCCACTTCCTCCTGGTGCAGCACATCATGCACGCCATCCGTGGTCAGAATGAAGCAGTCGCCGGCTTGCAGGTCGCGGGTGTGATAGTCGATGTCCAGGCGCGCATCGATACCCAGCGCCCGGGCCAGGTAATCGCTCTTGTCGCCGAAATGCACGCGATGGTCCTGTGTGATGCATTCCAGATGACCGTCGCGCAGTAGATAGATGCGGCTGTCCCCGACGTGAAACAGGTGGGCTGTCTGGGATTTCAGGACGATGGCGCTGAACGTGGTTGCCAGGCCACAATTGCCGGCATAGAGTTTCTGTCCCTGGTTGTAGAGCCACAGATTCAGCGCCCCCAGTATCTTGGTTGCCGCATGCTTGGTCGACCATGAATCGGGCGTGCTGTAGTAGTCATCCAGAAACTGGCGCACTGCGATCTGGCTGGCCTCCTTCCCGCCTTCGCTGGCGCTTACCCCGTCGGCAATGGCGATGCAGATGCCTTTGCTGTCCAGTGTTGCGCCAGCGGGAATCGAGGCGCCATGAAAATCCTCGTTCTGCGGCTTGATACCGGCAATAGAATGCTGCCCTAGCGTGATGCTCAGGGTTTTGCTCATGTTTGCTCCAGCAAGACGAAAAGACGAACCCCGCCGAAGCGGGGTTCGCTTCTGATGGCTTTGCGATCAGTGTACTTCTATCAGTTGCACGGTGCCATCCGGCAGGACTTCAGTCATGTGCCCCTTGGGTTCGCGCAGGAAGATTGCGATAAACAGCAGCACAGTGGCAGCAGTGATGCCGATCACCAGAAAAAAGACCTGGGTGGAAACCATGGCCAGTACGGTCAGAAAAGCGACGCCGCCGACATTGCCA
Source organism: uncultured Gammaproteobacteria bacterium (assembly GCA_963741495.1). Taxonomy (GTDB): domain Bacteria; phylum Pseudomonadota; class Gammaproteobacteria; order Burkholderiales; family Sulfuricellaceae; genus Sulfurimicrobium. Next base: position 286,362 of record CAVUID010000011.1, read on the forward strand.
TAAGCGCCAGTCATGCCCGCAATCTGTCCGGTCAAGCGGCGCTGGATCAGGGGCACCATGGCATAGACTGCGCCTGATCCTGCCTTGGAAAAGATGCCGCCAAAAGTTGCAACCAGCACCACCATGGCCAGGCTCCATTCCGCACTGACATTGCTCAGTGTCATGAAGCTCAGTGCGATGCCGACAAAAACGATAAGAAGCGTGATCTTGCGGCCGAACTTGTCGCTCAACAGGCCGCCGGCAGGGCGGGCAACCAGGTTGATGACCGCGTAGGAACCTGCCAGGAGGCCCGCAGCGACCTTGTCCATGGCAAACATGTCAACATAGAACAGCGCCAGCATGGAAACCACCGCCAGTTCGGTACCGAATGTCACCATGTATGCCAGGTCGAGGATGGCGACCTGGGTGAAGGAGTAACGCTGCAGTTCCGGCACAGGTTCTTTCAGCACATGGGCATTTACCTGCCAGATTTTCCATACCTGTACCAGGTAGGTGAGAGTCAGGCCGGCATAGATGATGTACACCGTGCTCTGGCCCAGCAGATTCATGCCGGAAGGCGAAAGTTTCCAGGTCAGCACGCCCAGCGCCAGGTACATGGGTATGTTCATCAGGATATAGAGCACCAGGTCGAATCCACTGGTGATTTCCAGTGCGCCGGTTTTTTTGGGCTTGAAATAGGTCGATCCCTTGGGGGTGTTGCGTGCCCGCCAGTAGAACAGTACGCCGTAGGCAATGGCGATCAGGCCGGTGAGAGCAATCGCATAACGCCAGCCATCCGGGCCGCCCACGCTTGCGGCGACAACAGGCAGCAAACCGGCCGCCCCGGCTGAGCCAAAGTTACCCCAGCCGCCATACACGCCCTGGGCCACACCAGTCTGGCGTGCGGGAAACCATTCGGAAATCATGCGGATGCCGACCACGAAACCGGCGCCGACGAAGCCGGAGAGAAAGCGCAGCAGCGCCAGTTGCTCAAAATTGTCGGCCAGGGAAAATGCGATGCTGGCCAGCCCGCCCAGAATCAGGATGGACGAGAACATGATGCGCGGCCCGTAACGATCGACCAGCATGCCGACCAGGATGCGGGCCGGAATTGTCATGGCCACGTTGAGAATCATCAGCACCTTGGTCTGAAGATCCGTCAGTTGCAATGCCTCACGGATGAAAGGCAAGAGGGGGGCGTGCGCGAACCAGACCATGAAGCTGACGAAGAAGGCCAGCCAGGTCAGGTGCAGAGTGCGGATGTTCGGCTTGGAGAAATCAAGAAGATTGAAACGGTCTGACATATTGTACTCCCTTGGGTGATCCGTAAACTTGGATGCCCAACATAGGAGCAAAAGCCATGCCATCTCATATCATATTGATTATATGTGTATAATTTAATCAGTGCTTGTAATGGTACGCCTGCATGCACTATATCCGGGCATGAAGCCCGGTTAATGGTGCAGGCTGGATTACTGAATCACGAAAGACTCGAACAGGACGTCCGTCACGCCTTCCTTGGCGTCGAGCTTCAGTATCTTGTTGATGGCCGTCCTGATAAGGCCGGTTACTTTTTTCTTGCCGGCCAGCGTCGCAAGTTCTTCTCCGCTCTGGCTGCTTAGCAGCAGAATCAGTTCGTGGCGAATAACCGGACTCCAGCCCTTGATGGATTCAGCTACCTTGGGGTCGGCAATTTTAAGTGACATGTCGACCTGCAGATATTGCGTCAATCCCTGCAGATTGACGGTAATGGTTTCCAGCTTGGCATAAGGAGACGGGCCACCGCCGCCACCTCCACTGGCCTGGGCGGATGCGGAAAAGAGTAATAGAGCGGCTAGCAGGGAGGCCCAGAAAAAGCGCATTTTAATTCCTTGGTGGTTATCAGAGTACAAGTTAATCAGAATTGGTTAAGTCGTCAATCGCCGGTAAATGTCCGCAACCTTGAACGGCAACTTGTTGACTTCATCGATCACGGTGTAATTGACTGCGCCATAGAGATGGGGAAGATAATCGCGTGCTTTCTCGTCAAGCGTGATGCAGAACGGGTGGATGCCGCTACGCTGCGCTTCCTGCAGCGCCTTGCGGGTGTCCTCGATGCCATACTGGGTACGGTAGTTGTCGTGGTAGTCGTCGGGCTTGCCGTCCGAAAGCGTGATCAGCAGTTTGGTGCGCGCTTCGACTTCGTTCAGCACGCTGGTGAGGTGGCGAATGGCGAAGCCCATGCGGGTGTATTCCTGCGGGCGGATGCCGCTGATACGCGCCTGCACTTCCTCGTTGTAGGGTTCGTCGAAGCGCTTGATGCGGAACAGTTCGCAGCGCTTGCGCGTGGTGCCGGAAAAGCCATAGATGGCATAGCGGTCGCCCAGGGTTTCCAGCGCTTCGCTCAGCAGCACCAGGGATTCGCGTTCAGCATCGTTGATCCAGCCGCGCGTGCTGCCGCTCATGTCCACCATGAACATCACCGCGATGTTGCGCTCGGTGCGGTGCATGCGCATGAACAGGCGGTCGCTCATTTCGCTGCCGTCGCGGGCATCGGCGAGCGCTTCCACCAGTGCGTCGATGTCGACGTTGTCGCCATAGACCTGGCGCTTGAGCAAACGATTTTCGTCGCGCATGGCTTCAAAGGTCTTACGCAGGTGTTTCACCAGGCCGCTGTATTTTCCCAGAGTGGCCGCGCGGAAACCGTCATATACCGGCGTTACGTCCTTCTCGCGCATCACGCACCAGTTCTTGCGGTAATGCTGACGACCGTAATCCCATTCCGGATAGAGAGAGGCACCTTCTTCATGGTAAGTGCCTTGCCAGACATCATCCGGATCGGCGGCTTTTTCCTCATACAGGCGCGGGTCGTATTCGCCCGGACCGGCAGCGACCAGATATTCGGGCGGAATCTCGCCAAGATCGAGCTGAATGGAGGTCAGTAACTGACGCACATCATCCGGCGGTGCGATGGGTACGCCATCCAGTGTCAGTTCCAGAGCGGTCAGACCGGGCTCGGATGCCGGTTTTTCAGTCAGGCCGAACTTTGCCGGCCTGTCCCGGGATTCCTGGGAGCGGTGTTTTGTGATTTCCTTCTCAAGCTGCGCCAGCTTGACGCGCAGCAGAATTTTTTCCTTGTTGATACGCTCGGTCATGCGCGCTTCGACAACATCGGGGCGCAGTTCGCCCTGATAGCATATGTCAGGTGGCGTGGGTGCGGCATAAGCTTCAGCCAGAAGGCACAGGCTATCATCGACTGTGGCATCGGGTTGCCCCAGTTCCTGGGCAAAATGCAGCCATGCGTCAGGAAGTGTTTCGTGAAGTTCGGCCCGGAGTCGCTGCATCTCCCGGTAGAGACCGGGAAGTTCGCGTGCGATGCAGGCTTCCAGGCGCAGTGTTTCGAGTGTTTGAAAGTGCTTCAGTGCGCGTTTGGTGTCGTCATAGTGGCTCAGCTGTTCCGAAAGGCGGGGGCGAAAACTGCCGAATCGCGTCTGGGCCCACATCATGGTTACCATGGCCTTGCACAGGATAAAGTTGTCTTCAGCCGCTTGCATTCGGGCGATGACAGCAGGCAGGATACAGGGTTTCGCTATCGGTGAAAACTGCCTCGTCCTGCTCCAGTTTGAGGCGCCTGCCGGATAATCCGCGCACGAAATTGAGCATGACGCCGCTGATATCCTCGAACACAACCCCGGCTGTCCGCTCATGGCTGAGGCGGGTAAAGTGCTCGACTTCCTTGATGACGCGAACCGCAGGCGAGATGCCTGCGCGATCATAGGCATCCATGGCATGCAGCGCCCAGGCCTCGATGACACGCCGCTCCATGTGTGCCAGAAGCGTCGGGGCACGCAGTGCGAAATGGTAGGCAATCTGGATATGCGTGGTGGCGGCACGCTGTATCCAGCTGAGCAGAAAATCCTGCTCATCACGTGACAGATTGGCTATGGAGGCCGCAATTTCGTCGACACGGAGAAAAGTGAATTCGACCTCGAACCACTCATCGAGAAGCTGCTCGATTTGTGGTGCTGTATGAGGGATCGAGTCTGTCATGAAAAATAAGATTGGGCAGGATGACGGAATTTACAGGGTAAAGACATCAAGCCTGAATCCGGCTTTCCCGTGAATCCCGCTTTTAAAACAGCGATGAAGACAACTCATGCACCGCCGCAAGCATTTCCGCGTCGTCGGTGATGGCCTGCGCGATGGCGCTCTGACAGGCGGCTACCGGTTCGATGTTGGAGGCCATGAGTTTCGCCGCATGCACCAGCAGGCGTGTGCTGGCGCCTTCTTCCAGCCCGCTGCCCTTGAGGTTGCGCGTCATTTGCGCAAATTTGACCAGTTTTTCGGCGACATCAGGCGCTACACCGGATTCCCTGGCAACAATCTTGCGCTCCAGTTCGGCAGCGGGATAGTCGAATTCAAGGGCGACAAAACGTTGCCGCGTGCTTTGCTTGAGATCCTTCAGAACACTCTGGTAGCCGGGGTTGTAGGAAATGGCGAGACAGAAGTCGTCGTCGGCCTCCAGCAGGGTGCCGAGTTTCTCCATGGGCAGGGCGCGGCGATCATCCGCCAGTGGATGGATCACCACCATGGTGTCCTTGCGCGCTTCGACAATCTCGTCCAGATAGCAGATGCCACCAACGCGCACGGCACGAGCCAGCGGGCCGTCTACCCAGACGGTTTCGCCGCCCTTGACCAGAAATCGCCCCACCAGGTCGGAGGCGGTCAGGTCGTCATGGCAGGAGACTGTGATCAGCGGACGCTTGAGTCGCCATGCCATGTATTCCATGAAGCGCGTCTTGCCGCAACCGGTCGGGCCCTTGAGCAGTACCGGCAGCTTGTTCTGGTACGCCGCCTCGAAAATGGCGATTTCCTGGCCAATTGGCTCGTAGTAGGGCTCATCACGGATGAAGTGTTCTTCCGGCGCCAGAGAATGAGCTTCCATGCTGACACTCTGCCTAATCGTTGCCGCCGCAGCCGCAGTCGCCAGGGCGTGGCTCTGGATCGTACATGTCATCGTTGCGCTTCTCGCGGTCTTTTTGCATTTCGGCAATGATCGACTGGGCACGTGCATTCAGCCGGGCACGGCGTTTTTCGAAAGCGCCTTCCTGTTCTTCGAGAAACGGTTCATTGAAGAGCGAATGCTTGAGGAAATTGAAACCGAATTCCATCAGTTTTTCATCGTCAGCAATAATTTCAGCCATGGTCTCAACCGGCACAATGTAGGATTCATTGAAAGAAGGGCTGATGACAAAGGCGCGGAAACGGTCCAGGTCGTAGCTCGTCATGAAGAACAGCTGATTGGAGATTTGCGGTGGTTTGCCGACGGAAGGTCCTGCAGATTTCTTTTTCAGAATCAGCTGGCGCCAGCCGCGGCTCTTTTCGTCATAATCGTTAACGCCTTGTTCCTGGCGGTATTCTTCGATGGTCAGCTTGCGCGGCTCCTGATGGCCGAGACAGTGTTTTTCCTGTACCAGCGCATAGGCAGTGCGATCGGTGTATTCGTCCGAACGTCGCATGGAGAGGAGGGCAACAGGATAGTAGCGGCAGGCGGCAGGGCGGTCTTCATAAACGCTGCAGCCTTCCTCGACCATGAACTGGCAGGCGGTACCACCTTCGACCGGCTTGAATTTCACGCCCGGCAAACCATCCTTGTCCAGTTCGTAGGGGAAGGTGTATTGCTGCAGAAATTCGGCAGAAGAGAGATTCAGCCGGTTTTTCAGTCGCAGGATGTCATAGGGTGTCAGCGGAATGTCGATATTGCTGCAGCAGGCATTCCAGCATTTGACCTGGCGATGACAGCGGAACTGGATGGGGGTATCGCCTTCCAGCATGTTGGGCATGACCGGGCTTTCTACAAAGGGAGAGTCCTTGGCCAGATCGTTGAATTCCTGTTCGTCCATGATGTACCTCGTTTGTGCGCTGAGCGCGGTTGTAACTAAATGTCCAGACATAAACAAGCTGTGTGCTTTGCTTATGTCTTGGCACTTGCCCATGTTTTCAACAGGTTTATTCTTGCCTGTAAAGAAAAAACCGGGCACCTTGCGGCGCCCGGCTTTCATTTTACTACACTGTTAAAGCAAACTCTTAGTGAGCAGCAGGCTTGAACAGCTTGGACTTGTCAACCAGATCCACGTGAGCGCGCTTGAAGCAGGTCCACTGTTTGGTTGTCTTGTCGTAGATGGAGTTCACGAAGCACTTCCAGTTTTCTTCATCGACAAAGTTCTTGTCCATGCGGTAGTAGAAGCCAGGGTAACGGCTTTCTTCACGGAACTGGATGTGTTTCATGTGAGCTTCAGCAGTCAGGATGCGGTGGTAGTTTTCCCACGCACGCAGCAGTTCGTGCAGGTCTTTTGCACGCATTTTTTCTGCGTCTTCCTTCAGCATGTCCAGCTTCTCGCTCGCTACAGCCAACATTTTGTCGTTGGTGGTGTAGTAAGTTGCAACGCCAGCAACATACTCGTCCATGATTTTTTGCAGACGGAACTGCAGCATTTTTGGAGTGATGTAGTTGGGGTTCACGTCGATTGCAGTGGAGTAGTCCTTGAATTCCAGGTAGTTGCGAACTGGCTTGTAGATTTCAGCAACCAGTTGATCTGCCGGGGTGTCCAGCTCGACTGACATGTCTTTGTTGTCAATGCAGTACTTGACCATGGACTTGGCAGCCAGACGGCCTTCAGCGTGGGAGCCGGAGGAGAACTTGTGGCCGGATGCGCCAACGCCGTCACCAGCAGTGAACAGACCCTTGACGGTGGTCATGCCACGGTAGCCCCAGTTCCAGCCGGTTGGCAGGTGAGCAGGTACGCCATCCTTGCTTTCGGACATCGGTGCACCAACGTCTTCAGGACCGGAAATCCAGATACCGCAGCAACCGGAGTGTGAACCCAACAGGTACGGTTCGGTAGGCATCAGTTCAGAGTTTTTCTTCTCTGGCTCGATGTTCTCACCAACCCAGACGCCGCACTGACCTACGCACATGTCCAGGAAGTCTTCCCATGCTTCTGCTTCCAGGTGCTTAACTTCACGTGGGGACAGAGTCTCACGCAGTTTTGCAAGAGCGGTCACGGTGTCCATGTAAATCGGGCCGCGACCTTCTTTCATTTCCTTCAGCATCAGGTGGTTACGCAGGCAGGAAGCAGGAACGGCAGCTTGACCATACGGAGGATAGTCGTTCAGCATTTCCTTGTTCTTGACCATGTACACTTCGCCGTTGGCGTTGGTGGCTTGGGCTTTGAACAGCAGGAACCATGCGCCAACAGGACCGTAACCGTCTTTGAAACGGGCGGGAACGAAGCGGTTTTCCATCATGGTCAGCTCTGCACCGGCTTCAGCAGCCATGGTGTAGGTGGAACCTGCGTTCCACACTGGGTACCATGCACGACCTTGGCCTTCACCAACGGAACGTGGGCGGAACAGGTTTACGCAACCACCGGCTGCCAGCAGAATTGCCTTGGCCTTGTAAACCACAACCTTGTTTTCACGAACGGAGAAGCCAACAGCACCGGCGATGCGGTTTTTGTCGTTCTTGTCGTTGACCAGTTTGACGATGAAGATACGTTCCTGGATGCGGTCCATGCCCAGTGCTTTTTTAGCAGCTTCGGCAACGATCCACTTGTAGGATTCACCGTTGATCATGATCTGCCATTTACCGGAACGAACTGGCTTGCCGCCGTCTTTCAGTTTGGGCATTTCAACGGAACCGTCATGACGCTCACCGGCTTCGTCGGTCTTCCAGATTGGCAGGCCCCATTCTTCGAACAGGTGCACGGATTCGTCAACGTGACGGCCCACGTCGTAGGCCAGATCGTCACGGGTGATACCCATCAGATCGTTGGACACCATACGTGCGTAGTCAGCAGGGTCTTGTGCATCACCGATGTAGGTGTTGATCGCGGACAGACCTTGAGCAACGGCGCCGGAGCGGTCCATGGCTGCCTTGTCTACCAGCTTGATTTTCAGGTCAACACCGTTTTCACGCTTGGCTGCATCAGCCCAGCGCATGATTTCATAAGCCGCACCGCAGCAAGCCATGCCGCCGCCGATCAGAAGAATGTCAACTTCTTCTTGGATTACTTCAGGATTTTCAAAGGTTCCAGACATCTTATTTACCTTTCAATATTCGTTAACAATAACTGTTCGTCGCGTCTTACTTGCGGATCAGTTCGGCAGGGTTGCCAGCACGGTAGCCATTCATCTGGTTAAAGAAACCGGACTTGGTGACATTTGCCATGCTTGCTTCTGGCTTGCCGCCGTAGCAGTCGATCGAACCTTCAGGCGTGGTGCGGATCGGGAACTTGAAGCGCTTCAGTGTGCCGTTACGGAACTTGATGGTCCACATGATGGAGTCGGAACCACGCAGAGGTTGCACGGAGCCGCCCAGTGGCACAACGTCAGCATAGTGACGTGCTTCGATTGCCTGTTGCGGGCAAATCTTCACGCAGGAATAGCATTCCCAGCACTGCTCAGGCTCCTGGTTGAACGCCTTCATGGCGTGGCCGGTTTCGGAACCGTCTTTGTCCAGCTTCATCAGGTCGTGCGGGCAGATGTACATGCACGCGGTCTTGTCCTGACCTTTGCAACCGTCACATTTGTCTGTACGTACAAAAGTTGGCATTGCTTTTACTCCTCGGTATTGACATTAACAACTATAAAAAAGCCGGTTGCGTAGGCGACCGGCCAACCCTAAAAAACTTATTTTGCCGAATGACCTTTCAGCTCGATCTTGACGTTCTGTTCAGCCGAGAGGCCAGCATAGTACTTCTGCAGCACCTTGGCGACTTCTGGGCGGCTGAATTCGACAGGCAGATCCTGGCCTTCGGACAGCATCGAGCGCACCTTGGTGCCGGACAACAGGATGCGGTCATCCTTGGTGTGCGGGCAGGTGCGCTGCGAGGCCATGCCGCCGCACTTGTTGCACCAGAAGGTCCAGTCGATGTTCATGTTGGTGGTTTCGAGCGAACCCTTGGGGATTTCGTCGAAAATCTTCTGGGCATCGAATGGGCCATAGTAGTCACCCACGCCAGCATGGTCGCGACCAACGATCAGGTGCGAACAGCCATAGTTCTGGCGGAACAGGGCATGCAGCAGTGCTTCGCGCGGACCGGCATAGCGCATGTCCAGCGGATAGCCTGCCTGGATCACGGTGTTGGGGGCAAAGTAGTTTTCGACCAGGGTGCTGATGGCTTCGGAACGGACTTCGGCAGGAATGTCGCCCGGCTTCAGTGCGCCCAGCAGGGAGTGGACCAGCACGCCATCCATGGTCTCGATGGCGATCTTGGCCAGGTATTCGTGGGAGCGGTGCATCGGGTTGCGGGTCTGGAAAGCGGCAATCTTGGACCAGCCCATTTGTTCGAACGTGGCACGGGTCTCGGCAGGCGTCATGAACTGGTCGCCGTACTCTTCCTTGAAAGTCCCGGTGGACAGAACCTTGACCGGACCGGCCAGGTTGTATTTGCCCTGAGCCATGACCATCTTGACGCCGGGGTGCTCCATGTCGGTGGTCTTGTAGACCTGCATGCACTCGTGGCCTTTGTCGATGCTGTATTTCTCGGTCACCTTCATGGTGCCCATGATTTCGCCGGTTTCGCCATTCACCAGGGCGACATCGTCGCCGTCCTTGATGTTTTCGTCATCGGTCGACAGGGTGACGGGAATTGGCCAGAACAGGCCGTTGGCCATTTTGTAGCCATCGCATACGCCCTGCCAGTCAGCATGCGTCATGAAACCGTTGAGAGGAGTGAAGCCACCGATACCGATCATGATGAGGTCGCCGGTTTCGCGCGAACTCATCTTGATTTTGGTCATGCTCTGGGCACGTGCCAGTTCAGCTTTCAACGCATCGCCTGTCAGTAGCAGGGGCTTGAGTTCACCGCCACCGTGTGGCCGAACTAGTTTGGACATGTTTTCTCCATTTCTTTATTTAATGGTTTATTGAAGCCGGGTTGCAGTAAAAATTTTCCGAAGAATAACATGTAGGCTGGTGCGATTTGATCCATATTTTCTATCTTCGAATAAGTTAATTCGATAATTTTATCCGGATAAGTATTGGGTTATCAGAATATTCTGATTTACTGTGTCTCAATGATGACGGTTCCTGAAACTGGCTTGTTTTAATTTGGGGCGGGTAATTCAGGCGTCAAAAAAAGCGGGCATATCTGATTTCTCGACCTCGATCACATCAACCCAGCATGGCGCCTTGGCATCAGGGGAAAACTCAAGACGCTTGGTTTCTTCGAAAACCTGGCCCCACCGGTTGTAGAGGCAGTCTGCTATTTTGTGATAGCCCATGTCGAAATAGGAGTTATGCAGGTCTCCCAGCGTGCGGGCGAAGGATTCCATTTGCTCCAGAACATTGTTTGGATAGCCTTGCCGATCGGGATCGGTATACTTCACCAGTTCGCGGCGTATGGCGTGCAGGAACACTTTCTGTCCCTCGTTCAGGTCATGCTCGGCACGTTTTGCGCCACCCAAATTCAAAATTTCATCAATATATTGGTTCAGGCGTTTGCCAAAATCAAATGTGGCCATGCTAAATTTCTCCGGAGTTTTTTACTGAAATTTGCGATCCTTTAGAGTATTTCACTGGCTGGGGGGTTTGTCTAGCTACAGGAAAATACCTCGCTCTGCATGTTCATTACGTGAGCGGCGATGGCTGGTCGACTTGGAATGCATTCAATAACATTAAGAAAAATTAAGTCTTACTGAAATGTTTGAGCCAAAGCCTATGGGCCGGGCTCAATCAAGAAGTCCAAAAAAATCTTTGATCTTGTTTAATATTTCCGAATTCGTCTGGTTTTGAGAAGGCCGTACAGCGGCTAATCCATCCTGAACGGAGTGCAATTCAGCCTGGCGAATTGTCAAAACCTGGCTGATTTCTTCCGCGATGGCTGGGCGTGACTGAATGATGCTCTCAAAAGCTTCCTTGTCCAGTCGGTAGCATTCGACATCGGTTTTTGCTGTGACGGTTGTACTGCGGGGTGCGCCGGTCATCATGCCCATTTCCCCAAAAAAACTGCCTGCGTGAATGGTGGAGATTTTCCTGTTTCCGCTAGTGGATTCCAGTACCACTTCGGCTTCTCCTTCTGTCAGGATGTAGAGCCAGTGCGCAACGGCGCCCTGTTTTGTCATGACATCGCCTTTGACGAATGGCGCATATTTCAGGCGTCCTGCCACGGTGGTCAATTCATCGTCACTGAAAGACCGGAACAGATCGACCTTGCGCAAGGTTTTCATGCGGCGGGAAATTTCGCGCGAAAGGCGGATGACATCACTTTTCTCGCCTTCCTTAAATAAATGGATGTTGCCCTCCGGCACCGGCAGGCGAATGTCTGCTCTTTGCAGTGCGGCGTAGATATGAGTGCGGACAGCTGAATCGGTCGGGTCATCAACGGCAATGTCCGTCAGCCAGTAGCGCACGGCGTACCGGGCAGAACTCTGGTCAAAATCCATCATGACGCAGTTGGGAAGGGGATTCTGTGCCACACGCTGAATCTCGGCGGACTGGATGGCTTTCTCGACGATTTCTATCACACGCGCCGGCGGAATGTTGTAATCCACATTGAACCAGACCCAGCGTCGCCATAGTTCGGGCTGCCCATCGCGTTTGCCGAGTACGCTGAATTTGGATTTCATCAATACGCTGTTGGGGATGACCACTGTTTCCCAATTGCGTGTTTCAACCGAGGTGGAACGCCAGCGTATATCAACCACCTTGCCGCTCACTTCATCCACCTTGATCCAGTCGCCGACCTGGATGGAATTGTCCAGTTCCAGCGCAAGCCCGCCCAGAATGTTGCCTAGCGTGTCCTGCATGGAAAAGGCGATGACTGCAGTAATGACGGCAGAAGTGGTGACGATGCCGCTTAAATCCATTCCCGCATAACGTAACCGAACCATGCCCCAGACCAGATAACCAGCAATGACCAGCATATCTTCAAGAATGCTGGGTGTGCTGAGGCGGGCGGCAGGCAGTACGACGCGAAAAATCAGCATCCCGCATAAGCGGATCAGGACGATGCCTTCGGCGACAATAAACATTTCATGCAGGATGGAGGCCGCTTTTGCAAACCCGAGATAGTGAAATATCCCGCTGATGAGCAGCCCCGCCAGACAGATGACGAAGAAGGAAAACGTGTGTGTCAGGGTGCTACGGTCCGCTGGTCTGAGCCGATAAAGCATCATCGTGATGAAAGCGACCGCGCCGATCAGGTAGCTTATGCCCTGATGCCAGGCGAAACTTGAAATTTCCAGCCATGCGTTCATGCTGCAACTTTAGCAATAATCCTGAACAAAAGGGAACTCCTGTAAAATCCGTTGGGATTTCAAGAATTTTTGCGGGGACTGGGATGGCTTGGTACAGCTTGGTTGCGGTTGGGGCAGGGGCTGCGGTTGGCGCATGGCTGCGCTGGTGGTTCGGGCTGTGGCTCAATCCTTTGTTCCCGGTGTTGCCGCTCGGCACGCTGGCGGCTAACTTGCTTGGCGGCTATCTGATGGGTTTGGCCATGGTGTTGTTCACCGAATATCCGGGACTTTCCCCGGAGGCTCGATTGTTGATCGCGACCGGCTTTCTCGGTGGTCTGACCACTTTTTCCACTTTTTCGGCAGAAACAACCACGCTCCTGTTACGTGCCCAGTACGCGTGGGTGGCCGGGATCGTGGGGCTGCACGTGGCGGGCTCGCTGGCCATGACGCTTTTGGGTATCTGGACGGTTAAGACATTCAGGGGGTGAACATGCAGGGCATTTGTCTGAAACTTTTTGTCAGCGAGGCGCAGCGGCATGAAAGCAGCCTGCTGTATGAGTGGCTGCTGGAACAGGCGAAAGCGCTGGGGGTCCTTGGCGGCACGGCTACCCGGGCCATTGCGGGTTTTGGCCGTCATGGCAGGCTGCATGAAGAAGCTTTTTTTGAGCTGGCTGGAGAGCTGCCGGTCGAGATCGAGTTCCTTCTAAGTGAAGAGGAAGCAAGGCTGATTCTGGATGTGCTCAAACATCATCAGCTCCGACTATTTTATTCGCTGGCAGCGGCTGAGTACGGCATTACAGAATAGATGGGCGTTGTTGATCAGCTTGTTCTGTTTGCCGCTTCGTTTATTGCCAACTGGTTTTCAGCTTTGTCGGGTGGCGGGGCTGGGCTGATCCAGTTTCCCATGCTGATTTTTCTAGGGCTTCCCTTTGGTGTGGCCCTCGCAACGCACAAACTTGCCAGCGTTGCGCTCGGTCTGGGTGCAACCATCCGGCACTTTCGCGAGAGTCACCTGGAACGGCGCTTTTCACTCATTATTCTCGGTGCTGGTTTGCCCGGCGTGGTCCTGGGTGCCAATATCATTCTCAGCGTTCCTCCTCACCTTGCGCAACTGGCGCTCGGCATCCTGACCATGGGCTTGGGGCTGTATTCCGTTTTCAAGCCCAGCCTGGGCATGGAGCATGCCCCTCGTAACCAGGCGGGGATTGCGCTGTTGACGGGTATGGTGGGCCTGTTTGTGGTCGGTTTTCTGAATGGCTCGATTACCTCTGGTACGGGGCTGTTCCTGACCATGTGGCTGATCCACCACTTCGGGCTCGATTACAAGCGCGCCGTGGCTTATACCCTGGTGTTGTGCGGGCTGGTGTGGAATGGTACCGGAGCAATTGTGCTGGGCATGATCGGTACCATTGCCTGGGACTGGATGCCGGCGCTGCTGATTGGGTCGGTGACCGGCGGGTATCTGGGCAGCCACTTTGCGTTAAAGAAGGGTAATCAGTGGATCAAGCGCGCTTTCGAAATCGTGACCATCCTCATCGGTCTCAAGCTGATTATCGGCTAGGCTCGCTGCTGGATTAACAACGGATTTTCCGCCACAATTACACACTTTGGGCCTGCGGGTCCGGTTGTGAATTTTCATCGAGAAAAATAATGAATCTGCACGAATATCAGGCAAAACAGTTGTTGCGCGAACAGGGAATTCCTACTCCGCGCGGCGTGGTGCTGGACAACGCAGCTCAGGCCGAGACGGCGGCTGGAGAACTGGGCGGTGAGGCCTGGGTGGTCAAGGCGCAAATTCACGCAGGCGGTCGCGGCAAGGCGGGTGGGGTGCGCGTGGTGCGCTCCATGAATGATCTGGCTCAGAGTGTGAATGCACTGCTTGGTAGTTGCCTGGTAACCTATCAGAACGCGCCCGATGGACAGATGGTGACGCGCCTGCTGATCGAAGAAACGCTGGACATCGCGCGCGAGATTTACCTCAGCCTCACCGTGGATCGCGAATCCGAACGCATCGTGCTGGTGGCTTCCGGTAGCGGCGGCATGGAAATTGAGGAAATCGCCCGCACCGATCCGGACAAAATCCTGCGCGAGGTGTGCGATCCGGTGTGGGGTCTGCAGGATTATCAGTGCCGAAATATTGCCTTCGGCCTGAGCCTGCAAGGTCCGCAGATCGCTGCCTTTGCAAAGATGGCCAGGGGCCTGTTCCAGTTGTTCATGAGGAACGATCTATCGCTGGTCGAGATCAACCCGCTGGTGGTGACGGCCAGCGGCGAACTGGTGGCGCTGGACTGCAAGATCAGCGTGGAGGACAACGCGCTCTATCGGCAGAAGGAACTGTCCGTGCTGCGCGACCCAACCCAGGACGACGCCAAGGAAGTGGCAGCACGCGAAGCGGATCTCAATTACATCGCCCTCAACGGCAATATCGGTTGCATGGTCAATGGTGCCGGTCTGGCCATGGCGACCATGGATTTGATCAAGTTGCACGGCGGTCAGCCCGCCAACTTTCTTGACGTGGGCGGCGGCGCGACAGCGGAGACGGTGGCCAAGGCTTTCAAGATCATTCTTTCTGACTCTAACGTCAAAGCGATTCTGGTTAATATTTTCGGCGGCATCATGCGCTGCGACATCATCGCCGAGGGCATTATCACGGCAGTCAAGGAAGTCGGCGTCAAAGTGCCGGTGATCGTACGACTGGAAGGCACCAATGTTGAACTGGGGCAGAAGATGCTGGCCGAGAGCGGTGTGGGCGTGATTTCCGCCAGTGATCTGACCGATGCGGCCAAACGCGCCGTGACGGCAGTGGCTTGATTGAAAATTGAATTTAACCGCAAAGGGCGCAAGGGCTCGCAAAGGAATTCCTGATAGGGCTTACCTTGCGTTCCTTCGCGTCCTTGTGTGGTGAGAAAAGAATTTAAGGGCTTACATGAGCATTCTGGTCAATAAAAACACTAAGGTCATCTGCCAGGGCTTTACCGGCAAGCAGGGCACATTCCACTCCGAGCAGGGCATCGCCTACGGGACAAAGATGGTCGGCGGCGTGACGCCGGGCAAGGGCGGGCAGACCCACCTCAATTTGCCGGTATTCAATACGGTGCGCGATGCCGTGAAGGAAACTGGTGCCAATGCCACCATGATCTATGTGCCACCAGCTTTTGCTGCCGATTCCATTATGGAAGCCGCTGCTGCGGGGATTGAGGTTATTGTTTGCATTACCGAGGGCATTCCGGTGCTGGACATGATGAAGGTCAAGGCGGCGCTGAAGGACAGCGCCTCGGTGCTGATCGGCCCCAATTGCCCCGGCATCATCACGCCGGAAGAGTGCAAGATCGGCATCATGCCTGGCTTCATTCACAAAAAAGGCAAGGTCGGTATCGTGTCGCGCTCCGGTACTTTGACTTACGAGGCGGTCTATCAGACCACCAAAGCCGGGCTGGGTCAGACGACCTGCGTGGGTATCGGTGGCGACCCGATCAAGGGGCTGGATTTCATTGATTGCCTGAAGTTGTTCCAGGATGACCCGGAAACCGAAGCCATCATCATGGTGGGCGAAATTGGCGGCACGCGCGAAGAAGAGGCTGCGGAATATATCAAGGCCCATGTCAACAAGCCCGTAGCGGGTTACATCGCCGGGCAGACTGCGCCCAAGGGTAAGCGCATGGGCCACGCCGGCGCGATTATTGCCGGCGGTAGCGGGCTGGCTTCGGACAAGATCAAGGCGCTGCAGGAAGCCGGTGTCGTGGTGGCAGAATCACCTGCTGGCCTGGGTGACGCCGTCCTGGCGGCGATTCGCCAGGCACGATAGATGCGTGGACGAGTGGCGAAGGCACACTAAATTTTGTGTCGGGTAGCAAAACACAGAAACACTGAATTATTCCGCAATCCCGACATTGCGAGCGCAACGAAGCAATTTCAATATTTGAAAAACCACAAGTAGTGGATTGCCTGGGCGCTTTTTTCCCTGCATTTGGAAGCGACTCTCAATTGTGGGCGCATGGGGTTTCGGGTATGATGTGAACCCGTCCAATCTTCACGATTTCCAGGTTTTTCATGACCAAATATATCTTCGTTACGGGCGGGGTTGTTTCTTCACTTGGCAAGGGTATCGCAGCAGCTTCCCTGGCCGCCATCCTCGAATCACGCGGCATCAAAGTCACCATGCTCAAGCTGGATCCCTACATCAATGTGGATCCCGGCACCATGAGCCCATTCCAGCACGGCGAGGTTTTCGTCACTGAAGACGGCGCCGAGACGGATCTGGACCTTGGCCATTACGAGCGCTATATCAGCGCCAAAATGAAAAAGTCCAACAACTTCACCACCGGCCAGATCTACGAAAGCGTGATCAAGAAAGAGCGGCGCGGCGATTACCTGGGCGGCACGGTGCAGGTGATTCCTCATATCACGGACGAGATCAAGCATTTCATCCGTGCCGGCGCGGGTGATGCTGAAGTGGCAATCGTCGAGATCGGCGGCACGGTGGGTGACATCGAATCGCTGCCTTTTCTGGAAGCCATCCGCCAGATGGGCGTGCAGCTTGGTCGCAGCGATACCTGCTTCATTCATCTGACGCTGGTGCCCTATATTGCTTCTGCCGGGGAAATCAAGACCAAGCCGACCCAGCACTCGGTAAAAGAATTGCGCGAAATCGGTATCCAGCCCGATGTGCTGCTGTGCCGTGCGGACCGCCCGTTGCCGGACGACGAGCGGCGCAAGATCGCGCTGTTTACCAATGTCCAGGAAGAAGCGGTCATTTCCGCCGTGGACGTGGACAGTATCTACAAGATTCCCGGCTTGCTGCACCTTCAGGGTCTGGACAAGATCGTCTGCCGCAAGCTGGAACTCACGCCGCCGCCTGCGGATCTGAGCACCTGGGAAAAACTGATTTTTGCACTGGAGCATCCAGAGCATACGGTGAACATCGCGCTGGTGGGCAAATATGTGGACTTGACCGAGTCCTACAAATCGCTTTCAGAAGCCCTGATTCATGCGGGAATTCATACGCGCAGCAAGATCAATATTCACTATATCGATTCCGAAACCCTGGAAACCGGCAATACGGATTTCCTGAATGGCATGGATGCCATTCTGGTGCCCGGCGGTTTCGGCAAGCGCGGCGTGGAAGGCAAGATTGCAGCGATCCGTTATGCACGTGAGAAGCGCATTCCCTATCTGGGCATCTGTCTCGGCATGCAGCTGGCAGTGATTGAATATGCACGCCACAAGGCGCAGATGGAAGATGCGCACAGTACCGAGTTCAATCCGGATACACCCTATCCGGTAGTCGCGCTGATCACCGAATGGCGCACCAAGGAAGGCGCGCTTGAAACCCGCAGCAGCCAATCCGATCTCGGTGGCACCATGCGCCTGGGCGGGCAGGAAGCGCTGCTTGCAGAAGGTTCACTGGCGCGCAAGGTTTATGGCTCGGAAACAGTCATCGAACGCCATCGTCATCGCTATGAAGTCAATAACGAATACCTTCCACGCCTTGAACAGGCAGGCTTGCGCGTGAGCGGTCGTTCCATGGGGGGTGAAGACTTGTGCGAGATGATCGAGTTGCCGGATCATCCCTGGTTCATGGCGTGCCAGTTCCATCCTGAATTTACTTCAACGCCGCGCGCTGGCCATCCGCTCTTCAAGGCTTTCATTGAAGCAGCACTGGCGCAGTCCAAGGTAAAAAAGGCATAACGATGAAACTCTGTGGTTTTGAAGCGGGCCTGCAACACCCTCTGTTCCTGATTGCCGGACCCTGCGTCATCGAGTCCGAGCAGATGGCGCTGGATACAGCCGGACAGCTGAAAGAAATCTGTAATCAGGTAGGCATAAACTTCATTTACAAATCTTCCTATGACAAGGCCAACCGCAGTTCCGGGAAATCGTTTCGCGGCTTTGGCATGGATGAAGGTTTGCGCATTCTGGCTGAAGTGAAACGCCAGATTGGCGTGCCGGTGCTGACCGATGTGCATACCGAAGAAGAAATCCCGGTGGTGGCCGCGGTGGTGGATGTGCTGCAAACCCCCGCCTTCCTGTGCCGTCAGACTGACTTCATTCATGCCGTGGCAAGTTGCGGCAAGCCGGTGAATATCAAGAAAGGCCAGTTTCTTGCCCCCTGGGACATGAAGAATGTGGTCGACAAGGCACGTGAAGCCAATGGCGGCCAGGATAACATCATGGTGTGCGAGCGCGGCGTGTCCTTCGGCTACAACAACCTGGTATCCGACATGCGTTCGCTGGCGGTGATGCGCGACACGAATTGCCCGGTGGTGTTCGATGCCACCCACTCGGTGCAGTTGCCGGGCGGGCAAGGAGACAAGAGCGGCGGGCAGCGCGAATTCGTGCCGGTGCTGGCGCGCGCTGCAGTGGCAAGCGGGATTGCCGGGCTTTTCATGGAAACCCACCCCGATCCGGCAAAAGCCTGTCGGACGGGCCCAACGCCTGGCCTTTGGGGAAACTGCGCGAACTGCTGAGCACGCTCAAGCAACTGGATGAACTGGTAAAGCAGCAAGGCTTTGCCGAAATGAAATTGTGATAGATAACTGAGAAATTAAGGAAAAATAATGAGTGCTATTGTTGATGTGATCGCCCGTGAAATTCTGGACTCCCGTGGCAACCCCACGGTAGAGGCCGATGTGTTGCTTGAGTCCGGCGTGATTGGCCGTGCCGCCGTACCTTCCGGCGCCTCTACCGGCACCAAGGAAGCCGTGGAACTGCGCGATGGCGACAAGGCCCGCTATCTGGGCAAGGGCGTGTTGCAGGCGGTTGAAAACGTGAATACCGAAATCTGCGAAGCCATTATCGGCCTGGATGCCGAAGAGCAAAGCTTCATCGACAAGATGCTGATCGAACTGGATGGCACTGACAACAAGGGTCGCCTCGGCGCCAACGCCATTCTTGGCGGTCTCCATGGCAGTGGCCAAGGCCGCAGCCGAGCAGTCCGGCCTGCCGCTGTATCGCTACCTCGGCGGCTCCGGTCCGATGCAACTGCCAGTGCCGATGATGAATATCATCAACGGTGGCGCGCATGCCACAGGCGGTTCGGATATTCAGGAATTCATGATCATTCCGGTGGGCGCACAGAGCTTCCGCGAAGCGCTGCGCTGTGGTGCCGAGGTATTCCATCACCTGAAGAAAATCCTGCATGCCAAAGGGTTTGCCACCACAGTGGGCGATGAAGGTGGTTTTGCACCGGCACTGGGCTCCAACGAAGGCGCGCTGCAGGTGATCGTCGAGGCGATCGAGGCCGCCGGTTATCTGCCGGGCGCCGATGTGGCCATTGGTCTGGATTGCGCCGCTTCCGAGTTTTACAAGGATGGCCAGTATCACCTGAAGGCGGATGGACTGACGCTCAGCTCTGCACAGATCATTGATCTGTACGCAACCTGGGTGGACAAATACCCCATCATCAGCATCGAAGACGGCATGAGCGAATTCGACTGGGACGGCTGGAAACTGCTCACCGACCGTCTCGGCAAGTCGATCCAGCTGGTTGGCGACGATCTCTTCGTGACCAATACCAAGATCCTGCGCGAAGGCATCCAGAAAGGCGTGTGCAACTCCATCCTGATCAAGGTAAACCAGATCGGCACCCTGAGCGAAACCTTCGCTGCGGTCGAAATGGCCAAGCGTGCCGGCTATACTGCCGTGATTTCGCACCGCTCTGGCGAAACCGAAGACACGACCATTGCGGACATTGCCGTGGCCACCAACGCCCTGCAGATCAAGACCGGCTCTCTCAGCCGCTCCGACCGCATCTCCAAGTACAACCAGCTGCTGCGCATCGAGGAAGAGCTGGGTGACGGCGCCAGCTACGCCGGACGCGATGCCTTTTACCAGCTTAACCGCTAGCCGGGCTGATTAACCCTTTTCCATGCGCTGGCTGACGCTGCTTCTGGTGCTTCTCGTCGTCGCGTTGCAGTATCCGCTGTGGCTTGGGAAGGGGAGTTGGTTGCGCGTATGGGAAGTGGATCAGAAAATTGCTGCGCAGAAGCAGGTCAATCAGGGCCTGAAAGCGCGCAATGCCTCTCTGGATGCCGAGGTGCGCGACCTGAAACAGGGTTATGGTGCCATCGAGGAACGGGCGCGCAGCGAACTGGGGATGATCAAGCAGGATGAGGTGTTTTTCCAGGTGCTGGAAAATGAACGTCCGCTACCCCTTCCCGCCAGTGGCGCCAAACTGACCGCACCTCAGTCCGCCGCTAAACCGGTAGCAGCTTCAGCCAATCATTGATACAAACACACTCAGCTTTCCCCGCAGCATTTCTTGAATTTAAGCCCGCTACCACAAGGGCAGGGGTCGTTGCGACCTGACTTTGGTTTTTTGTCCGGGACGGGGAAAAGTGCCGTCCACGTAAAGCCACTTGCCATTCACTTTCTGAAAGCGGCTGATCTCATGCAGTTCTGCGTGGTTGCCCTGATGGCTGTAGCGTGCAATGAACTCAACCGTACCCTCGAAATCTTCCAGATCCCCTGCCGCAGTTGCCAAGAATTTCCAAGCCTAGCCATACTATGTCTGGCGTGGGCGGACCTATGTCCTGCGTCTGCTGGGTACGATTCAGATAGTCCCAGTCCCGCTCCACAAAAGCGCTGTATCGGGAACGCATCAAGGCTTCAGCCGTAGGAGCTGATGCCGCACCCTTCAGATAAGGGGCGCAGCAATCCTCAAAAAATAGCCCGGATCCACATGGGCATAAAGCGCTCATGCTGACGGATTCAGCATCCGCAGTGCTGCTCGATGAATTCGCGCACCCAGTGTTCGGGTTTTGCGCTGGCGAAACGACCGACTTCCTCACCATTGACAAACATCAGCACAGTGGGAAAGCCGCGCAAGCCATAACGTCCAGCAAGTTTCATGTTGTCGCCCTCATCCACTTCCACCTTGGCGAGCGTGAATTTTCCCGCGTAGGCTTTTACTACGCGGTCCAGTACCGGCGAAAGCGCCAGGCAGGGCGGGCACCAGTCAGCCCAGAAATCCACCAGCACAGGCAGTGTTCTGGAGGCTTCAATCACGCGTTGTTCGAAGTCGTGGAGATTGACGTCAATAATCAGGGATTGGGTATGGCTCATTGTTCAATGCAAAGGTTGATCAGGGATGTGAATTCTAGCCGAAAAAGCCATCTCGTGCAGACTTGCGCTACAAGCCATAGAGCGAGATTTTTACAGGTAACGGGTTGACCTGAAGGCGGCAACTGCTTAGAATGCTGGCTTGTCAATTCCCTGATAGCTCAGTCGGTAGAGCGACGGACTGTTAATCCGCAGGTCCCTGGTTCGAGTCCAGGTCGGGGAGCCAGTTTGGTACAAAAGTGGGCACTCTTCCAAGGGTGCCCATTTTCATTTCTACTACAGTAGTTAATCGTGGCACGCACCAACGATTGCCGGGTGATGTATATCGTTTCCTAGTGCTGCAACTGCCCATATAGCCGGCTGTACAGCCCTTCACTCTTCAGCAGTTCCTCGTGGGCGCCTTCTTCAATGATGTGGCCATCCTCGAAAACGTAGATACGGTCTGCCTGTTTCACTGCTGAGAGGCGGTGGGCGACGATGATCGTGGTGCGGTCCTGTAGGAATGCCCGCAGTGCCTCGTGCAGTCTGGCTTCTGTTTCCGCATCCAGCGCGGAGGTGGCTTCGTCGAGGATCACCACCTGGGGTTTGGCCAGGATCATGCGGGCGATGGCGAGGCGCTGGCGCTGGCCGCCGGAGATGCGGATGCCCTGGAGGCCGACGATGGTATCCAGCCCCTTGGGAAGTTGTTCCACCATGTCTTTCAGTTGCGCCACTTCCAGTGCCTGCCACAGTTCCTCATCCGGGCAGTCGCAGCCCATGGTGAGGTTGGCGCGTACAGTGTCGTTGAAAATGGCAGGGTGCTGCAGCACGGTGGCGACGTGCTGGCGCACCACTTCCATGCCGATTTCAGTGACTGGGATTTTGTCGAAATACAGCGTGCCGGCCTCGATAGGGTAGAGGCCAAGAATGACTTGCACCAGGGTGGATTTCCCGCCGCCCGAGGCGCCCACCAGGGCAATTTTTTCACCCGGCTTGATGTCGAGGGTGACGTTGTTGAGCACCAGCGGGCCGTCGCCATAGCGGAAGGAGATGTTTTCCATGCGCACGCCGACGGTATGTTTGCCGCTGAAGGGGTCGTGCAGTGCCGGGTAGTGCGGTTCTTCGTCCAGTTCCATGAGGCGGTTGATCCGGCCCAGCGCGGCCTTGGCGCCGAAGTAGGCGTATTGAATCCCGAGGATTTCCTGCACCGGCGCCATCATGAACCACAGGTAGCCGAATACCGCCATCATCTCGCCGACGGTGAGGTTGGAGAACACCACCATCAGCATGCTGATGGCGCGGAAGATGTCGAAGCCGATCAGAAACACCATGAAAGACAGGCGGCTGGCGGCATCGCTTTTCCACGAGAAGGCGGCTGCGTGGGTGCGAATGCCGCGCGCCCGTTCCAGCACGCGGCTGATGTAGTGCTCTTCGCGGTTGGCGGCACGGATCTGCTGGATGGCGTCCAGCGTTTCGGTGAGCGCCTGCTGAAATAGCTCGAAAGCGCTGTTTTCCTTCTTCTTGAGGGTTTTGACTTTCTTGCCCAGCACCGTGGTGAAGTAGATCACCACCGGGTTCATGAGCAGGATGAACAGCGCCATCTGCCAGTGCATCCACAGCAGGATGGCCGCCGTGCCGACAATGGACAACAGTGCCACCAGGAATTTGCTGACTGTGGCGCCGATGAAGTCGTCCACGGCATTGAGGTCGGTGACGAAATGGGAAGCCACCGCGCCGCTGCCCAGGGTTTCGTACTCCGACATGGCGATGCGCTTGAGGCGCTGCAGCAGGCCTTCGCGCAGGCGGTAGGAAACATCCTTGGCAATCAGGGTGAAATTGCGCGTCTGCCATACCCCCAGCATCGCGGCGACCAGCCGCAGCAGCACGGTGATCGCCAGGATGGCGCCGACATACAGCAGCGGGCCGTGCCAGGCAGATGGAAAGTGGCCGTTGATCCAGCCGACCATGACGCCCGGCTGATGCAGCAGCACTTCGTCCACCAGCAGTGGCATGAGGAGCGGAATCGGCACGCTCGCCAGCGCCGCGAAAACGGCGATGACGTGGGCGGCGATCAGTTCCTTTTTATGCTCCCGGGCAATGCCGAGAATGTAGGGCCAGGTGTAGGCGGTGGGCGTCATTTCAAGGCAATACTTTTACATCCTCGATGACCACGTTTTCAAGCGGCACGTCGGAGGGTAAGGGGTCACGCGCGCCAGTTCTGACCTTGGCGATTTTCATGACCACTTCCTGACCCTTCACTACCTTGCCGAAAACAGCATAGCCCCAGCCGCGCGCGTTCGGAGCAGTGTGGTTGAGAAATGCGTTGTCCTTGACGTTGACAAAAAACTGCGCCGAGGCGGAATGGGGATCCATGGTGCGTGCCATGGCGATGGTGTAGATATCGTTCTTCAGGCCGTTATTGGCTTCATTCTGGATGGGATAAAAAGTCTCTTTTTCGCGCAGATTCTTGTCGAAGCCGCCGCCCTGGATCATGAAATTGTCGATTACGCGGTGAAAGACCGTGCCTTTATAAAAGCCGCCTTTCACATAGCGGAGGAAGTTTTCGACGGTTTTTGGGGATTTGTCCGGGTACAGTTCCAGGGTAAAGTTGCCGAGGTTGGTTTTCATTTCAACCATCGGGTTGGCGGCATACGCGCCAATGCTCAGGGACAGGCCGAAGACCAGGGTGAAAAGGCGTAGCAGTTTCATGGTTCTTTCTCCGAAATGATGTGTCAAAAATTTGATTTTACTGTTGCAACAGCTTGAGCTGAAGTGACCCTGGCCCTAACGGGCATGGCAAATTACGCCCAGAATCATGAATCAAGTGAAATGTGAAACCGCTTGGGCTACGCCCTTGCTGTGAAGCGTGAAATGTAAAAGCAGGTTCAGTGGATGCTTTTACATTTCACGCTTTACAAACAAAGCGTAGCGAGTGACTTCACGCTTAACAAACTGTTTCACGTTAAACTGCAGCCATGATTCGAATTACACCACAGCTCTCCATCGATGAGCGCGAAATTGTACTGCAATTTATCCGTGCTTCCGGGCCCGGCGGGCAGAATGTCAACAAAGTGGCGACGGCCGTTCAGTTGCGCTTCGACGTGGCCCGTTCACCCAATCTGCCCGAGGATGTTCGCGCCCGGTTGATGCGTCTGGCGGGCAGTCGCCTGACGACCGAGGGCGAAATGGTCATCGAGGCGAAACGCTTCCGCTCCCAGGAACGCAACCGCGAGGACGCGATCGGTCGCCTGGTGGAGCTGATTCGCCGCGCCACCGAAAAGCCCAAGCCGCGCGTGGCCACCCGGCCCACGCTGGCATCGAAAAAACGCCGCCTGACAGCCAAGAAACAGCGCGGCGAAATCAAGCGCGGGCGCGGTACCGTGAGCGAATAACGGCCGACACGGGTGGTTGTGTCGGTGCTTATCCCTGTTCGGTGGTGTTTTCTGCGGCGATCTGTTTATGGACTTCCGCCATGTCCAGCGCCTGGACCTGACCGATGATGTCTTCCAGCGCAGGTCCTGGCAGGGCGCCCGGTTCTGAGAAGATAATGATCTGTTCGCGGAAAATCATCAGGGTGGGAATGGAGCGGATCTGGAAATGGTGCGCCATTTCCTGCTCCACTTCGGTGTTGACCTTGGCAAAAACCACGCCGGGGATTTTTTCTGAAACCGCTTCATAAGTCGGGGCAAAGGATTTGCACGGGCCGCACCAGGGCGCCCAGAAATCCACCACGACGATGTCGTTTCCGGTGATAACGTCAGAAAAATTCTCTTTGTTCAGATCTACAGTGGCCATGTTGTGCTCCTTGGTTAAGTGGCGTTGAGGGGTTGCTCGGATTCTTCCTGTTGCTGCAATGCCCACATCTGGGCGTAGGCACCGTTCAGCGTCAGGAGTTCAAGGTGGGTGCCGCGTTCGGTGATGCGGCCTTGATCCATCACCAGAATCTGGTTGGCCTCCACAATAGTGGAAAGCCGGTGGGCGATCACCAGCGTGGTGCGGTTCCGGGCGATCAGCTTCAGCTCGGCCTGGATGGCTTTCTCCGATTTGGAGTCGAGCGCCGAAGTGGCTTCGTCGAAGATCAGGATGCGCGGGTTTTTCAGAAGGGCGCGGGCGATGGCGACGCGCTGTTTTTCTCCGCCGGAAAGTTTCAGGCCGCGCTCGCCTACCAGGGATTCGTATTGATCCGGCAGGGATTCGATGAATTCATGGATGTGTGCATGACGCGCTGCCTGGATGATTTCTTCCCGCGTCGCGTCAGGGCGGCCATAGGCAATGTTGTAATAAATGCTGTCATTGAACAGCACGGTATCCTGCGGCACGATGCCGATGGCCCGGCGCAAAGATTTTTGCGACACGGCACGGATATCCTGGCCGTCAATCTGGATGCGCCCGGCGGTTACATCGTAGAAGCGGAACAGCAGTCGCGACAGGGTCGATTTGCCCGCGCCGGAAGCGCCGACCACAGCCACGGTTTGCCCCGCCGGTACCTCGAAGCTGAGGCCGTGCAGGATTTGGCGTTTTTCATCGTAATGGAAATAGACGTCCTCGAAGCGGATGGCGCCCTGTTCCAGTTTAAGTTCAGGTGCGCCGGGCGGGTCCTGCACCTCGGCATTCTGCTCCACGAGGCTGAACATTTTTTCCATGTCAGCGAGTGAGTGTTTGATTTCGCGATAGACAAAACCGAGAAAGTGGAGCGGGATGTAGATCTGAATCATGTAGGCGTTGACCAGCACCAGGTCGCCCAGTGTCATGGTGCCATCCACGACCCCCTGCCCAGCCAGCAGCATCAGCGCGGTGACGCCGATGGCAATGATGAGGCTTTGTCCGGCATTGAGTGCGGCGAGTGAGGTGGTGTTGCGGATTGCGGCTTTTTCCCATACCTGCAGGCTTTCGTCGTAACGCCGGGTTTCGAATTCTTCATTGCTGAAATATTTCACCGTTTCGTAGTTCAGCAGGCTGTCGATGGCGCGGGTGTTGGCCTTGGAGTCCATGTCGTTCATGGTGCGGCGGAATACCATGCGCCATTCGGTGATGGTCAGAGTGAAAGCGATGTAAGCCACCAGGGTGGAAAAAGTGATGACGGAGAACCAGATGTCGTATTTGGCCAGCAGGATAGCGGCAATCAGGACGATTTCCACCAGGGTGGGCAGAATATTGAAAAGCATGAAATTGAGCAGGAAGCCGATGCCGCGCGTGCCGCGCTCGATATCGCGGGAAATGCCGCCAGTCTGCCGCTCCAGGTGAAAGCGCAGTGCCAGTTCATGCAGGTGGCGGAAAACCTTGAGTGCCACACGCCGGACTGAACGCTGGGCCGCCTTGGCAAACACCGCGTCGCGTAGCTCGCCAAACAGCGTAGACATAAAGCGCAGCGCGCCGTAAGCCACCAGCAGGAATACCGGCAGGGCCAGCATGGCGCGTGGCTGGTCGAGGGCGTCGACAATATCCTTGAGCACCAGCGGCACGGCCACGTTGGCAACTTTGGCAAGAATCAGCAGCAAAACCGCAATAACGACCCGGCCCTTGAATTCCCACAGGTAGGGCAGCAGGGTGCGGATGGTCTTCCAGTCGTTGCGATTTTTTGTGGAAAGGGTGGTGTTTGGGGCGGGGCGCATCAAGAATCATGAAAAGGGAATATCAGTGAAAAATTATACTTGATAACGTCAGTTAACCCGCCTCGTTTTTTGGCATACAATGAAGCGGATTTTGCATAGATTGGGGCAATGCATATGGCTTTTCTGGATGATCTGAAAAAGGAAGCGCAAGCGCTTAAGGAGCAGGAGCATAACCTGACCAAGGCGCGCGCGCAGGAAGTGACGCAAAGCTTTCTGCTGGTTCAGTCCAAACTCAAAATGATCCAGCTCTACTTGCAGGAACTGGTCAAGCATCTCAACACGATTTCCACCAACATTAACCGTGCCTACTATATCGATGGTTTAGGAACAATTGATGATTTCCGCCCGGAGCGGTTCGTAGTAAACACCGACCGTTTCAGTATCGACGAAAAAGAATTCATCAAGATCATCTATTTGCGCTTTGCCTGCAAGACGGAGCGTGAAATTGTCATCAGCAAAAACACGCCCTCCATGATCGAAATGCAGCGGCAATATCTGTGGCAGGCCAATCTCAAGTTCCAGTGCACCGAATTCAAGAATGAAAAGGGTTTGCTGGACCGCGCAACCTTCAATGTGGTCAATGAAATCCCGGTGCATATCAAGTTTGCCGCCGATTTCGAGCAGGCCAGAATTTTTCTCTCGATAAAGAACTTCAATGGTTTGACCGTTAATGAATTTTCTTATGATGCCGATGAAATCGACGAAACCATGCTGGACGAGTTCGCCAAGTATCTGGTGGGCAAGCCAAACACTTTTATCGAACTGGGTCGTCATCAGCAGTTGATAAAACAGAAGGCGATTGCGAGGCGTGCCAGTTCGGATGCGTCTTATGTCCAGCTTGACCCAAAAGAAGCGGCCAGGCTGGATGCCGAGGCGGACGGTACGCCAGGGGCTCGAAAGAAAGGTTTGTTCGGCTCTCTTAAATCCCTGCTTTCGAAAGAATAGGTGACGAAAAGTGGATCTTTCTCCCGTTTTTAAATTCATGGCGGAGAAGCAGGCTTCGGATCTGTTTATCTCTGCGGGCGCCCCGGTCTATATCAAGATGGAGGGGGAGCTGCGCGCCATCAACGCCCAGGTGCTGGACGTGGCCATGGTCAAGAAAGCCATCTTCGGCCTCATGACCGAAGCGCAGATTCAGACTTTCGAGGCCCATTCCGAACTGAATTTCGGTCTTTCGGTGGCGGATGCCGGGCGTTTTCGTATCAATGTGTTTCGTCAGCGCGGCAGCGTGGCCATGGTTGCGCGCTATATCACCAACCAGATCCCCTCTCTGGAAAATAGCAGCCTGCCGCCGGTGCTGAAAGATCTGGTGCTGGAGAAGCGCGGCCTGATACTGGTGGTGGGCGCCACCGGTTCGGGAAAATCCACCACGCTGGCTTCCATGATCGATCACCGCAATTCCAACAAGGCGGGACATATTCTGACCATTGAGGATCCGATCGAATTTGTGCACAAGCACAAAAAATCGCTGGTGAACCAGCGTGAAATCGGGATCGATACAGAAACCTATGCTTCCGCCCTGATCAACTCCCTGCGCGAAGCGCCTGACGTGCTGCTGATTGGCGAGATCCGCGATACCGCGACCATGAAACAGGCCTTGATCATTACCCAGACCGGCCATTTATGTCTCGGCACCCTGCACGCCAATAACGCGTATCACGCCATCAACCGCATTGTGAGTTTTTTTCCGGAAGACGAGCGCGAGTCACTGCTGCTTGATCTTTCCATGACGCTGAAAGGGATCATTTCCCAGCGTCTGGTCAAAGGCGTGGACGGCAAGCGGGTGGCTGCAGTCGAGGTTCTGCTTAATACTTTCTATGTTTCAGAACTGATCCAGAAAGGCGAGGTGGAGAAGCTCAAGGATGCCATCGAGCAAAGCCTGAATGCGGGTTCCCGAACCTTCGAACGCTCCCTGCTGGACCTGTATGCCAGCGGCAAGATCAGCCGCGAAGAGGCGCTGGTGAATGCCGATTCTCGTACCGATATGGAATGGCTGATCAGCAACGTTTCACATGAAAAGGGCAAGGGCGGGGTGCGCGGCAATACCCAGGTTGAAATCCAGGCACCTCAGGAAAGTGTGGGGGAGAGTCTGGAAGGGTTTACCCTCAACCCGGAATTCCTGGATCAGATCGGTTCCTCTTCTCCGGGATTTCCCAAGCGTTAAACTGTTTTACTGGGGGCGAAATAATTCATGCAGGATGCAGCAAGCATTGAAGCCCGGCGCCACCCAATAGTCTTTAACTCCAGCGAACTGGAGTCGATGCTGGAGGGACGGCAGCCGTTCCGCCACTCTTCTCTGGGTGGTCTGCTGGTGCAGGAAAAAATCATTACCCAGGCCCAACTGGATGACGCCCTCGCCTATCAGAGACGTCACCCGGACAAGAAACTGGGGTCCATTCTGGCTGAAAAAGGGGCGGCCACTTCGCCCCAGATTTATCTTGCCGTGGCACGCTCGCTGGGTGCGCCCATCGTCTGCCTAAGCGGCTTCGATTTCAATCACAAGGCGCTTGCCATGGTCACGCCCGACCTGGTGCGTGATCATTATGTGGTGCCCTTGATGTTTCATGGCGAGCGACTGGTGCTGGCGATGGAAAATCTGCTCGACGCTGATGCCATCCACGCAATCAGCTTTGTCACCCAGCGCGCTATTGATCCCGTCTTCGCGCCGCGCGATGAAATCAGGAATGCGATCAACAAGTACTATGACCTGCAGGAGCAGGAACGTGAGCTGGATCGCCTCGAACTTTCCGATTTTTATTACGAGGATGACCAGGAGATCTGGAAGGAAGCGGAGCGCCTGGCCAATGAGACCCCAGTGGTGAAACTGGTGGATAACCTTATCCTGGCGGCCATTCACCAGCGCGCTTCGGATATTCATATCCGGCCCTGCAGCAAGAAGGTGGATCTGCTTTACCGCATCGACGGCACACTGATCTTCAAGCGCGAGATACAGAAAGGCCTGCTGCCTGCGATAGTGAGCCGGATCAAGATCATCAGCCGGCTCAATATTGCCGAGCATCGCCTGCCTCAGGATGGCAGTTCACGCATGCTGGACGGCAAGAATATCGTGGATATGCGCATTTCCACCATTCCCTGCCAGTTCGGCGAGAGTGTCGTGATCCGCCTGCTCAACAAGGGTGAGGGGCTGCGCTCGATCAAGGATGTCGGCTTCAGTGAGCGGGATGAAACGCTTTTCACCCACCTGATAAACAAGAGCTTTGGCATTATCCTGGTTACCGGGCCGACCGGCTCGGGCAAAACCACCACCCTGTATGCCGCCATGCGCGAGGTGGCGAAGCACAACCTCAATATTGTCACGGTCGAAGACCCGGTGGAATATGAATTTGAGGGCATGCGTCAGGTTCATATTCTGCCGCAGATCCATTTTGGCTTCCCCCAGGCGTTGCGTCACATTTTGCGCCACGATCCGGATGTCATCATGATTGGCGAGATCCGTGATGAAGAAACCGCTAAAATTGCGGTGGAAAGCGCATTAACTGGACATCTGGTGCTTTCCACCCTGCACACCAACGATGCGCCTGGCGCCATTACCCGCTTGATCGAAATGGGCGTCGAACCCTATCTGCTCAAGTCCGCCGTGATCGGCGTTATTGCGCAGCGCCTGGTGCGCCGCAATTGCCCCCACTGCATGGCTGAGGAGGATGTCGATCCTTTTGTCCGTACCAGTCTGGGCA
This sequence comes from uncultured Gammaproteobacteria bacterium, assembly GCA_963741495.1. Taxonomy (GTDB): domain Bacteria; phylum Pseudomonadota; class Gammaproteobacteria; order Burkholderiales; family Sulfuricellaceae; genus Sulfurimicrobium. Next base: position 316,906 of record CAVUID010000011.1, read on the forward strand.
TGTCCGAGACCGAAGTGTTCTACCGGGGGCAGGGCTGCGAGCGCTGCAATCGTACCGGCTATCATGGCCGCCTGGCGGCCTATGAACTGCTGACGGTCAACGAGAACATCCGTCGTCATATCACGCCTGGTATCGCTGGAAATGAATTGCGCAAACTGGCAATGCAGGAAGGGATGGTCACTCTGACCGCCAACGCCATCGAGTTGGCACGCAGCAAGAATACCTCGCTGGCTGAGGTCTATCGGGTTTGCCTGGAAGTGTTGTGACGCCTCACCGGGCTACTGGATATGCCCAGCGTGATATAAAATGTTAACAAATAAAATATTGTTTCCCTGCGCATGATTTCCGCCACTTTTTTCTCCTTTGTTACCCATTTTATGGTTTTCGTGTCAGCCACCAGTACACTTGCCATGGCTGATTCAGATGAGCAATTGAGGCTGGTTTTTGATTTGAACAGCCTGATCTGGGCGTTAATCGGTGCGCTCGGCTGGGGTTTGATTTCATACCTGCTGAAGCGGCGGATGTTTCACCGCAGTGTCGTTCGCCTTGCCAAACCCGTGGCGGTAAAGCCTGCGGTGAATTCCGGTGAAGAGGAAAGCGGTGCTTCTGGGGATGGAAAAAAAGGCGAAAATTTTTCTGAGTATCTGACGCCGCTGGATGAAACCACTACCGTAACAGTCGAAGAGTTGTCCAATGTCGTGGAACAGGTTGATCTGTTTCTGCTGCTGGGGCGCCACGAGGTGGCCGTTGGCATACTCCTGGCCCGCATTGGGGAAGAAGACCGGAACGATCCCAGAACCTGGTTCAAGCTGCTGGATGTCTATCATGCAAGTGGGAACCGGACCAGCTTCGAAAAGCTGGCGAATGATATCCGGGGGCACTTCAATGTAGCCCTTCCTACCTGGGAGGACAGTACGCAACAGGCGGAAGGGCGTCATGGCCTGGAGCACTTCCCGCATTTGCTGGAGAAGATTTCGGATTGCTGGGGTTCTTCTTCCAGCCTGAGCTATCTGCAGTCTTTGGTGAAGGACAATCGAAGCGGCGCGCGTACGGGTTTCAATGAGGATGCGTTCCGCGAAGTCATGTTTCTGATTAGCATCCTCGAACAGGCAAGAGATTGAAAACGCTTGGCCGCTCTTGAACAGAGTCGTTGGCTGGTCAATGCTTCTCTAATGCGTCCGGGATCAAAATCCGTTAGAATTCAGCTTTCCTAACCAGAAAAGGGCACATCACCGTGCCCTTTTTGCTGCATACAAAGTATGAACCAGATACGTAACTTCTCCATTATCGCCCATATCGACCACGGCAAGTCCACCCTGGCAGACCGTATCATCCATCTTTGCGGCGGCCTTTCTGACCGTGAAATGGAAGCCCAGGTGCTCGATTCCATGGATATCGAGCGCGAGCGCGGCATTACCATCAAGGCGCAGACCGCCGCGCTGGAATACAAGGCGCGGGACGGTCAGGTTTACCAGATCAACCTGATCGATACCCCCGGTCACGTGGATTTTTCCTACGAAGTCAGCCGTTCGCTCGCTGCCTGCGAGGGCGCGCTGCTGGTGGTGGACGCCTCCCAGGGCGTGGAAGCCCAGAGCGTGGCCAACTGCTATACCGCCATCGAACAGGGGGTCGAGGTCGTTCCTGTGCTCAACAAGATCGACCTGCCCAGCGCTGAGCCAGAGCGGGTGATCAAGGAAATCGAGGACATCATCGGCATCGACGCCAAGGATGCGGTGCTCACCAGCGCCAAGACCGGCTTTGGTGTTCAGGATGCGCTGGAGGCCGTGATCGCGCGCATTCCGCCGCCCAAGGGTAACCCCGATGGGCCGCTCAAGGCGCTGATCATCGATTCCTGGTTCGACAACTACGTCGGCGTGGTGATGCTGGTGCGGGTGGTGGATGGCGTGCTCAAGCCCAAGGACAAGATTCGCCTCATGGCGACCGGCGATGTGCACCTGTGCGAGCAGGTCGGCGTGTTTACGCCCAAGTCCCTGGTTCGGCCGCAGCTTTCCGCTGGCGGGGTGGGTTTCATCATTGCCGGTATCAAGGAACTGAAATCCGCCAAGGTGGGCGATACCGTGACGCTGGCGAACAATCCCGCCAGCGAGGCTTTGCCCGGCTTCAAGGAAATCAGGCCGCAAGTGTTCGCCGGCCTGTATCCGGTGGAATCGCACGACTACGAAGCACTGCGCGACGCGCTGGAAAAGCTCAAACTCAACGATGCTTCGCTGCAATACGAGCCGGAAACTTCCCAGGCGCTGGGCTTCGGCTTCCGCTGCGGTTTCCTCGGCTTGCTCCATCTTGAGATCGTACAGGAGCGCCTGGAGCGCGAGTACGACATGGATCTCATCACCACCGCGCCGACGGTGATCTATGAAATCGTGATGCGCGACGGCACCATGCTGGAAATTGAGAATCCCTCCAAATTGCCGGATCTGTCCAAGATCGAAGAAATCCGCGAGCCGATCATTACCGCCACCATTCTGGTGCCGCAGGAATATGTCGGGGCTGTGATTACCCTGTGCACCCAGAAACGCGGTTCACAAACCAATATGCAGTACATGGGACGGCAGGTGATGCTGACCTACGACATGCCCATGAACGAAGTGGTGATGGATCTGTTCGACAAGCTCAAGTCCACCAGCCGCGGTTATGCCTCGCTGGATTATGAGTTCAAGGAATTCCGCACAGCCGACCTGGTCAAGGTGGATATCCTGATCAACAACGAAAAGGTGGATGCGCTTTCGGTGATCGTGCATCGCGCCAATTCGATTTATCGCGGGCGCGAACTGGCTGCCAAGATGCGCCAGCTGATTCCGCGTCAGATGTTCGATGTGGCAGTGCAGGCAGCCATCGGTTCGCAGATCCTGGCGCGCGAGAACGTCAAGGCGTTGCGCAAGAACGTGCTGGCAAAATGTTACGGCGGCGATATTTCCCGCAAACGCAAACTGCTGGAAAAGCAGAAGGCCGGCAAGAAACGCATGAAGCAGGTGGGCAATGTGGAGATTCCACAGGAAGCCTTCCTCGCCATTCTGCAGGTGGATAACAAGTAGGTGAGGCGTGAGACGGTGAGGGGTGAGGCGGAAAATAAAAACCGCGCACGAGCTACGGTTTTACCCTTCACTCCTCACTTCTCACCCCTCACTAGGGTTGAAAAATGAATTTCGCACTCATCATGCTGATCGCGCTGGTGGTTACCGGCACCATCTGGCTATTCGATATCTATCTGGGCAAGCCGCGCCGGGCAAAGGAAGCGAAGGAACCGGTGCTGGTGGAATACGCCAGGAGCTTCTTTCCAGTCATTCTGGCCGTATTCCTGCTGCGCTCGTTTCTGGTGGAGCCGTTCAAAATCCCTTCCGGTTCGATGCTGCCGACGCTGCTGGTGGGCGACTTTATTCTCGTCAATAAATACACTTACGGCATTCGATTGCCGGTGATCAATGCCAAGATCATCGATGTCAATCAGCCGCAACGTGGTGACGTGATGGTTTTTCGCTACCCTGAAGATAACTCACTGGATTACATCAAAAGAGTGGTGGGGCTGCCCGGCGACCGCGTGGTGTACCGTGAAAAACGCCTGTTTATCAATGACAAGGCGATTGTTATGGAAGATCGTGGAGAGCAGTTCAATTACGTTAAAAGCGGCTTGAACTATGTCACCGCCAAACATGCTTACGAGCAACTGGACAGTCACCAGCATGCGGTGCTGGTCCTGCCGGATTTGCCGCCCGTGCGCCTGAGTGACGTCAAGTCCTTCCAGTCCCGGGCCAACTGTGATTACAATGAGGCCGGTTTCAGTTGTACCGTGCCTGAAGGGCAACTATTTCATGATGGGCGATAACCGGGATGACAGTAACGATAGCCGTTACTGGGGGTTTGTGCCAGAGCGCAACATTGTCGGCAAGGCGTTCATGATCTGGTGGAATTTCGGCGACTTCAAACGTATTGGCCAGGCAATCAACTAGGAGACGGGAATGAAAAAAAATCAGCAGGGGATGACTTTTTTTGGGGTGATGTTTGTCGGCATGGCGATGGTATTCAGCGCTATTCTGGTAATGAAGCTGATTCCTCCCTACCTGGAATTCTGGTCTGTGCAAAAAATCATCGGCGTGATTGCCAAGGACTCGGCGCTGCCCGGCATGACGCCACAGGAAGTTCAGAAGTTCCTTCGACAGGCGTTCTGTAATCGACAATGTGCAGGTGATTACGGGCAAGGATCTGGATATCAGCAAGGAGCGTGGTCAAACTGTGGTTTCAGCCGAGTATTCTGTAACCGTGCCGATTGTCGGCAATCTGAGTGCATTGATCGAATTCCAGGCCTCCACGCAAGACAGCAAGAGCCAGTAGGTGAATGCATTCTTGAGCATGTTCCCTACTTGATGAAACGCCAGGCTCTCTGCCGCCAACTCGGGCGGGATTTTTCCCGCCCCGAACTTCTGCAACAGGCGCTGACGCACCGCAGTTACGGTTCACCCAACAATGAGCGACTGGAGTTTCTCGGCGACAGTATTCTGAATTGCGTCATCGCGGCCCGCCTGTATCAGCTTTACCCGCGCCTGCCTGAAGGCGACCTGAGCCGCATGCGCGCTGCGCTGGTGAAAGAGCAAACCCTGGCGGAGATCGCCGGTCGGCTTAAACTGGGCGAGCACCTCATGCTGGGTGAAGGGGAACTGAAAAGCGGCGGTTTTCGTCGGCCCTCGATCCTGGCCGATGCCCTGGAAGCCATCATTGGCGCAGCTTACCTGGATGAGGGATTTGTCGCGGCCGAGACGATGATTCTTGCCTTGTATGAGCCGCTGCTGCAAGCCCTCGACCCAAAAAAAATTGCCAAAGACCCCAAAACACAGTTGCAGGAATATCTGCAAAGCCGCAAACACCCTTTGCCTCAGTACGAAGTGGTCACTATTCATGGCGAAGCCCATGAACAGGAGTTTGAAGTGGAATGCATTATCCCCGGTCTCGATATCCGCACAGTGGGTGTCGGGCACAGTCGCCGCAGTGCCGAACAGAATGCTGCCACCGAAGCTTATCAGCGAGCCCTGAATCATGAATGAGAATCCAGTCAAAGTCGGATATGTCGCCATCGTAGGGCGCCCCAATGTCGGGAAATCAACGCTGCTCAATCACTTGATCGGCCAGAAAGTCAGTATCACTTCGCGCAAGGCGCAGACCACTCGCCACCGCATTACCGGCATCCGCACCGATGCGGATACGCAGTTTATTTTTGTGGATACACCGGGCTTCCAGACGCAGCATCAAAGTGCGCTGAACCGGGTAATGAACCGTACCGTGACGCAGGCGCTCTCCGACGTGGATGTGGTTCTGTTCGTGATCGAAGCCCTGCGCTTTGATGAGCGTGACGAGAAAGTGCTGGCACTGCTGCCGCGCGATCAACCGGTCTTGCTGGTATTGAACAAGATCGATCGTGTGGATGACAAGGAAAAGTTGTTGCCTTTTATCGAGAAAATGTCTGCCTTGTTCCCCTTTGCCGCCACTGTGCCGCTCTGCGCACAGAAAGGTGGTTCGCAACTGGATGCGTTGCTGGTGGAAATCCGGAGTCATCTTTCGGAAGGGACGGCTATCTATGGCGAGGATGAAATCACCGACCGCAGCGAACGTTTCCTTGCCGCTGAAATCGTGCGCGAGAAGGTTTTTCGCCTTTCGGGCGAGGAAGTTCCTTATGCCGTCAGTGTGGAGATCGAGAAATTTGAAACGGTCGGAAATCTGCGCCGTATTTTTGCCGCCATCATCGTCGACCGCGAAGGACAGAAGCCGATTCTGATTGGCAACAAGGGCGAGAAACTCAAGGAAATTGGCACCCAGGCCCGCAAGGACATGGAAAAACTGTTTGGCAACAAGGTTTATCTGGAATTGTGGGTCAAGGTCAAGGGCGGCTGGGCCGATGACGAGCGTGCGCTCAAGAGCCTGGGGTATGAATAAGCCCTGACAAGATTCTGGTCTGAAACCACGGAGAATACGGAGGGTATAGAGAAAACCAATGCTGGTTTGTTTTTACTCCGTGATCTCCGTGTACTCCGTGGTTAGCCCATTTTTATGACGAGTTAATACTGCTTCTGTAATTGGGCCACCCAAGCCTCACCCGCCGGTTTGATCACATCCAGCACAACCGCTGGATAGAAGCCAACAGCCAGGATGATGAGGGCAAAGACCACAGCGATTGCCAGTTCACGCGGTCGCAGGTCCATGGCATCCGCCACCACCGGGTTGTTGGCCGGGCCAAAGAATGCCTGGCGGTAGAGGCTGAAGAAATAGGCTGCACCCAGTACCATGGCAAACAGTGCGGCTAGCCCCGCGCCGATATGGTGCTTGAATATTGAAAGCAGAATCAGCAATTCAGCCGGAAAGCCGCTGGTTCCCGGCAGACCCATTCCGGCAAGACCGAATAGCAGAAAGAAGCTGGCCAGCAAAGGCATGGAGCGAGCCGCTCCACCCAGGCTCAGCAGGTCGGTCGAGCCAATACGGTGGTGCAGCGCACCGATAAGCAGGAAGCCACCTCCCGCTGCCAGGGTGAAATTGAGCAGTTGCAGCACTGAACCCTGGATTCCCTGCAGGTCGAATGAGGCAATGCCCAGCACCACCAGACCCACATGCGAAAGGCTGGCGTAGGCCAGCATGCGACGCAGGTTGGTCTGGGCAAGGGCCGCAACCGCGCCGTATATCACACCCATCGTTCCCAGCGCCACCAGCAGCCAGTGCATCTGTAGCGCCGCATCCGGCGCCAGCGGGATGGCAAAGCGAATCAGGCCGTAGGCGCCAAGCTTTAGCCCGACCAGCAGCGCAATGACCGCTGCCGGTCCTTCCATTGCCACCAGTGGCAGCCAGGTATGAAGCGGGAAAACCGGAATCTTGACGGCAAACCCCAGCAGCAGAAGCAGAAATACCGCGAGCTGCAGCTTGGCCGGGATCGGCGTTGCCAGCAAAGTGGGCAGATCGAATACCAGTCCGCCGCCGTTGGTCGTATGGGCAAAGGCGAGCAGTATGAAGCCGAACAGCAAGGGGACGCCGCCCGCCACCATTACCAGAATGTATTTGACTGCTGCATAGCGCCGGTTCGGTCCGATTCCCCACAGGCTGACCAGAAAATAGATCGGAATCAGCGACAGTTCCCAGAAAAGGAAAAACAGCATGGTGTCGAGCGAGCAGAAAATGCCCAGGGTGGCTGTTTCCAGCACCAGAAGCAGGCTGTAATAAAGGCGCGGCAGTGTGGTCACGCTGTTCCATGAAGACAGGATGACACCGATAAAAAGCAGAATGCTGGCAGGCAGGAACAGCAGGGAAATGCCGTCCACGCCAACCAGATACTGGATGTTGAGGCTGGGAATCCAGCGTGCCTGTTCCACCAGTTGAAAGCCGGACTGGCTGGGGTCAAAACTGATCACCACCGCCAGGGCAATACTCAGATCGATCAGCGCCGTCGCCAGGGCGATGCGCTTGGCCCATTCCGGACGCGGCAGCAACCAGGTGAGGGCGGCGCCAAGCGGTAGGGTGAGGAAAAGCAGGCTGAGCAGCGGCATATTTGTCATGGGTGGGCAAACCTTTCTGCTAGTGCCTGCAACGGTGCTTCGATCAGCTTCATCCACGGCTCGGAGTAAAATCCGGCGATGAGCAGCACGGCTACAGCGCTGCCGGCCACCAGGTATTCCATGGGCAGGGTTCGATCAATGGCGCCGAGCCTGGCTCCCCCGCTGCGCGGTGCCAGGAAGGCGCGCTGGAAGGCCCACAGCAGGAAGCCGGCCGCCACCACGTTGCCCAGCGCCACGGCCACGGTAAGCAGGGCGCCGAGACTTTCGATGGAGGCTTCCAGCACCAGGTGGGCGGCGTCGAAGCCGGGCGTGCCCGGCATGCCCACGATGGCCAGGCCGCCAAGCAGGAAACTTGCGCCGATGAAGGGGATGCGGTCGAACAGGCCGCCCAGCTGGTCAAGTACGGTGGTATGGGTGCGACGATAGACAAAGCCCACAATGAACAGCATGACTGTCATGGCGAGGCCGAAATTGACTGCCAGCAGTATGCTGCCCTGGAAGCCCTCGGCGTGCAGCGAGAACAGGCCGATAATCAGCAGGCTGGTATGGCTTACCACGGCAAAGGCCATCAGGCGGCGCAAATCGCTTTGCAGGAAGGCCAGAAAGGCGGCATAGAATACGCCCGCGGCTGCAAAAGCAACGGCAAAGCCGCTCCACTGCACTACCGCGCCCGGGACGATGGGAAATACGAAGCGCACCAGGCCATAGATGCCGACCTTGATACCGAGCAGCAGCGCGGGGGCGATGGCGACATTGCCGTGCTGCGCCACCCAGGGCAGCCAGCCGTGCAGGGGAAAGATCGGGGTACGGATACCCAGGCCGAAGAACAGCAGGAAAAAAATGACCGAAGCGACAGTGCCGCCAATCGGCACGGCGCTCAGGTCAGCCAGGTCAAAACTCCAGTTGCCGCCGGTGGCCTCGGCGTGGAACCACCCCAGCAGCATGGTGCCGATTGCCAGTAGCAGCAGCCCGGTACCCTGGAACTGGTAGAAGCGCGCCAGCATCATGTCTTTTTCCGGCGAGGTGGCCCAGTTCCATAACAGATAGCCAACCAGACCCAGCTCCACCAGAGAAGCGAGAACGAACCACAGCAGGTTGGTGGTCACCAGTTGTGACATCAGCACGCCCTCAACTGCCAGAATCGCTGCCAGCAGGCGTGACGGCTCAGCCAGGCCGCGTACCAGGCTGTAAATGGTCAGCAACAATACGACCAGCGCGGTAAGCAGGACGAACAGCACGGTGATGCCATCCGCCGCGGCGTGATAGGCGAAGGGGTCGAGCAGGGTCAGTTTTTCCGCCAGCTGCATGGCGGGCGAAGCGGCCTTGATGGTGCGGAACAGGTCAATCGCCAGCATTAGCACGATCAGGGCAATTCCCCTGCCGACGCTCACGGCAAAGCGTCTTTCGCCGAGCAGCAGCAACAGGCCCGCACCCAGCAGGGGAACCAGTTGCAGCATGCCGAGAATGGGATAGGCCGCCTGCTGAGTCCAGTGTATTTCGTTTACGATCATTACAGAATCACCACCAGGGTTGCCATGATCAGCAGCAGCAAATAACGCGGCTGGGAAAGCAGGCCTTCCACTGCGATCAGGTAGAAACCTATCCTTGCCAGCATGCGGCTCAGCCGGCTGTCGCCACCCTGAAACAGCAGACGCGATTCGAAGCGATGCAGCTTGAGAGCGATCCATTCCAGGAATGCGCCGGCCAGACCGCTGCCGCGCACCACTTCATCCTTGTTCATTTCTTCGCCGCTGGCGACCAGAAAGGCCGGCACGCCGGCAGATTCAGGCAGGCCGACCAGCCTGCTGACCACGTTGTCGTCCAGATTGCGCACATCGCGCGCCATCTGGCGAGTGGGTCGCACCAGCAGCCAGTCGCCCAGATGTTCCAGCCAGAAACGTTGCAGCGCGGCGGTGTAAAGGCGCTGGTTGCTCTTGACCCAGGCCGGCGCAGCGCGCGCCGGCCCACCCATCAGGTGCATGTAGGAGGGCGAAGCGAGGAACTGGTAGGCGCGCCAGCTGGCATGCAGCCCCAGATGCCAGGCAGCGAGCGTGAACCAGCCCAACCCACAGAAGAAAAACATCAGCCCGACCTGGGTGGTGGTGGCGAACATCAGTGCACTTTTCACGTCGGTCTGGGTGAGCCCGCTGAAATAGCCATACAGCATGGTGAGCAGGCCCAATAAGGCGATCAGCGACATCAGCGCGGGTGCCTGGCGCAGCAGGGGTTCCATGCGTATCAGCAAATACACCCCGGCATGCACCATCAGGGCGCCGTAGAAAATCGCAGAGGAGGGTGTCGGGCCTTCCAGCGCGCGGGCGATCCAGGGCGAAAACGGCACTTGCGCCGACTTCGCCAGTGCCGCCACTACGAAACCCAGTGCGAGCAGACCGGCGGATAGTGTGCCGAGCTGGTTGGCATGCAGCAGCCCTGGCCACTCCACGGTGCCAAGCCAGATGAATGCCAGCGAAATGCCGAGAATGAAGCCGGCATCGCCGATGCGATTGGTGACAATGGCGCGCAGCGCATTGATGCTGGCGGTGGGGCGGTCGTAGGCATAGCCGATCAGCATCCACGAACTGACGCCCGCCAGTTCCCAGCCGACAAAGGTTTGCGCCACGTTGCCGGACAGTACGATCAGCAGCATGCCCGCGATGAACAGGCACATGCCGAGGAAGAAGCGGTGGAAGCCGGCCTCGCGATGCAGGTAGTTGCGCGAGAAAATCAGGGTAAGGGTGGATATGAAGGCGACCAGCGTGGCGATAGACAGCGACAGCGCATCGAGGGTGAAGCTGACGGGCAGTTGGATGGCGCCGCTGGAGAACCAGGTGCCGACGCGTACATGGCCCGGTGCGCCCACGGCGAGCGCGAGAACATCCAGGCCGAGCAGCAGCAGCAGCGCAGTGCCGGCACTGTAAATGGCGATGCGTGCGCTGAGCGGTTCGGCCAGGTCGCCCCTGTCATGTCCAGAGATGATGCGCAGCGTGATGCCAACTGCTGCCAGCAGGGGCAGCAGGGGAATCAGCCAGGCTAGTCCGGGTGCCAGTTCGAGAACCCCGTTCATGTTCTGGCCTCCATTTCAACCGGCTCTTGCAGCAATGCCGGGGGCAAGGGGTCGCGTCGACCCGCGAACCAGTCCAGCGAGCGTGCCACGCTGGGCGGCGCTTCCTGATTGCCCTGCCAGGGCAGCCAGCCACGGGCCGGGTCAAAGAGCTGGATATTATCGCTGTCCGGATCTTTGGCGGCGACCACCATCCATTCCTTGCCGACCAGTTCCTGCAGGGCCGGCTGGCGCTGGTAGATGGCGGTGATCAGTTCGATTTTGGCCTCGACTACCACCAGCAGGCGCATTGGTTCGTGGATTTCGATCATCTGGCGCGGCAGACCCGTGCGCAGATCGGAAGATGCGCCTTCCATGACCCCCAGCAGCCCGGAAATGTTGTGCATGATCTTGCTGCTGCAGCCGTAGTACTCGTTGTCCACCATGGAAAAGTAATATTCAAGCGAAATGCCGGCACCCACCGGGCCGTTGATCAGCAGATGGCGTTCCAGGATCAGGCCTTCAGGGTCGATAGCTGTATCGTAGGAAATCAGAAAGGCGCGCCGGTCGAAGAACGCTCCGCGGCTCATGGCGCGTCGCCCGATGAAGGCGCAGGCGTTGGTGGCATGCCCCAGTTCCGGGCGCGGCTGGGAAAAGTCGTGGCGGCGGTTCTGGATATGCAGCCAGGCCTTTTTCAAAGGGGGGTTGTCGGGTGCGGAAGCGAAGCGGCGGCAGCGTTCCTGGGCGTGCAGTTGCGAGGCTTGCGCCATTTCCTGCCGGAGCTTGGCAAAGGCGGCCTGCAGGGTCTCGGGGATGAGGTCTTCGTCATACCAGATCACGATGTCGTCGCAGGTGTTGTGTTCGGCTGCCACGAACCAGGTGCTGGCGGGAATGCTGATGCCTTTTTCGGCCAGCATGGCGCGAATTTCCGGGCGGTTGACCATGGCGGCAAAGGCCCGTGCGTTGGGGCCGCTGTGCCGGCCGGAGCAGGCGCCGCAGTCGTAGGCGGCCATGTGCGGGTTGTTCTGGCTGTTGGAGCCGTGGCCGGCGATAACGACCAGCGGCGCAAAGCCGGAAGCCAGTCCCATGCCGCGGAGGAAGCCGTACATGCGCTCGGCCTGCTCGTTGTCGGTAAAGCCGAGGCGGGGCGCCTCCGGCGTTGCAGCGGGGCTGTCGGCAGGGGCGGTCAGGGTGATGCGGGTGGGAACGCTGCGGTCGAAAGTGGTAGCGAGTTTTTTTGCCCACCGACCCATGCGCGCCGGCGCCAATAGTTTTCCGCCCAGTATGGCGAGTGTGGCCGGGGCCGCCGCTGCTGCCAGCAGCGCGGGCAGGATCAGGCCGCGGCGCGTGTCCTGGTGCAGGCGTCTGGCCCAGCGCATGCGCCGGGTGTGGCGCTGGTCATGCGCTGCGCGCTGCTGCTCATGCCCGGCCTGTTCGATTTCCCTGACTTCATGCGCAGGAATGATGACCACGGGGATGACCGGACACAGCGGCCCCGCTTCCTTGTCATCCAGCCCGCGCCAGTTCATGAAGATGCCGTAATGGGCTGCCGCGCCCAGGGTTTCCAGTTGTGGATTGACCTCTTCCACGTGGCGGCGCAGGCCTTCCTCGCGGTCGTCGAGGCAGAAAACCAGCTGCGCCTCGGGCAGGCGCTCGCGCGTCGGCCAGGGGCCGCGTCCATGGTTGGCCTTGAGGGCGGTGAAAATCTGTTCACGGTAGTTGCGTTCGTAAGCCAGCAGCCAGACATGGCCGCGCTGGTCGGCATCCAGCCGGGTGAGACTTTCGAGCAGCGCATCCGCTCCGGCACGGCCCATGGCTGCGATGTCGCTGCCCGCCAGGCCGAGATGCTGGGCAAGACAGAACAGCGGCCAGGCCGAACCGGACACGCTGACGCCGCCGCGCCTGTCGCCGGCTGGCGTCTGCTGCCAGCTCCAGAGCAGCTGGGCCATGGTCTGCCAGCCTTCGTCGTGGATATTTTCCTTGCGGTTGGGCGCTTCGCGCGTGAGCTGTTCGGCGAAGCTGATGAGGTATTCCGGCAGGCGGCCCTCGAACAGGGCGTGGCGTACCACCAGCTCTGCCGGCAGGTGGCGGAAATACCAGCGCAATGCAGAGAGCGTGGCCTCGACGCGCCAGTGGCGGCGGCACAGGCGCTGGGCAAAAAGGCGCTCCATCACCAGGCGCACCGCGAGGTAATCCATCATGTCCACCGGCGTGCTCAGCTTGCCGTAGCCAGGATGGTTGTGGCGCCACAGGGCCATGCCGGACCAGCCGGGAATTTCCAGTGCCAGCCGTTCCAGATAGCCTTCCCAGCGGTCTTCCGGCAGGCCGAACAGGCGCAATTCCTGGATGATGGTGTCGAGCGGGTCGGCGGGCAGGCGGTCGGCCAGCATGCGCCAGTCGGAGAGATCCTTGAGCACCCAGACCCAATCATGTTCCGCGCTTTCGCGGCAGGCGGCATAGAAGCCCTTTGACTGGGCCGGGTTGTGCCAGGCCGCCATGCCCTGGTCGAGATGGGCGGCAAGGTAGCGGATCAGCATCGGCTTGACCTCGTCCATCAGATCCTCGCCGGTCAGAGCCAGCAGCAGGCCACGCAGGGTCCATTCGTTCCCTACCTTGTCCAGCAGGGAGTCGAGCAGATGAGATGCGTCCTTGCGGATCAGTCGCTCCACCAGCGGGCCGTCATCGGCGTGGCCGGTTTCTTCCGCGATACGCGCCGCGAGGGCCTGGACATGGTCGGGCGTGGGATTGAGCAGTTCCTCCGGATGACGCAGTTCATGTTCCAGACCCAGCGTGGCCAGACAGGCAGCCCAAAGTTCCGTTAGCGCGGCTTTTTCATTTGCGCCGGCGCTGGCAAGCAGGCGGCTTCGGGCATCCGCTTCCACCGCAGGCTGAAAGCGCTCCAATGCGTGCAATTCCTCGACCTGCCACCTGAGCTGGCTGCGCGACAGGCGCTTGATGGAATGCAGCAGGCTGGGTATCAGCACGTCACGGCGATGCAGGGGGCCGCTCGCCGTTTCCACGATGACGGCGGCTGCATCGATCTTCGGCATGCGCTCAAGCGCTGCCACCAGATCCTCATGCGTAATGCGGCCCTCTGCAAACCATTTCCGGTAACGCTCTTCCGGCAAGTAGCCCTGAGCACCGGTCAGTTTGCGCGAAGCGGCCAGCGCCTGATCAAAGGGCAGGTGCTGAAAACCATGCAGGGTGTTGTGATGAACGAAATCCCGGATCGGTGCCTGAGCGGGAAGAATGTGCTCGAAATGATGGATCAGATCGTGCAGGCGGGCACGGATGTCCTTGTTTTGAGTATCCGTGCTCATGTCAGCCAAACACCTTGCTCAATTGCCTGACCGAGGACGAAATCAGTCCCAGTGCCGCAGTGGGGAAAATGCCTACCAGCAGGATGCCGCTGGCCAGCACGCTCACGGCGGCGAGCTCGGCGCGGTTGAGGTCGGGGATCAGGCGCATTTCCTCGCGCACCGGTCCGGTAAACAGGCGCCCCACGGTTCTGAAGGCATAGGCGGCGCTGATCAGCACGCTGAGCGAAAGGATGACGACCCAGCCGCTCCAGCGCGCGAAACCGCCGATAAGGACGTGAATTTCGGCAACGAAACCTGCCGTGCCGGGAAAGCCAACCGCGGACACCAGTGCCAGCACGGTGAAAAAGGCAAAGCGCGGCATGACCTGTACCAGCGAGCTGTAGTCGGCGATGTCGCGCGTGTGAGTGCGCTCGTAGAGCAATCCGATAAGCAGAAACAGCGAACCGGCGACCAGGCCGTGTGCCACCATCTGCATCATTGCGCCGGTAAGCCCTGCTTCATTCAGCGTGGCGATGCCCAGCAGCACCACGCCCATATGAGACATGGAGGAATAGGCCACCATTTTTTTCAGATCGCGCTGGTGCCAGGCCAGCACGCCACCGTAAATCATGCTGATCATGCCCAGCGCGGCGAGCCAGCCCTGTAGCGCCTGTACGGCCAGGGGCAGCATCTCGGCGGCGCGGATCAGGCCGTAACTGCCCATTTTGGCAAGAATGCCGGAAAGCAGAATGGGAACCGGGCTGGGTGCTTCCACATAGGCCAGGGGGAGCCAGCCGTGAAGCGGGAAAATCGGAATTTTGACGCCAAAGCCAATGAGCAGGCCGAGAAAGATCAGGGTCTGCGCTTCCTGCGACAGTCCGCGCGCACCCTGGGCAATGGAGGTGATGTCGAAGCTGTGGCCGGGATTGGCATCGTACAGCAGCAGCAGGGCGACCAGCATGAATACCGAACCACCCATGGTGTAAAGCACGAAATTGAGTGCCGCACGGTGCTTGTTGGCGCTGCCCCAGCGGTCGATAAGGAAAAACAGCGGGATCAGGGTCAGTTCCCAGAATACATAGAACAGCGACCAGTCGCGCGCCATGAACACGCCAAGCATGCCGGATTCAAGCAGCAGAATCAGTGCGAAATAGCCTTTGACGTGTTTTGTGATGCAACTGGATGCGAGGATAGTGACTACGGTAAGCAGGGTGCCGAGCAGCACCATGGGAAAGGAAAATCCATCAATACCCAGCGAAAATGCACTGCCCAGGCGCGGGTTCCAGACGTGGGTTTCGAAAAGTTGTACGCCTGCCATGGCCGGGTCGAACAGTCCCAGCAGGCCCCATGCCAGACCCATGGCGGCAAGCGCCACGAGCAGGGCGGTAGCGCGAACCAGACGAGTGTTTCCTCCCGGTAACAGCGCAATGAGGATTGCGCCCAGAATGGGGAGGAGTAAAAGAATTCTCAGCATGACTGGGTCGGAATCCGGTTTAATCCGGTTTGTATGGTGTTGTCATCACGCCGTTCTGGATCAGGTCTGACGGCGAAGCTGACAAAATGCGCCTTCATTCGTACCCAGGCAGTTGTAAATGGCTTCAAAGGCCTGTGCTTCGGTAGCAAAGATGTTGTTCTGGGTGATCAGTTCAAACAGGCCGGTGTGGCGCATGACGTCGAGCACCTGTTTCTTCAGGCCGGTGAATACCATGATCATGCCGATACTGTGAAGGCGCTCCACCAGATGGTGAATGACTTCCTCGCCGGAGGCGTCAAGTTCGTTGATGCCATCGCCCACCACTACGAGGTATTTCGCATTCGGCTTGTTGGCGGCGGCTTCCAGAATGGCATCCTCGAAGAACGGCACGTTGGCGAAATACAGTGAGCCGTCGAAGCGCAACACGATGATGTTTTCGTCGGTCGGCAGGTCCTTGTGCACGCTGATGTCGCGCAGGGTGCCATCCTCGTAGCGGCCAAGAATGGCAACGCGCGGCGACATGGTGCGATAGAGGTAAAGAATGATGGCGAGTCCGGCACCGACCATGATGCCGTTGTCGAGATGGGGCGCAAAGGCCAAAGTGGCCACGAAAGTGACAATGGCGGCAGCGCCATCATGCTTGTGCGCATGCCAGGCGTGCTTGATGGCCTTGAAATTAACCAGGCCGATCACTGCCATCATGATTACTGCGGCCAGCACGGCCTGCGGCAGGTGGTACAGCAGCGGCGTAAGGAACAGCAAGGTAACCAGTACGATCAGGCCAGTGAAAACCGAGGACATGCCGGTCTTGGCGCCGGCGTTCATGTTGACCGCCGAGCGCGAGAACGAGCCAGAGGTCGGGAAAGCCTGGCTCATACTCCCGACGATGTTGGCAATGCCCTGGCCAACCAGTTCCTTGCTCGGGTCGAGGCGCTGCTTGGTTTTGGCGGCGATGGCCTTGGCGATGGAAATGGCTTCCATGAAACCGACCAGCGAGATCACCAGGGCGCTGCTGAGCAGGGTCATCACGTTTTCCCAGTTCAGCTTTGGTACTGCCATGTCGAGGCAGGCCTGAGGGAATGCTGCCAACCACTTCGCCGCCGCCTGAAAGTTTCAGTTCGCCGTCGCTGATTTTCTTGATGCGCCAGCGGTGGCCGTCAGTTGCCGCGCCGTCCGGAACGTGGCTCTTCAGGTAAAGCCTGGCGGGATTGCTGTCGTTGGCAGGCACCATTTCCAGTACGAATTTTCGGGCCGTGCGTCGCGCTTTGCCGTTTTCGTCTTCAACATCGGTAAGTGTTCCCTGCAATAGTTCGATTTCGTAGTGCAGAGCAGCGATCAGGCGGTCATTGTCGCCCGGTTCTTTTTCCAGCTTCTTGATGCGGGCGGAGCGGGTGGTGATCTGGTTATTGAGGCTGAGGATCCGATCATCGCTCTGTGAAACACGCTCGACCACATCGAGTACATCAGGGTCCATCAACTGGTCAATTTTGACCTTGGCAGTTTGCTCGAAGCCGATTGCAAAGCTCACCACGGTGGTAATGGCCACCGCGATCAGCACGCCCGGCAGCTTGGGGACATATTTTTTCAGGCCCCACATAATGACAAAGGCGGCCACGCCCATGATCAGGGTAGGAATGTGGGTGTCACCAAGCTGTTGCAGTACGCCCACGATGTCGTTGATGAAATGTTCGCTGCGCCCCATCGATACGCCGAAAATCTTGTTGAGCTGGGACAGGCCGATAATGATGGCGGCAGCATTGGTAAAACCGACGATGACCGGATGGGAGAGAAAGTTGACGATCACCCCAAGTTTGAAAAGGCCGAGCAGAAGCTGAATGCAGCCGACCAGGAGGGCGAGCAGGATGGCCAGGGCAACGAATTGATCCGAGCCGACAGCGGCAAGTGGCGCCAGCGCCGATGCGGTCAGCAGCGAAACCACCGCCACTGGGCCGGTGGCAAGCTGGGCCGAGGAGCCCCACATGGCGGCGATCATCACTGGCAGGAACGCGGCATACAGGCCGTAGTAGGCAGGCAGGCCAGCCAGCTGAGCATAAGCCATGGATTGAGGGATAAGCACCAGTGCAACAGTGAGGCCCGCGATCAGGTCTGCCTTGATATTCTCCCTGCTGGATGGAAACCAGCTCAGGAAAGGCAGAAAACGAGCGATTTGATTCATGGTGCTTACCCCGGAAGTGACGGTTTATTTAGACTGATTCTGGCAAACAGTTAAAGCCAGTAATAATAACAGGGCGCGTGGGTTTGCTGGATAGAAACGTCTTATAAAGATATATGCATGGTTAATTTAGTGTTAAATCCAGGTTAAATTTGCCGCAAGCCTGATTGTTGAAATCAGAACTCGTTCTGGAGTTTTTTGTAACCTCTTACCAATTCGTGGTTGGCTTTCAGCACGGATTCTGAAAAGTCGCTGACCTGCGGTGAAACCTGTTCGTTCTTGCCGCAAAGTATGGTGTCTACACAGGCAGACTCGTGAATGGATGGCAAATCGCCGCTGGGGTTTTTTCGGATCATGGTTCGGTTCTCGGTTCGCCGCCAGGCAATCGCTTCTGGCATTTGCTGAAGATGCGATATTTGCAGGTGCGGCAGATTTCAGGGTTGAGGGTGTCATAGATCGGGTGAATCCAGTTCGACATGGCCGGGAAGAAGCCACCTTCGCCGATGTCGTCCAGCTTGTCGGATTTGCGCAGGAATCTGTAGATGGAATCCTTGCAGCGGTAGAAATACAGTCCGCCACCCAGCTTGCGCCGACGGCGCGCTTCCTGAGCCAGCATTTCAGCGCCAGCCACGTCAATAAAATTGATGCCGCTGGCGACGATCATGACGGTTTTCTGGTCCGGGTTGGCTTCGTCGATCTGTATCAGGCTGTTCTGCACATGATCGACCGCGCCGAAGAAAATCGAGCCGTTGATGCGCACGATGCGGAATTGTGGGCATTCGTGGTGGCCGGGAGCATCGATGAAGTGGTAGGAACCCTCCTCTTTTGCCGGCACCACCGGAGTGATGACAGGCCGGGACACGCGATAGAGATAGAGCAGGAGCGAGAGCAGGATGCCGAAGAAAATGCCCTTTTCCAGATCAACCAGAGTGCCGAGCAGGGTCACCCACAGCACGACGGTTTCCGCTTTGCTGGTCTTGCCGATGGAGGCGATGTGGTGAAAGTCAATCAGCCCCCATGCCACCAGGAAGAGAATGCCGGCCATTGCAGCGTTCGGCAGGTACGAGGCGAGCGGAGCGACCAGAAGCAGAATCAGGACCAGAAAAATCGCTGCATAAACCGTTGCCAGCGGCGTCTGCGCACCCGAGGCATAGTTGACGCCACTGCGGTTGAATGAGCCGGCGGAGGCATAGCCGGAGAAAAAACTGCCGATCAGGTTGGCCAGACCCTGTCCGATGAATTCCTGGTTGCCGTCGATGCGCTGCTCGGATTTTGTGGCGATGGAGCGGGAGATGGAGACCGCTTCGGTCAGTGCCAGCATGGTGACCACCAGCGCCGGAAACAGCACCTTGTGGATAGTGGAATAGGAAAAATCGGGTAAGGATAGCGGCGGCAGATGGGATGGCAGGGCGCCCACCGTCTTGATATGGGTGACTTCGGCGCCGAACCCCATGTTGATGAAAAAGGCCACCAGGCTGCCCACCACCATGGCAACGATCATGTAAGGAAATTTTGGAATGAATTTCTTGGCCAGGATGCCGGTTGCCAGGGTGACGACGCCGACGGTCGTGACATAGGGATTAAGACTGCCAATATGCATGATCAGTTGTTCAATCACGACATGGAAGTGCGCGCCGCGCTCGATGGCAATCCCAAAAAAACTCTTCACCTGGCTCGCTGCGATCAGCAAGGCCGCGCCTGCAGTAAAACCAATCACCACGGTATGTGAGATGAAATTGACCAGTACCCCCATGCGAGCCAGTCCCAGCGCCAGTTGGAACACGCCGGTCAGGAAGGTGAGGGTGAGGACCATGCTGACAAACTGGGGCGATCCCGGTACGGCAAACGGGCTCATGGCCGCAAAAACCGCGATCGAGATGGCGGTGGTCGGTCCCGAAACCAGATGCCAGCTTGATCCAAACAGGGCTGCGATGATGGCTGGCACCATGGCGGCATACAGGCCGTATTCGGGCGGCATGCCGGCGATGGTGGCAAAGGCCACGCCTTGCGGCAACACGATCATTGCGCCGGTCATGCCGGCAGATCAGGTCTGCCTTGTTGGTGTCTTTGGTGACCATAGGCCACCAGCGCAGGAAGGGAAAAACACGGAAGAGCCAGAGCTTGCAGGAGGGGCAGTTTTCCAAGGAGGGTCCTAGAGTGGTTTTAGATACGGACTAAATTTATATTTATAAAATAATAATTTACTAATATTAAATATTGGCGCTTATTTTACAGTCACTTATGGGGAATGTGAAAGGGCGTCTATTAAACTGTTGTTCACTTCGTTACATTTATGTGTGACAATTGTTGCAATATATATAGGACTTGTAATCTTGAGATCTTTTTCTTATAGCGCTGACAAATGGCTGGTTCTAGTGGTCGGCCTGCCGGCTTCCAATGCAACTTTACGGATGCGTATCTGGCGTGCGACCAGAGCGTTGGGGTGTGCAGTATTGCGCGATGGCGTTTATTTGCTGCCTGCCGGACGCGGATTGCGCCAGGCGCTGCGCATGCATGCGGAGGAAATCAAGCAGGGTGGCGGCAATGCGTACCTGCTGAATGTCGCCAACCCGTCTGTTGAGGAAAAGACCGATTTTCAGGGGCTATTCGATCGCAGCGAGGCGTATTTCAAGTTGATGGAACGCATTGGTGAATTCATGGCATCTCTCGGGGCGCTGGACGTGTCTGCCGGGCGGCGCCAGCTGAAAGTCTTGTCGAGGGATTTCGAAGCGCTGGTGGCGCTGGACTATTTTTCGAGTGATGGCAAGGTGGAAACCGATGCCATGCTGGCACAGGCTGAGGCGGCATTTTTTGCCAGCCTTGCTGTGGGTGAACCGCAGGGTGGGGAGGGCGAAGTAAAGCCGCACGAGTTGGATGCTTTCCAGCGGCGTCTGTGGGCTACGCGCAAACATCTCTGGGTGGATCGCATGGCTAGCGCCTGGCTGATTCGTCGTTTTATTGATCGAGATGCCCGTTTCCTGTGGCTGGACCAGCCTGAAGATCGCCCGCCGGAGGCTTTGGGTTTTGATTTTGATGGCGCCGAGTTTACGCATGTTGGAAACCGGGTCACCTTCGAAGTGCTGCTGGCAAGCTTTTCGCTGGAAAGCGACCCTGCGCTGGCGAAGCTGGGCGCGCTGGTGCACAGCCTGGACGTAGGGGGCTTGCCGGTAGCGGAAGCGGCCGGGGTCGAGATGGTGCTGGGAGGGATGCGGCAGCGCTGCCCGGATGATGATGCGCTGCTGGCCGATGCCGCGCGAATATTCGATGATTTGTATGCCGCTTACGCGGAAGAGGGGAAATAAATGGCCGAAAACAATGAGAACCTGTCCCCACCCGCCCCAGTATCATTCGGCGAGGCTTTCAAGTACTGGCTGAAGCTCGGTTTCATCAGCTTTGGCGGTCCTGCCGGGCAGATATCCATCATGCACCAGGAGCTGGTGGAAAAGAAACGCTGGATTTCCGAGCGGCGTTTCCTGCACGCGCTCAACTTCTGCATGGTGCTGCCGGGGCCGGAGGCGCAGCAGCTCGCCATTTATATCGGCTGGCTGCTGCACCGCAGCTGGGGCGGGATCGTCGCCGGGACGCTGTTCGTTCTCCCTTCGCTGTTTATCCTGGCTGGGCTGACCTATATTTACCTGGCCTTCGGCGATGTGAAATTCGTTCAGGGCGTGTTCAACGGCATCAAGCCTGCGGTGGTGGCCATCGTGGTATTCGCTGCCTGGCGCATCGGTTCGCGCGCCCTGAAGAATAAACTGCTCTGGGCGCTGGCTGCGCTTTCATTTGTTGCTATCTTCGCGCTGAAAATACCTTTTCCATACATCGTGCTGGGTGCGGGCATCCTGGGATTCATCGGCGGCAAAATCCGGCCTGATCTGTTCAAGGTCGGCGGCGGCCACGGCACCAGCGGCAAGGATTACGGCCCCGCGCTGATTGACGACGACACGCCGCCGCCTGCTCATGTCAAATTCAGCGCTTCTCGTCTGGCGGTGCTGCTGCTTGTCGGGCTGGCCCTGTGGGGGGCCGCGATGCTGTCGCTGACCGAGCCTACCTTGCGCGATATGGGTGAATTCTTCACCAAGGCCGCACTGGTCACTTTCGGCGGCGCTTATGCGGTGCTGCCCTACGTCTATCAGGGCGGGGTGGAGCACTATCACTGGCTCACCGGTACGCAGATGATCGATGGCCTGGCGCTGGGCGAAACCACCCCGGGGCCGTTGATCATGGTGGTGTCTTTCGTGGGCTTCGTGGGCGCATGGAGCAAGGAAATCTTTGGTCCGGAAGCCCTGTTCCTGGCCGGCTTCGCCGGGGCCAGCGTGGCGACCTTCTTTACCTTCCTGCCGTCCTTTCTGTTCATCCTGGCAGGTGCGCCGCTGGTCGAATCCACGCATGGCGACCTCAAGTTCACCGCGCCCCTGACCGGCATTACCGCCGCCGTGGTGGGCGTGATCCTGAATCTCGCCATTTTCTTCGGCTGGCATGTCCTGTGGCCCAAGGCCAGCGAAGCGCTGCCGTTTAGCGGCGGCTTCGAATGGTTCTACGCCCTGATTTCCATCGCCGCCTTCATCGCGTTGTGGAAGTACAAGCAGGACATCATGCGCGTGATCGGCGCCTGCGCGGTGCTGGGATTGATATATACCTTTGTAAATTAAAAAATAAGTCATGGGCGCTCAATAATTGTCCGCCTGGTCGAGGAGCGTGAAGTGGACAAGCGGGATCAGCCGCCTGATAATCCAGCCCATTAAAGGCATCCATCGGGGAAACGCTTGATCAAGATATTATTGCTGGCTGTAGGTGTTTGGCTGATCTACTCCTTGCTTAAAAAATATAGTCGGAGCCTGGAGAAAGATGAAGAAGCGTGCTCCGCCCGCGCAGACTGGAAGAGGACATGGTGCGCTGCGTGCAATGCGGCGTTCACTTGCCGCGCAGCGAGGCGATCCTGTCCCGGGATGAGTTTTTTTGCTGCGACGAGCATCGCCGCCTGCATCATTCCGACTGAAGTGTTTTCATTTACCTGATGAGCGCATCTTTATTTCGCAAGCTTGATCCGGTTTGGGACTACTTCAAACTCCGCTCTCCGTCGCCGGATGCTTACTGGAAGTCGCTGCACTACTTCAATCTCTACCGCCTCACCGTCTCCGGCCTGTTTGTCACGGTATTCGTTTTCCTCGGGGCGATGCCGGTTTACGGCGAACAGCATCCGGGAATGTTCCTGATTGTCAGCATGCTTTACGTGCTCTTCAGTGCGCTCATGACCCTGGCCATCAGCACGCGCTGGCCAGGCTTCAACCTCCAGTTGAGTGTGCAGGCGCTGGGCGACGTGGTGTTCATCGTCCTCCTGATGCATGCCAGCGGCGGTATCAAAAGCGGTCTTGGCCTCCTGCTGGTGGTGGCGCTGGCGGCCAGCAGCCTGATCAGCAAGGGGCGGCAGGCGATGTTTTATGCGGCCATGGCCAGTATTGCCGTGCTGCTGGAACAAAGCTACCAGTTGTTCGTGCTTGAAGTGAAGGATGATTACTTTCAGTCAGCGCTTTTAAGCATGGGTTTTTTTGCCACGGCGGGGATGGGGTATTTTCTTGCCCGGCAGGTGATGGAAAGCGAGCGCCTGGTCGAGCAGAAAAGTATCGACCTGGAGAACCTGTCCCAGGTCAATGCGCTGGTGATCCAGTCCATGCAGGACGGCGTGATGGTGGTGGATGATCATGGGCGGGTGCGCAGCCATAATATCCAGTGCGAACGTTTGCTGGGAACGCCTTCGCATTTCAGGCACGAACTGCGTCTTTACGACTATGCGCCAGCCATCGCGGAACGCCTGGCACGCTGGCGTGGCGAGCGGACACTCAGTTTTCCGCCGTTGCGCATATCGGCAACAGGAAAGCAGATCGGTACCCGTTTCAGCCCGATTGAAAGCGGTGCCGAGGCAGGGGTGGTCATTTTCCTTGAGGACGTCAGCCTGCAACAGGCCCAGTCGCAGCAAATCAAGCTGGCAGCGCTGGGCCGTCTGACAGCCAATATCGCACACGAAATTCGCAATCCGCTTTCCGCCATTGGTCATGCAACGCAACTTTTGCAGGAAGAAGAGCACGATAAAACCGAAGCGCGCCTGTTGCAGATCATTCGCGACAATACACTGCGCCTGGACCGCATGGTGCAGGATGTCCTGCAACTCAACCGGCGCGACCGGGCACAACGCGAAACCCTTAATCTGGATGTTTTTCTGGGCGGCTTCATCGAGCAATTCTGCCTGGCGGAAAAAATTCCGACCGACTGCCATTTCGCTGGAAATGGATACGCATCCCACTATCTGTTTCGATCGCTCGCACCTGCATCAAATATTATGGAATCTGTGCCGAAATGCATGGCGTCATAGCCGGCAGAGCTGATGCCAGTATTCGTCTTTATGTTTCCGCAGCACATCTGGACAATGTGGTGCAGATCGATGTCATCGACGATGGACCCGGCGTCGACAAGGCGCTGGCCGGACAGTTGTTCGAGCCGTTCTTTACCACTTTCAGCAGCGGTACCGGGTTGGGTTTGTACATCGCGCGTGAAATATGCGAGGCTAATGAAGCCAGTCTGGACTATATTGAGGTGGCGCCGGGCGGACAGTTCAGGATTTGTTGTAAAGGAGGCGCCTGTTGAAACGTACCATCGCGAATGCGACAAACTATCTTGCCCTGATCGTGGATGACGAAGCGGATATTCTCGAATTGCTGGAGCTGACCCTGCTGAAAATGGGGCTGCAAGTAGAGCGAGCATCCACAGTCAAGGCTGCGTTGCAGAAAGTGCAGGAGCAGGAATTCGACCTGTGCCTGACCGATATGCGCCTGCCGGACGGCGAAGGCCTGGAGATCGTGCGTTATATCGGCGCCAATTGCCCGAATTTGCCGGTGGCCGTGATCACCGCCCACGGCAGCACCGAGAATGCGGTCGCGGCACTCAAGGCAGGCGCATTCGATTATCTGTCCAAGCCGGTTGCGCTCGATCAGCTTCGCGCCGTGGTCAAGTCTGCGCTCAAGCTGCCTTCTGCTGTCGAGCCGGCGGCGCCGGAAGGTTATGCCCTGCTGGGGCAGTCCGGTGCTATTGAGCAGGTCAGGGAACTGATCGAGAAACTTGCACGCAGCCAGGCGCCGGTTTACCTCACAGGCGAATCGGGTAGCGGCAAGGAGCTTGCCGCGCGCCTGATTCACGAAAAGAGCGCACGACGAGAAAAAACTTTCGTGCCGGTGAATTGCGGCGCAATCCCGGAAAACCTGATGGAAAGCGAGTTTTTTGGCTATCGCAAAGGCGCCTTTACCGGCGCGGATCAGGATCGCGATGGCTTTTTCCAGGCCGCCAGCGGCGGCACGCTGTTTCTCGATGAAGTGGCCGATCTGCCGTTAACCATGCAGGTCAAACTGCTGCGCGCGATTCAGGAGAAAAAGGTGCGCAAGGTCGGCGCTACCCAGGAAGACCCGGTGGATGTGCGCATCATCAGCGCCACGCACAAGAAGCTGGCGGATTGCGTGACGAGCGGAAGCTTCCGCCAGGATCTTTACTACCGCCTCAATGTGATCGAACTTAAAATGCCGTCGTTGCGCGAAATGAGCGATGACGTGCCTCTGATTGCCGGGAATATTCTGGCCCGGCTTTCGCGCCATGCAGGCGGCGCAGCGCCCGAATTGGCGCCGGATGCAATCGAGGCGCTCCAGCGCTACGATTTTCCCGGTAACGTGCGCGAGCTGGAGAATATTCTGGAACGTGTGCTGGCCCTGTGCGGCAGCACTCAAATTCACAAGGACGACCTGTATCTGACCGATACGGTGGTGGACGACGATCCTGCCCACCATGAGCCGGGCGGAAAATGGCCGCTGCCGGATTACCTTGACCGGGTGGAAAAGGAAGCGCTACAGGAAGCGCTGGAGAAAACCCGCTACAACAAGACCGCCGCCGCCAAGCTGCTGGGGATTACCTTCCGCGCTTTGAGATACCGTCTGGCGCGCTTGGGGATAGACTAAAAACTGTAAGTCAATTGCGCCCATGTGCTGCGCCCTTCGGTCATGCGCAAATCTTCGCTGTAATTAGGTGCCGGGTACACATAAATATCGATTGTCGATGGCACCTTGATGGTTTGGTTAAACAGATTCTTGATGCCGGCACGCAAGGTCAAGCCGCGGTAACCAGCGTTAAACGCTGTGGCGGTCAAATCCACCGTGTTATAGCCCGCCAGCTTGTCGCGCAGGTCGCCAACTTCTCGGTAACGTGGACCAACATGGCGCAGGCGTAGATCTACAGTGAGTTCATTTTCCGGATGCCATTCCATGCCCAGATTGAACAGACGGCTTGCCGCTCCCGGGGTTGGTTGGCCGGTATGATAATCTCTGGTCCGAATCAGGGCCAGGTTGCTGTCGATTTTCAGCGCCTGGTTCAACCAGCGCTCGACTTCAAACTCCAGGCCCCGGCTGGACGATGCGCCAGCCAGGTTGAAATAACCGACATTCTCGTCAAAAATAATCTGTTGCTTGAGCGATGAGTCGAATGCCGTGACCCGTACAATTCCCCCGCCTTGGCGGTAGGTATAACCAAGCTCCCTGGTCGCGATTTTTTCTGGCTTGATCTGATCGCCAAACCGCATTTCATAGAAGGTTGGTGCCCTGAAAGCTTCTGCATACTGTGCTTTGAGTACATGCCCCGGCGCTGCCTGCCATACTGCAGCCAGGCGCGGCGTGGTACTGCTACCCACATCGTTATATCGATCATTTCGCAAACCGGCAGTAAAGGTCAGCGTATCCGTGGCACGGAATTGATCCTGCAGGGTAACGCTGGAGATGAGGCGCTTTTGGTTCAGATCGAGCCAGTTGCTCGACTCTGCATCGTTGTATTTGCTATTTGCTTCCTGTACATCGATCTTGTTGAACACCCAACCCAATAGCCAGGTGTTGCGCTCCTTTTCCCACGCCAGGTCAAAAGCAGCATTCATCCGCTGCTCTCTGTAATTCATATCCAGATAAGTGTAATCATCCAAACCGATGCCAACAGGGTAAAGAAACATCCGGTCGCGCCGGCGGGTGTAGTCACCCCATCCAAGCCGGAATTCCGCCTGCAATTCATCGCTCAGGCTGAATAGTTGCCTGGCTTCAACCGAGCGCTGCCTCTGGCGTGTCACAATCCGCCGCGTGTCGGGCGGCAAATAGGAGTTGATACCAAAATGGTCGCCAGCGCCATCTTCCAGCCACAGTGCAGTGAAAGAAAATTTCTGGATGTTCAGGTTGAATAGCGCTGACTTGTAATTGTATTTGTCATTCGCCAGGCCGGGTGCATTCGATTCCGCGGGAAATCCCTCTGAATATCCGGCATCCTCGCCAGCCCTTAGTCCGCCGCCGTCGCGCTTCCAGCCAGCGACGTTCAGGTTCATGTTTAACTGACGCTCCGCGTCGTTCAGTTCCAGTACGCCGCCGCCAGCAACTGCGCCCTTGTCACCCAGCGCGGCAAACACGCGTTGCCCCTGTTTGCGCGTAACGACGTTGACGACCCCCATATAGGCGGATTCGCCGTAAATTGCAGAACCGGGGCCGCGGATTACTTCGATGCGCTCCACCTGCTCCACCGGCATATTGAGAAGTGGGTTGGCAAGGCTCAGCAATTCGGAGTTGAGTGGCACATCATTGAGCAGTAACTTGACGTTGCCGGAAGTGTAAGTTCGCCCTACGCCACGCACCAATACCTGCCGGTTGCCGGTTTCATCAATGGAAATCTCGAAACTTGGCACCTGCGCCAGCGCTTCCCACACCGTGCGGGCGCCATGGGCGATGAGGTTGTCGCTGTGCAGAATGGAAACCGTTCCTGGCGCGTAATCAATATTGAGCTTGGTGCGTGTGGCAATGCTGGTCTGCTCGCCCAGATCGTCGAGAAGATAGGCAGAAGAGTGATCCTCTGCCATCGCTGCATGACTGAATGCCAGGGAGAGTGTGAGGCTTAGGGTGATTTTTTTGTTCATGCGAGCTGTTTGTCTGCTGTTGATGATGAATGTATTGCCAGACTGTGATTTTCTAGTCTGGCACCAGAACCGTGTTTTCCGCCGCAGGCAACTGCTCGGGATAGTCCCGGCTGAAATGCAGGCCGCGGCTCTCGTGGCGCAGCATGGCGCTATGCACAATCAGTTCCGCGGTCTGAACCAGGTTGCGCAGTTCTAGCAAATCGTTGCTGACGCGGAAATTACTGTAGTACTCGTGGATTTCCTCCTGCAGCAGCTTGATCCGTTTCAGCGCGCGCTGAAGGCGCTTGGTGGTGCGCACAATGCCGACATAGTCCCACATGAAGCGGCGTAGTTCGTCCCAGTTGTGGGAGATGATAATCTCCTCGTCGGCGTCGGTGACCCGACTCTCGTCCCATTCCGGCAGGGTGGGCAGGGGTGAATCTTTTTGTTCCAGAATATCCCGCGCCGCCGCCTGGGCGAACACGATACATTCCAGCAGCGAATTGCTGGCCAGACGGTTTGCGCCATGCAGGCCGGTATGCGCCACTTCGCCAACCGCGTAGAGATTGTGGATGTCGGTCCGGGCGCGCAGGTCGGTCATGATCCCGCCGCAGGTGTAATGGGCGGCAGGTACTACCGGGATGGGGTCGCGGGTGATGTCGATGCCCAGCTCCAGGCAGCGGGCGTGGATGTTGGGGAAATGTTCCTTGAGGAAGGTCTCGGATTTGTGCGAGATGTCGAGATAAACGCAATCCAGCCCGCGTTTTTTCATTTCGAAGTCGATGGCCCGAGCCACCACGTCGCGCGGTGCCAGTTCGGCGCGGGGGTCATGGTCAGGCATGAAGCGGGTGCCATCCGGCAGCAAGAGCCGCCCGCCTTCGCCGCGCACCGCTTCGGTGACCAGGAATGATTTGGCATGGGGGTGATAAAGGCAGGTGGGGTGGAACTGGATGAATTCCATGTTGGCCACCCGGCAGCCGGCGCGCCAGCCCATGGCAATGCCGTCCCCGGTGGCTACATCAGGGTTGGTGGTGTAGAGATAGACCTTGCCTGCGCCCCCCGTGGCCAGGACGACATGCTGGGCGGCGATGGTCTTGACCTTGCCGGACTGATTGTCCAGGACATACAGCCCGAAGCAGCGGTTGGCCTGCACAGGGTCGCAAAGACCGAGTTTGCTGCCGGTGATCAGGTCAATGGCGATATGTTCTTCCAGCAGGGTGATGTTGGGATGGGTTTTGACTTGCTGCGACAGGGTCATCTGCACTGCCGCACCAGTTGCATCCGCGGCATGCACGATGCGGCGGTGGCTGTGGCCGCCTTCGCGCGTCAGGTGCAGTTCCTCGGCATGCAGTTCGTCGTGGCTGAACTGAACGCCTTGCTGGATAAGCCATTCAACAGCAGATTTGCCATGCTCGACCACGAAACGCGTCGCCTTTTCGCCGCACAATCCGGCGCCGGCAACAAAGGTATCCTGAGTATGGGACTGGACCGAGTCGTCATCCCCCAGTACCGCTGCGATTCCACCCTGAGCCCAGCTGCTGGCGCCATCGAGCAGGGATTTTTTGGTGACGAGTCCAATTTTTTTATGTTCTGCCAGATGCAGGGCCAGCGTCTGTCCTGCCAGTCCGCTGCCGATGATCACTACGTCAAATTGTTCCACGCGGGGTTCCATCAAGATTCAGGTGTGTGAATGCGGAAAAATCATACCATGCGTCTCCTCTTATGAATGCATTGCCTGCATGGCGAATGAACTATTTGCTATGAGAACCTGTCTTTGTGAGTAATGAAGTGCTTGCGTTTTCTGCTCAGCGGGTGAAAACGCTATACTGCACACTTACAAAAATAAGCTGTTTCAGGGAGTAAGCCCAGAATGGGTGACAGGGAAATTGACCAGCAACTGGTTGAGCGCGCGCAGCATGGCGATAAGCGCGCTTTCGAGTTGCTGGTGATCAAATATCAGCGCAAGCTCGCCCGGTTGCTGTCGCGTTTTATTCGCGATGCGGCCGAGGTCGAGGATGTGTCGCAGGAGGCCTTTATCAAGGCTTATCGCGCATTGCCCTCGTTCCGCGGCGATAGTGCGTTTTATACCTGGCTGTACCGGATTGGCATTAATACTGCCAAAAATTATCTGGTTGCCCAGGGGCGGCGGGCGCCAACGATTACCGAGTACAGTCCTGAAGATGCCGAGAATTTCGAGGACGCGGGAGAGTTGCGCGACATCAACACGCCGGAACACGAGTTGATGACCAAACAGATTGGTCAGACAGTGAACTCTGCGATGGCGATGTTGCCTGAGGAGTTAAGAACGGCAATTACCTTGCGCGAAATCGAAGGATTGAGCTACGAGGAGATTGCCGAAGTGATGAACTGCCCGATCGGAACCGTCCGATCACGGATTTTCAGGGCACGAGAGGCGATTGCCGAGAAGTTGCGGCCCTTGCTGGATACACATAAAGACAAGAGGTGGTAAGCATGAACGAGCAAATTTCCGAATTCATGGACGGTGAAGTGAATGATGCCGAAGCGAAACGGCTGATAGCGGCTCTGCAGGATTCTGATGCGCAACATGAATGGCATGCCTACCATCTGATAGGTGACGAACTTCGCGGCACATCTTCGGTTTCCAGTAACTTCATGGATCGGTTCAGTATGCGGTTGGCCGATGAGCCAACGGTTTTGGCACCCAGGCGGTTTGCCAAACCACATGCGAGAACTTTTGCCCTGTCAGCGGCTGCATCAGTGGCGGCTGTGGGCTTTGTGCTTTGGGCTGTGATGCAGACGGGCAACGAAAGCGCTGCTCCAGGCATGATGGCGGCAAATACGCCTCAGGCTGAATTGGCCAGCGTCAATGTCAATCCGTACTTACTGGCACATCAGGAATTTTCACCCAGTGTTTCGATGCGAAGTGTGACGCCGTATATACAGACAGTGTCAGAAGTGAGAGAGGTTGCTGCGCGATGAGGGCTGGTAGTTGTGTTGTTGCAGCAATGCTGTCATGCATGCCAGGGTTGGTCGTAGCGGAAACGGGTGGTGATGCTGCCCTATGGTTACAAAAGATTGCCTCCGCCGCCCATAATCTCAATTACAGCGGCACTTTTGTCTATCAGCGTGGCGCCCACATGGAAACGTCCAGCATTACCCATGCGATGGATGAGAGTGGTGAGCATGAGAAGCTGGAAGTGCTGGATGGTCCACCGCGCGAAATCATCCGCAACAATGATGAGGTGTATTGCTTTACACCCGAAAGCAAGGGCGTCACGGTTGAAAGACGCAGGCCGCAAAAGAGTTTCCCCGCGCTTTTGCCGCGTCAGCTATCCGGTGTTGTCGAGAATTATGCAGTCAAGCTTGGCCAGGTTGAGCGCGTTGCAGGTCATGATTGCCAGAATGTCGTTCTGGAACCGCGTGATGCATATCGTTATGGCCATCGATTTTGTGGCGAAAATGGCAGCGGCCTGCTGCTCAAGGCCAGTACGCTGAATGAAAAAAACGAGGTCATAAATCAGTTCTTTTTTACCCATGCGCGAATTGGCGGAACCATAGACAGCGAGCAATTGAAGCCTAGATATGCCATGCATCAGAATATGAAGCCGCAGGATATGCCTGTTACGGCTGATTCTGGCTGGCAGATAAAATCGCCGCCCGCAGGATTCAAAAAGATCATGGAGCAGAAACGGACTTTCCCCGGCAAGAAGGTTTCTGCCAATCATCTGGTGTTTTCCGATGAATTGGTTGCAGTCTCGGTCTTTATCGAGCCTTTGGCCGGAAAGGGAAAGTCAGTTTCTGGCCTTTCCAGCCAGGGTTCGATCAATGTTTACACCAAGCCAGTCGCTGATTTTCAGGTAACGGTGCTGGGAGAAGTGCCGGCCATGACCGTGATGCAAATCGCCAATTCCGTATTTTTTGTGGGCAAATAACCTCATGCTTGAAACCGAAGGTGTCGTAATTCGATTGGGCGTGGATGAGGCTTATGTGGAAACCGCGCGCGCTTCGTTTTGTGGAACATGCAGTTCAAAGCAAAGCTGTGGCACTGCCAGCATGAACCAGTTGCTTGGCAGGAAAACGAGGTCTTTCCGGGTGTCGAATCCTATTGGCGCTGCTGTGGGTGAGCGCGTGGTAGTCGGGCTGGAGGAGTCTGCGCTGCTTACAAGCTCCCTGCTTGGCTATGTATTGCCCTTGGCATCATTGCTGGTGGGCGCACTGCTGGGTAGCCAGTTTGCGCCTGCTGGCGCTGCAACTGATCTGTATTCGGTTTCCGGTGCGGTTATAGGCTTGATCCTGGGCTTCGCAGCGTTGAAATGGGTAACAGCAAGGGCGGGGGGGCAGCGTCAGTTTCAGCCAGTGATTCTGCGCCGGGTTTTTTCTTACAATATTGCCAAATTTGCAGAGGATTGATAAGGATGACAAGAGTTATCGCTTTTTTCGCACTTTTTCTGTCTTTGACGGTGTTGTCCCACGCCAGGGAATTGCCGGATTTTACTGAATTAGTGGAAAAACAGGGTGTAGCGGTCGTGAATATCAGCACAACCCAGACCGTGCGCAATGAACACGCCTTTCCCCAAATGCCGGAGTTGTCTGAAGACGACCCGATGCACGACTTTTTCCGGCGTTTCATGCCACCACGCAAGGGTCCACGCGAACATCAGTCGCGTTCGCTTGGTTCAGGTTTTATCCTGAGTGCGGATGGTTACATTCTCACCAATGCGCATGTGGTGGATGCGGCCGATGAAGTTATTGTACGTCTGACCGACAAGCGTGAATTCAAGGCCAAAGTGATCGGCAGCGATCGCCGCACGGATGTCGCCCTGGTGAAAATTGACGCCAGCGGCTTGCCTGTGGTGTCGATTGGTAAACCGGACCTGCTCAAGCCTGGCGAATGGGTGTTTGCCATTGGCTCGCCATTCGGTTTCGACAACAGTGTCACCGCGGGGATCGTGAGCGCCAAAGGGCGTTCGCTGCCGCAGGAGAACTATGTACCCTTCATCCAGACCGATGTGGCGATCAATCCCGGAAATTCCGGCGGGCCATTGTTCAACATGAAGGGCGAGGTGGTCGGCATCAATTCACAGATCTACAGCCGCAGCGGCGGCTTCATGGGGCTTTCCTTCGCCATTCCGATTGATGTGGCGATTGATATCAGCGACCAGTTGCGAACCCAGGGCAAGATCAACCGTGGCTGGCTCGGGGTGATGATCCAGGAAATGACCAGGGAACTGGCTGAATCATTTGGTCTGAGCAAGCCCCTGGGCGCCCTGATTGCCAACGTTGACAAGGGCAGTCCGGCGGACAAAGCCGGGATGGCGGCAAGCGACGTGATTCTTAAGTTCGATGGCAAAGTGGTGGAAAATTCCAGCGAACTGCCGCGTCTGGTGGCTTCGGTCAAACCGGGCAAGCGGGTGACGGTCCAGCTCTGGCGCAAGGGCGCTTACAAGGATGTTTCGGTGGTGGTGGGTGAACTGCCCGACAAGACGGGCCGTGCTCCGAAAATCAGCAAGATGACTAACAAGATTGGCTTGACCTTGAATGAACTGACGGAAGATCAGAAGCGAGAGCTCAAGATCAGCGCCGGGCTGCTGGTGGAAGATGCAGATGGCGCTGCGGCACGCGCGGGTGTTGGCCGCGGCGATGTTATTCTGTCAGTCAATAATCAGGATGTAAAAAGCCTGGAACAATTCAACGAACTGGTAAACCAGTACGGTTCTGGGCGGGTGGTCGCACTGCGCATTCTGCGCGGAGATCGTTCCCTCTATGTTCCAATTCGTATCAACGGAAAATAGCAGCCTGGGCTGGCTTCAGACCTTGCCGGCAAGTTTCTGGTAAGTGGCCAGCCGGCGCTGGCTTATCGTGCCGGATATTGCCGCTGCAAGCACCGCGCAACCAGGCTCGGATTGATGGCGGCAATTGTTGAATTTGCACTGGCCGAGATATGGGCGGAATTCGATAAAGGCGTGATCCAATTCTTCCGGTTTGAGATGATGCAGGCCGAATTCCTGCAAGCCGGGAGAGTCGATAATGTGGCTATCCGGGTTTAGATGGTAAAGCCGTGCATGTGTGGTTGTATGTTTGCCTGAATCGAGCGTAGTGGAAATCTCTCTTGTCTCGGCTTTGACTGCAGGGAGCAAGGTATTGATGATGCTCGATTTCCCCATGCCTGATTGGCCCACCAGTACGCTGGTCTCGCTTTGCAGATAGGGCAGGAGAGGCGCTGTGTCCTGATGGGCGGAGAGCGTCAGCAATGTGTAGCCGAGGTCACGGTAAAGAGCCAGCTTTTCCATCGCATGCGCTGTTTCAGTTTTAAGATCGGCTTTGTTAAGTACGATCAGCGCCTTGATTTCGGCACTTTCCGCTGCGATCAGGCATCGGTTCACCAATTCTTCATAAAAGCTGGGAACTGCTGCCAGTACGATGACGATTTGTGTGACGTTTGCCGCGATGACTTTTTCCCGAAAGGCATCCGAGCGGTATAGCAGCGAGCGGCGAGGCAAAATGGTTTCGATGACGCCCTGATCAGGTCCCGTGTACTTGATACGCACCCGGTCGCCACAGGCCGCGCCGCCTTTTTTGCCTCGAGTAACGCAGGCGACAAGCTCCCCATCCGCGAGTTCAACTGTGAACCGGCGTCCGTAGCTTGCAGTAATTTGACCTTCATGGAAGATTTGCACGGCTGCAAGGATAAACAAAAAATGCCCGCAAGCGGGCATTTTTTGATGATACGGAGAAATCTACTTAGAAATTCAGGCCGATCTTGGCGGAAACCAGCCAGTTGTCCATGCCTTTAACTCCAGGGGCAATTTCCTTGTTAAGTGAGTCCTGATAACGAGCGCCAGCACCAGCGAAGAAGTGGCCGTTGCGGTAATTGACGCTGCCTGAGAGTTGAACGCTGGACATGTCAGCTTCCTGTTCGCCAACGTAACCATGTATGTAGCCGATGCCAGGGCCGCCACCAACGGTCCATCCCGGTGCGACCGAGACGTAGTAGTGAGGGTTCATCTCGAAGCTGGTCAGCGATGCATTGCCATGCTCCCATTTGCCAATGTTGAATTGCTGGCGAATCATCCCGGTTGGCGGCTGGAACCATGGGCAGTTCAGCGATAGTTCTGCCCCCTGGTATTCACTGGTGCCGATATCTTTGACATCCATGGAGCCAACCACTGCTGACAGGGTGATTTCTGGCTTCCAGCCATCATTCTTGACCGGGAAAAAAGTCCAGCCATCGGCCAAGGCGGAGCCTGAGATGGCCAGGGTGGATAGGACGGCGATTGCGCTTAACTTGATTTTCATACGAGGATTCTCCTGAGCTATTGAGCTGAATTATTTTGTAACGGCGCAACTTTAAAACATCTATTGGCTAATATCAATTGGCAAGCACCTGTTTATTTTGGCTTAGTTGTCCTGTGCTTCCATCGTGACGGAGACTTCGCTGAAATAACGAATCGCGAGTGGGTCCCCAGACAGGGCATCGATCTTGATCCAGTCATCAGCCTGCACCTGTTTCTGGAAGGGTTTATACCCTTTGGCCTGACATTTCAGGGTTCCAGGTGCATTTTTCGGCATGCCGTCAATCTTGCCCGGGGCATAGAATTCACGCAGGCCAGCCTTGTCTTCAAAGCTGCAGTCTGCGGCGATGTTCGAGTCGACCTTGATGTGGCTGTTGGCAGGGCGGCTATTGCAGGCCACCATGCAGCAGCCTCCCAAGGATGTGGCGATCAGGCCCAGTAACAGTAGTCGTTTCATTGATTCCCCTCAGATCAAAATGGTGATTGCATGAGGGGCGATTGTGAGCCTGCTGCTTCACTTTGACAAGAAATTAATGATCCAGTGATCACTTCAGCCGATAGTAGGTTGCATTGAGGTAGGCCGCAACATGGGCTTCTTCTTCAGGGAACCAGCCGGCGCCAACATTGTTGTTGCATGCCTTGACGCGAGCGGTCAGTTGTTCCTTGCTGTTGGCTTTGCGGTCGGCACGGGTGTATATCTTGCTGCCATCGCCGCCAAATTTGGATGCATGGCAGGCAACGCAGGATTTGTCGTGCAGCGTCTTGCCGATCTTGGCATCGCCTTTGTCCATGGACTCGGCAATGGCTGGGGAAACGGCCAGCAGTGCGAGGCTGAGAGCGGTGAGAAAAAATTTCATGTGGTTCTCCCTGTAATATGGATGTGCGACTGAATACTTTAACAAATAACTCGGACATTATGCAAATCAGTTGTTCCCAGTGAGGGATCTCAAGTGGGCAATTCGTTGAGCCGCTGCCGGGTGAGAATCATAGAAAACCGAGTGTAGTGGATCAGGCGTCAGCGTTGCTGCATTGTCATTGTAAAGTTTGACAAGTGCCTGGATCAATGCCTCGCTGCTGGCATTTTCAGCAGCGTAGCGGTCAGCCTCGAATTCATGTTTGCGTGAATAGAGACTGGAAATTGGATTGAACAGGAAAGTGAAAACCGGACTCGCCAGCATGAATAACAGCAGGGCCGTATCGGTGCCCTGCGTAGTGACGCCAAGACCCTGGTAAAACCACCCCTGCGGCATGAGCCAGCCCAGCAGCCATAGCCCTGCCAGGCTGAGAATGAACATGGAGAGAATACGTTTGACGACATGGCGGCGTTTGAAATGACCCAGTTCATGGGCCAGCACTGCCTCGATTTCGTCGTGATTGAGGCGCGCTAACAGTGTGTCGAAGAACACGATTCGTTTCGAAGCGCCAAGTCCGCTGAAGTAGGCATTGCCATGACTGCTGCGTTTGGAACCATCCATGACAAACAGTCCCTGGGATTTGAATCCGCATTTTTGCAGCAAGGTTTCAATGCGAGCGGCAAGTGTTTGATCTTCCAGTGGCGAGAATTTGTTGAACAGGGGGGCAATCACGGTGGGATAGAGGGTCAGAATCAGCAGATTGAAACCCATCCAGGCAAGCCATACATAGAGCCACCAGTATTCCCCCATTCGTGCCATCAGCCACAGCACGCCGAGGAGCAAAGGAATGCCAAGCGTACTGAGGAGCAGCGTCTGTTTGAGCATGTCAGCCAGAAACAGACCGGGTGTCATTTTGTTGAAACCAAATCGTGCATCAATGACGAAAGTACGATACAGGCTGAGGGGTATTTCCATCAGGCTGGAGATGACAAGTACGCTCACAATGAGTGCCACGCCGCGCCACAGGCCATCACCCAGTATGTTTTGCCAGTAGTCTGTGATCGTCTGAATACCGCCGCCCAGAGTGAATGCCAGCAGGAGTGCTGCATCCAGCAGGCTGTGAAGCATGCCAAGCCGAGTCTTGCTGCTGGAGTAGTCCGCTGCCTTGTGGTGGGATTCGAGGGTAATGCTGCCAGCGAAATCCTGTGGCACGGACTGGCGGTTCAGCTGGATGTGACGCAGATGGCGTTGGGCCAGCCATAGCCGGGCCACAGTGGTTAGCAGCAAGGCAGAAAGAAAAATCAGGGTAAAAACCGGCATGTGAGAAATTCCAGCGCGCCAGATCGGGGCGCTCAAGGGTGACGATTGGTTGGGGGCATGCCACAATATGCGGCTTGATTTACATGGAATCAATATTATGGCACAAGAAAACAACCAGAATCTGATCTGGCTGGATATGGAGATGAGCGGACTCAGCCCGGAAACAGACTTCGTTCTGGAGGTTGCGCTGGTAGTCACGGATGCGCAGCTCAACACGGTTGCTGAGGCTCCGGTGCTGGTGGTGCACCAGACCGATGCGGTGCTGGATAGAATGGATAACTGGAACAAGGGAACCCATGGTAAATCAGGCCTGATCGATAAGGTCAAAGCCTCCCGGCTGGATGATGCGGCGGTGGAGGCGCGTATGGTTGATTTTCTGCAGCAGTACGTTGGCGCGGGCAAGTCTCCCATGTGCGGTAATTCCATATGTCAGGACCGGCGCTTTCTTGCCAAACATATGCCTAAGCTGGAGGCCTATTTCCACTATCGAAATCTGGATGTGAGTACGATCAAGGAGCTGGCGCGCCGCTGGCGCCCTGAACTTTATGATGGTTTCAAGAAAGAAAACCGTCATGAAGCGCTGGCAGACATTTATGAATCGATCAATGAATTGAAGTATTACCGTGAGCATTTCATGAAGCTCTGATGAGTAGCATGGGATTTGCTGCCATTAGCCTGTCAGCGTTGCTTTAATTAAAGGATTTTCATGAAACAGGGCACAACATTCACACTTGAAGTCAATCCCAAGATTCCGCGCAAGTTGATCCGGTTGGAGGAGCTGGCCAATAACTTATGGTATAGCTGGGACAAGCCGACCCGTACGCTGTTTGCTCGCCTGCATCCGGGGTTGTGGGATGCAGTGGGACATAATCCCAAGGTTTTTTTGCGCCGGGTGGATGAGCAGCGTTTGCTGGATGCAGTGGAAGACCAGGTTTTCCTGGCGACCTATAACCGGGTTCTGTCTGCCTATGACACTTACCATCATGAACTTGTGCGCCGCAATGGGGATGACCAGTTTAATGACCGTGATCTGGTCGCATACTTCTGCGCCGAATTCGGATTCCATGAGAGCTTTCCCATCTATTCCGGCGGTCTCGGGATTTTGGCCGGCGATCACTGCAAGGCGGCAAGCGATATGCGCGTGCCGTTCGTGGCGGTGGGCCTGTTGTACCGTCAGGGATATTTTTCCCAAGCCATAGAGTGTGACAGCGGCAACCAGATTGCGAGCTATGCGGATTCTGATTTCAACGAGCTGCCGGTCACGCCAGCACTAAGAGATGATGGCGGGGAGATCCGCTTGACGGTCGAATTGCCGGGGCGGCTGGTGACAGTCAAAGTGTGGCAGGCGATTGTGGGCCACGTACGGCTTTATCTGCTGGATACCGATCTGGAGGAGAACACTTGCGATGATCGCAATATTGCCCACCAGCTCTATGGCGGCGATCGCACCCTGCGCCTGAAGCAGGAAATTATATTGGGAATCGGTGGTGTTCGGGCATTGCAGGCACTGGGCATTAAACCCACGGTGTGGCATATCAACGAAGGCCACGCGGCTTTCCTGATTCTGGAGCGGGTGCGTCATTTAATAGCCGAGCATCAACTGGATTTTGCCAGTGCCCTGGAGGCCGTTGCGGTCAATACGGTATTCACGACACATACGCCAGTCCCCGCCGGGCATGATCATTTCTCGGACGGTATGATTGCCGAGTATTTTCAGCACTTCTGTCAAGGCATCAAGATCAGCGTGGGCGATGTGATGCAACTGGGATTGACCCCGGAGAGCCCGGAATTCAACATGACAGCCCTGGCGATTCGCGGTTCTCGCCACCAGAACGGGGTGAGCAGAATTCACGGCAGCGTGTCCTCGCGCATTTGCTCCACGATGTGGCCAGAGGTGCTGCCGGAAGAAAACCCGATGGCTTATGTCACTAACGGGGTGCATGTGCCGACTTTTCTGGCGCAGGAATGGTCCGACCTGTTTGATAACGTGTTCGGTTATGAATGGCGACATCGCATGTCGGAGCCGGATTTCTGGAACCGGATAGATGAAATTCCAGATCAGCTTTTCTGGAGCGTGCGTCAGTCACTCAAATCCCAGATGCTTCAACTGGTGCATTTCCGCAAGAGCGCGCAGCATTTCCGGGACAATGGGAGCGAGTCCCACCTGGATCGGATGCTGAAACTTGTGGACAGTTATGATCCCAACGTTCTGACCATTGGTTTTGCCCGCCGCTTTGCCACTTACAAGCGCGCCACTTTGCTGTTCGAAAATATCGACTGGCTCAAGGAAATTCTTTCCAACGATGAACGGCCGGTGCTGTTTCTTTTTGCCGGCAAGGCTCACCCCGCGGACCTGCCTGGCCAGGATCTGATTCGTCAGGTGCAGGGCATCGCAAATATGCCCGAGTTCGAAGGCAAAATCATGATGGTCGAGGGGTATGACCTTGGCCTGGCAAGGCGTCTGGTTTCGGGGGTGGATGTGTGGCTCAACAACCCGGTTTACCCGCTTGAAGCTAGCGGCACCTCAGGCATGAAGGCGGGTATGAACGGCGCGATCAATCTTTCCGTACTCGATGGCTGGTGGGGCGAGGGCTACGATGGCACCAACGGCTGGGCAATCAAACCGGCGCCGACCTGGATGGAATCCTATCGGCGTGACAAGGAAGAAGCGCAGACGCTGTATGAAATTCTCCAGGATAAAGTTATTCCAGCCTATTACGAGCGCGGCAAGATGGGGTATTCGCCGGATTGGGTAAAAATGTCCAAGCGTTCCATGGCGACTATCCTGCCGCGCTTCAATTCCGGACGCATGGTTGATGAATACGTAACCAAGTTTTACTTCCCCGCCAGTCGGCAGGGGCAACGTTATGAGCAGGATGATTTTTTCGGGGCGAAGCTTCTTTCCGAGTGGAAAAAGAAAATTCGTGCTTCCTGGCAAGGACTGATGCTGCGCCGAATGGATGCGCCATTGAAGCGCATCGGTTTTGGCGAGGCTGTTCGCCTGGAAGTGGCGCTGAATATGAATGGCCTTGCACCAGAGGATGTCGTGGTTGAGTTATTGATTCGCCGGTCTGCCAAGCGAGACAGGCTGGATTACCTGCATTTCAACTTCAGCTATTACGGCATGAGCGCAGATGGCAAGGAGCATCTGTTTGCGCTCGACCTGTCTCCCGATTTATGTGGGCGGCTGGATTACAAGATCAGGGTCTACCCCTCTCACGAGTTGCTGACCCACCCACTTGAAATGGGCTTGATGCAATGGCTTTAAGCCGTGCTCAAACGCTTTTCAAAATCATCTCGTAAAGCGCAAGGTACTCCTCGGCACTTCTGTTCCAGCTGAAATCACGGTGCATGCCATTTGACTGGATCCTGCGCCAAGTGGACTGGTCGCGATAAATATCCAGTGCCCGGTGGATACATTCATTCAGTCCATGCGTAGTTGCATGCCTGAACACGAAGCCTGTCGCCGTGCCGTTGGCTATGTTTTCGGGTGTGGCGTCCACTACCGTGTCCGCCAGTCCTCCTGTGGAGTGCACGACTGGCGGCGTGCCATAACACTGGCTGTACATCTGGTTCAACCCGCAAGGTTCGAATCGTGAGGGCATGAGAAAAATATCTGCGCCCGCTTCAATCTGGTGGGAAAGCGCTTCATTGAAGCCAATGATCGTGGCCACCTGATCCGGATGGTTTTGTGCCAATTGCAGGAATGATGCTTCCAGCTCCGCTTCGCCACTGCCCAGAATGACCATTTGCACCGGGTGCTCAAGCAGGAAGGGCGCGATGGTGGTCAGCAGGTCCAGTCCCTTCTGATGAGTCAGGCGGCTGATCACGCCCAGCAAAGGGATGTCCGGATTTTCAGTCAGCCCGAGTTTGCGTTGCAAAGCGCGCTTGTTGGCCGCTTTCCCGGCCAGATCGCCAGCGTTGTAATTGTGATCCAGCAGTTTGTCCGTGGCTGGATTCCATTCCTTCCCGTCAATACCGTTAATGATACCGGTGAGGTCCAGATAGCGATGGGCCAGCAACCCCTGCATGCCGAAACCCAGCGGTTCCTGCTGGATTTCCTCAGCATAGGTGGGACTTACAGTTGTAATGTGTTTGGCATAAAATAACCCTGCCTTTAGGAACGAAAGCTGCCCATAATATTCTGCGCCGTTGATGTCGAAACATGAGGTGGGTAATTCCAGAGGCGCGGTCAGCGAAGCGGGGAATGTGCCTTGAAACGCCATGTTGTGAATAGTCATGACCGTGGCGGCACTGGGCGCCGGGCTGAAATTCATATAGGCGGGGGTCAGACCGCTTTGCCAGTCGTTGCACTGCACAATATCGGGATGCCAGGTCAAAGGGCTGACTGAACTGCCCAGCAGGGCGCCCACTTTGGAGAGCAGGGCAAAGCGTTGTGCATTGTCGACCCAGTCATGGCCTGTTGGATCAATGTAGGGGCCACCATCGCGTTCATAGAATGGCGGATAGTCGATGACCAGCAGCGGCACGCCGCTGACAGGTAATTCCGCTTCCAGTAGTTTGACTTCGCCATGCAAGCCGGAGCCAGGAAGGGTTGTGAGCAAGCGCTTTTTTTTGAGGCTGTCCATGATTCTGGGGTAGCCCGGCAGCAGCACGCGCACGTCAACTTTGTGCTCGCGCAATGCGGCGGGCAGTGCTGCGCTGACATCAGCAAGGCCGCCAGTTTTGAGCAAAGGGGTGATTTCAGGCGTGATGAACAAAACTTTGAGCAATTGATTAAACGGCATAACGAATTCCTGATGTTTCGGCAATATTAAAGTAAGGTGGTGGTCAAGGTCTGATGTAGGCATAGCCTTCTTTTTGTTTTTCCATCAGATAAACCACCCCGGTTCGTGTGTAATTAAGGTCCGGCAGCATGTCTGCCGGAGTAAGGCGCTCGCCATGCATGGTGTTTTCACAAGCTACAACATTGACGCCATTGCTAATGACTTCATCCACCCTGGGCGCAACTTCGGATTCGAGTTTAAGCATGTCAATCGCGGGGCCATATACAACCATTTCTATGGCGACATTGTTTTTTCCCAGTTCGGCGATGACATTTAGGGCGTTGACCAGAGTCAGATTCCACTTCTGTGTGTCACCGTCAGTCACCTGAAAAACAACTTTGTGATGCGCTTTGTCTGCCTTGGGCGAGAAAACCTGCTCGGCCATGGCAGAGCTGGCGTTGACGCTGAGTAGGCAAAGAAACCAAATGGCAAAGTATTGGCTGAGAGATATTGTGCGCATAAAAACCTTCTGCAAATGCCCGAATTTTCTTAATGATGCGCGATAAACCGCCCAATCTCAAGTTGAGGCAATGCGCTGCATATGCCGGTGGTAAAAAGCAGATTAATTTGCATCGCAGCCCTGATCGCGAGGGTTCAATGAACATGACGATATCAAAGCCATGCTACGCTTTGTAATTCAAATTGTTTATTGCCATAAAATACATCAACGTACTTATCCTGGAGGAAGCATGAAAAAAATCGCTATGGTCGGTCTCGGGCGCATGGGTGGAAATATGGCAAGACGATTGAGACAGGGGGGCGCGGAGGTTATTGCCTACAATCGAAGCTTTGCGGTGGCGCAGCAGTTGGCTGCGGAAACGGGGCTTCTCGCTGTCGAAACGTTACAGCAACTTGTTGAGACTTTGGGCGATGGCCCGCGAGTCATCTGGCTCATGCTTCCGGCCGGTGAAGCAACGCAGCAGGCGCTGGACACGCTGATTCCCATGCTGGGAGCGGGCGATATAGTAGTGGATGGCGCCAATGCCTTCTACAAGGATAGCCAGCGCCGTGCCGGAGAGCTCGGGGCATGGGGCGTTCAGTTTGTGGATGTGGGCGTGTCCGGAGGCGTGTGGGGCTTGCAGAATGGCTATGCCATGATGGTCGGGGGTGAGCCGGTGGCAGTAAAGCTGCTTGAGACATACCTGAAAATACTTGCGCCGGCTCCGGATAAAGGTTGGCTGCACTGCGGCCCCGCTGGTTCCGGTCATTTTGTCAAAATGATCCACAATGGTATCGAGTACGGGATGATGCAGGCGTTTGCGGAAGGATTTGCCCTGATGAAGGGCAAACAGGAATTTGATCTGGATCTGGCCGCAATTTCGGAAATGTGGCGCCACGGCAGTGTGGTGCGCTCCTGGCTTCTGGATCTGAGTGCGGA
>CAVUID010000011.1:365000-453998 GCA_963741495.1 uncultured Gammaproteobacteria bacterium
TAAGGGCGATTAGTTGCTGGGTGTAGACCCGAAACCGGATGATCTATCCATGGCCAGGATGAAGGTGCGGTAACACGCACTGGAGGTCCGAACCCACAAATGTTGAAAAATTTGGGGATGAGCTGTGGATAGGGGTGAAAGGCTAAACAAATCCGGAAATAGCTGGTTCTCTCCGAAAACTATTTAGG
Source organism: uncultured Gammaproteobacteria bacterium (assembly GCA_963741495.1). Lineage (GTDB taxonomy): Bacteria > Pseudomonadota > Gammaproteobacteria > Burkholderiales > Sulfuricellaceae > Sulfurimicrobium. Next base: position 365,189 of record CAVUID010000011.1, read on the forward strand.
TAGTGCGTCACATATAACCCTCGGGGGTAAAGCACTGTTATGGCTAGGGGCCTATTGCTGGTTACCAACCCATGGCAAACTCAGAATACCGAGGAGTTCGAGTGTGGCAGACAGACAGCGGGTGCTAACGTCCGTTGTCAAGAGGGAAACAACCCAGACCGCCGTCTAAGGTCCCCAAATATAGTTAAGTGGAAAACGAGGTGGGAAGGCATAGACAGCCAGGAGGTTGGCTTAGAAGCAGCCACCCTTTAAAGAAAGCGTAATAGCTCACTGGTCGAGTCGTCCTGCGCGGAAAATGTAACGGGGCTCAAACTATATACCGAAGACGCGGATATGTGCTTGCACATATGGTAGGAGAGCGTTCTGTAGGCCTGCGAAGGTGTCTCGTGAGGGATGCTGGAGGTATCAGAAGTGCGAATGCTGACATGAGTAGCGATAAAGGGAGTGAAAAGCTCCCTCGCCGAAAGCCCAAGGTTTCCTGCGCAACGTTCATCGGCGCAGGGTGAGTCGGCCCCTAAGGTGAGGCAGAAATGCGTAGCTGATGGGAAATCGGTTAAAATTCCGATACCTTTATACAATGCGATGGGGGGACGGAGTAGGTTAGGTCAGCCGGGTGTTGGACGTCCCGGTTTAAGCGAGTAGGCTGGTCCTTTAGGCAAATCCGGAGGGCTAAGGCTGAGACGTGATGACGAGCGCTCTTTGAGCGCGAAGTGATTGATACCATGCTTCCAAGAAAAGCCTCTAAGCTTCAGTTGTATGAAGACCGTACCGCAAACCGACACAGGTGGGCAGGATGAGAATTCTAAGGCGCTTGAGAGAACTCGGGTGAAGGAACTCGGCAAATTTGCACCGTAACTTCGGGAGAAGGTGCGCCCCGGTAGGTTGTAGTCCCTCGCGGACGAAGGCCGATGGGGTTGCAGTGAAATGGTGGCTGCGACTGTTTAATAAAAACACAGCACTCTGCAAACACGAAAGTGGACGTATAGGGTGTGACGCCTGCCCGGTGCTGGAAGGTTAAGTGATGGGGTGCAAGCTCTTGATCGAAGCCCCAGTAAACGGCGGCCGTAACTATAACGGTCCTAAGGTAGCGAAATTCCTTGTCGGGTAAGTTCCGACCCGCACGAATGGCGTAACGATGGCCACACTGTCTCCACCCGAGACTCAGCGAAGTTGAAATGTTTGTGAAGATGCAATCTACCCGCGGCTAGACGGAAAGACCCCGTGCACCTTTACTGTAGCTTTACATTGGACTTTGAATACATCTGTGTAGGATAGGTGGGAGGCTTTGAAGTGGGAACGCTAGTTCTCATGGAGCCGACGTTGAAATACCACCCTGATGTGTTTGAGGTTCTAACCCAGGTCCCTTATCGGGATCGGGGACCGTGTATGGTAGGCAGTTTGACTGGGGCGGTCTCCTCCCAAAGAGTAACGGAGGAGTGCGAAGGTACGCTAGGTACGGTCGGACATCGTACTGATAGTGCAATGGCATAAGCGTGCTTGACTGCGAGACGGACAGGTCGAGCAGGTGCGAAAGCAGGTCATAGTGATCCGGTGGTTCTGTATGGAAGGGCCATCGCTCAACGGATAAAAGGTACGCCGGGGATAACAGGCTGATTCCGCCCAAGAGTTCATATCGACGGCGGAGTTTGGCACCTCGATGTCGGCTCATCACATCCTGGGGCTGTAGCCGGTCCCAAGGGTATGGCTGTTCGCCATTTAAAGTGGTACGTGAGCTGGGTTTAAAACGTCGTGAGACAGTTTGGTCCCTATCTGCCGTGGGCGTTGGAAATTTGAGGGGGGCTGCTCCTAGTACGAGAGGACCGGAGTGGACGCATCTCTGGTGTACCGGTTATCACGCCAGTGGTATCGCCGGGTAGCTATATGCGGAAGAGATAAACGCTGAAAGCATCTAAGCGTGAAACTTGCCTCAAGATGAGATTTCCCCAGGCCTTGAGCCTGCTAAAGGGTCGTTCGAGACCAGGACGTTGATAGGTCGGGTGTGGAAGCGCAGTAATGCGTTAAGCTAACCGATACTAATTGCCCGTGAGACTTGATCCTATAACCTTAAGCGGCTTCACGATGAAGCCAATACAATCAAATACCCTTACTTCTTCCGTTTTAATACTGATAGCTGAAAGCAGAATTGCTGACAGCTGTGAGTAACAAGTTATGCTTGGCGGCCATAGCAAGTTGGAACCACCCCTTCCCATTCCGAACAGGACCGTGAAACGACTTAGCGCCGATGATAGTGTGCACTACGCATGTGAAAGTAGGTCACCGCCAAGCTCCTTATAAAGAACCCTCTGCTCGATTATGGCAGAGGGTTTTTTTTTGAGTTGCCAGAAGTTGTTGTTTTTTTGCTATAATGAACGAAAGTAGAGGTGGGCCGCAGGGGCCCATTTTTTATTTGTGGTGAGGTTATGGAATTACATACATTGCTTGAGTCTACGCTAAACGGTCTTGGTTACGAGATGGTTGATTTGGAAATCAGCAATCGTGGCAAATTACTGCGTTTGTTTATTGATAAGCCGGATGGCATCAATATTGATGACTGCTCGTTAGTCAGTAATCATATATCTCGGCTTCTGGCTGTAGAAATGGATTTTGATTATGATCGCCTTGAGGTTTCTTCTCCAGGCTTGGATCGGCCTTTGAAAAAGGTTGCAGATTTTCATCGTTTTTCTGGTGAAACGTCAGCTTTGAAGTTGCGAGTTCCTTTGCAGGGAAGAAAAAAATTTGAAGGAGTCCTCCAAGGTGTTGAGGATGGACAAATACTGATGGATGTTGATGGCAATATCATGCGATTTGATCTTGAAAATATAGATAAAGCGAGATTGGTTCCAAAATTTTAATTTATTAAGAAATATGGCAATTTTTTATATGTCAGGCCGAATGATTGATCGGAGGTTGTATGAGTCGTGAAGTTTTGCTAGTGGTTGATGCATTGGCGCGTGAGAAAAATGTAGATAAGGAAGTTGTTTTCGGTGCACTTGAACTTGCATTGGCGTCTGCTACAAAGAAACGCTTTCATGATGATGTCGATGTGCGAGTTTCTATTGATCAAACTTCAGGTGAATATGAGACTTTTCGCCGCTGGGAAGTTATTTCAGACGAACTGCTGGAATATCCGGAGCGCCAGATTTCAATTGAAGATGCTGAAAAACAGAAAGTCGATGCTCAAGTTGGTGATTTTATTGAACAAACGCTTGAGCCTGTTGAGTTCGGCAGGATAGGTGCGCAGGCTGCAAAACAGGTTATTTTACAAAAAATACGTGAAGCTGAACGTGAACAAATTCTTAACGACTTCCTTGCCCGAAAAGAGCATTTGGTCACTGGTGTAATTAAACGAATGGAAAGAGGAAGCGCGATCATCGAATCGGGGCGTCTTGAGGCCTTTTTGCCACGTGACCAGATGATCCCGAAAGAAAATCTTCGCATTGGCGATCGTGTACGCGCTTATTTATTGCGTATAGAACGTGGTGGCCGTGGGCCCCAGTTGATTTTATCCCGCGTTGTTCCTGAATTTATTGTCAAGCTTTTTGAGCTTGAGGTGCCAGAAATCGAAGAAGGCTTACTCGAAATTCGTGCAGCGGCTCGAGACCCGGGCATGCGGGCAAAAATTGCCGTCAAATCAAATGATCAACGAATTGACCCTATAGGAACCTGTGTTGGTATGAGAGGCTCCCGGGTTCAGGCTGTTACCGGAGAGCTTGGTGGTGAACGTGTCGATATCATCTTATGGTCTGCCGATCCGGCTCAATTTGTTATTGGCGCTCTGGCACCGGCCGAAGTTAGCAGTATTGTGGTGGATGAAGATAAGCATCATATGGATGTGGTTGTCGAAGAAGAACAACTGGCAATGGCGATTGGCCGTAGCGGCCAAAATGTGCGACTTGCTTCGGAGTTGACCGGTTGGAATCTGAATATCATGACGGTTGAGGAGGCGGAGCAGAAGAGTGAAGAGGAATATAACTCCACTCGGCAGGTCTTCATGCAAAAATTGGATGTGGATGAGGAAGTCGCTGATATCTTGATTCAAGAGGGTTTCAGTACTTTGGAAGAAGTCGCTTATGTTCCATTGGCCGAGATGCTTGAAATTGAGGCTTTTGACGAGAGCACTGTAAATGAGCTACGCAGTCGGGCACGGAATGCATTGTTGACGGATGCGATTGTAAGTGAAGAAAAACTTGAAAATGCTGCGGAAAGTCTTCTCAAAATGGAGGGGATGGATAATGAAACCGCAGGGGTATTGGCTAGTCAAGGTGTTGTAACACTTGAGGACCTAGCGGATCTTGCCGTGGATGATCTGGTTGAGATGACCGGTATGGATGATGAACGCGCCAAACAGTTGATTATGATCGCCCGCGCCCCGTGGTTTGCATAAAGTATAAGAACAGGAGGCCGGAAAATGGCACAAATTAATGTAACGCAATTCGCTTCTGAGTTGGGTTTGCCTGCGGCAACGTTGTTGGATCAATTGCGCTCCGCTGGGGTAAACAAAAATGCCAGTGAAGATTTGCTGACTGAGCAGGATAAATCCCAACTGCTTGATTATCTGCGTCGTTCACATGGCGCCAAGGAATCCAAGAGCAAGATCACACTGACGCGGCGAGAAACAACGGAGATCAAGAAATCCGATAGCTCGGGCAAGGCTCGCACGATTCAGGTTGAGGTCAAGAAGAAGCGTGTTTTTGTTAAACGTGATGCCGTTGATGAAGTTGCAGCCGAGTCAACTGACGTATCTCACATTTTGGAAGATACGACTGTGCCTGAGGCGCCTCAGGCAGAAGTTGTTCATTCGTCGCCCGTTTCTGAACCTCTTCAGCAGCAGGAAATTGTAGAGACAACTGAGGTTGACCATCTGCCAGAAGCTGAGGGAACACAGCTGATGGAGAAGGTAGCTCAACCAGTTGAGTCAATCCCGGTTGAAGAAACACCAGAGATCAAGGAAACAGTTCAGCCACGAACAATACGTGCTCCGATACTGGATGCAGCGCAAATTGCCAAACGCGAGGAAGAAGCTCGTCGTCAAGCTGCATTATTTGCTCGACAAAGCGCTGAATTGCGAGAAAAACAGGAGCGTGAGCAAAAGCGTTTGGCTGATGACGTCGCAGCCAAAGCGGCGACTGCTGCGGCCGCTTCGGCTGCTCAGGCTGTTCTGAGCGAAGGAACTTTGCACAAACCTGCTGTTACTCCTGAAGAGAAAGCCGCCAAAGCTGAGAAAAAAGGGGCCAAAAAACAGAAAGAGACGACTTGGGCAGACGACAAGAACAAGAAGCGTGGTCTCAGAGTGCGTGGAGATACCGGCAGTCCAGGAAATTGGCGCGGCGGGCGCAAGGATAAGGCACATCGCCAGCAGTCGGATGTTCAGCATGCTTTTGAGATGCCGACTGAACGTATCGTTCATGAAGTACTTGTACCTGAAACTATCACTGTTGCTGCGCTAGCGCAGAAAATGGCTGTAAAAGCAGCAGAAGTCATCAAAACCATGATGAAGATGGGGATGATGGTCACTATTAATCAGGTGATCGATCAAGATACGGCGATGATCGTTGTTGAGGAAATGGGCCATGTTGCCAAGCCCGCAGCGTTGGATAACCCCGAAGCATTCCTGGAAGAGTCGACTGAACATCATGAGGTGGTGCTTGAGCCACGCGCACCCGTTGTCACAGTGATGGGCCACGTTGATCATGGTAAGACCTCCTTACTGGACTACATTCGCCGTTCCCGTGTCGCACATGGTGAGGCGGGTGGCATTACTCAACATATTGGTGCTTACCATGTTGAAACACCGAGTGGCATGGTCACCTTTCTTGATACTCCAGGGCATGAAGCCTTTACGGCATTGCGTGCGCGTGGTGCCAAGGCAACTGACGTGGTTATTCTGGTTGTTGCGGCCGATGATGGGGTTATGCCGCAAACGATAGAGGCAATTCATCACGCCAAGGCAGCAGGTGTGCCAATCGTGGTGGCAGTCAACAAGATTGACAAACCTGAGGCTAATCCGGAAAGGATAAAACAGGAACTGAGCTCACAGGGTGTGGTTCCAGAAGATTGGGGTGGCGATGCCATGTTTGTCGAGGTTTCGGCAAAAACGGGACAAGGCGTTGATGCGCTTCTGGAAGGTGTGGCTTTGCAGTCTGAAGTGCTGGAACTAAAAGCTTCTCGCACATCACCAGCCAAGGGCCTGGTTATTGATGCTCGCCTTGACAAGGGCCGCGGCCCTGTAGCTACGATCATCGTGCAAAGTGGCACGTTGCGGCAGGGGGATATGCTCCTTGCGGGCGCGGTATTTGGCCGTGTGCGTGCGATGCTGGATGAGAATGGTGTCCCTGTGAAAGAAGCAGGCCCTTCTATTCCGGTTGAAATTCAGGGCCTATCGGAAGTGCCGATGGCCGGCGAAGAAGCCAATGTGATTACCGACGAACGTAAGGCGCGGGAAATCGCCCTATTCCGTCAAGGTAAGTTCCGCGATGTGAAACTGGCCAAGCAGCAGGCTGCCAAGCTTGAAAACATGTTTGATCAGATTGGCGAGGGTGAGGTCAAAACACTGCCTCTGATCATCAAGGCAGACGTTCAGGGTTCCTATGAGGCGCTGATTCATTCGCTGCAAAAACTCTCAACGGCCGAGGTCAAGGTCAACGTCATTCATAGTGGCGTGGGTGCGATCACGGAATCGGATATTAACTTGGCAATCGCATCCAAGGCAGTTGTGATCGGCTTCAACAGCCGTGCTGATTCAGTGGCACGAAAGCTGATCCAGTCTTCCGGCGTGGATGTGCACTACTACAACATCATTTATGAAGCCGTGGATGAGATTAAAGCTGCTTTATCGGGCATGCTGCCGCCGGAGCGCAAAGAGAATGTCATTGGTATGGTCGAAGTGCGCAATGTGTTCCGTATTACCAAAATTGGGACGGTTGCGGGCTGTTACGTACTGGATGGCGTCGTGAGACGTGGTGCAACGGTGCGCGTATTGCGCAACGATGTTGTGGTGCATACGGGTGAACTCGATTCCCTTAAACGCTTCAAGGACGATGTCAAGGAAGTCAAGTCTGGGTATGAATGTGGCCTTTCCCTGAAAAACTTCAATGATATTGAAGTCGGGGATCAGTTAGAAGTCTACGAAATGGTAGAAGTGGCGCGTACCCTGTAAGTCTATTTTGGGAGCCAGAACTTATGCCTAAAGACCATTCACGTCCTCGCCGGGTTGCCGAACAGATACAGCGTGAACTCGCCGAGCTGATTCAGCTTGAGGTCAAGGATCCGCGCGTTGGCATGGTGACCTTGACGGATGTTGAGGTCACGCCTGACTACTCGCATGCGAAGATTTTTTTTACTTTGCTGGGCCAGGGGCATTCTTTGGATGAGACGCTTTTTGGCTTGAATCGGGCGGCGGGCTATTTGCGTAGCCAGCTTGCTCACCGCATGCGCCTGCGAATCATGCCGCAATTGCATTTTGTCTTCGATAGCTCGGTTGAACGCGGGGTTCATTTGTCGCATCTCATAGAAGAAGCGGTGGCGCTGGAGGGCGACAAGCCGTCGCAGGAAGATAACTAGTGCAGTTCAAGCGTATCAAGCGAGCTGTCAGCGGTGTACTGCTGCTCGACAAGGCGCATGGCATTAGTTCCAATACCGCGCTACAGCAGGTCAAGAGACTTTTTCAAGCCGAGAAAGCCGGTCATACCGGCAATCTTGACCCTATTGCAACGGGCCTACTGCCCGTGTGTTTTGGTGAGGCCACCAAATTTTCACACTACCTTCTCGATGCCAATAAACGCTACCAGGCACGGTTCAAACTTGGAGCGACCACGAATACTGGCGATAGCGAAGGAGAGATTCTCAGCCAGCATCCAGTGACATCTTCCCTCATTGAGGTGGAGAGGGTGCTGAGCGCTTTTATCGGCCCCATCAAGCAAATCCCTCCCATGCATTCAGCGCTGAAACATCAGGGCAAAGCCCTATACACTTATGCCAGAGCTGGTGTTGAAATCCACCGTGAGCCGCGAGATGTGATTATCTACAGTTTGACTCTGGATGCTCTATCCGGCGATGAATTGAGTGTTACTGTGCATTGCAGCAAGGGAACGTATATTCGCGTACTTGGTGAAGATATCGGTGCAGCACTGGGGTGCGGTGCGTATATGATTGCCTTGCGGCGCATTGAATCTGGAAGGTTCAACTTGTCCGATGCGATCAGTTTCCCGCAGCTGGAATTGATGACGCAAGAACAGCGGGACTCAACCCTTCTCCCCGCTGATTGTCTTCTTGAGGGCTTGCCGAAAGTATCGCTGGATAGCGAAAGTGCTAGTTATCTTCAGCAGGGTCAATCGGTATGGCAGGCAGGTCAAACTGAGAAAGGGCCTGTCAGTTTGTATGGGCCCGGGCATGTTTTCCTGGGCTTGGGAGAGATAACTGATGAAGGTAAAATCGCCCCTAAAAGACTGATTTTGATGGATAAAATTCTAAAGCCGTCAAACGCCTAATTATTCAGGTTCTTGACGAGTGGGTTTTCCCAGATCGCTTGACCCGTTTGAGGCGTCTTGTCTCTTTGCATGTCCTCATACAAGTTATTGAGGAACATGATTTCAGCCATGATTTCACTGCTAAACCCCTGCCGGTCGCCGCGATCATCAATCAGTAAATGACTCAGGAATGCGGAAACACTTTCATGTCCCCAAAGCATGGTAATCTTTTCCACGATACGGGGAAAATTCTTTTCTATTTCAGATAGGTATGTGGAATCAGGCATTCTTATTCTCCTCGAGGGGCGTTTTGATTATTTAAGCACGTTTCCAACTTGAATGAAAAGGGTTGGCGGTGCTATTTTGTTCGGATTGGAGCGCCCCACGCGCCTTCAAAGAAATGTTCTCCAAGTGGTGTGCGCTCGCGAGGTGCGAGTTCCAACTCCTTGAGTTCATCGTTTAGAACAGATTCCTCCCCCTGATACCCGGCGGCGATCATGGCCATGCAGGTGAACTGCTCAGGAATCTCAAATTCATTTCGAATCTTGTCGGCATCAAAGCCACCCATCTGATGCGCCATCAGGCCCATTGATACAGCCTGAAGGCACAAGTTCTCGGCGGCGGCGCCGGTGTCGTACTGACCCCATTCATTTGGCTTGCCATTTTTGCGAAAAAGGCTGTTGGCTGCCACAAGAATCAGTACAGGGGCATTTTTGACCCAGTTCTGGTTCCATTCAACCAGGCAATCAAATGCTTTCTGCCATGCCGCAGCATCGCGGTTGCGATTCCATACAATAAAGCGCCAGGGTTCGTCGCCAAAGCATGAAGGTGCCCAGCGCGCAGCTTCAACCAGTGAGATAATCTGGTCCTGGCTGACGGATTTTTCCGCGTCAAAAGCCCGGCAACTCCAGCGCTTGGTGATAATGTCATGGACAGGTGTGGCTGTTGTGGCCGACTTGTGTTGCATTGGGCTTCCTTATTCGTTGCGTGCTGGTTGTGTATGTTAGCCGATTTTGATGATAGGCCTCAATGCACAATTTTGTTTATCATGTTCTTCTGGTGCAAATCTTTACGCTCATGAACACCTTCATCTCAGATTATCGTGGTCGCTTCGCGCCTTCACCAACAGGTGTCATGCATTTCGGTTCGCTGGTGGCGGCTGTTGGCAGCTACCTTGATGCCCGTTCATGTCAGGGGTTATGGCTCGTGCGAATGGAAGATCTGGATCCGCCACGTGTAGTGGCGGGCGCCTCAGATGGCATATTGCGAATGCTTGAAGCGTTTGGATTGTACTGGGACGGTGAAGTGATGTATCAAAGCCGACGTGGAGAAGCATACCGTGCAGTGCTGGAGGTTTTGCAGCAACAAGGCGCATTGTATCCCTGCAATTGTTCGCGGCGAGAAATTGCCGATTCTGCTCATGGGCCATCATCCGGGTTGGTCTACCAGGGGCGATGCCGAAGTGGAATGCGCGAGGGTAAGACAAAGTATGCCTTGAGGTTAAAAACAGACAATAAACCTATCCACTTTTGTGACCGTCTATTAGGCGATTATGGGCAGCTCCTGGAAACAGAAGTGGGTGATTTTATTTTGCGCCGGGCGGATGGCTTGTTTGCTTACCAGTTGGCAGTGGTGGTGGATGATGCGGAGCAAGGCATTACCCATGTTGTGCGTGGTGCAGACATTCTTGATTCCACGCCGCGGCAAATTTATTTACAGCAATTGCTCCGTTTTTCTACGCCTGCTTATCTTCATTTACCGGTGGCAGTGAATGCACAAGGCAACAAGCTGAGCAAACAGACTCTGGCTCCCGCGCTGAATTCTCAGGACCCTGTGCCTCAGTTGTTCCGTGTGCTTGAATTTCTTGGGCAGAACCCTCCCGTTGGTCTGGCAACGGCAGGCTTGGCGGATGTCTGGTCTTGGGCAATAGCGAACTGGGCGGTAAGTAAAATTCCGCCACAACGGATGCTTTCCGCCGCTTAGCCGTGCTCAGCGTTTTTGCTTTTCAGCGCCACTATCCTTGGTCTTGGTCGCAGGTTTTTTTGGGGCGGCAGGGGGTTTGCTGGTTGAATCAGCCTTGGCCTCAGATTTTTGCGCTGTTTTGCTGGGAATGGCGGGTTTTTCTTTCAGGGGGGCAGGTTTTGTCTGCGCTCGTCTGGATATTTTGCTTTCTGTGTTTGCTATTTTGTAGCCGCATGAAAATTCCAGCACTCGCTCTTCTGCCGAGTCGGGAACAATGAATTCAACACTTTCATTTGCCCCGTATTGCACGGATTTGATTTCCTGCCCATCCGCCGCGTAATAGACTTTCTGCAACAAGCTGTGTGTGCGCTTGGTGCAATTGATGGCCAAAAGGGATTTTGCGGAGGCGTAATAAAAATCGCCGGGCCTTGCCTGTTCTGGGCGGGAAAAAGTGATTTTGTCCCAGACCTTCAGCTTTTTGTCCTTCTTTCTGGTTTTGTCCTGTACGTTATCGTCGCTAGCCTCAAACTGGGGCACACCCGCTTCAAGCAATGCCTGAGGCGTATTTTGCAGGACGTGCCAGTTAGCGGCCATAGCGGATGAAGTAGAAAGCAGCAGGGCTGCAAGAAGGATCAATACCGGGTTCATGAGGTTCGCTTGCGCGCCAGAGCAGAGTTTGATGCTAATATACAAGACCCTATAGCCCACAGCAACCAAGTTGAAAGGCGTTCGTGGTCAGATCTTCGGATATCTCTGGCATGTACGGCGTAGCGGAATCCGTCGAGGATTACCGCAAGATGGTGCATGAACTCAGAACTCAGCTGGTGCAGCTTCAAGGGCAAAAAGAAGAGGCCGAGCAGCAAATCGTGGAACTCGACAATACCATTGATCAGCTTGTTGATATTGTCGTGCAGCGAGAGGCGGCGTGTTATGCGCTTAAAACTCTCGTGGAATCAATGGTCAAGGAAGTCGAAACCTGCACCAGCCAGAAGCACCACGAAACAGCTGACCCGCATCTGAGATCCGGTGTTTATCAGAGCCGCTTCAATGAAGAAGTGAAGCGGCTCAAACTGAAATACGGCAAGGATTGACGGGTTTTACTCAGTGACCGGGCTGTTTGAGGAAGGTGACTACATTGGAGCCGGGAGGGAGCTTGGTGCCGCAACTGGACCCTTCACCCTTGATAATCATCTCAGCTTCGTGTAGCTGGTTGATGACTTCAACGTAGAACTTTTCCTTCACCATCATCAGTGCAGTGCGTCCGCCTTCGTTTGTTGCCAGCACGTCGGCACCTGCCTTGAGCAGGACTTCAACCACGCCTGCTTCGCCTCGGCCCGCGGCCAGCATCAGGGGACGCGTTCCATAAACGATCTGGGCCTCGATGTCAGCGCCTGCGTCGATCAAAGCCTGGGTGATTTCCGGGAAACCACGATCAGCTTCGTCGTTGAAGCAGGTCTTCATCAGTGCGGTCCAGCCGAGGGAATCCTTTGCGTTAACGTCGGCACCAGCCTCGAGCAAGGTTTTTACCAGAGCGAGATTGCCCGCGGCGGCAGCCTGCATGAGCAGAGTGGCCCCTGAGTCATCACGTGTTTCACAATCCGCCCCGTTACGCAGTAGCGCCTGGGTTTGATTTACGTCACCAGCAGCAATGGCTTGTAGAATTTCGACAGACATTATTTCTCCATAAAATTTGTTCAGTCATTGCAATTTAATAATAGTTTATGAAAATAGTCAACTATAGGCGCGGCCTGTTCATACCCAAATTACCCGACAGTCCATCACGGACCTGGAGCCTATTTCAGTAGGTTTCATACCTCGCGTTGCGGCCAGAAAGTGATGGCTGCAAGAAGCGGGGCGCAGCGAATGGTTATTCCCTTGGCAAGACCCGCGACGCCGCAGACGCGCTTTCTGGCCGCAACCCGGAGGGCCAGTATCATTTGAGGTGCATTGCGTTGTTGCTCGCGGCTTGTTTGGAACAACCAAACCGCGTCCCTCGCGCCTAGCACTGCACCTCAAATGATGATGGCGCGAGGTATGAAACCTACTGAAATAGGCTCTTAGCGGCTGATCGGCTTGTAGCGAATGCGCTTTGGCTTGGCGCCTTCCTCGCCCAGACGCTTCTTCTTGTCGGCCTCGTATTCCTGATAGTTGCCGTCGAAGAACGTCCACTTCGAATCGCCCTCCGCCGCCAGGATGTGGGTGGCGATGCGGTCGAGGAACCAGCGGTCGTGGGAGATGACCAGCACGCAGCCGGCGAATTCGAGCAGCGCGTCTTCCAGCGCGCGCAGGGTTTCCACGTCGAGGTCGTTGGAGGGTTCGTCGAGCAGCAGCACGTTGCCGCCGGAGATCAGCGTCTGCGCCAGGTGCAGGCGGCCGCGTTCGCCGCCGGAAAGCTGGCCGACGATCTTGCCCTGATCGCCACCCTTGAAGTTGAAGCGGCCGATGTAGGCGCGCGCCGGGGTTTCGTATTTGCCGACGGTGAGGATGTCGTTGCCGCCGGAGATCGCGTCGAACACGGTCTTGTCGTTCTGCAGCGAGTCGCGCGCCTGATCGACGTGCGCGATCTTGACGGTGGAGCCGATCTTCACGCTGCCGCTATCCGGCTGTTCCTTGCCGGTGATCAGCTTGAACAGCGTGGATTTGCCCGCGCCGTTCGGACCGATGATGCCGACGATGGCGCCGGGCGGCACCTTGAAGCTGAGGTTGTCGATCAGCAGGCGGTCGCCGAAGGCTTTGCTGACGCCGTCGAATTCGATGACTTCGTTGCCGAGGCGCTCGCCGACCGGGATGAAGATTTCCTGCGTCTCGTTGCGCTTCTGGTATTCCTGCGAATTGAGTTCCTCGAAGCGGTGCGAGACGCGCCTTGGACTTGGCCTGGCGCGCCTTGGGGTTCTGCCGCACCCATTCCAGTTCCTGCTTCATCGCCTTCATGTGGGCGTCGATCTGCTTGTTCTCGGTCTCCAGACGCGCTTCCTTCTGCTCCAGCCAGCTCGAGTAGTTGCCCTTCCACGGGATGCCGTGGCCGCGGTCCAGTTCCAGAATCCACTCGGCGGCGTTGTCGAGGAAGTAGCGGTCGTGGGTCACCGCCACCACGGTGCCGGGGAAGCGCACCAGGAACTGCTCCAGCCAGTCCACCGATTCGGCGTCGAGGTGGTTGGTCGGTTCGTCCAGCAGCAGCATGTCGGGCTTTTCCAGCAGCAGCTTGCACAGCGCGACGCGGCGCTTCTCGCCGCCGGAGAGGTGTTCTGATCACGGCATCCCAGGGCGGCAGGCGCAGCGCATCGGCGGCGATTTCCAGCTGATGCTCGGAATCGGAGCCCGAGGTGGCGAGGATCGCTTCCAGCCGCGCCTGTTCCTCGGCCAGCTTGTCGAAGTCGGCATCCGGCTCGGCATAGGCGGCATAGACTTCCTCCAGCTTCTTCTGCGCCTGCATCACTTCGCCCAGCGCCGCTTCGACTTCTTCGCGCACGGTCTTGGCCGGGTCGAGCTGCGGTTCCTGCGGCAGGTAGCCGATGGAGATGTTGGGCTGGTGCTGCACTTCGCCCTCGTATTCCTTGTCCGCGCCCGCCATGATGCGCAGCACGGTGGACTTGCCCGAGCCGTTGAGGCCGAGCAGGCCGATCTTGGCGCCGGGGAAGAAGCTGAGGGAAATATCCTTGATGATCTGCCGCTTGGGCGGGACGATTTTGCTCACGCGGAGCATAGACATTACGTATTGGGCCATGGGTATCTGTATCTGTCAGTTAAGTTGAAAAAGGAGGTCTTTGCGCAAGACGGCTGGCTGGTATGCCAGCTATTCAGGGCTATTTTTACGATTGTTTCACTAATAGTGCGGCGGTTTCTCGTTTGCGACGCTGTTCTCGGCCATGGCATCGGAGATGTCCCGCACGTGATTGATCAGCGACGAGCAGATCGCTTCCAGCCGGTCGATCTGCTTCTGTTGCTGGTAGATGACCTTGTTCAGTTCCTGAATCGTGTCTTCCTGATAGCTGATCTTGCTTTCGATCTCGATCAGACGTTCTTCAATCATTGTTCCTGGCCTTTCCTGCCGCATTGGGGTCTTTCGGGTTGAAGCCTTCGTCGGCCATGTGCTGATAGAGCTTGAAACGTTGCTCGATCTCGGCCTGGTAGGCATCCATTATACCTTCGCCTTTGTCTTCCACCTGTTTCAGCAGGCCGCGGAAGCGCGATTCGCTCTTGATCAGATCGAGGAAGGGGACGGACGGTTTGGCTGAATCCAGTACCAGCGGGTTCTTGCCTTCATCCTCGCGCCTCGGGTCGTAGCGGAACAGCGGCCAGTGGCCGGAGGCGACCGCCAGTTCCTGCTGCTGGTGCTGCTTGCTCATGTCGTAGCCATGCTCGCCGCAGGGGCTGTAGGCAATGATGAGCGATGGGCCGTCGAAGGATTCCGCTTCGAGGAAGGTTTTCAGCGTGTGGGTATCCTTGGCGCCGTAGGCAACATGCGCGACATAGACATGGCCGTAGCTCATTGCGATCTGGGCCAGATCCTTTTTGCCCGTGGGCTTGCCGTTGGCTGCGAACTTTGCCGTTGCGCCGTGCGGTGTGGCTTTGCTGGCCTGTCCGCCGGTGTTGGAGTAGACCTCGGTATCGAGTACCAGGATATTGACGTTGCGGCCGGAGGCGAGCACGTGATCGACGCCGCCGAAGCCGATGTCGTAGGCCCAGCCGTCGCCGCCGATGATCCACACGCTTTTCTTCACCAGGTTTTCCGCCACGCTGGCGAGATTGCGCGCATCCCTAATAACAGACTCGCGTAGCGAGCCTGTGTCCCTCTCTCCCTCCGGGAGAGAGCTAGGAGAGAGGGAGTCGATGCTTTTGAGCTTGGACATGAGTTGCTCCACGCGCTCCCGCTGCTGCTGGATGCCAACCTCACCGGACTGGTCGGCATCGATGATGGCACTGACGAGTTCAGCACCGATCTGGTCCTGCATTTTCTGCAGCAGTTCGCGTGCATATTCGGCATGCTTGTCGATCGTGACACGGAAACCCAGACCGAACTCGGCATTGTCTTCGAACAGCGAGTTATTCCAGGCCGGGCCGCGCCCCTCGCAGTTTTTGCTGTAGGGCGTGGTCGGCAGGTTGCCGCCATAAATGGAGGAGCAGCCAGTGGCGTTGGCAACCACCATGCGGTCGCCGAACAATTGAGAGGCGAGGCGAATATAGGGCGTTTCGCCGCAACCGACGCAGGCAGTAGGGAACTCGAACAAGGGCTGCATCACCATGGCGCCCTTGATGGTGGAGGTGCGCAGCTTGGTGCGGTCAAATTCGGGCAGTTTGAGGAAGAAGTCGAAGTTCTCCCGTTCCGGCACGCGCAAAGGCGCTTGTGCGTGCATTTCCAGCGCCTTGTGGCCGTCGGTTTTGCTCACGGCAGGGCAGATGTCCACGCACAGGCCGCAGCCGGTGCAGTCTTCCGGTGCGACCTGATAGCTGACGTGCATGCCTTCCTCGAATTCCTTGCCCTTGATCTGGATGTGCTTGAAAGTCGGGGGCGCGTCTTTTGCCAGATCGGCGGGGAACACCTTGGATCGGATTGCTGTATGCGGGCAGACGAAGGGGCACTTGCCGCAGTAGATGCATAGTTCGGCATCCCATACCGGAATTTCCTGCGCCAGGTTGCGCTTGTCGTAGTGGGCGGTGCCGGTCGGCCAGGTGCCGTCGACAGGCAGCAGGGATACCGGGATGAGATCGCCACGGCCGACCATGATTTCCCCGCTGACGCGACGGACGAATTCGGGCGCGTCCGCCGGTATGTGGTCTTCCATTTCAAATTTGCTGCTGACCTCGGCCGGCACCTTGACCTGATGCAGGTTGGCCACCGTTTCGTCGATCGCTTGCCAGTTGGCTTCGACAATCGCCTGCCCTTTCTTGCCGTAGGTCTTCTCGGCAGCGATCTTGATTTTTTCGATCGCCACATCCTGTGGCAGCACGCCGGAAATGGCAAAGAAGCAGGCCTGCATGATGGTGTTGATGCGCGTGCCCATGCCAGTGGCGCGGGCTACAGCGTCGGCATTGATGGTATAAAACCGCAATTTCTTGCTGATGATCTGCTGCTGCATCTTGCGCGGCAGGGTTTCCCATACCTTGTCGGGGGCAATGGGCGAGTTGAGCAGGAAGACCGCGCCCTCGGCGGCATTTTCCAGCATCTCGATACGCTCCAGAAATACCGGCTGGTGGCAGGCGACGAAATTGGCTTCGTCGGTGCCGATCAGGTAGCTGGAATGAATCGGTTGGGCGAGAAGCGCAGGTGCGAGATGGTCATTGCACCGGCTTTCTTCGAGTCATAAACGAAGTAGCCCTGGCCGTAGAGCTCGGTTTCTTCGCCCATGATCTTGATGGTGTTCTTGTTGGCGGATACCGTGCCGTCGCTGCCCAGGCCGTAGAACATGCAGCGCATCACGCCCTGGCCCGCATCCACGCGATAGGCCGGATCCCAGAGCAGGCTGGTGTGGGTGACGTCGTCGATGATGCCGACGGTGAAATGGTTCTTCGGCTTTTCCTTGTTCAGCTCGTCGAAAATGCCCTTGATCATGCCCGGCGTGAATTCCTTGGAAGACAGGCCATAGCGGCCGCCCACCACGCGCGGCAGGGTCGAGAAATGGCCATCGTCGTCGCCATGTTCCACCAGCGCGGTCACGACATCCTTGTAAAGGGGTTCGCCATCCGCCCCCGGTTCCTTGCAGCGGTCGAGTACGGCGATTTTCGTGACACTGGCAGGTAGCACATCGATCAGGCGTGATGGGTCAAGCGGCCGATACAGGCGGACCTTGACCATGCCCACTTTCTCGCCGCGAGCAGTGAGGTGATGCACGGTTTCTTCCACTGCCTCGGCACCGGAACCCATGATGATGATGATCCGCTCGGCATCCGGTGCGCCGACATATTCGAACAGCTTGTACTGGCGCCCGGTGAGCTGGGCGAATTTGTCCATTTCATACTGCACGATGCCCGGCATGAGGTCGTAGTAGGGGTTGACTGTTTCGCGCGCCTGGAAATACACGTCGGGGTTCTGCGAAGTGCCGCGCACCACCGGATGCTCGGGCGAGAGCGCGCGGGCGCGATGGGCCAGAACCAGTTCATCGGAAATCATCTCGCGCACGGTTTCGAGCGGTACCTGATCAATCTTCGCCACCTCGTGCGAGGTGCGGAAACCATCGAAGAAATGCAGGATAGGTACGCGCGCTTCCAGCGTGGCAGCCTGCGCGATCAGGGCCATGTCCTGCGCTTCCTGCACCGAATTGGAAGAGAGGAAGGCAAAACCGGTAGCGCGCGTCGCCATCACATCGCTGTGATCGCCAAAAATGGACAGACCCTGCGCCGCCAGCGAGCGTGCCGCGACGTGCATGACGAAAGGCGTCAGTTCGCCGGCAATCTTGTACATGTTGGGGATCATCAGCAGCAAACCCTGCGAGGCGGTGAAGGTGGTCGCCAGCGCCCCGGTCTGCAAGCGCGCCATGGATGGTGCCTGCGGCACCCGCTTCGCTCTGCAGTTCGATGACTTCGGGCACGGTGCCCCACAGATTCGTCTGCCCCAGCGCGCTCCATGCGTCGGAATACTCACCCATCGGTGAGGAGGGCGTAATCGGGTAGATGGCGATGACTTCGTTGGTGAGGTGCGCGATGTAGGCGGCGGCTTCATTGCCGTCAAGTGTGACCGTTGTTCCGTGTGACATTTTGATCCCCAAAACTGGTTTTAGAGTAAGTTAGAGTAATCAGATCACATTAAACCTGTTGTGACCGGATGGCAACGAGAGCGCTGGCTGCCTCTCTTTTTACAGAGAAGAGGGGAGTAGGGTCGCTGTACCAATATTCACGTTAAAGCACGGGTTTTGCATCCCATATTTTTTCCGCATATTCGGCGATGGTGCGGTCGCTGGAAAATTTGCCCATACCTGCTACGTTGAGGATGGCGCAACGCATCCATTGCGTTGGATGGCGATAGAGTGCATCCACTTTCTCCTGTGCGGCGATATAGGCAGCGTAATCTGCCAGCAGCAGGTAATGATCGCCTCCCCGGGTCAGGGTGTGCACAATCGGCTGGAAGCGATCGAGCTGGTCGGATGAGAAGTATCCCGATGCGATCATGTCCAGCGCAAACTTCAGTTCCTCATTGCCATGGTAATGTTCCCACGGGTTGTAGCCCGTGGCCTTCGTCTTGGCCACCTCTTCTGCGGTAAGGCCGAAGATAAAAATATTGTCGCGCCCCACTTCTTCCATGATCTCGACATTCGCACCGTCCAGCGTGCCGATGGTAAGCGCGCCGTTCAAGGCCAGTTTCATGTTGCCGGTGCCGGAGGCTTCGGTGCCGGCGGTGGAGATCTGTTCCGACAGGTCGGCGGCAGGGATGATTTCGCTCGCGCTGGATACGTCGTAATTGGGCAGGAAGGCCACTTTCAGCAGGCCACGCGTGGCCGGGTCATTGTTGACGATATCGGCCACGTCGTTGGTCAGCTTGATAATCAGCTTGGCGATGGCGTAGCCCGGTGCTGCCTTGCCGGCGATAATTACGGTGCGCGGCACCACTTCCAGCGCCGGGTTGGAGCGGATGCGGTTGTACAGGGTGATGACATGCAGCAGGTTGAGCAGCTGGCGCTTGTATTCGTGGATGCGTTTGATCTGCACGTCGAACAGGCTGTCCGGGTCGATTTCGAGCTTTAGCTTGTGCGCGATGATGGCGGCCAGCTTTGCCTTGTTGGCATGCTTGACGGCACGGAATTCGGCCTGAAAGGCAGGGTCGTCGGCGAGCGGGGCAAGTTTGCGCAATTGTGCCAGATCGGTGATCCAGTCTTTACCAATGTGGCGGGTGATCAGCTGCGCCAGCCCGGGGTTGGCCTGATTCAGCCACAGGCGTGGCGTGATGCCGTTGGTGATGTTGGTCAGCTTGCCCGGGTGGTAACTGTCAAAATCGGCAAAGATGGTGGTTCTCATCAGCGCCGAATGGATCTGCGCCACGCCGTTGACGTGGTGGCTGCCGACAATCGCGAGGTGGGCCATGCGCACGCGCCGGCCACGGGTTTCGTCAATGATGGACATGCGCTTAAGACGTTCGGTGTCGCCGGGAAAATGGTGCATCACGTCCTGAAGGAAGCGGTGATTGATTTCGTAAATGATTTGCAGATGACGCGGGAGCACGGCTTCGAACAGGCTTACCGGCCAGGTTTCCAGCGCTTCCGGCATCAGGGTGTGATTGGTGTAGGCAAAGGTGCGGGTGATGATGCCCCAGGCTTGATCCCAGTCCAGGCGGTGGATATCCATCAGCAGGCGCATCAGTTCCGGAATGGCGATGGCAGGGTGAGTGTCGTTGAGCTGGATCGCCACCTTGTCCGGCAGCGCCTCGAAAGCATCGTGATGCTTGCGGTAGCGGTAGAGGATGTCCTGCAGCGAGGCACTGACAAAGAAATATTGCTGTTTCAGGCGCAGTTCGCGCCCCATGGCAGTGGTGTCGTTGGGATAAAGAACCTTGGAAAGGTTTTCCGATTCGTTCTTGTCCTCCACCGCCTTGATGTAGTTGCCCTCGTTGAAGTATTTGAGGTCGAAGTCGCGCGAGGCCTTGGCCGACCATAGTCGCATGTTGTTGACCGTTTTTGCGCCAAAGCCGGGCGTGGGCGTGTCGTAGGCCATTGCCATCACTTCGTCGGTGTCGACCCAGTGGTGGCAGGTCTTGCCGCCTTCGTCGCAGTATTCCACCACCCGCCCGCCGAACTTGACCGGATATAACACTTCGGGGCGGGGGAATTCCCACGGATTGCCATAGCGCAGCCAGTTGTCCGGATGCTCCACCTGCCAGCCATTTTCGATTTTCTGGGTGAACATGCCGTATTCATAGCGGATGCCCATGCCGTAACCGGGCAGGCCGATGGTCGCCATGGAATCGAGAAAACATGCAGCCAGCCGCCCCAGTCCGCCATTGCCCAGTGCCGCATCGAATTCCAGTTCTTGTGCCTTGTCCAGCTCAATGCCTCTGTCAATGCAGGCTTGGCGGCATTCTTCCAGGAAGCCGATATTCAGCACGCTGTTCATCAGGCTGCGCCCGATGAGAAACTCCATGGACAGGTAATACACGCGCTTGGCATCGTGGCTGTAGTAGCGCCGCATGGTTTCCATCCAGCCCTCGATCAGGCGGTCGCGCACCACGTTGGCCAGGGTGAAGAACCAGTCACGTTCGGTGGCGGTGATGGGGTCCTTGCCGATGGAGAAGATGAGGTGATTGGTCAGGGATTGCTTGACCGAATCGAGGCTGAGGTTCAGCGGGGCTTGTTCATCGCGGGGCTGAGGCTTTCTGGGCACGTTGCATTCTCCTGGATAGGAAGATGCAGCATAGCGCGAGCGGGAGCGACGGTAAAGCGCCGGCGCGCCTGGGGTAAGCGCGAGTTTAGATCAGCACGATAGTGAGATAAGTCGCGTACAGCGCGCCATTGAAGGCCAGGTGCCAGACCCGCAATTGCCCGCGTGAGGACATCCAGCGCAGCCAGCTGGCTGCCACCAGGGTGATGATGATGCCGGCCAGCACTTCGCGCTGTGGCGTCCAGGGGGTGAGCATGATGCCGATGGCAGGCAGCAGCGTGCCCTGGAACACCATCGCGCCGGTGATGTTGCCGAAGGCCAGGGTGTCTTTATGGCGGCGAATCCACAGGATACTGTTGACCTTCTCCGGCAGCTCGGTGGCAATCGGGATGATCAGCAGCGACAGCAGCAGGGGCGAAATGCCCATGATTTGTGAAGCGCCATCCACGCCATGAATGAAGCCCTTGGCGCCCGCCACCAGCAGCCCCAGCCCCAGCACGAGCTGAATCAGAATGACAGCCATGTGTTCCGGCAGGCCGAGCTTGCACAGCATCATCTTGCCTTCCGCTTCGGTGGCGTGGCCATCCTTGACCAGATTGGCCGAGGCGCGCAGCGTGAGCATGATATAGAAAAAATAGATCATCACCATGGCAAAGGCCAGCAGGGTGCGGAACAGCGGGGTTTCATGGGGAATGAAGAGGGCGACAGCGGAAAGCGAGAAAGCCGCAAGGAAGAAATTCAGGTCGCGCGTCAGTCCGGTGTGCTCCGGCGTGAGATGCCCCTGCCAGCCGCGTTTTTTCAGCACCGCCATGGCCATCAGGAATATGGAAAGGGTGGAGAGCATCAGCGGGGCGCCCAGAATCGCGCCGACGCCGATTTCTTCATTGACGTGAGTGTTGGCAGTGCCGGCAAAAATCGCCAGCAAGGGCACCAGGGTTTCCGGCAGGGCGGTGCCCACCGCGGCAAACAGCGAGCCGGTGACGCCTTCTGAAATTTTCAGCTTCTCGCCCAGGTGCTCGAGCGCATTGGTGAACACCTCCGCCGCAACCAGGATGATGATGAGCATGAGAAAGAGTTCGGCGAATATCATGGCGGTGCTTCAGAGGCTGGAAAGGCGGCGATTATAGCATTCAGGACTTGTTCTGCATGGCACTTGTGTGGCGCCTGCTCCAAAGGTAGAACTGCCCCAGCACCAGCGGGACCAGCGAAAAGCCGAGAATGATGGCCCAGCCTCTGGCATCCGGTGGCGTCAGCTGGAGCAGGCCAGCCAGGCCGGGCAGGTACAGCGCCAGCGCAAACAGGGCCAGGCACAGCGCCAGCGCGCCCCAGACGTAAGGATTGCGGCTGATGTCGTTGACCAGCACACCTGATCCGGCCTTGCGCATGTTGAAGACATTCCACAGCTGGGCAAATGCCAGGGTGAAGAAGGAGAGGGTGACGGCTTCCCGCTCCGAGTAGCCCAGCTGGAAGGACAGCGCAAAGGCGGCCAGCACGGACAGCGCGATCAGGGAGCCGTAGGCTGCCACGGCAATCCAGTGGCGCCGGGTCAGGATAGGCTCGCTGGTGGGGCGGGGCTTACGCAGCATGACGTTCGGGTCGCCTGGGCCGACACCAAGCGCCATGGCAGGAAAGACGTCTGTCACCAGGTTGAGGAACAGGATCTGTAGCGGCAACAGTGGCAGTGGTGCATTGACCAGGGTGGCGCCTGCCACGACCAGGATTGCGCTGACATTGCAGGAGAGCAGGTAGCGCACGAAATTGCGAATATTGTCGAAAATGACGCGGCCCTGCCGGACTGCAGTAACGATGCTGGAGAAGGCGTCGTCCTTGAGCACCATGTCGGCCGCTTCCCGTGCTACCTGCGTGCCGCGCTGGCCCATGGCAATGCCGATGTCGGCTTTTTTCAGCGCTGGTGCGTCATTCACCCCATCGCCGGTCATGGCGACGACCATGCCGTTGTTCTGGTGAATCTCGACCAGATCGAGTTTCTGCTTCGGGCTGACGCGGGCAAAGATCGATGCTGCCAGGATGCGCTTCCTCAATGCCGGCGTCAGGCCGCCTGCGGGCTCAAGTTCCGTGCCGGAAATGACTTCACTGTCAGGTGTTTCGCTCAGCCCGACATCGTGCGCGATGCGTTGCGCGGTGGCCGGCTGGTCCCCGGTCACCATCACCACCCTGATCCCGGCGGAGCGGCATTCTTCAATGGCCGCCCGGATTTCGGGCCGGGGCGGGTCGTTCAGCCCGACGAGCCCGAGAAAAACCAGATTTTCATAGGCTGCCGCATCGCTGCTCTCCGCCTGCCGGGTGGCGAGCGCAAGGACGCGCAAGCCTGCCTGCGCCATCTCCTGATTGTGCGCCAGCCAGATTTGCCTTTCTCCCGCGTTGAGCGGGCGCTTCCCGTCTGCTGAAAGGAATTCGGCGCTGGCGGCCAGGACGGCTTCCGGCGCGCCCTTGACGGCAATACTGAAGCCCTCGCCAAGGCGGTGGATGGTGGCCATCATCATGGTCTGGGAATCAAATGCCTCTTCGCGCACTTCGGGTCGCTGGGCCAGCAGGGCGGTTCGTTCCAGTTTCGCTTTGCGGCCGACTGTCAGCAGGGCGGTTTCCATGGGGTCGCCGACATGCTTGCCGGCTGGATCGTTTCTGTTGCCGTCGAGTTCGGCGTTGTTGCACAGCACACAAACTTCGAGCGCCGCCATGAGCGGCGCATCCTGTGCGGGGTCGATCTCTTCTCCATCGCGCAGGAATCCGTTTCCACTGCTCACGTCGAATTCGCCTGCCGGGAGCAGGAGGCGGGTGACAGTCATGCGATTTTCGGTCAGGGTGCCGGTCTTGTCGGTGCAGATGACCCCCGTTGCGCCCAATGTTTCGATTGCCGAAAGCCGGTTGACCAGCGCATTGCGGCGCGCCATGCGCCACATGCCGCGGGCCAGTGCGATGGTCGCGACGACAGGCAGTCCTTCCGGGACTGTCGCTACGGCGAGGGCAATGGCGGTCTGCAACATAAGCACGATGTCACGCCCGGCTGCGATGCCGGTTGCGGCCAGCGCGACCGTCAGTCCCAGCGTGACCCATATCAGGCGCCAACTCAGGTGTTCCAGCTGTTTTTCGAGCGGTGTATCGCTGCTATCGGTTTCCAGCGCCAGGGACGAAATTTTCCCCAGCTCCGATGCCAACCCGGTGGCGACCACCACGCCCTCGCCAGAGCCGGTTGTGATCGCTGTGCCCTTGAACAGCATGTTGCGCCGCTCCGCCAGTATCGTTTGTTCCGGAAGCGGGTCGGGCACCTTGCTCACCGCCAGCGACTCGCCGGTGAGCGCGGATTCGTCGGCCTGTAATTTGGATGCACTGATCAGACGCAAATCGGCGGTGATCATGTCGCCAGCCTCGATGGCCACGATATCGCCGGGCACCAGTTCAATCGCGTGGATTTCCAGGATGTGCCCTTCGCGCCGCACCCGCGTCCGGGTCTGGCCGAGCCGGTAGAGTGCTTCCATGGAACGCACCGCCTTCAGCTCGGAAGTGAAGCCGATGGCGGCGTTGATGAGGATGACGGCCACGATGGCCGTTCCATCGACCCAATCCATGGTGAGATAGGCAATCACCGCCGCGATAGCGAGGATGGCAACCATCAGGCTGGCAAACTGGTCGCGCAGGATGTGCCAGGCATTCCGCCGCCGGGCCTGGCGCAGCTGGTTCTGGCCAAACCGTTTGCGGTTCCGGGTCACGGCGCGGACGTCCAGGCCGCGTTCGGGGCTGACGCCGAAGTCGGTCAGAATCTTTTCCCCTGCGGCGGTCCACGGGGTGCTGGTCGGGGTGGGCGTATCCGTGGTTGTGGTTTCAGTGTGAGCGTTCATGGCCTGTTTGCGCTTGCACAATGTTTTCATTGTGAGCGTGCTTGGCCCTGTGTGCAATTGCAATGGACCAGGCAAGGTGGTGCTTGCCGCCCGCCATTGCTATCCATTAAAGTGGCTGGCTATGCTGTGTTTCAAACCTCTGTCCGAATCCGGCTTTCATCATGAACTGGCAGCGAGCAGCGGCCCGGTGCTGGTGATGTTCAGTGCACCCGGTTGCAGCACCTGCCGCAAGGTGGAGAAACTGCTGCCCCAGTCGGTGACGGGCCGGGTGAGCTGCCTCTACAAGGTGGACGTGCAGCAGAGCATGGGACTGGCGCGGGCCTACGAGGTGTTTCACCTGCCTGCGCTGTTTCTGTTTGTGGATGGACGCTACCATGCGCCGATCGAAAGTGAAGTGACCGCGGTTAAAATGCAGCAGGCACTGGAACAGGCCCTGGCCGCTCCGCCGCAGGATGAACCTTGAAAGGGTGTGAATAGTGGAAATAGATCAGTCAGGTTTTTTGAAAGGGGTGCGTTTCATCCCTTCCCCCAACTTCGATGAACGGTCGCCAGACGAGCCGATCAACCTGCTGGTGATTCACAACATCAGCCTGCCGCCGCGCGAATATGGCGGGGATGGCGTGATCGAATTTTTTACCAACCGGCTCGATCCTGCTGCACATGACTATTACCGCGCAATTTCAGACCTGAGGGTGTCCAGCCATTTTTTCATTCGCCGCGATGGCGAAATCATCCAGTTCGTGAACTGCAACCTGCGTGCCTGGCATGCGGGCATTTCGCGGTGGAAGGCGCGCGAGCGCTGCAACGATTTTTCTATCGGCATCGAGCTGGAAGGCAGCGACTTCGATCCCTATGAGGATATCCAGTACGAGAAACTGGCGGAACTGACGCTGGCACTGAAAAAGGCTTACCCGATCGAGGATATCACTGGCCATCACAACATTGCACCGGACCGCAAGACCGATCCGGGGCCGCTGTTTGCGTGGGATCGGTATCTGGAAGCGGTTGGTAGTTAGCGGTCAGCAGTAGGGTGCAATGCCCGTTGGTTATTGCACCCTACAGTCAATCAGTCAAACACCACCGTCTTGTTGGCATACACCAGCACCCGGTTTTCGATGTGCCAGCGCACAGCGCGCGAGAGTACGATCTTTTCCAGGTCCGCACCTTTGCGGATCAGGTAGTCGAGCGAGTCGCGGTGCGAAACACGCGCCACGTCCTGCTCGATGATCGGGCCGTCGTCCAGCGTTTCCGTCACATAATGGCTGGTTGCTCCGATCAGCTTCACCCCCCGCTCGAAAGCCCGGTGGTAGGGCTTGGCACCGTGAAAGGCAGGCAGGAAGGAGTGATGGATATTGATGATGCGGTTGGGATAGTGGCGAATGAAGTCATGTGACAAGACCTGCATGTAACGCGCCAGGATCACCAGTTCCACATGGTGGTGGCGCAGCAGCGCAAGTTGGGTTTTCTCGGCCTCCGCCTTGGCGTCCTTGAGCACCTCGATGTGCTGGAAGGGAATGCGGTAGGCTTCCGCCAGCCACTTGTTGTCGGCGTGATTGCTGATGATGAGCGGAATGTCGCAGTGCAGTTCGCCTGCCTGATGGCGGTAGAGCAGGTCCGCCAGGCAGTGGTCGTAGCGCGAGACGAAAATCGCCACCTTGGGGCGGTGGGTGGAAAGTGCCAGCCGCCACTGCATTTCGAACTGGGCGGCAATGGGTGCAAACAGTCGCTCGAAATCCGAAATTTCCAGATTGAACTCTTCCAGATCCCACTCCACTCGCATCAGAAATAGCTTGTTCTCGCTGTCCTGATGCTGGTCGGCGTGCAGGATGTTGGCGTTATGGCGGTAAAGGAATTCGGCGATGGTTGCCACCAGACCTTTGCGGTCTGGGCAACTGATGAGCAGGGTCGCGGTGTTTTTCATGGCTGGAAAAAAATTGGATCAAGGCCCAATTATAGAGGGATTGGGTGTATACGGGGATGCCGTTCTTGGGTGAACAGGAAAAGTGGCCAGCCGAATCATAGCGGCCACACCCACAGAATCATGGGTACGCTGACCGCGACCACGATGACTTCCAGTAAAAGCCCCATGCGCCAGTAATCGCCAAAGCGAAACCCGCCCGGCCCGAGGATCAGCGTGTTGTTCTGGTGGCCGATTGGAGTCAGGAAGGCGCAGGAAGCACCCACTGCGACGGCCATCAGAAAGGCGTCGGGATTAACCCCGAGCTGGCTGGCCGTGCTGATGGAAATCGGGCACATTACCGCCGCCGTGGCGGCATTGTTCATCATGTCCGAGAGGAACATGGTTACCAGCAGCAACAACACCAGGCCGACGATGGCATGCCCCTGGGCCACGTTATCCAGCAAAAAGTGCGCAATCATGTCGGCAGCGCCGGTCGTTGCCATGGCATCGGCAACCGGAAGCATCGCTGCCAGCAGCACAACCACAGGCCAGTCGACGGACGTATAGATCGAGCGTGTCGGCACGATGCCCAGTGCGACAAAGGCGAGCGCCCCGGCAGCAAACGCGACCGAAGCCGGCAGCAGCCCGAGGGCTGTGGCAAGCACGGCAGCGGCCATGAGCAGCGAGGCGGTGAGTGCCTGACCTTTTTTTGGAACGCGGATGTCGCGCGTGGCCAGCGGCAAACAGCCAAACTGGGCTGCAAAGCCGGACAGCGCCTCGGGCGCGCCTTGCATCAGCAGGACATCACCTGCCTGGATTCGCGCCGAGCGCAGGCGTTTGATTGTGCGTTGTCCCTGGCGCGATATGGCGAGCAAATTGATGCCATAGCGGGTGCGCAATTCGATGTCGGTGGCGGAGCGGTTGACCAGTGTCGCGTTTAATGTCACCACCAGTTCCTGCGTCACGACCTCTTCTGGTGCGGTTTTGTCCTCATCATCGGAAGGCGCAGTGCTGTCAGGCGCCTCTTCATGCTCGGCCGGTTGTGCTTGATCCGCTTTTTCTGCGCTTGGCGCATCCGCAATGGAGGGTACATCCTCCTCAAGTTTGAGGCCCAGGCTTGAAAGGGCCGATGACAGGGATTCAGGCTCGACTTCGATGACCAGAATGTCGCCGCTTCGTAGCATCCGATAAGGGTTCGGTGCGGAAATGTGGACGCCGTGACGAACCATGCCGACGACCTGGGCATCGGCCTCGTCCAGCATGTGTTCAACTTCGCTCAGGCGCTTGTTTGCCGCCTTGCTGTCTTCGACGATCCGGACCTCGCTGAGATAGGCGCCGGACTCGAAGCTTCCGCCATCGGCTTGTTTGCGCGTTGGCACCATGCGCCAGCCGATCAGGCCCACAAAGAGCACGCCGAAGAGTGTAACGGCGGCACCCACTGGCGCAAAGTCGAACATGGCGAAATTCCCCGCGCCTGTCGTTGCCCGGTATCCCGAGACGATCAGGTTGGGTGGCGTTCCGATCAGGGTGGTCATCCCGCCCAGGATCGACCCGAAAGCCAGCGGCATGAGCACCTTGCCGGACGGCAGATTCAGTTTGGCAGCCATCTGAATGGCGATAGGCATCAGCAGTGCCAGCGCACCGACATTGTTCATGAAACCCGAGAGCAGGGCCGCCAGGCCGATGAGCGCCAGAATGCTCACTGTCGGGCCTGCCGAGGTGGGGAGAAAACGCTGTGCCAGCACATCGACCGCCCCGGAAATTTGCAGGCCGTAACCAAGCACCAGTACGCATGCCACAGTAATCACCGCCGGGTGGCCGAATCCGGCAAAGGCTGCGCCACCCGGCACCAGGCCCGCCAGGACGCACGCAAGCAAAGCGCCCATGGCAACCATGTCATGTCGCCAGCGGCCCAGCAGGAACATGGCCATGGCTGCCAGCAGCACGGCAACAATTATAATTTGATCAACTGTCATGAGACCTTGCCTGAATAATGGTGGCGCCAGTTATTGTGGCGGGTAAGACCGCCACCGGAAAGGATAATCCCGCCAGTGCCGAGAGGCGTGTCAAACACCAGGCACTCGGCACGGTCAGTACGAAATTCGCCGGCTTACAAGCCGGGTTAATCTTTCAAAAGACTCACGCTTGTTTCGGCAGTCGTCTTGTTGATGTCAAACTGTAGTTCGCAATATTCGGTCTGCTCGCATATCGGCGTCGGGTCGTCTGCGCAACAACTGCCAGCAATGATCCCGGCGTAGAAAATTCCGGTTTTTGCACGAATGGCGTCTGATGTCTCGGTAACATTGAGAATCACCGCGCTAATATCCGCCCCGCTGACGTAACTGCTTAGTGACAAGCCATCCTGCAAGGGGAGCAGCACAGGGTCAATTGCCTGAATCTCGGCTTTCAAGACGTTTGCAAAATCAGGGGTTCCCCAGGCTGCCAATGCATTAACCAGTTTAATCAAGGGCGTTCTCGCAATTGTAGTTGATCAGGATGTTTCCCGTGAGCGGGGACTACACGCTCTCCAGCAGCTTCTGGTAAATCATGTTTTGCAGGAGCAGAAAAATATCTGTTGGCACATCTATGAACTGTACGCCATAGCGCAACTTGTCCGTTGCTGAATCCATATCCGGCTCACTGATGACAGAGCGGACGATGCAGTTGACCGTGGTGGCCAGGCTGATGTCTATATCGTTCAGTTTGACGCGAAATGACAAGCTGAGTTTGTCGCCTTTTTCCCCGACCTGTTCGGCAGCAATGAATGAAGCCCCGGCGATGCTCAAGTCGTTTATTCGTACTGGCCGGTTAGCCACCATCTCTGGTTTGTCGGTGTTCGTCACGGAGCCAATGAGGTCAAACCCGGCGCGCGCTGATTTCCTGACTACAATGCATTGCACCGATTTGGGATAGGCCAGGTGAAGATAGGGCAGAGGAGTGTTGCAGACGCGCAAAATGCTGGATGAGAACGCGTAAGCATCTTTGCCGGAAAACGACCGCACAACGACAGGCTGGCCGTCGCGCAGGAGAATTATGCCGCCATCGACAACCGGTGTCGAAACCATGATGGTACGGCCTTTTACATAGCCTATTAGCGTCACGGGATAACGCTCATCCTTTACCTGAAGCTTTATTGCATCGCCGATTTTTGGCTTTAATTCCTCGAAGGGAAAACTCATTGCTGCGGGGGCCTCTCCGCTATTCTGCTCCGCCGGGGCGGCAGGGCTTTTCCCCTGCGAGCCGGTGGAATTCGCAACGGTGCTGCGATCTGCGCCATCCTTAATCATTTTTCGACCTGCTGTGTTGTTTCGATGACAAACCCTTCTTGCAGCAACAACTTCCTGCCGGGCCCATAGACCGGCCACGTCAATGGCTTGCCTGTTGAAAGGGCGCCGGCTTTGAGCGGGAGAAAACTATCTGTTATCGACATGGCTAATTCTGGCTTCCTGGGTCATTGACGCTCGATCTCCCTCGTCCAGCGAGGACGACGGTATCAAACCAGCGGAATTTCAGCATCAATCGTAAATTGACGCAAGCACAAGTCAGACAATGCTTCATCCGGCAGCACGCCAACACCGGGAAGCGAACTTCATGGTTTTCTTCCCTCGCCCCGTATCGCCCAGACGATGTTCCAGATGAGTGAGGTGAGTGCGCCCAGAACGGCGAAGCCGATAATGATGACCGCGACCAGCCCCATCATGTCCTGCTTGAGATACAAGCCGAGGTAGCCAATCCCGGAGCCGGCGATGCCGAGCAGCAGGGAAAGGACACCGAGCTTGGCGGAAGGGTGGGCGTTCGGGGAGAGAAATTTCAGTTTCATGGCGTGGTCGTATATTCGAGTGTTTCAGTATGGGGTTTTATGATTGATGAGTGGAGTGTAGCGTAACCCATCTTCACATATGGCGGAATGCCAGCCAGAGCCGGCGCAGGAAATAGATGGTCCGTGAGCATGAACAGCGCCAGTAGTGCCAGAAAGATCATCGGGTCATGTAGGACCCGGGTCTCAGGGTCACTGTCAGTCCTGCGGTCACTCACAGCGGCCAAACCACCGGCAGCAGCAGCATCGCCACTGCGAACACCAGCAGCGTCAGCGGCAGGCCGAGCTTCACATAGTCCACGAAGCGGTAGCCGCCCGGACCCATTACCAGCACGTTGGCCGGGTGCGCTACCGGGCTGGCGAAGCTGGCCGCCGCCGCGATCGCGATTGCCATCACTGGCGCGATCGGCGAGATACCCAGGTCGGCTGCGGCCGACAACGCAATCGGGGCCATTAGCAGCACCAGCGCCGCGTTGGGCATGATCAGCGTGGCGAGGGCCGTACAGGCATACAGTCCCGCGATCACCGGCCATGGACCGTAAGGCCCCAGCACCGCGATCACACCGCCGGCAAGGAATTCCGCCGCGCCGCTGCTGTGCATCGCGATGCCCAGCGGCAGCATGCCGGCGATCAGGAAGATCGAGCGCCAGTCGATGGCGCGGTAGGCCTGCTCCATGCTCAGGCAGCGTGTCAGCACCATCAGCGTGGCGCCAGCCACCGCAGCGATCGAGATATGCAGCCAGCCGGCCAGCACCGTGCCGATGGTCAGCGCCATCAGGCCGCCCGCCAGCGGCGCCTTGCTCGCGTCCATCGGCTGCACCTGAATCGGGTTGAGCACGATCAGGTCCTCGTCGGTACCCAGTGCCGCCAGCCGCTCGCGCGGGCCGACCACGAGCAGTGCGTCGCCACGCTGCAGGGTCAGCGCGCCGACGCCCGAGCGCAGCGCCTTCCCGTTGCGCCAGACCGCCGCCACCGCGACCTGATAGCGCTCGCCAAGTTCAAGACCGGCCACCGTCTTGCCGTCAATGCGCACATGTGGGTGCAGCGTAGCCTCGACCATCTCGAGCTGCCCCTCGTCGAACACGCGGAGATAGGGCGTAGCGTCTTCCAGTATCTCCATCTGCTGCAGGCCACGCAGCACATCCAGGTCCTCCTCGCGGCCCTGGACCAGCAGCAGATCGCCTGCCTCCACCACATCCTCGGACGCGGCTGCGTCGCGCAGCGCCCCGCCACGGAAAACGCCCAGCAGACGAAAATCGAAGGCATCGCCGATGCGGTTTTCGCCCAGGGTGCTGCCGGCCATTGTGGAATCCTGGGGCACGCGCAGCACGAACAGACGCTCATCCAGGCGCCAGACCTTGCGGCGCTCATCCTCAGAGACCAGCGCCACGGCCTCGAATCCCGGCACCTTGTGAAGCGCCTCGAGGGCCTCGTTGCTGCATTGCACCAGCAGCCGGTCGCCGGCGGCCAGCCGCTGCTCGGCCAGATGCGTGCGGTGTACGCTGCCGCTGTGACGCAGTGCCAGTACGTTGGCCGCATGCTGTTCGCGGAACTCGAGGTGGCGCAGCGGTTGGCCGACCAGCGGCGAATCCTCGGCCAGCACCAGTTCGGCCAGTGCGGTCTGCGCCCACAGGCGCTCGTGCAACATCGGCGCCTCGCGTTCGATGCTCAGAGAACTCCAGCGGCGCAGCAGCTCGAAGCGGTCGAGCCGGCCCTGGGCGAGCAGCACGTCGCCGCCCCGCAGCATGGTCTTGCCCGAGGGCAAGGCCTCGGTACGGTTGTCCCGCGTCAGCGCGATCACCATCAACCCGGCCGCCGAGGCCATCGCCGAGTCGGCCAGGGTGCGGCCGGACAAGAGCGCGTCGTCCGGCACGCGCAGCGCGACGATGCGCTCCTGCAGGCCATACAGCGTTCGTAACTCGTGCTGGCTGGCCGAGGATTGCGTGGTGTCGGTGCGAGTCAGCATATGGCGTCCGACCAGCGCCATGAAGGCCGTGACGGTCAGCAGGACCGGCACGCCGATCCAGGCGAAATCGAAGAAGCCGAAGCCCTCACCACGGGACTCGCGCAATGCGTTGCTCACCAGCAGATTGGGCGGGGTGCCGATCAGCGTCATCATGCCGCCCACCAAAGTGCCGTAGGCCAGCGGCATCAGTACCCGCGAGGGCGCCACCCCGCCGCGGCGCGCCACTTCCATGGCCACCGGCAGCAGCAGCGCGGCCACGCCGATGTTGTTCATGAATGCCGACATCACGCCGGCGACAAGCATGAAGATCGTGATCATGCGCAGCTCGCTACGCCCGGCCACGCGCGTCACCTGGCGACCGATCTGCTCTGCGATACCGGTGCGCGTGAGACCCTCGCTGATGATGAACATCGCCCAGACGGTGATCACCGCCGGATTGCTGAAACCGCTGACCGCTTCGGCAGGCGACACCAGTCCCAGCAGGGCAAGGCTGGACAGCACCAGCAGCGCCACCAGGTCCATGCGCAGCCAATCGGTGACGAACAGGACCAGCGCGGCGACGAGGATGCCGAGGGTGAGGGCGATTTCCAGGGTCATGGGCGGTGTCTTCGATGTTTCAAGGCGAGCATGCGACGAGCATCACGAGGCGAAGTGAATGGCCAACGCCTCTTGCTATCGCGCTATTCTGCATTCTTGCAGGTGAAAGCTAACCGAGACATGCCCGTTTTTGCTGCCGGCAGCAAAAGATCTTTTCCATCTTCATTCTTCGTTCCCCGTATTTTCAGAAACATTGGCCGCAGTTTCGGTTAATGGGAGT
The DNA here is from genome assembly GCA_963741495.1 of uncultured Gammaproteobacteria bacterium. Lineage (GTDB taxonomy): Bacteria > Pseudomonadota > Gammaproteobacteria > Burkholderiales > Sulfuricellaceae > Sulfurimicrobium. Next base: position 398,275 of record CAVUID010000011.1, read on the forward strand.
AACTTTGAAGCTCAATCATCACTTCTTGGTTTACTTGAATCAACCCGCGTTTAGGTCGATCCAGGTCAATAATGATGAAAACTATCAATGTAATTAATAAAGAAACCAGAATTATTGGAGCGACCATGCGTTTGCCACTTAATCCAGCTGAATATCCCATTATTCCGCCAGAAGAAACAAAGACAACAAACAGTAAGACCAGTACCACTTCTGGAACATGCATTTGAAGCAATGCATTTCTTTTGCCTTGACTATCAATAACATCATTAAGAGATTTGACGAATGCACCAGTTGTTACTGGGCGTGGATCGCTATTTGTTGCAGAAATGGCCAATGACCATAGATCACTTTGGATTTTGGCAACCCTTTTGTTATAAATGTTGCGCTCTTCAATCTTCGTAAGATCCAATTGACCTATGGTCACACGTAAATCGACATATTCCCGAAATAATTTATCTGCTTCCTTCTTGTATTCCTCTGGCAGTAATTGAACCCGTAACATGGCAGTTCCAATTGCGTTAGACTCTTCAATCAAAGCCATGCTTCGATTGTCGTAACGTTGCATGGACATGCTGAATGTAAAGCCAAGCAACAAAGCTAATAGACCCAGTATGCTGGCCTGAATAGAGCCGGTTAGTACCTTAACTTCATTGTCCGTTTGAGATTGAACGAAACGCCCCACCCTAAAGCCAACTTCGTTGAACACAACTATCGTCACAAAGAGCGTTATCGCTATTGCAATGCTGCTGTATCCGTAAAGTAATTCATGCTGTTCCATAGTTATTCCAAAAAAATGAAAATCAGGGGGCAGACCAAGGTTTCTCCCCTATATATCAAAAAATCTTCCAGATTCCAGTTTCCACGAGTTGCGTGGCCACCCCGATTTTCCAGGTACAGCGCCGCCCCAAAGCCGTCGCAATCTGCGCGGCGAAACGTTCATTCCCTAGCGCGAAATTGCCATTGGTCGCACGCAATGATCTTGCATACATGATCAGATGGCCTCCTTCCCTAAAGCTGGGTACTTCGGGTCGTGTTGCGACCGGCGTTTTTTGCCTGATACAGCATATTGTCGGCTGCTTCGGAGAGTATATCCGCTGTCAGCGCCGGCGAAGGAATGGCTGTTGCAATGCCAATGCTGACGCTTACATGAGGTGCCGTTGCAGAAAAAGCATGGGGTATCTGTAGCGCCGCGACCGCAGCGTGAAATACCTCTGCCATACGCAGGGCGCCTTCCTCCGGCGTATTGATCAGGATGGTGGCAAATTCCTCGCCGCCATAGCGCGCCAGGAGATCGCCGGGTCGTTGCACGCAGTTGCTCAGCGCCTTGGCGATACGTGTCAGGCACTCGTCGCCCGCGCCATGGCCGTAGTTGTCGTTGTACTGCTTGAACATGTCGACATCGATCATGACAAATGAGATCGGCAGGCCGTCGCGCAAACCCCGCGCCCATTCCTGCTTGCGCGTCTGATCGAAAGCCCGGCGATTGGGAACTTCGGTCAGTGCATCCATTGATGCCAGGTTTTCCAGCATGTCGCCGTTCCGCTTCAGCTTCATGTGTACGCCGACGCGGGCCTTGACCACGGCGCTGTTGAAGGGCTTCGCAATATAGTCGACCGCACCCAGCGCGAAGCCCATGGCTTCGTTTTCAACGTCGCCCATGGCGGTGATGAAAATAATTGGAATGGTCTGCGTTTCCGCCATTGCTTTGAGTCGTCGGCAAACCTCGTAGCCATCGATGCCGGGCATTACGATGTCGAGCAGAATCAACTCGGGTTTGCCCGTCATGGCAGCTTTGAGCGCCTGCTCGCCATCGGTGGCGACCATGATCTTGTAATCTGCCTTGAGCAGGGCGTTGAGCAGGTTGATGTTGATGCGTTCGTCATCAACAATCAGGATTCGTGGCCGGTCTTCTGGTGCGGCAATGGGGGTCATCCAATATTCCTTAAAAACAAGTGAAAAGTGAAAGGTAAAAGCGAATTCAGTGGTGGTTTTCCACGTTTCACATTTCACACTTTACGTTTCACAAAACCATTTCAGGTTCATGCATGAACTCCCAGTTTTTCTCTCAATCGAGCCAGGGTTTGGCTTGCGCTGTCGAAATCGAAAGTGGTCAATTGCTTGACCAGTTCATTGGTCAGCGGCTGCGCGATGCCCGATCCCAGACGCTTGCGCAAGGCCAGCGCCGCGATTTCGGCATCGGGATCCCTGTCCTGTATCAGGGTTGCCAGCTGATCCAGCATCATCTGCAATTCCTGCGGGTCGATGGCTTCTTCAGGGATATCTGCGCCGGGGCTGGCGATTTCCTGCTGCTCCAGCCAGGTCAGGCTGCTGATGACCAGCGCCAGCGCTTCGTCGAGATTGTCGAGCAGGCGCCGATAGGTCGACGTGGCCTGGCTTCTCAGTGCTGCATCCAAAGCAATCGCGGCGGATTGCACCATTTTGGCGCCAATGGTGCCGGAGACGCCCTTGAGCGTGTGCGCAATGCGTTGCGCCAAAAAAGGGTCTTGTGTTTGCAGCGCGCGGAGAATGGTCTGCGCATCGTCCTGATGATCGCGCAGGAAATTCATCAGAATCTTGTGCAGCAACATGGCATCGCCACCCGTGCGCTTGAGGCCCATCGGAATGTCGATGCCAGGCAAATCGTCTGGCAAATCGAAGCTTGGCTGCGTGTGTGCCTGTCCAGTACTGGCAAGCGTATACGTCATGCCTTCTGGCAGCGCGCGCTGACCCGGTGAAATCCAGGTTGTTAGTGCCGTGAATAACAGTTCCGGGTCGATCGGTTTGGCGATGTGGTCATTCATGCCTGCAAGCAGGCATTTTTCGCGGTCGCCGGTCATGGCGTTGGCGGTCATGGCAATGATGGGCAAGGCCGCGTGCTTCGGATTTTCCCGAATGATTCTGGTCGCTTCGAATCCGCCCATGACCGGCATGTGGATGTCCATCAGCACGGCATCGAAATTTTCTCGTTCCAGCAGTTCGATTGCCTCCTGGCCGTTATGCGCGAGGGTTACCGCCAGACCGGCCAGCAACAGCAGTTCCTGAGCCAGTTGGCGATTGATTACATTGTCCTCGACCACCAGTACATGTGCATTCAGGATGTCATGCAGTGTTTTGATTCCCCACGCATCGGCAGTATCGCCGTCGCGGTCGTTGCTGGTGTGGAATACGCCCACAATGGAGTCTACCAGCATGGAGGGTGTGACGGGTTTGATCAGGAAGCCGTCCAGACCGATACTCGAGGCCTGCTCCATGATCATCTCACGACCATGTGCAGTGACCATGATGACCGTGGGAATTGCGGCCAGCCTGGGATGCGTTTTGATGAGTCTGGATGTTTCCAGGCCGTTCAGTCCGGGCATGTTCCAGTCCATCAGCACCAGTTGATAGGGGTCGTCCTCTGGGGCGCGCTCCAGCGCGACTAGCGCGGCCTGACCGGAATCGACACAGGTCACCCGGCAGGAGAATGGAATCAGCATCGCTTCGAGCACCTGGCGAGCGCTATCGACATCATCCACCACCAGCACCTTGAGGCGGTTCAGCTCCGGCGGCAACTGATGGCGTTCGGGCACGCTGCTTTCCTTGGTGCGACCGAACCGGGCGTTGAAAACAAAGGTCGTGCCGATGCCGGCTTCGCTGGTCAATCGAATCGCTCCTCCCATCAGTTCTACCAGATGCTTGCTGATAACCAGGCCCAGACCAGTGCCGCCGTACTTGCGCGTGGTCGAGGTATCGGCCTGCGAGAAAGACTGGAACAGGCGGGCGCACTGTTCTGCTGTCATGCCGATGCCGGTATCCTGAATCCGAAACTCCAGTTCAACCAGATCATCGCTGATTTGAAGTGAGCTTACGTTTACCCGGACTTCTCCGCGCTCGGTAAATTTGATGGCGTTGCCCACCAGATTGAGCAACACCTGTCCCAGACGCATGGGGTCGCCCACCAGGCGGTTGATCGCGAGATCCTCCGGCAGATGGAACAAAAGTTCCAGGCCTTTTTCATGCGCCTTGGCCGCTGTGAATCCGGCCAGGTTGTCCAGCACGTTGTCGAGCTCGAACGGGATGGCTTCCATCTTCAGCATCCTGGCTTCAATCTTGGAGAAGTCGAGAATGTCGTTGATGACGCCAAGCAGGGACTGGCCGGCACGGTACACCTTTTCTACATAGTCGCGCTGGCGCGGCTGCAGGTCGGTTGCCAGGCACAGGCGCGACATGCCGATCACTGCGTTCATGGGGGTGCGGATCTCGTGGCTCATGTTGGCCAGAAAATTACTCTTAGCATGGGTGGCTGCATCGGCCTGCTCGCGTGCTGCTTTGAGGGCAAGGTTTTGCTCCCGGATTTTTTCCATGGCGAGTTTGCGGTTGCGGTCGAAGGTTACGGCGATGGCGAACAGAATCATCACCAGACCAACGCCGCAGATGGTGGTGAACAGGTCGGCAAGTTCCAGACTGTAGGCTTGAGGAAACGTGTAACCCAGCATTCCGGCCATGCCATACGCCAGGATGATCACGCAGCAGAGAATGAACCAGCTCAGCGTGTCTCGGCCAAACCCCAGTAGCAGCACGCCTGCCACCGGAATCAGGGTGAACCAGGGCGTAACCGGCGAATACAGCCCCCCGGTAAAGAAACTGCAACCCAATACCGCCACCAGCGCGCTATTGGCCAGATACAGATTGGCGCTCAGCCGAAAGCTTCCTGTGGCGCGAAACAGGAACAGGATGGCAATGTGAAGGACAAAACATGCCAGCATCAGGAATGCCCCGATTACGAAACCGATTGCCAGGGAAGTCAGGACATACAATATGGCGAAGGCAGAGGTAATCAGTCCTACATGGATCAGCAAACTGTCGGCGGAAGCCTGACGCTCGTCCTGTTCTGCGCGAGTCGGCATAAACCAGGCGACCAGTCGCTCCATCAGGTTTGGCGAAGTTCTAGCGTGCAACGCTACACCAACAGTGCCCATGGCAGTTCCTTACAGCATGTTTTATGCAAAATCGAAGCCGGAATTACGCTCGGGGTTTTGCGGTTTGTCGCCCCCGAGGATGATATGCAAGCATATTGCATACAGATTTTGCTCGCTTGAGATGCTTTTTATAGAGTTTGCGCGACAGTATGCCATATTGCAGTGAGATCAGAACAGGCGGACAAAGGCTTCCTGAACGCATGCCTGGTGACCGGTCAGTTCAAGCATTCCAACATTTCCTTCTGCCATACCCCGTGTTTTCGGGCTGCTCTGCTCACTGCCATCTCGCCAGCATTAATGATGCCGATCGCCACGAAAATAAAGTTGCTTTTTGTCAATCTGGTCACTAGAATTAGTGAAAATACAGCAGCCAAACACAATATGTTGTGGATATGTCATTGGATATGTTGTGGATAAGAGCTGGATAACCTGTTCGCAAAGCGACCAAAAACAAGGAGGATTCAACCCTATGCAACTGGCTACTGATACTGTTTCGAGCGCTTCCATTCCGGCTGCGAATTTTGGCGACAAGTCGGCCTCGTCTGCCGCGGAATCTTCATACGCCGATTACAAGATCATCCGTCGCAATGGCAGCGTGGTGCCTTTCGAGCCGGCCAAGATCGCCATCGCCATGACCAAGGCCTTCATCGCCGTCAATGGCGGTCAGGCAGCGGCCTCGGCACGGATTCGCGAGCAGGTGGAGGCGCTGACCCTGGCGGTGGTGAATGCGCTGATGCGCCGCCAGCCGCATGGTGGTACTTTCCATATTGAGGATATTCAGGATCAGGTGGAACTCTCCCTGATGCGCTCCGGCGAGCACGACGTGGCTCGCGCCTATGTGCTGTATCGCGAAAAACGCTCCCAGGAACGTGCTCAGGCCAAGGCAAAAGCGCCGGCTGGCGCAGAAGTCTTGCTATATGCTGTTGAAAATGGCGTGCGCGTGCCGCTCAATGAAGCGAAACTGGCGACACTGGTTGAAGCTGCCTGCACTGGCCTGGGCGAGCAGGTGAGTGCCAAGGCCATTATCGAGCCGACATTGCGCGACCTGTACGATGGCGTGCCGATGGACGAGGTGCGCAAGTCCGTCATTCTTTCCGCCCGCTCCCTGATCGAAAAAGACCCGGCTTATTCCTTTGTCACCGCGCGCCTGCTGCTCAATACCGTGCGTCACGAAGTGCTGGGCGAGGAAGTGGCGCAGGCCGACATGGCGACCCGCTACGCTGAATACTTCCCGGAATTCATCAAGAAAGGCATCGCTGCAGAACTGCTGGACGAAAAGCTGGCGCAGTTCGATCTGGCCCGTCTGGGTGCTGCACTCAAGGTCGAGCGCGACGAGCAATTCGGCTACCTCGGCCTGCAAACGCTCTACGACCGCTATTTCCTGCACATTGAGGAGCGCCGCATCGAGCTGCCGCAAGCCTTCTTCATGCGCGTGGCGATGGGCCTGGCCCTGAACGAGATCGACCGCGAAGCGCGTGCCATCGAGTTCTACAACGTGCTTTCCAGCTTCGACTTCATGAGCTCGACGCCGACCCTGTTCAACGCCGGCACGCGCCACAGCCAGCTTTCCTCCTGCTATCTGACCACCGTTTCCGACGACCTCGACGGCATCTATCAGGCCATCAAGGAAAACGCCATGCTGCAGAAGTTCGCCGGTGGCCTGGGCAACGACTGGACCAACGTGCGCGCCCTTGGCGCCCGCATCAAGGGCACCAACGGCAAATCGCAGGGCGTGATCCCCTTCCTCAAGGTGGTTAACGACACCGCCGTGGCAGTGAACCAGGGCGGCAAGCGCAAGGGCGCAGTGTGCGCCTACCTGGAAACCTGGCACCTCGACATGGAAGAGTTCCTGGAACTGCGCAAGAATACCGGCGACGACCGTCGCCGCACGCACGACATGAACACCTCCAACTGGATTCCCGACCTGTTCATGAAGCGGGTGATGGAGAACAAGGACTGGACGCTGTTCTCGCCCAACGATGTGCCCGACCTGCACGACCGCTTCGGCATGGATTTCGAGGCTGCCTACACCGCCTATGAAGACAAGGCCGCGCGTGGCGAAATCAAGCTGTTCAAGAAGATTCCTGCCGTGCAACTGTGGCGCAAGATGCTCTCCATGCTGTTCGAAACCGGCCATCCCTGGATTACTTTCAAGGATCCATGCAATGTGCGCTCCCCGCAGCAGCACGTGGGCGTTGTTCATAGTTCCAACCTGTGCACCGAGATCACCCTCAACACCAACGATCACGAGATCGCGGTGTGCAATCTGGGTTCGGTGAATCTGGTGAACCACTTGAAAGATGGCCAGCTCGATCACGACAAGCTCAAGCGCACCATCAGCACCGCCATGCGCATGCTGGACAACGTGGTGGACGTGAATTTCTACGCCGTGGGCAAGGCGCGCAATTCCAATCTCAAGCACCGTCCGGTGGGTATGGGCATCATGGGCTTCCAGGATTGCCTGCTCAGCCTGCGCATTCCCTATAGCTCCGAAACCGCGGTGGAATTCGCTGACCGTTCCATGGAAGCGGTGGCCTATTACGCCTACTGGGCCTCCAGCGAACTGGCCCAGGAGCGCGGTCGCTACAGCAGTTTCACCGGCAGCCTGTGGGACAAGGGCATTCTGCCGCACGACAGCAACAAGCTGCTGCTGGAGCAGCGCGGTGGTTACCTGGAAGTGGATCAGTCCGTCACCCTGGACTGGGACAAGCTGCGTACCCGCATCAAGAAGCACGGCATGCGTAATTCCAACTGCCTGGCGATCGCGCCGACAGCCACCATCGCCAACATCGTCGGTGTGTCCGCCTCAATCGAACCGACCTATCAGAACATCTACGTGAAATCCAACCTTTCGGGCGAATTCACCGTGGCCAACCAGTACCTGGTGCGCGATCTGAAGCAGCTGGGGATGTGGGACGAGGTGATGATCGGCGATCTGAAATATTTCGATGGTTCGCTGTCCAAGATTGACAGGGTTCCGGCGGAACTGCGCCAGCTCTACGCCACTGCCTTCGAAGTGGAGCCGAAATGGCTGGTGGAAGCTGCCTCGCGCCGCCAGAAGTGGATTGATCAGGCGCAGAGCCTCAATATCTACATGGCCGGCGCTTCCGGCAAGACGCTCGACGAAACCTACAAGCTGGCCTGGCTGCGCGGCCTCAAGACCACCTATTACCTGCGCACCCTGGGTGCCACCAGCGCCGAGAAATCCACCGGCAAGGGGGGCGAGCTCAATGCGGTGCCGGTCAGCGGCGGCATGAGCGCGAAGAGTCTGCCTGAGCCGGAAATCGTCGGCAAGGCTTGCACCATGCGCCCGGGCGATGACGGTTTCGAAGAATGCGAAGCCTGCCAATAGAAAACAGCTATCAGCATTCAGCCATCAGCCGAAATCCGGTCCTGACTGGTGATAGCAAAAGGAGACTAAAGTTAAATGCTGAATTTTGAAGAAGACCACACCCCTGATCTGTTCGCCCAGCCTGCTCCCGCGCGTTTTGGCGACATGCCGCGCACAGCGCCGCAGGAGGTTCATTCCTCCGCGCTGACCGGCATCCATGACACCCGCCGGGTGCGTGCCGAGGACAAACGCGTGATCAACGGCACAGCCGACGTGAACCAGCTGGTGCCGTTCAAGTACAAGTGGGCGTGGGAAAAATACCTCGCCGGCTGCGCCAACCACTGGATGCCGCAGGAAGTGAACATGAGCCGCGACATCGCCACCTGGAAGGACCCCAACGGCCTGACCGAGGACGAGCGCCTGATCGTCAAGCGCAACCTGGGATTTTTCGTCACTGCCGATTCCCTGGCCGCCAACAACATCGTGCTCGGCACCTACCGCCACATCACCGCGCCGGAATGCCGCCAGTACCTGTTGCGTCAGGCCTTCGAGGAGGCTATTCATACCCATGCCTACCAATACATCGTGGAAAGTCTGGGTCTGGACGAGGGCGAGATCTTCAACATGTACCACGAGATCCCGTCGATTCGCGACAAGGACGAGTTCCTGATTCCCTTTATCGATACCCTGACCAACCCGGAATTCAGGACCGGCACGCCGGAGGCTGACCAGAAACTGCTCAAGTCCCTGATCGTGTTTGCCTGCATCATGGAAGGTATTTTCTTCTATGTCGGTTTCGTGCAGATTCTCGCCCTGGGCCGCCAGAACAAGATGACCGGCGCCGCCGAGCAATACCAGTACATCCTGCGCGACGAGTCCATGCATCTCAATTTCGGCGTCGACCTGATCAACACCATCAAGCTGGAAAACCCCGGCCTGTGGACCGCGGAATTCCGCAACGAAATCAGCGGGCTGATCAGGAAGGGCGTGGAACTGGAATACCGCTACGCCGAGGACACCATGCCGCGCGGCGTGCTGGGGCTGAATGCCGCCCAGTTCAAGGAATATCTGCGCTTCATCGCCAACCGCCGCTGCCAGCAGATCGGCCTGGATGAACTGTTTCCCAATTCGACCAACCCGTTCCCGTGGATGAGCGAAATGATCGACCTGAAGAAAGAGAAAAATTTCTTTGAAACGCGTGTGACCGAGTACCAGACCGGTGGCGCGTTGAGCTGGGATTGAATCTACAGAAATATTTCACTCGAAGGCAAAATTTGGTTAGTATTGCGGTTGCCTTAATGGGCTGGCAAGTTATTGAATTTGCATGAATATGCGTCTGTCAATGGGCGTTTTTCAAGTGTTTTCTTTGACCAATCAAGGAGCTGGGGATGGACGTAATGACAATGTCCCGGGAGCAGTGGGAAAAGGTTTTTGATCGCTGGTACCGGCATGTTTTCAACATCGGTGTGTACGATGCGAGAGGGCCGTCCCTTGAGCTGATTGAGCAGTGCTTCGGGTTGGGGGTGTCCCCCGCGGAGGCGGTTCACTGGTTGAAGCGGCAGGAAGCAGAGAAAGGTTGTGAAGGGTAGATAAGATAAGGCGCAGGGAACTGCGCCTTTATTTTTTCTGCTTCGATCTTCGCGCCAGCTTTCTTTTGCGCCTGCCTGATCGAGGAGGTGTGGCTTGGCAAATCCTGTACCGGAAAAAATCAGTCTCGCCAGCCTGCCTCGCTGGCTGGGAGTAGGGTGGCGGACTTTCCTGCAACTAAAGGGCCTGAGTGCGATTTATGCCGGGATATTCGCGCTGCTCGGCCTGGTCCAGTTCGTGGTGGTGGTGAGCGCGGGACTGGCGCCGACGATGGTGCCGCTGGCGGGCGGATTTATGCTGATTGGCCCGGCCTTGCTGTGTGGTTTTTTTCATGTTTCCGACCAGGTTGCTGCAAAGAAGTCAGTGCGACTTGGGGACTTCTTCGCTGGATTCCGTCTTGCACCCCCCGCGCTATGGGTCATTGCCCTGGTTGAGATGTTCGTCTTCCTGATCTGGCTGACGGATGCGGGCATCGTCTATGGGCTCTATTTTGGTATTGCGCCGGACATGGGCTTGGCGGAGTTTGTCGCGGGCCTGACGGGCGTCGGAGATACGCTGCCATTCCTGTTTTTCAGCAGCCTGATGTGGTTGCTGCTGGCCTTCATCATCTATTCCACCTCAGCCTTTGCCGTGCCGCTGCTGTTTTACCGGCGCACCCATCTTGCTGGAGCGGTCAGCACGAGCGTGAAGGCGGTGTTTTCCAGTTTTTTGCCGATGCTGGCCTGGGGGGTGCTGCTCTCTGTCGTCATGCTTGCGGCGATACTGCTTTTCCTGCCCCTTTTTCCTGTCATTTTCCCGGTGCTGGCCTATGCCAGCAGGCAGGCCTATCGCGAGGTTTTTCCGCAATAGGCGCTAAGAGTCTATTGAAATAGGCTCTTAATCAGGCATCCCCGGTTCCCCGCCCTTGTCCGTCATCAGGAAATACATCCCCACTGCGGCGAGTATCATCCACAGCACCATGGCCCAGACGCCCAGGCTTTCGGAGAGTGGACCCATGAAAAACAGGGACGTGAGGGCCAGGGCCAGCAGTCCGTTGCCGATCCAGAAGCGGGGGCCGTGTTTGACTTCGTTCATGTTTAAAGCCTTGTGTATTGTAAATTGAGTTTAAAAAGTGCAACTTGTATCGACCTATAAAAAGCAGTTAACCACGGAGGGAACGGAGAACACGGAGTAAAAACAATAGATTGCATGATGTTTGGCATTCACCCGTTGGGTTAGGCCATAAATCACCGCAAACTGCCTTTCTCCGTGTTCTCCGTGGTTATCGAACTGAGGTTTCCAGGATCAATAAACGAAGCGGCTTCTTAATTCTTCCAGATTCAGTTCATGCAGGATGTGTTCCATTCGCTCCAGCGCATTTTTTCTTGGCGCGCCCGTAAAGCGGGCAACAATCAGCTCGTTTTTCATCGAATGTTCCCAGCCGACCAGTTCGGTTACCGTAAGCTGGTAGCCATGCGACTCCAGCAGCAGGCAGCGCAGCACATTGGTGATCAGGCTGCCGAATTCGCGGGTGTGGATGGGGTGGCGCCAGATCTCGGAGAGCGGCGTTCTGGAGAAGGACTGGTTCTTGTTCTTGCGCATCAGCGCAGCAACCTCAGCCTGACAGCAGGGCGCCAGCACGATAAATTGGGCATTTTTTTCGAGGGCGAATTTGATCGCGTCGTCGGTGGCGGTGTTGCAGGCGTGCAGCGCGGTAACGATGTCGATTTTTTCCGGCAGTTCCGAGGAATGAATGGACTCTTCAACCGAGAGATTGAGGAAGGACATGCGCTCGAATCCCAGACGTTCAGCCAGTTCGTGCGACTTTGCTACCAGCGCCTGTCGGGTTTCGATGCCGTAGATGTGACCGGCCTGTTGAGCCTTGAAAAACAGGTCGTAAATAATGAATCCGAGGTAGGATTTGCCCGCGCCATGGTCGGCCAGGGTCAGGTTTTCTTTTTCTGCCAGGACTTCATTCAGCAAGGGCTCGATAAAGTTGAACAGATGATAAACCTGCTTCAGCTTGCGCCTGCTGTCCTGATTGAGCTTGCCGTCGCGCGTCAGGATGTGCAGCTCTTTCAGCAGTTCGATGGATTGTTCGGGCTTGATTTCCGGAATGGTGAAGTTCACTGCATGTTTCCTGGCGACGCTGATGTTGGACTGGCATTTTAACACTCCTGGCGTAATGGATACGGGGCGAATCCGTTGGCGGAATGATAAGATGCACAAGCCTCAACCAGACCCCATTCAAGGACCCCATGCAAGAACACGAATTTATCCTCACCCGTGAATTTGTCGAACTCGACAACCTGCTCAAACTGACCGGAGCTTGCGACAGCGGCGGTATGGGCAAACAACTGGTGGCTGCTGGAGAAGTCTCGGTTGACGGCAAGGTGGAATTGCGCAAAACCTGCAAGATACGCGCGGGCCAGGTCGTTACGCTGGGCGACGTGCGTATCTCCGTGCTGGCTGCATCCTGATACTCTGCTTCATCCCATGGCCGTTAAACTTTTCCCCCTGAATGGCGTGCCCGATGACGAGGCCGAAGAAGTGCGGGCCTTGCTGAAAGCCAGCGGTGTGGATTTCAGCGAAACATCTTCGGGTAACTGGGGCATCTCCTCCGCAGCTATCTGGCTGCCGGACGATTCCCGGCTGGAAGAGGCGCGGGCGCTGATTGTGGACTATCAGAGCGAGCGTCAGGCAAGGGCAAGGGCGGAATACGAGCAACAGTGCCGTGAAGGAAAACAGCGCACCCTGATGGATGTGATCCAGGAACATCCACTGCGCTTCTTCGCCTACATGGCGGTGATTGCCATTATTCTGTATTTTTCCATCAAGCCTTTTCTGGATCTCGGAAAGTAGCCAATGCCCAAGGCCGACACTGATAAATCTCTCCTGAATTCCCTGCCGAACCGGAAGATATTGCTGCGCGATATGCTGGTGCTGGCCGTTCTGGCTCTCCTGCTGGGGCCGCTCGTCGGGCCGCTGGTGGTCTCCTGGATCAATCCGACCCGTGCCTGGGGAGTGGCGGGCGATTATTCGCTTGGAAGCGTGTTGCTGTGGGGAGGCGTATTCCTGATGTTCGAGGCTTTGTTCTATGTCGGCTGGCTCGTGTCGCGTGCGAGCAGAGGTCTGCATGAGAGCGCTACCGACGACTGGTGGAACAGGCAGCAGTAATACGCGAAATCCAGCGGAGAGTGCTCAGGGGGCAGCTGCCTGCAAACCTGCTGAAGCAGCAAGAATCCCCATGAGGCTTTGCCTTTACAGATACTGACAATACCTTTATCAGCTATACCCATGCTGTCATGTCGGTGTTATTCTTGTGCCCGACCATAAAAATAATATATAGCTGGAATTGTTCGTGTCTTCCCCCCTTGTTTGTGGCTGATTGCTGAAAATGCCGGTCATTGGATTCTCTGCGTAGTCCGCAGAGTGGCGGAGGACAGACGCCCTGTGGGCATGTTCGGGGCGTATCACGCGCAAGTGGCTCAAATCAGATCAATCTCATCAATCGGAGTTATGGATGAAAATCGCACACAAGATCGCCTTGCTTGCCATTGTGCCCACGCTGGGCATGACCTGGTTTGTCGGGACCGACGTTTACCATTCATGGAATGAGTGGCGTCACATGCGGGTCATGAGCGAGCAGATCACCTTGATTGTCGATGCCGGACCGATGGCAAATAACCTGCAACGGGAGCGCGGCGCCACGGTGGGTTTTCTCCGTAGCCAGGGCAAGTTATTCGCTTCGGCGCTGCCCGATTGGCGGTCAAAGACGGATGCCTCAGTCGAAAAAATGCACAAAACTTATGCGGTCATGATGCCTGAAGCAAAATCATCCGCTATTTCAGACGGCATGGAAAAGGCGGAGGTGGCGTTGCAGAAGCTTTCGGATACCCGGAAAAACGCGGAAGCTTTCTCGATTGGCGCGCCGGCTGCTGCAAAATATTTTACGGACACCATAACCACTGTTCTCGGGATCATCCCTTCTGTTGTCACTCAGGGGATTGATGATGCGGGCATGTCCCGTCTGGCTGGTGCCTACATGAGCTTTCTCGCCATGAAGGAGCAGGCCGGCCAGGAGCGCGCTTTAATGACGTCTGTGTTTTTTGCCGACAGTATCGATGCTGAGCAGCATGATAAATGGGTAGGCCAGATCATGGCCCAGAAAGAATTGCAAGCCGAGTTCGTTCGCTGGGCGCCTGAAGTCATAGCGTCTGCGCTGGCATCAAAACAGGACAGCGCGTCATTCAATGAAGTCGCCAAGGCACGCACCCTGGGCTTGCTGAAAACAACCGAGTTCGGCATCGATGCCGAAAAATGGTTCGCTGATTCGAGCGCCCGGATCGATGCCCTGCATGAAATCGAAAACATGCTGGCCCAGGGGCTTCTGGAATTGGCCACTGCCAAAACCACCGCAGCGCGCAATATCCTGGTGACATCTGTCCTGATTGGTACGGGAATGCTGCTGTTTGTGCTTATCGTCGGATATGTTGTCGCAACTGGCATCGCGCGTCGCCTGTCTGGTCTGGGCCAGTCCATCGGTGTTATCAGCGAGAACCGCGACCTGTCCGTTCGGCTCGATGCCTCAAGCAAGGATGAAATTGGAGCGCTGTCCGCTGACATCAACCGTTTTCTGGGCGAAATTGGCGGCAGCATGAAGCAGATCAGTTCAATGGCGGGGGATTCGTTTTCATCGGCAGATGAAATCGCCGGGACCGCGAAAGAGTTGTCTGATGCGGCAGGGGACCAGAGTGAGGCGGCTTCAGCCATGGCCTCGGCGGTGGAAGAGATGACCGTCAGCATTGCCCATATCAGTGAAACCACAAGGGAAATGCGTTTATCGGCAAAATCCGGGATGGAGACGGTCGTTGAGGGCGGAGAGGTGATCTTGCGCGTGGTTTCCGACATGCAATCGATTGCCAGTGCCGTCAGGACATCCTCGAGCATTGTCGAGGAACTGGGTGATCAATCGAACCAGATATCGTCCATTGTTCAATCCATCAGGGAAATTGCAGACCAGACCAATCTGCTGGCCTTGAATGCTGCCATTGAGGCGGCGCGGGCCGGCGAGCAGGGCCGGGGGTTCGCCGTGGTCGCGGATGAGGTGCGCAAGCTGGCTGAGCGGACATCAAGCAGCACGGCGGATATTGCGCGCATGATCGATGCCATACAGGGGGGCACTTCGCGTGCGGTCGAGTCCATTGCCGAGGGAGTGTCTCGCGTGAATGAGGGCGTCCGGCTCGCGGGTCAGGCGGGCGAGGCTATCGGGACCATCCGGGAATTTGTCGACCATGTCGGCGTTTCCATCGCTGATATCTCGAGCGCCATGGAAGAGCAGAGTGCGGCGAGCAACGAGATCGCCAGCCACGTTGAGCTGGTTTCCCAGATGACAGAAGAAACACATGCCGCAGCCTCTCGCATGTCAGGTTCGGCGGCTGAAATGGCGAAGCTGGCGAATAGTGTCAAAACTGAAACCGGCAAATTCAGCACTTGATCGATCTTCAATGTTTTTTTCTGAACGCCCCTGCGTGGGGCGTTTTTCTTGTTCCTGAAATGGCGGAAGCCCTTTTTACTTTGCCGCTTTTTTCTTTATCCCGGAAGGTTAATGAGCCGTTTAGGTACCGTAAAACCAATGTCCTGTAGGTCGGGCTTTCTCGCCGGAACGTGATGCGAAGCATCCATTCCCGGCGGGGATGCCCTTAACGGGTACAGCCCGACATGTCGGGTCAAAACCCGACCTGCGCCCAAATGGATTTTCTGGGTTTATACTGGGCGCGTCCCCATTTGTACGGAAATCCCTCATGATCACTCCTGTCACTAACGAATGTCTTGCAATTACCGCTTCAGGCGAAGACCGGGTTGGCCTGGTAGAAAAGCTCACCAACCAGATCACCGCCAGCGGTTGCAATATCGAGCAGAGCCGCATGGGCGTGCTGGGCGGGCAGTTTGCCCTGATGATGCGTGTCACCGGCAGCAAGGAGGCGCTGAGCGCGCTTGAGAGCCGGCTGGGGCCGCTGGGAGATGAGCTTGGTCTTGCCATCATCCACAAGTGGACACGGGAGCGTGAGCGGCATGTTCCTGTTGTGCCTTATCTGGTGGAAGTGGTCGCGCTCGACAACCCCGGCATCGTGCACAATCTGGCGCGATTTTTTGCCGCCAGCGGCATCAATATCGAGGAGCTGGAAACCGACAGTTATCCCGCGCCCCATACCGGCAGCCCGATGTTTGCCGTGCATATGACGGTAGGCGTGCCGGGCGGAACATCCATTGCCAAATTGCGCGATGCGTTTTTCGAACACTGCGATGACCTCAACCTGGATGCTTCGCTGGAGCCTGCGCGGGCGTGAGCGAATCCGGAAGGCTTGTCTCGTGCGCCTGCGACAAACCGGCAGGCGCTGATTTTTCTGGTGTGACTGTCGTGAAACTCGCGCCCCAGCCACCGCTTGCGGATTATCTTGCTGCGATGAGACTGGCCGAGGCCGAAGCCCATACCCGGCTGGGTGAATGCATGCTGCTTTCGTGGTATGACCGTGATCGCAATTTCGAATCGCCCCAGCACGCCAGCGAATGCCACCAGGGCAGCGCCGTGCCGGGTTATGTCGATTACGCCCTGTATCGCGGCGCCACGCTGATGCTGGACATCGAGGCCGGGCGCTTCGTGTTTTTCTATTTGCCGCTGGATTTCTGATTTGCCGGACGGGCTTGCCAGGGCCAGGCCGATCAGTCATTGCATACCGATTTCTATGGATATCTAAAAAATATTGATGTAGATATACCACTCAAGCTGCGAAAATGACGGGTTTGGGTAACTTTGCTACAAGTTTTTTGCGAATGGAACGTGGGTGAACCCCGTTTTAAGCATGAATTTTTCTCGGGGAGAAACCATGGTTGCGGTAACAAAAGGCCACCAGAGGCTGGATGAAGTGTCGGGCGAACGGCTTGGGCTGATTCAGCATATCAATCTCCATCTGGCGGCGCTTGGGCTGCCCACTCCGCAGGGGATGGATGGCTTCTCGCCATTGCATGTCGCGGCAGATCTCTTGCGCAGCTATCAGCACCAGAAGCGCCTGCTGGCGGATTACCGCTGCCCTGCAGATCAGCGCATCCAGAATTTTCTCAATGCGTATCTCCGCCAGAATGGCGTTGAGAGCGAAATTGCATTGCCGGGCGCGACTTTTGTGCTGGACCGTCCTCAACTGGCGTGCGAGCTCTCCCTGCCGGTTGATGGCCAGCATTTCAGCGCCGAATTCGTCGATTCCTACCGCCTGATGCAGGGCGTGCTGCACAATCCGCGCAATGACCGGCGCACCACCAAGGGCGTGTTTCACATTGTCGAAGGCGGCCTGCCGATTCCCGCGGACAAGAATGCCGTGCCGGCAAAGGCCTTTGCCGGCTTGCTGGCCGCTGCGCTCAACCCGCCACGCGATACGCTGCGCTTGCCTTTTACCAGCACCCAGGCGGAACAGGCGGAGAGCTGGGTTTCCTTGCTGATGCGTCCATTGGTGGCGCCGGAAGTGCCCGGCATCAGCCCGGAAAAGACCATGGAAACGCGCTTCTTTGCGCCCGGCAGCCTGGTTTCGAACCTGGATTTCGTGGAGCGCATTTTCGGCAACGGCGGCAATCCCTGCCTGCCCGAGAACGACGCCGCTCTGGATGTGCTGCACTGGACCGGCCACACCGGCTGCGTCATCCTGGCGCCGCACCTGGTGCGGTCTGAAGAAGATTGAGCTGGGCCTGCCGCACTGGGATCAGGCCAGCGAACGCCAGCGCCGCGACGGCATGTGCTGGCGCGAGGAGAACGAACTCTACAACGACGGCCAGCCCTTCAAGATCACCTGCCGCGACATGAGCGGCGTGATCGTGACCCTGATTGCCGACAACTATTTCGGCTACAGCAAGAAGGAAGTCAAATCGCAGATCAGCTATGCGGCCAACCTGTTCGGCGGCTGCGAGGAGGAACACTCGGGCGGCGCGCTGGCTTTTCCCAGCTTCAATCTCGGCGAGGTATTCCGCCCCGATAGCCGGATTCGCACGGACGGCCATAATTTCGATGGCCTGGTGTCCCTGTTCGGCGATGTCATGCATGTCAGGGAGGAAGGCTACGGCGTCGACAAGCGCTTCCCGGACATCATCTACGTGCCGGAAGATGCCACCATGCATCTGCTCGACCAGACGCATCCACTGGCCGCGCAATGGCCAGGTGCAGACCATCAAGCTGCTGGCCGGGCACACCTACATTCATCCCTGCGGCTACAAGGTGCACATGGAAAAACATCCCCATGCGCCCACCTGGCGGCTGATCGGGACCGATGCCGAAGGCACTTTCGTGCACAAGCCGTGCACGGTTTCGGGCGGCGGCAAGTCGGAGATTTCGAAATCCATCGTCGGCACCATCATTTCCGGCCCGTTTTACGTGCGGCGATCTGCATGACGATCTGGCGCAGGTGCAGGAGATTTTCGACAGGGATTATTCGGAGCCGCTTCCGCAATCCGCGCAAGCCCGCGACAGCCGCCCGCTGCTGAGCGAGGAACGGACGCTGGGCTCGGTGATCAAGCTGCTGACGCCCTCCGAGAGCGAATACACCGAGCACTACAACCAGTGGCTGGAAAGCATTCCGCAGCACATCCGCGCGCTGGTGTTCGTGATCAAGCGTTTTTACCGCCCGGAGTGGGGCGCTAACTGGCGCAAGCATTTCTCGGTCGACATGGTGAACGGCTATCCCGGGCACGAGCTCAAGTACAACGGGCGGCGGCTGATGGCGAGTTTTCTGCGCGTCGGGGTCGAGCCGGACGGTTCGTGGCGCATGTACAAGCTGCGCCAGGATTTCATCGGCGCAGGCAAAATCCAGACCGAAGACGACATCACGGCCTCCATCACGGTGCCCGCTGCCCGGCTGGCCCATCTCAACCCGGACTATGCCAACCCCAGCGTCAAGCTGGCGGCCAACTGCGAGCTGCGCCTGTTCCAGCGGCCGGACGATGCGATCCATCGCGGCCTCGATCTGCAGGCTGAGGCGGATCTGGCCGGGCCGGACAATTTCATTTCCAATTTCGAGCCGCTGACCACGGCGGATGCGCAGGAACTGGTGGAAGACGCCATCGGTCTCGAACTGTTCAGCCCGCCCATGAAGCAGCTGGCGGAAGCGGCCAGCAGGGCGCCGGCAGACCACTATTTTGTTTCCTCCGCACACCCGCGCATCGTGGATGGCAAGCCTTCGGCCAATGTGCGCTACTTGCAGCGGCGTCCCGATCTGGTCAACCCGCGCGACCGCTATATTGCCGAGATGGGCGCCAGGCTGTACCGGCGCGTTCCCCTGGGGCGAGGCTGTGCATTTCCCGGTCAATGCGGTTCTGCCAGGGCGTCGCAACAATCCGCCGGATCGGGAGCACGGCATCCGCCCGCTGGCGGTGTACAACCCCATCCATTTCCAGGAACTGCCCGAGCTGTTCATGGATTTCATCGCCAGCCTGACCGGGAAGTCTCCCTCGACCACCGGCGCGGGCTCGGAAGGCGCGCTGACCAAGGGGCCGTTCAATGCCCTGCGCGCTACGGCGGACCTGAATAATGCCCTGGTCTCCTACATCATCAGCGGCTACGACGGCTTTTCCACCGCGGCCGGGCATATCGGCCCCAACCGGCGCGTGGATCACGACATCAGCCTGCTGATCCCGGAACTGTGGTGCCGCATGGCGGTGCGCGAGCGCGACCCGAAACTCATGATCGAGCGCGGCTACCTCGAGCCGCTTGCGGATTTCGACTACCAGGGCCGCCAGATTCTTGCCAGCCGCCTTGGCTACCGTATCACCAGCCGTTTTGTGCATGCCAATTTCGGCAAGATCTTCGATAACCCGATGGCGGTGTTCGACGAAGCCATGCTCAGGCCGGAGAGCCAGGATCTGGAGTCTTTTGCGGATGGCGTGGACAATATCGTCGAAGCGCAGCGGAGGGTGGCGCAGAACTATCTCGACGACGGATCGGTCAATGATGCCTGTCCGCCACTCAGGGCGATCCTCTACATCATGGCAACGGGCAGCTATGAGGGCAAGGATGTGCGTCATCCGGAAATTCGCAGCATGTTCACGCGCGATGCGCTGCTGGCCAGCGACTGGTATCGGGAACGGTTGTCCATCAAGCAGCAGCGCGACATGGCGCTGTGGCAGCGGCACGAGGCGCATCTGCAGCGCTTCCTGGATCGCCAGAACCAGCTCACCGGGACCGAGCGCGAGAAATATTCGCAACTGCTTGAACAGGCCCGCCAGGAACAGGCCTACGTGGCCAGCACGCAATATCTGAGCGATCTTTCCGGCACGCTGGGTGCAGACTGGATTCACCGCAACGGGTGATTCCCGGCTGAAGATGTTGACATCTGGTTCTAGTTAGAACTAATATGGTTCTAACTAGAACCAGATGGAACATCCATGCCTCAAGCTTCCTTTCTGCCGGTCCTGCGCGAACTGGCCGAGGCCTATCAGGCTTTCGAGGCCTACTCGTCGGTACACATCCGCAGCCTGGACCTGACGCCGTCGCAATTCGACATCATCGCCACGCTCGGCAACACGCCCGGCATGCCGCTCAAGGAGCTGGGCGAGAAAACCCTGATCACCAAGGGCACGCTCACCGGCGTGGTGGATCGTCTCACTGACAAAAAACTGGTGCAGCGGATTGCGTCGCCCAGCGACGGGCGCAGCCAGATCGTGCAACTGACCCCGCAGGGCGAGGCCCTGTTCGCGCGCGTTTTTCCGGCGCATCTGGCCTATATGGCGCAGGCCTTCAGCGAACTTTCGCCGCAGGATCTGGTCTCCATGGAAACCAGCCTGAGCCGTCTGCGTGGCGCTTTCCAGGCCGCACGTGCTGGCGAGGAGCAGACATGATCGCCTGACTCGCTATACCCACACCGCCATTGCTTTGCACTGGCTCACTGCGCTGCTGATCGTGGCTTTGTTCCCGCTCGGCGTTTACATGGCGGATCTGGCGCTTATCCCCGCTCAAGCTCAAGCTGATCAGCTACCACAAGTGGCTGGGGGTGACGGTTTTCCTGCTGCTCCTGCTGCGTCTGGCCTGGCGGGTGGGTCACCAGCCGCCGCCGCTGCCTGACAGCATGCCGCTGTGGCAACGCCATGCCGCGAACGGCCTGCATCTTCTGCTTTACCTGCTGCTGTTTGCGATTCCCCTGTCGGGCTGGCTGATGAGTTCGGCCAAGGGCTTCCAGACCGTTTATCTGGGCGTGCTGCCGCTGCCCGACCTGATCGGCAAGGACAAGGCCCTGGGCGATCTGCTGCGGCAGGTGCACGAGATGCTCAACATGACGCTGCTGGTGTTGCTGCTGGCGCATGTCGGCGCGGCGCTCAAGCACCATTTCATCGAGCGTGACGGCATTCTTGCCCGCATGCTGCCTTTTCTCGAACGAGGAGATTCAAGATGATGCGATTGTTTTTCCTTCTTTCCCTGTTGCTTGCGGGTGTCGCTCAGGCAGCCGAGTTCGGCACGCTTCAGACCGAAAAAAGCTCGATTGCCTTTGTTTCCAAACAAATGAATGTGCCGGTCGAGGGCGCTTTCAGGAAATTCACGGCACAGATTGTTCTCGATCCGGCCAGGCCGGAGGCCGGGCGCGCCCAGATCGAAATCGACCTGGCCAGCATCGATGCCGGCAGCGAGGAAGCCAATGAGGAGGTCAAGGGCAAGAGCTGGTTCAATGTGCGCGATTTTCCCAAGGCCGGCTTCAGCTCGACTTCAGTCAAGTCACTGGGCGGCGGTCGTTATGAAACCAGCGGCAAGTTGAGCATCAAGGGCAAGACGCTGGAAGTACGCGCGCCATTCACGCTCCGGCAGGAGAAAGACCGTCTTTTTCTGGACGGCAGCTTTCCGCTCAAGCGCCTGGACTACGGCATCGGCTCCGGTATCTGGAGCGATACCTCGGTGGTCGCCGACGAAGTTCAGATCAAGTTTCACTTTGTATTAGCCCCCATCCGCAAGTAGCACCCACCCGCCAACAGGAGAACACCATGAAAAAATCACTGATTGCCTTTGCCATCGCCAGCACCCTGAGTACGTCCGCCTTTGCTGCCGATACCTATACCATCGATGCGCGCCATACCTTTCCCAGCTTTGAAGTCAGCCATCTGGGTTTCTCTATCCAGCGCGGCCGCTTCAACAAGACCAGCGGGACTATCACGCTGGATACGGCTGCCAAGTCGGGCAGCATCGACATCAGTATTGACGCCAGCAGCATCGATACCGGCCTGGCCGAACTGGAAAAGCACATGCAGGGCGAGGATTTTTTCGATACGGCAAAGTATCCGACCATCACCTTCAAGTCGAAATCACTCCAGTTCGATGGGGACAAACTGGCCGGAGCCGATGGGGATTTCACGCTGCTGGGCGTGACCAAGCCGGTCCATCTGACGGTTGATCACTTCCGGTGCGCACCGCATCCGATGACCAAGAAAGCCATGTGCGGCGCCAACGCCACGACGACGATCAAGCGCTCCGAGTTCGGCATGACCAAATATGTGCCGGCAGTCGGTGATGAAGTGAAAATCGCCATTCAGGTTGAAGCTTTTCTCGATTAAACCCCTTCAGGAACTTTCTGGCCACTTTTCTATTGCAGATGTGGCCAGAAAGCTTGGGTGCTTTTACATAGGGGATTCCCTTACGGGGATTTCCCTATTGAGAGTCGTCGAAATAAACGTATTCTGATATTCATGATTATTCGTGAATAGTGTTATGAAAAGCCACCAAAAAATCCCGCAGTTTTCATTTGACCTGGCGTGTAAAAATAAAAACTCCCCCAGCATTCTCGTGGCTCATGTCGAATTCGATAAAATCAAGAATGTGGCCGAGTTTATAAAGGAATTAGGTTATACAGACGAAATCAGGGCGGGCGGGACCTTGCCTGAAGAATTTATCTGGGAAACCTACACTCGGAACGGTGCGGCAAAATCTGTACGATGCCTTCAGCCAAAAATCATTGAGTATTTGTTCAAGCACTCGGCTAAATTCAGAAAAGAATATGGCAGTGAATATGTAAATATTATTGGGAAATGTGGTTATCAGGAAAATGACGATAGCGAACTTTGCGTTGCTTGCCCAATGCACCCTAATTTTCTCTATTTAAGCTGATTGCTGCCGCAGTTCGCCAGAGAAATTGCCTTGGGTAGAGCGCGGCGTCATGTCTTGCATTGACGCGTCTTCATCCGCTTGTCCAACATCCTCCTCGTGTGCTTTTTTTCGGCCATGGTGCGTGCAAAAATCTGTTGAGATTGGCTATACGCATTACAGTAGAAGCTTTCCCGCCCCCTCTCTTTCGAAGACGGCGTGCGAATGTTATCGTGGCACTATCGTTGTATGCCAGAGATCGCCGTCATGTCAGTTTTATCCCATATCAAGCATAACCAGGAACGCCTCGTCGCCTTGCGGCGGGATATTCACGCCCATCCCGAAACCGCATTCGAGGAGCAGCGCACCAGCGCACTGGTGGTGGAGGTGCTCTCCGCCGCCGGTATTGAAGTGCATCGCGGCCTGGCCGGCACCGGCGTGGTGGGGGTGTTGCACTCCGGCACCAGCGACCGGGCCATCGGCTTGCGCGCCGACATGGATGCCTTGCCGATCCACGAGCAGAACCCTTTCCCGCATCGTTCCCATTTTGACGGCAAGATGCACGCCTGCGGGCATGACGGACATACCGCCATGCTGCTGGGTGCGGCGGAATATCTGGCCGCCACGGGCAATTTTGACGGCACGGTGTATTTCATTTTCCAGCCCGCCGAGGAAGGCGAGGGCGGCGCCCGGGTGATGATCGAGGATGGCCTGTTCGAGCGTTTCCCCATGCAGGCGGTATTCGGCATGCACAACTGGCCGGGGCTGCCGGCCGGGCAGTTCGCCATCATGCCGGGGCCGATGATGGCTTCGGCGGACCAGTTCGATATTGTCATCAAGGGCCACGGCGCTCATGCGGCCATGCCCCATCAGGGCGCAGATCCCGTCGCGGCAGGTGGTGCCCTGATGCAGGCACTGCAAACCATCGTTAGTCGCACGCTGGACCCGCTCGATGCGGCGGTACTGAGCGTGACCCGCTTCCATGCCGGCGAGGCCTATAACGTGATTCCCGATCATGCCATGCTGGGTGGGACGGTGCGGGCCTTCCGTCCCGAGGTGCAGGACCACGTCGAGGCGGCGATGGAGCGCATCTGCGGCGGCATTGCTGCGGGTTTCGGGGTGCAGGTCAGCCTTGATTACCGGCGTGGTTATCCCGCCACCATCAACTCGGAGGCTGAGGCGGAAATCTGCCGCAACGTCGCGACCGGGCTGGTCGGGAAAGAGAATGTACGCAGCGATCTGCGCCCCTCCATGGGGGCGGAGGATTTTTCCTTCATGCTGCAGGAAAGGCCCGGCTGCTACGTCTGGCTCGGCAATGGCATGGGGGAGGGCGGCTGCATGCTGCACAATCCGCACTACGATTTCAACGATGAAGTGCTGGTGCTGGGGGCGAGCTACTGGGCGCGTCTTGCCGAACACTTGCTGGCAGCGGAGTGAGCTGGTTTATCCCGACAAACCGGGCTGAAGCCTGCCCTGCAAATAATAAATGGCCAATTCCATAACACAAGGAATAGGGAGAAAGACTGTTTTGATTTCGAATGAAGAACCCCTCTTTGCTTCCAGTCAGGCCTTTGGCGCGGCCTTTTCCGCCGGGCTGGACGGCTTGCTGCAAAAGGGTGGCCTGGGGCCGTTTATCCTGGTGTGCGCCAATGCGACTTTCGATCAGCGGCTTTACGAAGCAGCCAGCTCTGGTCTGACACAACTTTATGCTGGCCTGCGCGATGAGTATGTGCAGGCCCTGCAGCAGGGCCGCGAGATTCAGGCAGTGGAGGAAGACCTGCTGGTGTTTCTCAAGATTCATGCTGTCGGGCTGGACCGGCTTCAGCCGACCGTGAAGCGTCAGGCGGGTAGCTGGGAATTGCAGTTCAACCATCTGCGCTCGTTCCGCCCCAAGCGCATCACCTCCCGCGTGCCCGAGTATCTGCGCGCCCCTTTTGACGAGGCCGGGTTCCATTTCAACAAGGGATTCATGCAGAAGGAGGCCTTCTGGGCCGGCGAATTGCGTGGCCGACATGCAACGCTGTATTACAACAAATATCCCTTCGTCGATTTTCATGGCCTGCTGGTGCCGGAACGGGACAGCTGCCTGCCGCAATATCTCACCGAGGCGCACCATTTCTATCTCTGGGAAACCACCGCAGGACTGGCGCAGACGCTGGACGGCGTGGGTTTCGGCTACAACTCGCTGGGCGCCTTTGCTTCAGTGAACCATCTGCATTTCCAGATGTTCATCAAGCCGGAGGGATTCCCGGTGATGGCGCCGCAGTGGCAGCACAACGGAGGTGAAAAAGCTTACCCGACTGCCTGTCTTGCCATCTCCGATCCGAAATCCGCCTGGGCAGGCATTCACCAGTTGCATGAGAACGAAACGCCTTACAACCTGCTTTATTCTTCAGGCCGCATGTACCTGTTCCCGCGCCGAAAACAGGGGACTTATACGCAGCCAGCCTGGACCAGCGGTTTTACCTGGCATGAACTGGCGGGCGGGATGATTACCTTTAACCGGGAAGATTATGAGCGGCTCGATGCGGCAGCAATCGAGCATGAACTGGCGTGTCTGGTGCCTTAATGTAAATGTTTCTTGCCGCGAAACTGGATCAAACTGCCGGAGGGCTGGAAGTCCGCTTCGGTTTGGGTTGCCTTCTTTTCCCAGTCTTGATCGAACAGCTCATTGACCATGGTTTCGACACGCTTGACTTCATCTGGCCCGAAGTGGCGCGAGAGCAGGCCGGCAACGTCCGTCAGCATGAGTCGCCGCTGGACCTGATGAATGGCTTCTGCGCTGGGTCCGGCAAACAGAAGCTGGAATTCGTCGCGCCCGTCTTCATGATAGAAGGTGATTTCAATTTCGGAAGCATGTTCCAGTAACGTGCTCATGTCAGCCAGGGTGGCCTGGAGGTTGCGCTGGAATGTGCGCCCAACCTCTCCTGTCCAGCAGATGTCGAGCACGCGGGCGGCCTGATCGTAGCTCACACCTGGTTCGTTGGGTTCCAGGCTGCGCATTTCACTGATGTTCTCCGCATCCAGGTATTCCATCCATTGTCTGAGCCCGGTTTCAATCTGGGGGAGGGTGACGCCCTTGCGCAGATAAAGACTGCCATGTACATGTACTTCGGTTCGCATTACGCAATTCTTTCTGAAATCAGGACTGCCATTTTACCGCTATTCTTCTGCGCTCGACGTCATATCGCCGCCGCCTTTTTTCATGACCTTTCCTTCTTCTGCGCGTTTTTTTCGAACTTCCTTGGGGTCAGCAATGAGCGGACGGTAAATTTCGACGCGGTCCTTGTCGCGTAAAACGGTGTCCAGCTTGGCGAGTTTGCCGAAAATGCCGACCTTGTTCTTGCTGAGATCGATTTCCGGGTATTTGTCGAGCAGGCCCGATTCGCGAATCGCATGTTCTGCGGTGGCGCCAGATGCCAGCTTGCGCGTAAGGAGGACTTGCTCGTGTGGCAGGGCGTAAGTGATTTCGACCTGTATGGCTTCGCTCATGATATTCCGTAAACCTTCTCGGCGCGTTCCACGAACGCGTCCACAAAATTGCTGGTAATGTGATTGAACACCGGGCCTACCAGTGATTCCAGCAGTTTGCTGGAGAATTCATAATGCAGCCTGAACTCGACTTTGCATGCGCTTTCGTTGAGTGCGGTGAAGCGCCAACTGCCGTCCAGCTGGCGAAACGGGCCGTCCTGGAGCTTCATTTCGATCAGCGAGGGGATCTGCTTGGCGTTTTCGGTGGTAAAACTCTGCTTGATGCGATGAAAGTCGATGACGACGGTTGCGACGGTGCTTGCCTCGTCGCGCCATTTTACTTCCGTCCCGCCACACCATGGGAGGAATTGCGGGTAAAGTTCCACTCCATCCACCAGGTCGAACATCTGCTGCGCCGAGTGCAGAACCAGTACCGATTTTTCTACAAGTGCCATCTTTGATTTGCAGCTTTAACGCTATCATATAAAAAACGCTAAAATACCCTATTTACCGCGGAAATTCACGCCCTTATGAGCATTGCGCAGAACAAGAAAGCTTTCCACGACTTCTTCATCGAGGAGAAATATGAAACCGGCATGGTGCTAGAGGGCTGGGAAGTCAAGGCGATACGCGCCGGAAGGACGAACCTCAAGGAGGCCTACGTCATCATTCGCAGTGGCGAGATATTTCTCATCGGCTGTCATATCAGCCCCCTGCCGACGGCCTCCACCCACATTCACCCTGACCCGGTACGCACGCGCAAGTTGCTGCTGCATGCGGAAGAAATCAGCAAACTGATTGGCAAGGTGGAACGTGCGGGCTATACGCTGGTGCCGCTCGACATGCACTATTCGAAAGGCCGCATCAAGCTGGAAATCGGTCTCGCCAAGGGCAAGAAGCAGCACGATAAACGTGATGCAGAGAAAGATCGGGAATGGCTGCGTGAAAAAGCGCAGGTTATGAAAACTGCCAAAAGAGAGGCGAGCTGAGGCCGCTTGCGGCATAGAGCCCGGGCTGTTTTTTCTTGTTCCCGATCAAGGCAAACGGATCAAGGCAATGTCAGCATGAGCGCTTGATAAATGTTCATCCGTCTCAAGGCGGCTGTGTGGTTCGCCCCATGTTTCATTCCAGACTTATCAAAATAAAGGCTTCACACCCGTTTCTGGTGGTGCCTGTTCGCGTGTTCTGCTGATCGACTGCGTTAGCATGAACAGGCGCACTTTCGTTCTATTGCTGTTTATCTTCCTGATTCACCCTTTCTCCGTTTTCGGCCAGCCATTGCTGCAGGCGCAGGTGGATGCCACGCCGTCTGGCGGTACCTTGCGTCTTTTGCCCGGGATTTACGCTGGGCCGGTGCTGCTTTCAAGGCCTATCGTCCTGGATGGCGGAGGCAAGGCCATTATCGACGGGGGCGGGAAAAGATCCGTCCTGCAGGTCAATACTGGCGATGCTGTGGTGCGAGGGCTCATTCTTCGCAATACCGGGAATTCGCATGACCAAATGGATTCGGCTGTGGCAATTCAGGGTAACAACAACCGGGTCGAAGATAACGTGATTGAAAACGCGCTTTTTGGCATCGTGCTTAAACAGTCGAACCACAATCTGATACGCCGCAATCACATACGTTCCAAGGCAGCAGGGGTGTCCATGCGTGGCGAGTCTGTCCGCCTGTGGAACAGTATCGATAATCGCATCGAGGATAATGACATCGCCGATGCGCGCGACTTCACCCTGATGAATTCGCCGAATAATCATGTTTCCGGCAATTCCATCCGTGGCAGCCGTTATGGCATGCACCTCATCTTTTCGCCTAATTGCCATATCGAAGGGAATCGACTGACCAGCAACGCGACCGGCATTGTCGTGCTGAATTCGGATTACATCACGATCCGGGGCAATACTTTGCAGCATACGGCGGATATCGGCGGCGCCTGCATCGCCATCAAGAAAAGCACTGAAATTCTGGCGGAAGGCAATCAGATTGTGCATTGTGGCACCGGCATTCTTTCTGACTCTCCGGTGGGGGACATGAACAGGGTCGTGTTCCGCAACAATCGCGTTGCGCATAGCACCACGGGCGTTCAGTTATATGGGGAAAGAGGGGGGCATATTTTTGAGAACAACCGTTTCGAGAAAAACCTGGTGCAGGTGATGATGTCCGGCTCTGGAGATGCGCTATTAAATCGCTGGCATGGAAATTACTGGGATGATTATCAGGGCTTTGATCTCAACCATGACGGTGTGGGCGATACGCCCCATGAGATTTACGTTTATGCGGACAGAATCTGGATCGAGACGCCTGCGGCCCGCTTCTTCAGCAATAGCCCCGCTCTGGAACTGCTGGATTTTCTCGAACGCTTGGCCCCTTTTTCTGCGCCGGACCTTATCTTGCGCGACCCGAAGCCACGTTTCTCGGCGACGCGGTGACTTGATTGGATATTCGATTAGCTGCCTAGCCACTTGGCTGGGTCGATACCCCATTTTTCAAATGATTCATGACTGACAATCTTGTCCTGGCAACTGGGGCGCGCCAGGTCGATTTCTTCCGGCGGAAGATAATGTTGTTTGTCTGCGTGGAAAAACACTTTTACTTTCGGCTGCAGCATTTTCTCTGCGTGCTGTTCCAGCACGATACCGAGGCGGTTGCTGCTCAGGCGCACCAGTGAGCCGCTGGGATAGATGCCGAGGGTGCGGATGAAGGTCTGCACCATTTCCGGGTCAAAGTGAAATTTGCTCCATTCCAGCAGTTTCCTGAGCGCCTCGGTAGGAGGCATGCCCTTGTGGTAAACACGTTCGGAAGTGATGGCGTCGTACACATCGACAATCGCGCCCATCTGCCCGTAGAGTGAAATTTCATTCCCCTTGAGTTTGTTGGGGTAGCCTGTGCCGTCAAAACGTTCGTGGTGCTGGCCCGCGACATCCAGCGCAATCTGGCTGATGCCGGGCGTGTTCTGCAGAATGATGATGCTCTGCACCACGTGAGATTTCATTTTGCCGAATTCTGCATCGGTCAGCTTGGCCGGCTTGTTCAGAATGCTGTCCGGTACCTTGGCCTTGCCGACATCGTGCAGCAGGGCGCCAATGGCGATTTCCTTGATGATGTCGCGGGATAGCTTCAAGCCGCGAGCAAAAGCGACCATCAGCGCGCAGACCGAGACTGAGTGCTGGAAGGTATATTCGTCGTGAGTTTTCAGGCGGGCCAGCGGGATCAGTGCATCCTGATGGCGAAAAATGGAATCCACCATGTTTTCCACCAGCGGTTCAATCTTCTCCATTTCGATCTGCTGGCCCAGGCGAATGTCGGTAATGATGCCCTTGACGATTCGATTCGCCTCGCCATGCAGCTTGCGAGCGCGGAATGCTTCTTCGGCCAGGGAGACTGCGGCAACCGGGGTAGGTTTTTCTTCAGCGATGTGCAGAATTTGCTCATGAATTTCATCGCTGACTTCTTCCCGCGTCTTGCCTTCGGCAATGTCCAGACCTTTGCTGGTATCGATGTACAACTCGTGCACGCCGATTTCGTGCAGTTCCACAGCAACACTATCATCCTTGACGATAAATCGGTTGGTTGCAAAGGGATGATCCATCCAGCCACAGTTCAGGTCGTGGATATACATGCCGGGAATCAGTTGTGCGATCTCGATTTTTTTGATCATGCCGGAGGGCGTGGCGCGGAAATTAAAGAGATCATTCTAACCCTTAAGCCCAAAACAAAGAAGGCGGCCCGGAGGCCGCCTTCTGATGGATCAGACTGCTATGTTACTTGGCAGGTTCTGCCGCTGGTGCCGGTGCGCCCATGACTTCAATCTTGGCCTTGGCTCTCATGTCGTCAACCAGTTTTTTCAGGTTCTGTTGCTGCACCTGCTGGGACAAGCCGGGCTTGACCTGATCGAATGGCGGCGCCTGTAGCGGACGGGAATCTTCCAGCATGATGACGTGATAGCCAAACTGGGACTTTACCGGCTCTTCGGTGAATTTGCCTTTAGCCAGCTTGGTCACCGCGTCGCCAAACTCAGGGACCATGCTGCGTGCATCAAACCAGCCCAGATCGCCGCCTTGTGCCTTGGAGCCTGGATCCTTGGATTTTTCCTTGGCCAGTTTTTCAAAAACCTTGATGTCTTTTTTCAGCTTGGCGATGATGTCTTTCGCGTCAGCTTCCTTTTCTACCAGGATATGGCGTGCCTTGTATTCGCTGCCAGTCATCTGTGCCTTGATTTTGTCGTACTCGGCTTTGAGCATGTCGTCGCTGACCGGGTTGTTCTTGATGTAGTCCTGCACGAAGGCATTGGCCAGGATGGACTGCTTGGTCAGGTCGATCTGGTCCATGACTTCCGGGGTCTTGTCCAGGCCTTTCTTGAGCGCTTCCTGAGAAACCAGCAACTGCATCGCCAACTGGTCGATGATCGATTTGCGTGTCTCGTCATTGTCCGGTTGGCCCATGCCTGCACGCTGTTTGATCAGCATTTCAACACGGTTTTTGCTGATGGCGGTGCCGTTTACGGTGGCGGCAGCTTCGCTTTTTGCAGCAGGCGCGGCAGTTTTTGCATTTTCGTCGGCGTTGCAGGCGCTGAGGGTAAGCAGTGATGCTGCGCTGGCCAGCAGAATGCGTGATTTGATTGACATCATTTACAGTTCCTTAACGTGATTAAGACAAGGGTAATAAAACACAAGGTAAAGCGGCCTTAAAGCTCTCCAGGCGCATAGGCGTTTATGCTCAAGGCATGGATTTTTGTTTGCATCAGATTGCCGAGGGCATTATATATCAGGCGATGACGCTTGATGGTTAACAATCCCTTAAACTGGGGTGAAACAATGGTGAGATTGTAATGCCCACCGCCACTCCTTGCCCCTTCATGGCCGGCATGGAGCGCGCTGTCGTCGCCAATTTCAATAGTTTCAGGTTCAAGTGTGGCCAGTCTTTGTTGCATTTCTTCTATTGTAGTCATGCGGGGAGTGCTTTCTTGAAAGGTTGGACACTGACCCTGGCATAAACGCCAGCGGCCACATAGGGATCGGCATCGGCCCAGGCTCGGGCTTCCGGCAGTGAGGGAAACTCAGCCACGATCAGGCTGCCGGTGAAGCCCGCCGGGCCCGGATCATTGCTGTCGATGGCGGGGAAAGGCCCGGCCAGCAGCAGACGGCCATTCTGCTGCAGTTCCGTGAGGCGCGCCAGATGGGCCGGTCTGGCGGCGAGGCGTTGTTCGAGGCTGTCGGGCACATCCTCGCCCTGAATGGCGTAGAGCATCAGGAGCCTTTCTCTTCTTCAATGTACTTGGATAACATCAGTCCCTGCAGAATGACGAAGGCGAACATCAGCCCCATGCTGCCGAAAAGTTTGAAGTTGACCCAGGTGTCGGTGGAGAAGTTGAAGGCGACGTAAAGATTGAGCATGCCCATCAGCACGAAGAACCCCATCCAGCTCAGGTTGAGATTGCGCCACACGAAATCCGGTGCAGAGAACTGCTTTTCCATCATGGTGCGGATCAGGTTCTTGCGGAAAAGACCTGCGCTGGCCCCCAGCGTAACTGCAAACAGCCAGTAAAGCACGGTGGGCTTCCATTTGATGAAGGTTTCGTCATGCAGAAACAGGGTTGCGCCGCCAAACAGGGTAATGATGGCCAGGCTGACCCACAGCATGGTATCCACCTTGCGGTGCCTGAGCCAGACCCAGCCAATCTGGCAGAAAGTCGCAACGATGGCCACGGCAGTGGCGGTGTAGATGCCATACAGCTTGAAAGCGGCAAAAAACAGGATGATGGGGAAAAAATCGAACAGGAATTTCATTAGTTGGGTGGCTTCATTTCAATAGATCGAGCATTTTGCTATGATTACCCCTCTTCATACAAGTTCCCCCCTGAATGCCAAAGATTGACTTGCACAGTCACTCCACCATTTCCGACGGTTCCTACACGCCAGCCGAGCTGGTGACTTACGCCGCATCCAAAGGCGTTGAAATCATGGCGCTGACTGATCATGACGATGTCGGCGGTCTGGGAGAGGCGCGCGTTGTGGCAGAAGATCTGGGCATCAGTTTGATCAACGGCGTTGAAATATCCGTGACATGGAACAAGCGCACAATTCACATAGTAGGGCTGCGCGTGGATCCCACCCATCCCGAATTGCTTGCGGGATTGGAGAATATTCGCGCAGGAAGACTGACTCGGGCCGTGGCGATTGCGGCGGAGCTGGACAAGGTGGGTATTGCCGGAAGCCTGGAAGGCTCGCGTGCCTATGCCAAAGAACGCATCATCAGTCGCACCCATTTCGCGCGTTTTCTGGTGGCGCAGGGGCATGCCAAGGATGTGAAGACAGTATTCAAGAAATATCTGGTCAAGGGCAAGCCGGGCCATGTTTCGCACCAATGGGCGGGTATGAGCGAGGCCATCGGCTGGATCAGGAACAGCGGCGGCGTGGCGGTGCTGGCGCATCCGGGCCGTTACGATATTGGCAAAACCACCATGCACGGGCTGTTTAACACATTCAAGGAAGCTGGCGGCGAGGCGGTGGAAGTCGTATCCGGCAGCCACACCGTCGACCAGTACCGCATCTTTGCCGAATATGCGCAGCTTTATGAACTAAAAGCATCGGCGGGCTCTGATTACCATGGCCCCTCGCATAATTATTTCGACATGGGCAGGCTGCCTCCCTTGCCGTCCGGCTGCGTGCCGGTGTGGCAGGGCTGGCCCGAGCTGGCCCGATTTAAATCACAACCAGAAGCACAGTGCATCAGTGCCTGAGAGCGGGAGCGAATTTTACGTGGCACAATTTTTTACCATTCATCCTGACAATCCCCAGGCGCGATTGATCCGTCAGGCAGCAGATATCATCAGGGACGGCGGCGTGGTGGTGTATCCCACCGACTCCTGCTACGCGCTGGGCTGCCATCTCGGCGACAAGGACGCGATGCAGCGCATCCGCGATATCCGCGGGGTGGACGAGCGCCACCATTTCACCCTGGTGTGCCGCGACCTGTCCGAACTTGCGCACTATGCCCGCGTGGACAACCAGCAATATCGTCTGATCAAGTCCAACACGCCG
Organism: uncultured Gammaproteobacteria bacterium; assembly: GCA_963741495.1. Taxonomy (GTDB): domain Bacteria; phylum Pseudomonadota; class Gammaproteobacteria; order Burkholderiales; family Sulfuricellaceae; genus Sulfurimicrobium. The sequence goes on from CAVUID010000011.1 coordinate 431,738, forward strand.
GGCAGCTATACCTTCATCCTGCTGGCCACCAAGGAAGTGCCGCGTCGCCTGCAACATCCCAAGCGCGCCACCATCGGACTCCGGGTGCCGGATCACCCGGTGGCGCTGGCTCTTGCTGGAAGAGCTGAACGAGCCGCTGCTGAGTTCCACCCTGATGCTGCCGGGCGATGAAGACCCGCTCAGCGACGGAGAGGAAATCCGCGATCGTCTGGAAAAGCAGGTCGACCTGATTCTCGATGCAGGCAGCTGCTGCATCGGGATGTCCACGGTGATCGACCTGACCGGTAGCGAGCCGGTGTTGATCCGCGCCGGCAAGGGCAGCCTCGAACCGTTCGGCCTGGAAGCCTGATGGAACTTACCCTGATTCAGCAAATCGCGGTTTACGCACTGCCGGTGATTTTCGCCATCACCCTGCACGAAGCCGCCCACGGCTATGCCGCCAAGCATTTCGGCGATACCACGGCCTATATGCTGGGGCGCATCAGCGTGAATCCGCTGCGCCATATCGATCCTGTCGGCACGGTGCTGGTACCGCTGGTCACGCTGGCGCTGGGCGGCATCTTGTTCGGCTGGGCCAAGCCGGTGCCGGTGAATTTCAACCATCTGCGCAACCCCAAGCGGGACATGCTGTGGGTCGCTGCTGCCGGGCCGGCGGCCAATCTGGTGATGGCGCTGTTCTGGGCGCTGGTGATGAAGATCGGCCTGTCCATGCCGGACAGCAGTCTTGGACTGCCCATGGCGCTGATGGGCAAGGCCGGCATTACCATCAACGCGGTGCTCATGGTGCTCAACCTGCTGCCGCTGCTGCCGCTGGATGGCGGGCGCATTGCGGTCAGCCTGCTGCCGCCGCCCCTGGCTTATTCCTACTCGCGCCTCGAACCCTACGGCATGATCATTCTGGTGGTGCTGCTGTTTTCCGGCGTGCTGGGCACGATCCTGTGGCCGATGATCAATACCGTCATGGCGCTTGTCGCTTCTCTCTTTGGACTTCATTAAAAGGACGTTTGACCTAACATGTATCAGGAACGCGTTTTATCCGGCATGCGCCCCACGGGCGGCCTGCATCTCGGCCATTACCATGGCGTGCTGAAAAACTGGGTGGAGTTGCAGCATGAATTCGAGTGCCTGTTTTTCGTTGCCGACTGGCATGCGCTGACCACCCACTACGATACGCCCGAAGTGATCGAGCGCAATGTCTGGGACATGGTCATCGACTGGCTGGCCGCCGGCGTCGATCCGGCAAACGCCACCATGTTCATCCAGTCGCGCGTGCCGGAACATGCCGAACTGCACCTCTTGCTGTCGATGATGACGCCGCTGGGCTGGCTGGAGCGCGTGCCGACCTACAAGGACCAGCAGGAAAAACTGTCCGAAAAGGATCTCTCCACTTACGGTTTCCTCGGCTATCCCTTGCTGCAGAGTGCCGACATTCTGATCTACCGCGCCAACCAGGTGCCGGTGGGTGAGGACCAGGTGCCGCATATCGAGTTCACGCGTGAAATTGCGCGCCGCTTCAATCACCTCTATGGTCGTGAAATCGGGTTCGAGGAGAAGGCCGGGGCGGCGGTGAAAAAACTCGGCAGCAAGCGTGCCAGGCTTTACGATGAGCTGCGCAAGCGCTACCAGGAACAGGGCGACGACGAGGCACTGGAAGCCGCACAGGCCTTGCTCAATGAACAGCAGAACCTGTCCATGGGCGACAAGGAGCGTCTGTTCGGTTATCTCGAGGGCGGCGGCAAGATGATCCTGGTTGAGCCGGACGCGCTGCTGACAGCGGCTTCGCGCATGCCGGGCCTGGACGGACAGAAAATGTCCAAGTCCTACAACAACACCATCACCCTGCGCGAGGACGCCGAGAGCGTGAACAGGAAAATCCGCACCATGCCCACCGACCCGGCACGGGTGCGCCGCACCGACCCGGGCGATCCGGAAAAATGCCCGGTATGGTCGTTCCACATGGTCTATTCGAACGATGCCACGCGCGAATGGGTGCAGCAGGGCTGCAAGAGTGCTGGTATCGGCTGTATCGAGTGCAAGCAACCGGTGATCGAGGCGGTGCTGCGCGAGCAGGAGCCGATGCGCGAGCGAGCCCGGATGTATGAGGAAGACCCGACCCTGGTGCGCAACATCATTGCCGACGGTTGTGAAAAAGCGCGCAAGATGGCGAATGAGACTATGCGCGATGTGCGCGAGGCGATGGGGCTGAATTACGGCTGAAGCGGGAACGGAATTTCGTATTTTTGGGAGGAAAGCATGATGTGGACTAACGCAAAATTTCTTCTGGGCGTTGCGTTGACGCTGGCATTTGCTGACAGGGTGCGCCACCAATCCGATTACCGGCCGCTCCCAACTGATGCTGGTTTCCGGGCAGGAGGCGGTGACCTCATCCTATCAGGCCTATTCGGCCATGACGGCCAACTTGCAGCAGCAGTCTAAAATCAATCGCGATACGGCAAAGCTTGCGCGCATTCGTGCCATTACCGGCCGCCTGATCCCTCACGCCTTTGTCTGGCGCAGCGATGCGGCCGGGTGGAAGTGGGAAGTCAATGTCATCGATAGCCCGGAGGTCAACGCCTTCTGCATGGCGGGCGGGAAAATGGCGATCTATAGCGGATTTTTCGATAAGCTGAACCCGAGCGACGATGAACTCGCTCAGGTGATGGCGCATGAAATCGCCCACGCGCTATCCGACCATACGCGCGAAAAGATGTCCATGGCCATGGCTTCTGATTTGGGCGTGCAGTTGCTTGCCACTGGCGCCCAGGCGTCTGCGGGTCAGACGCAGATGGCGCATGCGCTGGCACTGTACGTGATCCAGATGCCCAACAGCCGGACAGCGGAAAGCGAAGCAGACCGGATCGGGATCGAGCTGGCCGCACGCGCTGGCTACAATCCCGCAGCCGCCATCAGCCTGTGGCAAAAAATGGCCCGGCAGGGTAATGGTTCGACCCGAGTGGCTCAGCACCCATCCTTCGCATGAAACCCGCATTGCCGAGCTGTCGCGTCTGGCGCCACAGATGGACCCCCTGTACCGAGAAGCCAGGGGCAAGAAGCAGCAAACCTACGCCTTCTGACCCTCTCGCAGCATCTAGTGGTCTGCTTCCGAAATATCGAGACATGAAACGGCGTCTTTTGCCACGTGGCGGCGTTGCTCGTCGTTGCCATAGAGCTTGCTATGTCGCCTCCTCGCGCCTTGCCACGCGACAAAATCCATCCGTTTCATTTTGTCCCTCTATTTCGGAAGCAGACCACTAGAATTCAAGTCGAACGCTTGATAAATAGCTCCTGGCGCGCGGCTCGGCTGATGGCGACCACTGCCGGATGGGTGAGTTTGCGTTCCACCGAGATGGCATAGAACTGTTCGATCACTTCTTCCGTACTGCCGATGCTGACGACCTCGAATTGGCGCTTCACCTGCTCCGCAATGGCCGAAGGGGCGGTAAAAAACCCCGCGCCTGCCTGTCCGAAGGCTTTCATCAGGGCGCTATCGTCGAATTCACCAGTAATGCGCGGGCGAATCCGCTTGTCGCCGAGCCAGCGTGTCAGTCTGGTCCGTACTGCGACATCTTCGCCCGGCAATAGCAATGGCGCGCCGTCCAGACAATGCGGAAACGGCCCCGCGTGCTGCTGCGCCAGTTTCTTTGTGGCAAAGAAAGTGAGCCCGCATTCTCCAAGCAGGTGGCTGAACCCCCGCACATCGATGCTACGCGGCATGGGGCTGTCGGCAATCACGATGTCGAGCCGGTGCACCGCCAGTTCCGTCAGCAGATCGGCTACTTTTCCTTCGCGGCAAACGATGCGCGGTGGTTGCGCTTCCTGCATTGCAGGCTCCAGCAACAGATAAGCAAGCGCCTTGGGTACCGAGTCGGTGACGCCGACGCTGAATTGCAGAGGGCGCCCGCTGGGGCGGTGATGCAAAACTTCCTCGAGCTCCTGTCCGAGCGAAAAAATTTCATCGGCGTAACTCAGTACCATCCGTCCCGTCTCGGTCAACTCGAAACTGCGGCCCGCACGCTTGAACAGTTTTTCCCCCAGCACTTCCTCGAACAGGCTCAATTGCCCACTGATGGTTTGTGGCGTCAGATGCAACCGCTCGCTGGCACGGGTCACTCCACCGGCTTTGGCCACCGCCCAGAAATAGTGAAGATGCTTGTAATTGATCGTGCCCATGGTTATTGGTTCGAGATTGGCGAATAACTTTTAAATTATATTCGACTTTATGGAATTGCAGATGGCGATTAAACTGAGTCTTATTGAAAATATCTGAATTCTCAGGAGTCTCGAGTCATGAAACGCATCGTCTTGTTCCTTGCTACCAACCTGGCTATCGTCCTGGTGCTTTCGCTCACCATGAAGATCCTAGGGGTGGAGCCTTATCTTAACGAGAACGGCCTGAATCTCGGCAGCCTGCTGATTTTCGCCGCTGTCATGGGTATGGGCGGTTCCTTTATTTCGCTCGCCATTTCCAAATGGACTGCCAAGCGCATGACAGGGGCAAGGGTAATCGAAAATCCCGCTACGCCCGGTGAGGTCTGGCTGGTCGAAACAGTGCGGCGTCAGGCGCAGATCGCCGGTATTGGCATGCCGGAAGTGGCGATCTTCGATTCGCCTGACGTCAACGCCTTTGCTACTGGCATGAGCAAGAATAACGCCCTGGTGGCGGTTTCCACCGGGTTGTTGCAAGCTATGACCAAACCCGAGGCAGAAGCGGTGCTGGGGCACGAGGTTTCTCACGTGGCTAATGGCGATATGGTGACGCTGGCGCTGATCCAGGGCGTGGTCAATACCTTTGTGATGTTCCTGTCGCGCGTCATTGGCTATCTGGTGGACAAGATCGTGTTTAAGACCGAGCGCGGTACCGGTCCGGCTTTTTTCGTCACCATGATCATCGCCGAGATGGTGCTGGGCATCCTCGCCTCGATCATTGTCATGTGGTTCTCGCGCCGGCGTGAATTTATCGCCGACTCGGGTGGTGCGGCACTGGCTGGCAAACCTGCCATGATCGCTGCGCTGCAACGCCTCAAGGCTCAGCACGAGCCGGCACCCCTACCGGAAAAGATGGCAGCCTTCGGCATCTCCGGCGGCATGGCTTCGGGCCTGAAGCGCCTGTTCATGACCCATCCTCCGCTTGACGAGCGTATCGAAATGCTCCGGCACCTCAAGGAGTGATTTAGAACCTATTTCAGTAGGCTCTATAGTCAGAACTGCTCATGCGGCAGTTCTGGTTGGGTGCAGGGAGTCCATCCTGCATTTTTTCCTGACTCGTGGGACAATGCCGGTTCCACGCTGACAGGTTTGCCATGCCCTCCATCAAGTTACTCCCCCACCAATTACGACTGACTGTCGACCCGCAGGAACTGGGTTGCCCTGATACTTCGCTGCTGATTTCCGAACCGCTCCCCTGGATCGGACAGGCGCGTGCCGAGAAGGCCGCACGCTTCGGGTTGTCGCTGGATCAGCCAGGCTACAACCTGTTTGTGCTGGGTGAGGTGGGAAGCGGACGTTCCTCTCTGATGGAAGTGGCGATGCGGGAAGCGGCGGCGCTGCGCTCCATTCCTCCCGATCTGTGTTATCTGCATAATTTCGATTGCCCCGAACGGCCGCTGGCTTTGCGTTTGCCCGCCGGGCAGGGGCGGGTGCTGCGCGACATGATGGCCGAGCTGGTCAAAAAGCTGCGCGCGGACATTCCCGCACGCCTTTCCGGGCCAGAATTCAAGTCTGACAGCGAGGCAATCCAGAAATCATACAAGGATGAAGAGGCACTGGCCTTCGCCGAGCTGACGGCCTTTGCCTCGGCTCGGCACTTCACGCTGCAGCGCGAAGATGCACGCATGATTTTTACCTTGCTGGGCGACGGCGGGCATGCACTGACCGAGGATGAAGTGCTTGCCCTGTCCCCGGAGCGCAAGGCCGAAGTCGATCGTGCCGAACTGGAATTACGTGCTGAAATTACTCGCTTCATGGAAAAAATGCGGCCCAAGGAGCGGTCTGCGAATGAGGCGGTGGCCCAGCTAAAGAGACGTGTGGTGAAAACCCTGCTGGAACACGAGATCGGAAAAATTCGCGCCGCCATGAAGCAGCAGATCAAGGATTCCGTCAAACTGGGCGGTTATCTCGACCGTGTAAGCGAAGATATTCTGGATCAGATCGATCTTTTTGGCGCGGAAGAGCTTGGCGATGAACTGGTTGTCATGCTGGGGCGCGAGCGCGTGAATCTGGTGGTGGATAACGGCGGCCTCAGTGGTGCGCCAGTGCTGGTCGAGGATAACCCGCTGTTCCGATCCCTTTTTGGCAGCATCGAATATCAGGTCGAAAACGATGTGCTCATGACGGATTTTTCTCGCATCCGCGCCGGCAGTCTGCTGCGTGCCCATGGCGGATTCCTGCTGCTGCACCTGAGAGATCTGCTGGGCGACCCACTGGTGTGGGAGAAGCTGCGCCGTTTCTTGCGCAGCGGGCGCCTGCAGATCGAGGAGCCGGGCACGCAGTATGCGCCCAGTGCGGTGGTATCTTTAGAGCCAGAGGCTGTGGATGTGCGGGTCAAGGTGATCCTGGTCGGCACGCGCGAGCATTACTACGAGTTGCAGGATGAGGATCCGGAATTCGGTCGCCATTTCCGCATCAAGGTCGATTTTGCCGAAAGCTTTAAAGTTTCGACGGAATCCCGCCGCGCGACAGCTATCTTCGTGGCGCATACTTGCCGCCGCCTGGGGCTGCCGCATTTTACCGCTGCCGCGGTAGCGCGCCTGCTGGAGGAAATGCAGCGCGAAGCGGACGACCAGCAGCGTCAGTACGCAGTTTTTGCCTACCTGGAACAACTGGTGACGGAAAGTGCTGCTTTTGCGAGTGGCGCACTGGTGCAGCGTGAAGACGTGGAAGCGGCGCTGGCAGCCAAAGTCGGTCGTCACGACTATCCCGACCAGCGCCTTCACGAATCCATCGCGGAAGGCGAATTGCTCATCGCGGTCCAGGGCGAAAGGGTGGGGCGTATCAATGCCTTGACCCAGATCGATCTTGGCGACCATCGCTTCGGCATGCCGGTGGCAGTTTCGGCGCGCACTTTCCCGGGCAAGGAAGGCGTGCTCAATATCGAGCGCGAAGTGCAGATGTCTGGTCCCATTCACGACAAGGGCATGTTCATCCTGCAGACTTATTTTGCCGCACTGTTTGCCCACCTCGGGCCGTTATCAGTGAACGGCGCACTGGCTTTCGAGCAGGAATACCATGGGGTTGAAGGTGATTCAGCCTCCTGCGCCGAACTGTACGCGTTGCTCTCCAGCCTTTCCGGCTTGCCCATTCGACAGGGGATTGCCGTGACTGGCGCACTCAACCAGCACGGTGAGGTGCTGCCAATCGGCGGCATGAACGAAAAGATTGAAGGGTTTTTCCGGGTTTGCCAAGAAGCGGGTCTGGATGGCAGCCAGGGTGTGATTCTGCCTGCGCGCAATCTTTCCCATCTGATGCTGAATACGGAAGTAGTGGATGCAGTGGCGCAGGGGCAATTCCATATTCATGTCATCGAGGATGTCATGGATGGCCTGGAATTGCTGATGGATACGCCCGCAGGTGAACTGGATGAGAGCGGCGGCTACCCGCATAACAGCGTGCTGGGTCAAGTACAAAAGACTTTGCTTCACTTTCGCCGTATCTGCCACCTGTCCGAGCATCCGAAACCGGCGCGCAAGTCGCGCCATGGTGCATTTTAGGACGCCATGGAACTCTTTCTGATTGGATTGTTTATTGCGCTGGGCTGGCTCTGGGTCGACAGCATGGCTGCGCGTGAAGTGGCTGAGGCTAAAGGCAAGCGCGCCTGCCGCGAGGAGGGAGTGCAGTTTCTGGATGATACCGTTGCTTTTTCCGGGCTGGGGTTTGGCCGCGATGGGGTTGGCCACCTCAAGCTCCGCCGCACCTATCGCTTCGAATTTTCCGACACCGGCGACAACCGGCTCAAAGGCATGGTGGTGATGCTGGGGCGTGAGGTGGAAACCCTGGACCTGGAAAAACGTTTCCTTGAGGTCAAAGCACCTTTAGCAATTCCACCTCAAATACCAATGTGGCGTTGGGAGGGATCACACCACCCGCACCACGGGCACCGTAGCCCAACTGAGGAGGAATCGTGAGTTTGCGCACGCCGCCTTCCTTCATGCCCTGGACGCCCTCATCCCAGCCCTTGATGACGTGGCCGGCACCGAGGGGGAAGGCGAAAGGATCGTTACGATCCTTGCTGGAATCGAACTTGCTGCCATCGGTCAGCCAGCCTGTGTAATGCACCGATACCATGCGGCCCACTGTGGCCTCGGTGCCTTCGCCCAAGGTGAGGTCTTCGTAAATCAGGCCGTTTTCGGTAGTGGTTTCAGACATGAAAATCTCCATTTTGGGTAAAAAAACGCTCATTATGCCAGAGCGCAGTAATCTTGCCGAACCGAGGCAAAATCCTTTAGGATTCAGGGGTCATGACAATTATTGCGGTATTCAATCAAAAGGGCGGGGTCGGCAAGACCACTACCAGCCTTAATCTGGCGGCAGCGCTGGCACGTGGCGGACTGGATCCGCTGGCGATCGATCTCGACCCGCAGGCGCATCTGACAATTATCGGTGATGTGCCAGTTGCCTCGGGCGCGGACAGCGTGTTCGGTTTTTATGCCCAGGCGCGCCCGTTGTCCGATCTGGTGAGAAAATTCCCGCCCGGCGGCAACATCATTCCTTCGCACATGGAGCTGTCCAAAGTCGATGCGCTTCACGGCAAGGGGCTGAAATCGGTCATGCGCCTCAAGTCCGCGATTCAGGAAGAAATGCTGGAGCAGGAGGAAGCGCCGATTGTGATCGACTGTTGCCCCATGCTCAATGTGTTGTCGCTCAATGCCATTTTTGCTTCGGGCAAGGTGCTGGTGCCGATTTCAGCGGATTTTCTTTCGGTCAAAGGCGCGTTGCAACTGGAGAGCACCCTCAAGGCGCTGGAGCATGTGGTGAAAAAGCGTATCGAGCGTCGCTATGTGGTAACCCGTTATGATACTCGCCGTCGCATGTCGCATGAAATCATGGAACAGCTGCGCGAGCGTTTCGGTGACGAGCTATGCGCCACCTATATTTCGGAAAACGTCAGCCTGGCTGAAAGCCCCGCCTACAACAAGGATGTATTTGCCCATGCGCCGCATAGCCAGGGCGCTAAGGATTACGATGCTTTGATCACAGAACTGGCGGCGGTGGGATTCCTCTGATGTTCTTCGCCAGATTATTTGCCCTGGCCGGTAATTAAGCGGTAGCCAGTGCTTAAGCAGAATTCAAAATTTATCATCGCTTTCGGCTTTGGCGTTGCAGTAGCGCTCATGCTGACCCTCACCTTTATCGGCATTTCCCGCATGTATGCCATCAAGGGCGAGCTGGAGTCCATTGTGAACAAGCACAATGTCCAGACCGAACTGGTGTCCACCATGCGTACCGTGGCGCGCGAGCGGGTCATCAATCTGTACGCCATGACCATGCTGGAAGATCCGTTTGAAAAAGACGAGGCTTCTCAGCGCTACAAGGCGCTGGCGAATGAATTTTTAAAGGCGCGTTCACAGCTTGAAGCAATGCGGCTCAGCACAGCGGAGCGCGAAGCGCTGCGCGAAACCTTGCTTCTGATCAGCCAGGCTTCAAGATCCCAGGGAGAAGTCGAGGTTTTTGTTGCGCAGGGAGACACTGCCAGCGCGCACCGCACCTTGTTGAAAAAGGTCATTCCGGTGCAAGGCGAGATTTTCAAGCTGTATTCCCGTTTGCTTGAGATGCACCGTGACTCGGCACGCCAGGCTGTTTCGTCTGCCGATGAAGAGTTTCGTTTTGCCACGCTGTTCATGTTGTTGAGTGGGGCCGCTGCGGTACTGCTGTCATTGGGGATTGCTGTCTATGTCATCGGGCGCACGCGCGAGATCGAGGATGCCTTGTTCCAGGAAAAGGAATTGGCTCAGGTCACGCTGCATTCGATCGGCGATGCGGTCATTACGACCAACAGCCGGGGCCAGATCGATTATCTGAACACCGTGGCCGAAACCCTGACCGGCTGGCCGCTTGAGGAGGCTCGCGGCAAATCGCTGCGCGAAGTGTTTTATGTGATGGATGAGGCCACGCGCGAACAGATTTCGCATCTTGCCAGCCACGCCCTGCCGGATGGCCAGGCCGTTGGGTTGAAAAGCCATTCCCTGCTGGTTCGGCGTGGCGATAGGCATGAGTTCGTGATTGAGGATCGTCTGTCGCCGATCTGTAATCGTATCGGAGAAGTGATCGGTGCCGTGGTGGTGTTCCACGATGTATCCCAGGCTCGCCAGATGGCTAACCAGCTTTCCTGGCAAGCAAGCCATGACGCCCTGACCGGGCTGGTCAACCGGCGCGAATTCGAGCGCCAGCTGAATGGCCTGATCGACAGTGCCGCAATCGATGGAAAACATCATGCCGTGCTGTTCATGGATCTGGACCAGTTCAAGGTGGTTAACGATACCTGCGGCCACATGGCCGGCGACGAATTGCTGCGCCAGCTGGTATCGGTATTCGTGGGGCGTGGTCGCGATTCTGACGTGGTGGCGCGTCTGGGTGGCGATGAATTCGGCATGCTGTTATACAACTGCGCGCTCGAACCGGCACTGCGTCTTGCCAATGAGGTGCGTGAGGGGGTGCAGAAATTTCGTTTCATCTGGCTGGACAAGGTCTTTGACGTGGGCGTCAGTATCGGCCTGGTGGAGGTTAATTCTTCCAGCGGCGACCTTGCCACGGTGATGAGCAATGCGGATGCAGCCTGTTATGCCGCCAAGGAGGGCGGGCGCAATCGCGTTCATGCCTACCTGGAAAATGATACCGAACTGGCCCGGCGTCATGGCGAGATGCAGTGGATTTCACGCATTACCAAGGCTTTCGAAGAGAATCGTTTCCGCCTTTATTTTCAGGAAATTGTTGCAATATCAGATCACAGGCAGGGCCAGCAGCACTTCGAGGTACTGCTGCGCATGGTGGATGAAGACGGCAAGGTGATTCCGCCCGGCGTCTTCATTCCTGCCGCAGAGCGTTACAACCTGATGCCGACCGTGGACCGCTGGGTGATTCGTACCCTGTTCGGCTCCCGTGGCGCGGAGTGGCGACGGTTGTGGGAGGAGTGTGCGGATATGAACAAATCCTTTCCGATCCTGTGCGCGGTGAATCTTTCTGCCACCAGCCTGAATGATGAGATGTTCCCGGATTTTCTCAAGGAGCAACTTGAGTATTACGGCATGCCCCCGCAGGCGCTGTGCCTTGAAATCACAGAAACTTCCGCTATCGCCAACCTTGGCAAAGTCTCGCAGTTCATGCGGGAACTTTCCGGCCTGGGCTGCCGTTTTGCGCTTGATGATTTCGGCAGCGGCATGTCGTCGTTTGCCTACCTGAAGGACCTTCCGGTCCACTATCTGAAAATTGATGGCGCTTTCGTGCGGGACATTGATCAGAGCCCGGTCAATCTTGCCATGGTAGAAGCTATTGCCCGTATCGCCGGCGTGATGGGCATCGAGACCGTGGCTGAGTTCGTTGAGAATGCGGCGCTGATCGAGAAGCTGGCGGCGCTGGGCGTGGATTATGCCCAGGGTTATGGCATCCATATGCCGGCACCGATGGAGGGTATGCGCTATGGCTCGGTACGCACTTAAACAACGTTCGAAGAAGGCGGGCTTGCCGCCGGGCGCTCTGATCCATATCGGAGAGCAAAAAACCAGCATCATGACGGCTTCCGTGCTGGAGTACGACGAGCAAAATTGCAGCGAAACCGCGCTGACCGATCTCGACCAGTGCGTCAGTTTGCGCGGCGAGCCTGGCGTAACCTGGGTGGATATCGAAGGGGTGCACGATATTCAGGCGCTGGAAAAAATCGGTCTCTGTTTCGGCCTGCATCCGCTGGTGATGGAGGATATCCTCAATACCGACCAGCGCCCCAAGGTCGAGGATTATGGCGACTATCTCTATATCGTGCTGCGCATGCTGAGCCACGAAAAAGAGACTGGCGAAATCAGTTCTGAGCAGGTGAGCCTGATCCTGGGCAAGAATTTCGTGCTCTCCGTTCAGGAAGGTGCAAAGGGGGATGTATTCGAGCCGGTGCGTAACCGCATCCGCAATGGCAAGGGGCAGACGCGCAAGCTGGGTGCGGATTATCTCGCCTATTCGCTGATCGATGCAGTGGTGGACAACTATTTCATCATTCTGGAAAAGACGGGTGAACGTATCGAGCTGCTGGAAGAAACCCTGATCAGTGAGCCGAGCCCTGAGACGCTGCATCTGATCCACAATCTCAAGCGCGAAATGATCTACCTGCGTAAATCGGTATGGCCGCTGCGCGAGGTGGTAAGCGGCATGCAGCGCCGCGATTCGGCACTGATTCGCGAGGGGACCGGTTACTACCTGCGCGATGTGTACGATCACACCATTCAGGTGATCGACACTGTCGAAACTTTTCGCGACATGCTTTCCGGCATGCTCGATATTTACCTTTCCAGCATCAGCAACCGCACCAACGCGGTGATGAAGGTACTGACCGTGATCGCCACCATTTTCATTCCGCTGACCTGGATTGTCGGTATCTATGGCATGAATTTCAAAAACATGCCGGAGCTGGAGTGGCAATATGGCTATCTGGCATCATGGGTTGCGATGATGGTCGTCGCGCTGGGCATGGTGATTTACTTCAAGAAGAAAAAATGGTGGTAGGGGTTTTTTGATGGATAAGCGGATACTGGCGGGCGATATTGGCGGCACAAAAACCCTGCTGCAACTGGCGACAGTACGGGATGGCGTTTTTCACGCTGTCTATGAACGCCACTTCGACAGCGCGGCTTATGAGGATTTCAGTGTGTTGCTGGGAGAGTTCATGAGTGCCGCCGCGCTTATGCCTGCTGCTGCGGGGGCGATTGACGCTGCCTGTTTCGGCGTGGCGGGCCCGATTCACGGCCAAAGCGCAAAAATTACCAACCTGAGCTGGGCGATCGACGCAGGCGCTGTGGGCGCCGAGTTTGGCATTGCCAATGTCAGCCTGATCAATGATTTTACGGCGGTCGGTTGCGGCATCGAGATGCTGCATGGAGACGATCTGGCGTCGTTGCAAACCGGGAAGCCTGAACCGTTCGGTCCGCGTGCGGTGCTGGGGGCCGGAACCGGTCTGGGCGAGGGGCTTCTGGTATGGCAGGGCGATCATTATCAGGCCTTGCCTTCAGAGGGCGGGCATGTGGATTTTGCCCCAGCAGATGAAGAACAGGATGGTTTGTTGCGTTATTTGCGCCCGATTTTTGGCCATGTGTCTTACGAACGCATTCTTTCAGGCGCCGGTTTGGTAAATATTTTTGAATACCTGACCGGGAGTGGGCGGGAAGCCGCTACAGCAGCGCTGCGCGAGGCCATGTTAAAGAACGATCCGGCAGCAGCGATTTCAGGGTTCGGGCTGGATGGGCGCGATCCGGCAGCGGTTCGCGCACTTGATCTGTTCGTCTCCATTTATGGTGCGCAGGCGGGCAATCTGGCGCTCACCACGCTGGCTCGGGGGGGGGTTTATGTGGCGGGCGGAATCGCACCCAAAATCATTGCCAGGCTCCTGCAGGGTGGATTTGTGCAAGCCTTCAACGCCAAGGGACGTTTTTCCGCTTTAATGCAGGGCATCCCGGTACATGTGGTCATGAATCAGAAAGTGGGCCTGATGGGCGCGGCACTGGTGGCAAGCCGAACTTAGGCTGTGGGCGCTGGGCAAGGTAGAATGGCAGTTGATATGAATTTTGGAGAAGCCTCATGAGCGATGAAATATTTGAACCCAAGAACGAGCTTGAGAAGAAGCTGCTGGCAGCAGCAAATGGCGAAATGGAGGTCGACGACCTGATCAGCGGACTACTGGATGAGCAGGTGTTCATGCCGGTAGAGGACGAGGATTCCGGGATTCAGGGTTTTCAGCGTTCGCTTCATGCTCGCCCCCTGGTGGTGCAGGATGAAGAGGGCACCCATGTGCTGGTGCTGTTCAGCAGCCCGGAGCGGGCTAAAGTGGTAAAGGAAGAATATCCGAAATTTGGCGGCGGCCTGCTGGCGGATTTTCGCTGGGTGCTGGAGCGCATTGACGCAGGTGCCGGCATCACCATCAATCCGGGCTGGGATGTCGGGATCGACCTCGATACTGAAATTGTGGCGGCTTTGTCTCAGCAACTGGCCGAAGAAAACGCCCCTCTGCACTAATACCCCCTCGGGCGGGGGGCTTCCCCGTCCTGTAAATCAGCCCAGTGCTTTTTGTATCACCGCCAGCATTTCCGGCGTGTAATTCAGTTTCAGGGCTGCTTCGTGACCTTTCTCAGACATTTTCTTCCAGGTCTTGCGCAGAATATCGAGCAGCTTTTCTTCCTCGTAGCGGCTGCTGTATTTGTGCACAAAAGCTTCCAGGTAGTGTTCCAGGAAAGTCAGGTCCACCACGTCTTCCAGCATCTGGGTGTCCGGATTGAGCTTGAGCTTTTCCTTGCGTAGCAGGGATTGGAGCTTGGCTATCATTTCCTCGTCGTAGCCCAGCTCCCGCATGATGGCGCCGGCTGTGTCGCCGTGAAATTTGTACAGATAGGTGCGCCACTGGTGGTAGCCGGCTTTGTCCATCGGATAATCTTCGCGCGGCACTTTCCAGCGGCAGATGTGCTGGGCGCGCACGGCGAGCTGAATATGTTCGGGTGCATCCGGGGAGAAACGTTTGAGCATGTCGCTCATGCGCTGGGCGTAAAGCAGTTCCTTGGGATGTTCCTTGCCGTCAACCATTTCCTTGTTGGGGTCTTCGGCGTTGGCGGCGTCAAATCTGGCAATGGCCAGGTCGAAACGGGATCTATCAGAAATCATGCTGGCTATCCTTGATTCAGGTCAAGACGATTTAAAGTGTATCACTTGACGCTAATGAGGGTACTGGCGGCAATATCAAGGGGCGGAAAGAGAAAATCCGGATGTTCTGTGTGAACGCCCGGAAGCTGATCATTTGTTGGCAAGGGCGTTCGCGATGTCGCGCTTGTGCTCTTCTTCCTGGATCAGAATGTCTTCCAGTATGCGGCGCAGGCCGTACTCCTGGAGTGCTTCAGCCTGGGCGATCCGTTCCTTGTAGCGCTTGATGGCATGATCTTCACCCCACAGGTCCTGCTTGAGCATTTCACGTGGAATGGAAGAAATTTCGCGTTTTTCGACGTCTATGGTGGGGACGCCGCCAAGGAAGTCGATCTGTTCGGACAGCATTACGGCATGCTGCATTTCTTCCTGGGAGTGAATGATCAGCTCTTTCTGGATCGAATCGTACTGTGGTCCGCTAATGGCGGCTGCATGCTGCACATACTGGACCGCAGCCGCGTATTCCCATTCAAGATCCTTGTTCAGTTCCTCGATCAGTTTTTTCCGGGTGATTTTCATGCTTATTCTCCTTGCGGGTTATGAAAACAGCCTTTTGTAAAGCGAAAAAGCCGCCCGGGGATGCACTCCCTGGCGGCTTTTTCATGGGGCGAAACGAGTGTTACAGTTCGCCGGAGTGCTTTGCCAGGTAATCAGCCACACCTTTGGTATCGGCTTTCATGCCGGCTTTGCCCTTGTTCCAGCCAGCCGGGCAGACTTCACCATGCTGCTCGGTGAACTGCAGAGCGTCAACCATGCGGATCATCTCGTCAATGTCGCGGCCCAGTGGCAGGTCGTTGACGATCTGGTGGCGAACCACGCCGCTCTTGTCAATCAGGAAAGAGCCGCGGTAGGCGACGCCAGCATCGGCTTCGACGTCATAGGCTTTGCAGATTTCATGCTTGATGTCAGCAACCAGGGGGTATTGCACCTGGCCGATGCCACCGTTGTTGACCGCGGTGTTTTTCCACGCCAGGTGGCTGAAGTGGGAGTCGATGGAGACGCCAATCACTTCCACGTTGCGATCCTTGAATTCCTTCAGGCGATGATCGAAAGCGATCAGTTCGGACGGGCACACGAAGGTGAAGTCGAGCGGGTAGAAGAAAATGACCGCGTACTTGTCCTTGATGTGAGTCTTGAGGTTGAAACCTTCTTCGATGCTGTTATTGCCCATTACTGCTGCAGCGGTGAAATCGGGAGCGGCCTTGCCAACGAGAACTGCCATGATGTTTCCTTTCTGGTTGTCTATGAAGAGAGAAGCTGCCAACGATTATCTGGATGGCAGCTACGGATTCCGTGCGGGAATAGTTGAAGTTCGATGCCGTATTATATTTAGACTTTGTCCAAATGACAACCGTGTATCACATTTAACTGAAAGTCGAAGCGTTTTCGGATTCGCTATCACTAGCCAATCTAAGTTAAAATTCAGTTTATTGGATGGCTGACTTTCTGCTCATCATGCTGAGTTGGCGCTGGTGCTACGGGTATTTAAAGCCATCTTCAATCCGGTATTAAAAATGAGATTCCCATGACCCAATCCTCACAGACTGACCTGACCAGTACGCCTTACCCTCTTTTAATCGATTTGCCGCCGTTGGGTATGGATGCAGGGAGCCTGGCCCTGGATTTCCGGCAGTATTTTAATCACACGCTGGGCCGCGACCAGCATGGTACGCCGCCACACTGCTTTTATACCGCGCTTGCCCTGACGCTGCGCGACCGCCTGGTCGAGCGCTGGAAGGCGACCGATGACGCCTATGAGGCGAGCGGTTGCAAGCGCACCTATTACCTCTCCATGGAATTTCTGATGGGGCGGGCCTTGTCCAATGCCATGCTTAACCTCGGGATTGCTGATGAATCAATAAAAGCGCTCAATCAACTGGGCCTGCTGATGGAGGAAGTGGCGGACGAGGAACACGATGCCGGCCTTGGCAATGGCGGTCTGGGACGACTTGCTGCCTGCTTTCTGGATAGCTGCGCCACCCTGCAACTGCCGGTGATGGGTTACGGCATTCGCTATGAATACGGCATGTTCCGCCAGCATATCGAGGACGGTTATCAGGTGGAAGAGCCGGATCACTGGTTGCGCAACGGCAATCCCTGGGAGCTGGAACGTCCCGAGTTCACCCAGCGAATTCATTTTGGTGGGCACTGTCGATTATTACCATGACCAGGACGGCGTGTTGCGCGTGCGCTGGGTGGATACGCATGACGTGCTGGCCGTGCCTTATGATGTTCCGATTCCGGGTTACCGGAATGGCACCGTCAATACCTTGCGCTGTGGAAATCGGCCGCCACCGACGAGTTCGACCTGGGCGAATTCAATGCCGGCAGCTATCCCGAAGCGGTGGCGGCGAAGAATGCTGCCGAGCACATCACCATGGTGCTCTACCCCAACGATGCCAGCGAAAACGGCAAGGAACTGCGCCTGCGCCAGCAGTACTTCCTGGCTTCGGCCAGCCTGCAGGATGTGCTGCATCGCTGGGTGCGCGACAACGGCGAGGATTTCAGCCGCTTTTGCCGAGAAGAACTGTTTCCAGCTCAACGATACGCATCCCACCTGCGCCGTGGCGGAATTGATGCGGCTGCTGATGGACGAACATGGCCTGGATTGGGAAGAGGCCTGGGCGATCACCTCCCGCACCATGGCCTACACCAATCACACGCTGCTGCCCGAGGCGCTGGAAAGATGGTCGGTGCGCCTGTTCCGCCGCTTGCTGCCGCGCCTGCTGGACATCATCTATGAAATCAACCGCCGCTTCCTTGAGGAAGTGGCCCAGCGCTGGCCGGGTGACAGCGAACGCCTGGCGCCGCATGTCGATCATCGAGGAAGGGGCCAGATGCGCAGGTGCGCATGGCCTATCTGGCGGTCGTGGCGAGCTTCTCGGTCAACGGCGTGGCCGCACTTGCACTCCGAGTTGCTGCAACAGGATCTGTTCCGCGATTTCTACGAACTCTGGCCGGACAAGTTCAACAACAAGACCAACGGCGTGACGCAACGCCGCTGGCTGGCGTCGAGCAATCCGGCTTTGAGCGAGCTGATCAACCGACACCATCGGCGACGGCTGGGCAACCGATCTGCAGCAGTTGCGACAAATTGATACCGCTTGCCGACGACGCTGCCTTCCGTGCCCACTGGCACGAAGTCAAACAGGCCAACAAGCGTGCGCCTTGCTGCGCTGGTCCAGGCCGACTGTGGCGTAGAGTTTCGATCTCGATGCCATGTTCGACGTGCAGGTCAAGCGAATTCACGAATACAAGCGGCAGTTGCTGAACGTGCTGCATGTGATTCATCTCTACGATCGCATCAAGCGTGGTGATACGAGCGAACTGGACGCCGCGCTGCGTGCTGATCGGCGGCAAGGCGGCGCCGGGCTATGCGATGGCCAAGTCTCATCATCAAGCTGGCTCAGCAATGTGGCTCAAGTGATCAATGCCGATCCGGCTTGCGATGGCCTGCTGCAAGGTGGCTTTTCTGCCGAATTATCGCGTGTCGGCGATGGAGATCATTTGTCCCGGCAACGGATCTGTCGGAGCAGATTTCGACTGCCGGCAAAGAAGCCTCGGGCACCGGCAACATGAAATTCATGATGAATGGTGCGCTGACCATCGGTACCCTGGATGGCGCCAATATCGAGATTCGCGAAGAAGGCCGGGGCAGATAATTTCTTCCTGTTCGGCCTGACCGCCGACGAGGTCGAGGCCCGTCGCCGTGATTACAATCCGCTTGCACTGATTGAAGCTGACAAAGATTTGCAGCGCGTTATCGAACTGCTTGCGGACAATCATTTCAATGCTGACGAGCCGGGCATCTTCGACGACATCCTCCGTTCGCTCACCGAGCATGGCGATTACTGGATGACCCTGGCGGACTTCAGGAGTTATGTCGAGGCGCAGAAACGTGCTGCGAAGGCCTATCTCGACCAGGAGCACTGGACGCGCATGAGTATCCTCAACAGCGCGACCAGCGGTAAATTCTCCAGTGATCGCACCATTCAGGAGTACAACTGGGATATCTGGCACCTCACGCCGATCGCAGCGCTACCGGTGGGCGGCAAGGCGTGATACTTCCTTTTCGCACCATGTTTCTGGCTGTCCTGGTGAGCTGCCTCGGCCTGCTTGGCATCGGCCTCTATCTGCAACACGGCCTGAAGCTGGAACCCTGCCCGCTGTGCATCCTGCAGCGTGTGGCATTCGTCGCGATCGGCATGACGGCAATGCTGGCCTTTCTGCACAACCCGGGCGTTATGGGCAGGCGGTTTTATGGCCTGCTGATGATGCTGTTTTCGCTTGCCGGCGCAGCGGTGGCCGGGCGCAATCTGTGGCTGCAAAGCCTGCCGCCGGACAGGGTGCCTGAATGCGGGCCGGGCCTGGATTACATGCTTGAGACTTTCCCCCTGGCCAAAGCATTGCCCATGATTTTTCAGGGCTCCGGCGAGTGCGCCAAGGTGGAGTGGACCATGCTCGGACTATCCATCCCGGCATGGGCGATGGGGTGGTTTGTGGTGTTTTTCCTGGCGGGCCTGGCTGCGCTGCTGCTACGCAATCCGGTCAAAGGTCGTTGATGACAAGCGTGTCGCCGTCTGTTTCATGGCCTTCCCTGGCAGATTCGAGGATTCTCACCACTTCGCGCGCCTCGTCGAGACTGGTGCAGGAATGGATTTCAGCCCCGCTATGCTGCTTGAGGAAGAGTTCGATTGCCCGCTGATGGGAATGGGTCAGCACTGCCACGACGTGAACTTCTGGCTTGTAGCCGTACTGAAATCCAGTGACCAGATAAGCCTGATGATGCTCTGACATTTTTGCCACTTTCGTTTTGATAAACGAACAATTTATTGAGTTTTTGTTACACCAGCGTGACAGAGAAATAATATGACCGAACCCCTCAGACTTTCCAAGCTCATGTCGCAGCTCGGGCTGTGCTCGCGCCGCGAGGCGGATTCCTACATCGAGCGTGGCCTGGTGTTCGTGGATGGCCTCAAGGTGACGGAGCTGGGCACCAAGGTGCTGCCGACGCAGACCGTGACGCTGGGCCATGGCGCCAAGACCCAGCAGGCTGGCCGTGTCACCATCCTGCTGCACAAGCCGGTAGGCTATGTTTCCGCCCAGCCGGAAAAAGGTTACAAGGCCGCCGCCAGCCTGATTACCAAAGACAGCCGCTTCAAGGACGACCCCGCGCCGCAGCAGTTCGACCCCTCGCAGCTATTCGGCCTGGCTCCTGCAGGGCGGCTGGATATTGACTCCCAGGGCTTGCTGGTGCTGACCCAGGATGGCCGTATCGCCAAGCAGCTGATCGGGGAAGATTCCGGCATCGAGAAGGAATATCTGGTGCGGGTGCAGGGCAAGCTCGATAGAAACGGTCTGAAAATGCTGAATTACGGACTCAGTCTGGATGGCAAGCCGCTCAAGCTGGCACGGGTGAGCTGGCAGAACGCCGACCAGCTGCGCTTCATCCTCAAGGAAGGAAAAAAGCGCCAGATCCGCCGCATGTGCGATCTGGTGGGCCTGAAAGTGGTGGGCCTGAAGCGCGTGCGCATCGGCAAGGTCAAGCTGGGCGACTTGCCGCCGGGGCAGTGGCGCTATCTGCAGGAGGGGGAGGCGTTTTGAAGGTCTTCGGTCTCGCCGGCTGGTCGGGCAGCGGAAAACCACCCCTGCTGGAAAAATTGATTCCGCTTCTGGTTATGCGTGGCATCCGGGTATCCACCATCAAGCAAGACCCATCACGACGTCGATCTCGACCAGCCCGGCAAGGATTCGCATCGCCATCGCGCTGCGGGTGCCAGCGAGGTATTGCTGACTTCATCTGCCCGCTGGGCACTGCTGCATGAGCTGCGCGATGAGGCAGAACCCACGCTGGCGCAGCATCTGGCGCGGCTTTCTCTCCTGCAACCTGGCGCTGGTCGAGGGTTTCAGCAGGAAGCCATTCCCAAGCTGGAAATTTACCGTCCGGCCAATGCCAAGCCATTGCTGTATCCGCAAGACCCTCATATCATCGCGATAGCCAGCGACGAGGTGATCGAGGCTTCCTTGCCCTTGCTTGATCTCAACGACCCGGCTGCGATAGCCGGTTTTATTTTGCGCCATCTGGAACTGAACCATGAGTGAAACCAAGAAAATGCTGAGTGCCGACGAGGCGCTCGAATTGCTGTTGAGTCATGCCCGCCCCATCGCCGAAGTGGAGAGTATTCACACCACCCATGCGCTGGGCCGGGTGCTGGCCGAGCCGCTGGTTTCCAGCGTGACCGTGCCGCCGCTCGACAACAGCGCCATGGACGGCTATGCGATGGCCTGTGCCAGCCTGAACTCTGTCGGCGAAACGCGCCTGCGGGTTGCCCAGCGCATTCCCGCCGGGCAGCGTGGGCCATGCGCTGGATCATGGTACGGCAGCGCGTATCTTTACCGGTGCGCCGGTGCCGCCGGGTGCGGATGCCGTGGTGATGCAGGAAGGATTGCAGCGCTGGAGGGGGATGCGGTGGTGTATGTGCAACGCCCCGACCGGGCGAGAATATCCGTCGTGCCGGCGAGGATATTGCTGCCGGCAGCGAGGTGTTGTCTGCCGGCGTGAGGATGCGCGCGCAGGAAATGGGGCTGATCGCTTCGATCGGGCTGGCCGATGTGCCGGTCTATCGCAAGCTGCGCGTGGCGCTGTTTTTTACCGGCGACGAGATCGTCATGCCGGGCGAACCGCTGGAAGAGGGCGAAATCTATAACTCCAACCGCTACACCCTGCTTGGCCTGCTCGAAGGCATGGGCTGCCGCGTGGCGGATTACGGCATCGTGCCGGACAATCTTGCGGCGACGGTGGACGTGCTGAAACAGGCCTGGCACGAGGCCGACCTGATCGTGACCAGCGGCGGCGTGTCGGTAGGCGAGGAGGATCACGTCAAGGCGGCAGTGGAAAGCCTGGGCAAGCTCGATATGTGGAAAGTGGCAATGAAGCCGGGCAAACCGATTGCTTTCGGCACCGTGCACGGCACGCCGTTCATCGGCCTGCCGGGTAATCCGGTTTCGGCGTTTGCGACTTTCTGCCTGTTTGTGCGTCCCTATATTCTGCGTTGCCAGGGAGTGGAAAAGATCAGGCCGCAGAGCTACCAGTTGCCCGCGACCTTCAATTGGGGCAAGCCGGGCGGCCGGCGCGAATTCGTCCGTGCCCGCCTTGGAACCGCAGGCGGACGGTGCGCCGGGTGTCGCCATTTATCCCAACCAGGGCTCGGGCGTGCTGACTTCGGCGGTATGGGGCGAGGGGCTGGCGGAAATCCGCGAGGGCACGACCGTGGTACGCGGCGATCTGGTGAAGTTCACACCCTTTAGCGAATTGCTGGGTTAAACCTTTAGAAACCTTAGTTGGCCGCTTTATTGAGTGCATAACGCTATGAATGTAATTAAT